>JAAZNV010000008.1 GCA_012798115.1 candidate division WWE3 bacterium
AATTTCTGCTTTTGGGACTCCAAGTAGTTGTGCTTTTTGATCGACTATATCTGGATTAGGAATAGGCGCCCCGACTAAAACTGCTACGTTTGCCTCTTTAAATGCGTTAGCGCCTCTCAACCCCCCATAGTGAGCTATATTAGCGTTAGGTACTTCTTTTAAATATTTTCTTAGTAAATTTTCGTATTTTTTTCTTATAGCAATAAATACTTGTTCATCACTATGTTTTTGGCATATGCTATTTATTAAGTCAAAAGTTCTACGACGCAATCGTTTATCTGAAAGTTCTTGCATTGAAAGTCTAAATGTATTAAGTTGATATACATGAGATTCAACTTCGACTTCCGGTTTTATGCTCTCGACAACCCTGTCCTTTAAAATTTTTTTGTAGATATCTACTGGTGTTGTTGCATCTAATATGATAAGTGGCATGTTGATATCTAACTTCGAAAAATCATACAACTTCATTTCAATATATGACCTTCCTTTCGTTTTTCTCACAAAATGCACCCTCGCTTTATTGCGCTGACTTAATACAATAAATTCTAATAATTTACTTACAATATCTCTGTGTATCCATTGCTTACGATCTAATAAACTAACTAATTTATTTTGATAATCCTTAGCGAAGACTTTCAATTCCAAATCCTTGGGTTTAGGTATTATTAACTTTTGTCCAAAAAATCTCATAATCATTTTATGAATAACATCTATTACATAATCTTTCTCTTTAGATGGAGGCATATGTTCTTGCACCAATAACTCGGTATATTGTAAATCTTCTTGTTCAAGTTTCATCTCCACTACCATAGCGTCTAAAAAGTTTTCATCAATAACGGCTAAATCAAAAGAATTTTTTTCCATAAAATCTTGTAAAAGATTAAAATGCTGATGGACGGCAACAAATGTTCCTGGTTGTTGATAAAACTCATGGACGTGATTCCTCCACTCGCATCCTCGTTTTTGATCACTACGACATAAATGGCAAGAGTATGGACAACTTAACAGTCCCATGTCAGATAGCTTCTCTTTTAAAGGATTCTGACACAACTGGCTTTTGCCGTACAAATGATTCATACTATAAACCTTTGATATGTTTTCTTCTAATGTTTTATGAACGGCTCCAAAGAAACCGAATACTATTTCTTGCTGTATAAGTTCCTCTACAACACCATATGTCTTACCACTGCCCGGTGGGTATTGTATCACAAGTACATCCGATGCTCTACTATTCAAGAATTGTCGAAGACGCCTACGTAGATCTTCTCTTAAAACTCGAATAGTGATTTCGTTTCCGCTACCAGACTCCATCCACACGCCTCAAACAATGGTGTTACTGGGTTGTCAATACACCTCTTGATATGTTCTTCAATATCTATTATAAAACCTTCTGGTAGCTCCATTCCAAATTCTAATGCTACTACATCTGTTTTTGGATATTTAAATGGTGTCTTTTTAACAAATACCAGGAGAAGTTTACTGCCAGCTTCATGATGGGTGCCCAGATATTTATTTGAATAATCAGCAGCTCTAACATGTTGTGGGAAGGATTTATAAAGCCCAATAGATTTTGATAATGTAATTGGTAAACCTATCTTATCAAGAAAAGTGACTCCACCATCTCTAATTCTTTTCTTCTCATCTTTAATATATGTTTTGATCGCAGTCTGACCTTTGCCATTTAATATTTGTTTAAAGATTTCCTCTTGAAAGTCTCGTGTAAGCCTTGGTGAATTAGATCTTCTCCTTTCAAATCCTCGGATCTTTAAAGTATCATCTTCTAATAATAATGCATATCTTTTCTTTTTACCTGTAAATAATGCGGCTTTTACGAATGACTCAAACTCTATTGTTAAGTGGTGATCTTTTAAATTATATTTTTTAGCTAAATCATCATATGATTCATTTATAATA
>JAAZNV010000009.1 GCA_012798115.1 candidate division WWE3 bacterium
AACGCTTGGTTTTCGAGACCAGCTCGTTATGACCACTTCGATACCCCTCCAAAGGTTTTGCATTGCTATTTTAACATTCATATAATAACCCTGCATGTCAAAGTTTAAAGATAGAATAATTCAAATAGTTAGATCAATCCCTGAAGGAAAAGTAGCAAGTTATGGTCAGGTAGCTTTAATTGCAGGTTATCCAAGGGGTGCTCAACAAGTAGGTTGGATATTACATATTGCAGGAGGGGAAAACGGAACTCCATGGTGGAGAGTAATAAACAACCAAGGGAAAATAAGTACTAAATGTATAGAACATACTCCAAGTATTCAAAAGCGAATGTTGGAAGAAGATGGGATTATAGTAGCTAAGAATCTAGATATCGATATAGAAAAATATAGATGGAGACCAAGTATAAAAGAACTAAAGAAGCTAAAACTAGATGATGAATATATCTATGTCATTGAAAGCAAATATAACCATTAAATAACTTTGTCACTTAATGATACGCTAAAAGATTTTAAGACCTTAGATACACCTTCTAAATTGATCTTCTTATTTAGAATTTTATTTGCAAGATTAACTAACCTACTTTTACTTGTATAAACCTCAAAACCATTTAACTCTAGAAAGATTATTGCAGAATATATTCCAGTTCTTTTATTTCCGTCAACAAACGGGTGAAATTGAATTATCGACATTGCCAACACTGCTGCCTTATCAAATACAGATGGGTATAGATCAGCATCATACAACACGGTTCGTGGTCTAAATACAGAAGATTCGACCAGCTGAGGGTTAATAATTCCATGTTTTCCCCCAAATCTTTCTATCTGATAGTCATGAAAAGCTAGTATTTCACCTAGAGTAAGGTGTCTCATTTAGAAGCTAATTCCTTAAATGCATCTTCGTACCTATCTGCCACCCTTTCTGCCACATGCAAGACTTCGGGAGAGACATACTCTATTTCAGTTTTTTTAATTACAACACCATTTTGCACTTGTTCAAGATAAACGTCACTTTTGTGGTTTAAACCTAATTCCTTTAATACTTCTGCTGGAATAATCACACCTACTGAGTTCCCTATTTTAGTTAATTTTTGTTTATAAGTCATAGTAATAACATGTTATAACATGGAGTATAAAATGTCAACGGTATAAGCTCTACTAAGGCTATAGTAATCTGGTGGACCGTAGCAGAATCGAACTGCTGATCTCTGCAATGCGAATGCAGCGCTCTACCAACTAAGCTAACGGCCCTAACTTCAATGGTGCACCCGGTAGGACTTGAACCTACGACTTTAGCGTCCGCAACGCTACGTTCTATCCACTAAACTACGGGTGCAGAATACAACATTAAAATTAATCACCTGGGATTATTATAGCTTAAAGGATAAAGCTATTCTTTGTCTTCAACACTAAATTTCTTAACTACTCTATCATAGGCATTATCAAAAAAAGTCCTTGGTTCATTCTCCAGAAAATGAAGATACTTAATCAAAATCTCCTTAAGCTTTTCCTTATCAACTTGATTAAATGGGATAAATAATCTCCCTGGAAAACCCAAAGTAGTATCTACCCCAATTACTTCTGTTCCTTCCCTTAAGACAAAGAAAAATCTTCTCAAGTGATCCCAATAATAAAGATCATCTCCAACTTTTAGCCCATGACTACTAAGTTCATACTTAGTTGGTTCTGGCGTAAGCTTCATTAAAGCTTGAGTAAAAAATATTAAACTCCCAACAATTAGTATCACAAAGAACTCTTGCATGATAAGAAGCAAAAGGCCAACAAAGATACCAATAATGGTAAAAGCTCTGATGAATCTTTTACTCATTCCTTTAACTTCGTGGTTTGCTGTAGCTTCCCAAGAAAAATATACTTCTTTAGGTATCTTTTGATAGTCAAAGTCAGGAACTTTTGCTGGCTCAAGAGAACTTTCTTTCCCTCTTATATCTAGCAGTTCAGTTACTTTTGGAAGTTTCATACTTAAATTATACAACACCAAATCTGAAAGGAAATGCACTAGAATACTAATAAACAGTATGGCGGAGGGTACAGGATTTGAACCTGTGGACCGGTTTAACCCAGTCACGGCTTAGCAAGCCGCTGCATTACCACTCTGCCAACCCTCCAAGTAAACAATGTTCACATTATACCAAAGTTAAAGCTTTTTACTTAAAGAAAAGCATTTAACTTCTATAGCACCTGCTTGGTACAAAACTTTAGAAGCTTCAAGAAAAGTAGCTCCTGTTGTTGTTATATCATCAATAAGAATGACCTTCTTGCCCTTAACATTAGATGGGGAAAGAAAAGAATCAGCTACATTCTTAAATCTTTGTTTTCTACTAGAACTGTGTTGTGATTTTGTATCTCTAACTCTTATCAAAAGAGAATTATTTATCTTCAAATTAAACCTTTTTGAAAAGGATTTCGATATCACATCCACTTGATTGAAACCCCTTAGCTTCTGTTTTTCTTTACTTACAGGTATAGAAACAACTACAAAATCTTTAAAGTTATACCCCCATTCATAAGCAAGGTTAACGCCTTCAAAGGATAACCTCTTTAAGCACATAAACAATCTAGAGGAATACTTAGACTTCTTTATACAATTTCTAACATTATCTCCATAAACAAAGACGCTTAATACTTGAGTAGGCATTCCTGGTTTATAACAATGCTCGTGGGTAATACCGTCAACACTAGGCTTATCACAAATAATACAACGTTGTTCTAGAAGCAATAAGCAATTGGAAATACAATTTTCACAGAAAATATCTCCAATGGATCCACAAAAAACACATTTCGGTGGAAACAAAGTATTAATTATCTTTTCCATAAGTTATCCACATAAAGTATTTCCCTGTTCTACCGGCATAATCTCTGTCCTGTACCCATAGTAAGCGTCCCTGAGGGGTTTATAGTAATAGTACGCGCGACGCTAGAAAAGTAAACCCATAAACATCTATTTTTAGTGGAAATTGCGTAGAAGACCTTGATTTCATGAGGTATAAATATGAGAATACATTGTACACATGGACAAAGCACCAACTACTTTAAGAAAAAAGCATTTAATATTCATTCCTATCTTGATAATAACAATCTTAACAATTGCTGAAGTATGCATGTTTAAAGCCTTTCCTACTTTAGATTACGATGAAATTGTAGTTTTTAATATAAGTAAGCAACCTTGGGATGTGTTTGTAAAATCAATAAGTTCTGAGCCACACCCAATAGGATTTTACTTAATACTAAAACTTATTAGCTGGAGGGGTAACTTTTTAACTAGGACAATTCTATTGGCACTTGGAAATAGTTTAATGGCACTCAGTTTGTTAATAGGTAACAAGTACAAAGTGTGGGAAAGGAACAAGCTTTACCCAGGCATTTGTTTATTTATTGCAAGTTATGCATTCTTTACATGCACCACACGAGTAAAACAAGACGTTTTAACAACACCTCTTCTCTTCTTATTTTTAACTCTTTACCTTATTTTCAAGGATACTAAAAATACAACGGCTTTAAGCTTTATGACATTAGCCACTGTAGTAATGATGTTACTTGGTCTAAGACCTTTTATAAATAGCTTGGTGATATGGATTTACGAATTAACACTCCAAACAAAAGCAAAGAGAAATGCAGAATCTAACACCCTAAGACAAATATATATTTGTTTATTAGTAATTGGGTTATTTTTTGTTACTTACATGGGAGCTTTTGGCATATCACAGGTGGTTAATAATTTGGACAGAATGGTTTGGGTGAAAAACTTTGACAATAATTTCTCAAGAATAATTACACAAGTATACCTTCCGTTTAAAGGAGCTCGTAGATATTCTGAGGTTTCCTTTGCAGTACTACTGACACTAATGATCAAGGAGCTAAAGGACATAAAAGAAGGAAAAATTAAAGGAACAGAAAAAGATATCCTCGTTATAACAATAGCAACGCTAATTTTAGGCTATATCACACAGAGTTATGTAAACATTAGATATTCCATTTTTATGCTTTTGTTATTCAATCTTTTAATTTCAAAATACCTATATAAGATCAATCTTAATATTGTGTCGTTTATAACATTCTCTTATTTAATACTAACGATAGTTCTTGCTACGATTTACTTCACTGATTTAAACAATAATAATACCGCCCTAAAGGAATATTTAAAAAGATACGCATCTATTAACAACGACGGTATGCTTTGGCTAACAGATGGATACCCAATGTCTTCCATATACCTATCAACATATCCAGAGTTATCCAATAGGATTCATGCAATACACTTAGATGATGATTACTATATTGATTATGATGTTTTAACTTTAGAAAGAAATAGAAATAAAAGCTATTGGAAAGATATAGGAAAAGAAAACATTATGTCCTTGCTAGAAAACCAATTTAAGTCAGGGTACAGAAGGGTTCTTTACGCCACAAACAAGTCAAAAACATCAAGTTATATGAGAACAGACTTATTAAGGTACCTGGAAGAAAAGTGCACGCTGAAAAAAATAGAAGACCTGGAAAAGTTTGCATGGATGTTCATATACTATGAAGGTTGTAATCCTAATGCCCCTGCAATACAATGATAGTATGGATCAAGCTGGTAAAGCTAAAAGAAGCAGAGAAATAAAGAATAACTACATCTCATTTAAAAAGAAAGTTTCCAACTTAAGATCTAAGAAATTTGAGAAACTAATAGAATTTAGAAAGTTAGTAGATGAAGAAAAACTTAAAAAATTAAGAGGACTCAGCTAAAATTACAATATGACTGACATTCCAGATATATCAGATATAGAAATACCAAACACAGACCCGAAGATACCAGATGTCCCAAGTGATGAAGGTTTAGATTCATTTTCAAGAGATGAGCAATTAAAGACACCTGAGGAAGATTTAGAAGGTGTAGAAGAAGCAGATATAATTGGTGAGTTAGAAGAACAAATAGACAAAGATGTGATGGGAGCAAAAGAAGCTGGGAGTGAATACCAAGAAGATCTAAAAATTGGCGCAGATGAGCTTGGTATACCACTAGAAACCATGGATAAATTAGATGAGGACATAAATGAAATAAACAAAGAAATAGAAAAAGAAGGGTCAGACACAAAAGAGAAAATTGAAGATAAAGATACTAATCAAAACACTCAAGAAGATCGTAATAACAAAGATGAAAAAAGTGAAGAACCTGAAAACATAGACTGGGTAGAAGAAGACTTGAACAAAGAAACTAAAGAATTCTTGGAAGAAAATGGGTATGAGAATCTCACAAAAGAATTTACTCCAGAAGAACTAATAAGACTAAAACAACTAGAATCAGAAATACTAGATAAGATAAAAAGTATAAACGTAGGAGAAGGAACAAACGCACTAAAGTTACTAGAACAACTTCCACAAGAAGAAAAAGATAGGACAAAAGAACTCATTAAAATACTTTTAAGAGTAGCAATAAAGGTAGCAACTAAAACCACAGCAATAATTGCTAAAAACATTGCTAAAAGCTCAGACGATAAGACCACCAAAGCAATCTTTGGAACCATTGCAGATGTTTCAGAAAGCAGTGGAAAGTTTCTTAATGAAGTAATTGCTGGAGGAGAAGAACACTCAAATCTTGCAAAGGATCTAAACACTTTTTTCAAGAGAAGAAACAACGCTGATTCAAACGAGGAAGAGTTAGAAGAGAATGAAAATTAACCCCTGAAGGTAGTATCTATAGAATAAACCTAACAGGGGTTAATTATTTAAGCCTGACGGCGGAAGAAAGGTAACAATCTCCTTCCTTTTTTTATCATAAATAACAAGTACTTCTGAATGCTTAGGGCATTTGTTTTTTAGCTCTTCAGGAACAAAAACCTTAAACTTAGTTTGACGGTTAGATATCTTCTCTACAAATTCTGCTTTTTCGTTCTGAATAGCCTTAACTAACTGTAGGATATCCTTGCTGTTGAAACTAACACCATACCTTTCTACTGCTCTTTTCTTTGCATGTATCTTCTGAGATTGCTTCTTTGAAAGTCTTTTCTTCTTCCTAGGATAAATAGACACATTTCCTCCTCTCTCTTCCTAGCTGTTTATTAAAAACCTAACATATATCTGGCAGGGATGGGAAGAATCGAACTCCCGTCCTAGTGCATTTTACACATAAAATCTACAAGTCTAGATGAAACTTAACTTAAGAAAGCAGGTGTTCATCAACCTTTAAACTTTCTGCAGGTACTTTCTTTGAGATTATTCCCTTGGTAATTTAAGCTCACCAGACTTAAAAACCTCATCCTGGTTTTATTAGACTAAGCCAAGAATTCTCCAGGAAGAACTCTTGTTGTCTGTTATTGCTTAAAATTAAGCGTTAACATATGCCATTGCTGGCACAAATGCTTTTTCGGCATTTATATCTTTGCTGATTTAAAGGTACCAGCGGGCCTACTTGCAATTATGCAAAACTACATTAGTCAAATCCTTTACATCCCCTTATCAAAGTACATTCCAAGATCGAACGTAGGATGCATTCTATACCGTTTAAACCGTTAAATCAACCAATGGATGACTATGTATAATAAAATGTTGAGCTACAAAGAATTTTCTCTTCTAAATTCTTTATACTCCACACTCATATCCTTTCTAATTTGTTTTTCTTTAGCTGATTGTTTCTTTTCAAACTCTTTCTTTCCCTTAACAACTGCAAACTCAAGTTTAATATTATTATTCACAATCATTAAAGCTAATGGAACTGCTGTTTTACCCTTTTCCATTATCTTTTTTGACAAATCTAAAATTTCCTTCTTGTTTAATAATAACTTTCTAGATCTTTTAGAATCAAACTCATCTACATCTTTTGACTGCTTTGAGTACCTTCCAATATTAAGATTTATTACTACAACTTCATTATTTATTACTTTTATATACGATCCTTCAAAATCTACTTTCCCTTCTCTTATTGCTTTCACTTCATAGCCTTTTAATACAATTCCTGCAGTATACTTCTCAAGAAGAGTATGATTAAACATTGCTTTTCTATTTTTTGCCAAAAGCTTACCTTTCATTGTCATTTCTTGGTTTATTTTACCAAGTCTTTGCTATAATAGATAACGAAATATGAAGAAGCATTTCAAATCATTATTTACTATTAGTGTGATTCTTACTGCTTTAAGTTTTCCACGTGAAACTTTAGCAGATTCTACTGGAACAAGATGTCCCAACCCACCAAGTCAAGATTACATATCAATTTGCGGGTTTGTAAAATCAGCTGTTGCAACCACAGAAATTGAAGGTGGGGAAGAAATAACAACAGCACTAGCCCCAGTAGAGAATGTATCAGTATATTTATATGAGTGTAATAATGCTTCTCCAACATGCAAAAATAACGGGAATCTTGTTCATCCATTTGCTTCAACATCAACTAATAAAGATGGAAGATTTTATCTAATAGCAAGAAAGGTTGATGGCACAACTTTACTGAGAAGTAAAAGCCGAGTAATAGAAGACGCTGTTGTTCCTTCTAAAAGAAGATACTTAGTTTTTGCTTGTGGAAAAAGATTTGCAGGACTTCAAGCTATTCCTTCATATCAAAATTTACCAGACTTAATACAAGAAGTTAAATGTACAGAAAAAGACTTCTACTATATGGAGCCTCCATCAGTTTATAAATTCTTTAATAACGATGAAACATTAGCAGCACAAATGGGACTAGAAGGAGAAACACCAGCACCAGCTGGAGAAACCAATAAGACAATACAAGCAGCCTACAACGAACCTCCAGAAGTTGATGTAGAAATCAATTTAAAAATAGAAGGTGCAGACCCAAGATTTTCTCAAATATCTACAGGTGATTATATACAAATGGCATCTGCAACCCTTGGTCACTCAGCTAACCCTGGCAAAGGAGCATTTTGGTCTTTAGATTGCCATGTAAAGTATGCTGGGGATCCAGACATAGAAAAGGAGTGTATGCAAAAATTAGCAAGGAACAGTAGTCTGGACGACATACTTAGGAGTATGAATTTAACAACTAAAAACGGTGAGATTTACTTTCGAGACGGCGCAGGTTATGCATGGGGTGATCCAATCATGTCGGTTTCAGAACTCCAGAGAATTATAGAAGAAGGTAGTGAGGAAGAAATTAGGGATCTTCAAATAATGCTTTATGAATTACGTTTATATTATGATCCAGAAATGTTAATACAAAATAAGTTAGCAAACATTCCCCCAAGAAACGCCATTCTTTTCTATAAAGAACTTCCTGCAAGACAAGATTTGACTCAATATATTCAAGATCCTACAGATGTAGCAAGATTCTTAAGTTCACAATTTTCAAACTGCATAGGAGAGGTATTCTTAAGACATGCTGGAGAGGAAAAAGAATCAACATACCCTGATTGCGAAGAGTTTAAGAAATGCAATACAACTATAACTTCAGATGGAATAAATAGTTATACAACGGGAGGACCTGCAATGTGGCTATCTAGCCCCGTTGATAATGTTAAAGCATTTGAGTCTGTTGACCTTAATTCTCCAGTATGCGACCACAACGGAGCAATAATAAAACTAAAAGACATACAACCATCATGGGACATTGGATCAGGAGAAAATTACATCCTAGGAAAATCCTACTGGAACCCAGAGTTTCTATACTATTTTGGACAAAATAATGTTTCAACAAAATATGGGAATAAGTTCTTTTCATCAAATGATTCTTTTACTGCATCTTCAGGCCCTGGAGGTGTAGACAAGGAACCTTTTAGAGCCTTTGAGGAAGGTGCTGGAACTAAAATTCAAAGTGGAACATCTGCAATCATTCCTAATGATAAAAGAAGGCCTAATAACTCAGTTGCAGCTGCTGTTAGTATCCTTCCTAAAACCAACTTCTTCAGTTCTCCAACAAAAGCCAAAGATCCCTTGTATAAGGAAAACATACTAACAAACTACACAATATCTTCTTTAGGAGGTAAAGCCAGACTTACATCACTCTATTCAAATGTTAATTCAAAACCTGAACAGGTGATAACAAACCCTACAGAAGATCTTAGCTTCTTTAACAACTCATGGTTTAGGGGAGAACTTCACCATTACCCATGGCAAGACTTAGTGGATCCTGGAAGCATTTATAACATATGGCAAACTCTTAGAAATATCATAGATGTTGCAAGAATAGGAAACCCCACTAATGAAGCAATTACAGGATACTACACTTCTCTAGGATTTATAAAACAAGGTAATGATTTATATCAAATGGATCCGCTGACACAAACATTAGAAAAATGGGGAAGTTTAGATAAGTTTGTTAGAGAATACAAAGAGGAGATTATTAGTTACCAACTAGGTCTTGAGAACAACCAACCAGATGTTCAAGATGGTACAAGAACAGGAACAACAGCATGGTTCTTTACCTCTGCTGCATTTAGGAGATTATTGTCTTTATCATACTTTATAAGAACAAGAACAGATTATGACGGAAATGATTTTATAGACAGTCTTTACAGTGCAATGATTGGAAATGGAGTCTTAGCACCAAGTTACAGCATAGGTGCTAGTGTTCTCCAAAATTTACAAGATGTGTACGATCAACTAAAAGATAGAAGTGTGGATCAACTTGAAAAAGATATTACTGATGCAACATTTGATGCTATAAAAAAGCTAATTGACGAAACACAAAAATATGGAATTCAAAACGACGATGACATGAAAACATTCTTTGATAGAAAAAATATTGAGGCAAAATATGGCGTGCCTGGATATGTAGATGACATAAAAACAACATTTGGCTTGTCAGAAGAAACTTTTATTAAAGATAAAGACCACCCTGATGGAGCATTTCCACTTCCAAACAAAGAAGAGCCATTTGATGATGACAAACTATACTGGCTAGACATAGAAGATTGGGGGGAACATGCATGTTATCCATGGAACAAGGTAAGCATTAATGGTTCATGTGATACATCAAAGGAGGAATCGGTTGATAAGGTTTCAAGAACATGCCGTGTTGATTGGTGCAGGAAAGCAGAAACAAAACTAAAGTGGAAATGTACAAAAGGAAAGGATCTTGGAGGTGGACTTGTAAAGCCAAACCAAGATTATGATGGGTATGAAATAATTATAACTGATGGACCAAATTGGCAATGTTCAAGGGTACCAGAAGAAGGTAGACTAATTTGTGCTCAAAAGCAAAAGTCTTGTTTAGACGGGGATGGAAACATTGTTTCAGGAGGGAGCTCGGATACACATGAGTGTATGGAAGAAACTTATGAGGATGATATAGAAAATGCCAGGGAAAAAGCTGAAGAAGAAGGAATACCATCATGTCCAACGGATGCACTTGCTTACGCATACCCACATACTACACGTGAAATATCATTAACAATCAATACTCCAGCTTGCACTGTCTCTGCAGCAGGACCTTTTGTATGTAATGGGGATTTACAAAAAATATCAACGTTAAAATCAACACAGGAAGTTTTAAGAGCCAATAATGATGCTGTAGCAGTTGATGACATAGCTATAGCAGACAATGAATTAAGAATGAGCCTTCAATCTCCACAAGAAGATATATATCATGAAGCCTTTACAGCAGTATCACATGGAATATATTCAGCAGACAGTTCTATCAAACCAGCTGATACATCTAGAAATATATCAACAGGAAAAGATTCATATGGACTAGGAGCATCTAATGTAAATTCTGGATACATTAGAAGTTTATTTGCAGCACCTGCTGCAAAATCTTCTACTGTAACTTATAACCCTTATTCTATTCATTGTAAAAATACAGAATTATTAGGAGCAGGAGGATGGGATTGTGAGACACAAGCAATGCCGGAGCCAGAAATCGCAGACATAGAAGCCTTGAATATAGATCAAAGTTGTGCGTTAAATATGTCAAAAAAGTGCAAGGAGCTAATTTTTGCTCGTACTATTGCAAGTTCTTCAGCAAGTTCTGGTCTTGACATACCTCCTAACAGTATGGAATTTTCTGATACGTTCTACAGAATTATAAGTGCAGCTGGAACAAGGTTTAATGTACCAGCATCAGTCATTTTGACCTACATGGCCGGTATTGGAAAGCTTAATGAATATGAATATTATTGGAGTGAAGCTGGAGAAAAGAAATTATTGTTGGCTAGTGCGCCATGGTATGGAACTTTTCCTAGATGTGATGATACTGCCATTGGAGCAGTTGGATCATATGATTGGTTATTGTTTTGGTTCAATTTTTCAATCAAAAATATTGCTGTAGCACCAGTTGCTTTAGATGAAATAGCTGAAAACAGATCAACAACAGCAAGTAGATGTAACTTTATGGACTCTACATATATTACTGCAGCAGCCCTCTACAACGAAGGTCCAAGAACTGGTTGTAGCGGTTGGACAATGGAAAACAGTGCTAGAACTTTAAAGGCATTAACATTTGGGCAAGATTCAATAGGAACATCCTACTCCAGAGATACTAGATACTTTGGATGGCAAAATCTAAGAGATATATTTACTTACTGCAAATATTGACTATTCCTAAAACAGATTTGATGGTTATTTCTTTTTCTTATCTTCTCCAAAGAAACCAGCCACTGTTTTATCTATGCTTAAAGCAGTAATAAAACCATAAACCACAACTCCAAGAGGAACTATAATCCTCATAATGTTCCCCCAACCAGAGGTTTCTGCATTAGCTTCAGCATATGCTCTCAATGTTGTAAAACCAAGAAGAACAATTACAGGTATTGTAAATCCCATTGCTGCTATTGATAATCCATGTTTAGCCATTCGTTTAAACCAGTCTGTCATTCGAGCTTCACTCCCTGGTACCGTCCCAATTGCCATCTCAAAAGGAGCTGTTATAACTGCAAGGACCATTTTTAAATATATAAAACTAGCTTTTATGTTAACCACAAACCACAGAACAGCACATAAGATAGATATAACAATAGTCATAAGCAAAACACCATAACCCATACCAAAACGCATTTGTGCTACTTGAATAGCAGCAAATACTTCACCTGCTGAATGAACACCACCTCCCCAACCAAGCATACCAGGAACAAAACTCATAACTATCGAATAGCCACCTCTAAAAATACCCCATGCAATTGCAACAATTGCAGCACCAATTGGATAGCTAAAAATAATAAGCAACAAACCTATGGCTATTTTAGGAATGGCATACTGTACACTAACAACTAATTGTTGGTTTACTTTCTTTCTCATAATTATTAGTATCCCAGTATAAAGAAGCACAATAGATATAATTCCTAGAGACACATTTCTACATAATTTCCATATTTCAAAAGCAGCTGATAGCAAAGGCATATTGTATCTTTCAACGGAAACAGGAGCTGCCCATGCTTTATTTACAAATGGGACCTTAGCTATAGACTTATTCCAGAAATACGCCAAGTTAAGCACTAATGGTTCTTTTCTATTAAAATCTTCAAGTGAATATGCAAGACCTAAAATACTGCCCCTAACTGATTTGGAAATATTAGACTCGTTAGCAATATTTGTTCCACCACCAACTTTTACATTATTAACTATAATTCTGCATTCATCATCAGTGCGAGCACCACAAGCCTCGACGCCCTCAGGAAGAAAATCACTTGGGTACGCAAAACTTCTTGCTAAGTAAGATTCGCAACCAATCATATCAGTCAATGTAACCCCATTAATATTAGCGTACATGGATACAAATACTGAAGTGATCATATTACCAACAATTCTTCTAATATCTAAATCCCACCAATGGTCTGCTTGTTTATATATCAAATACTCAGGATCGCAGCTACTATCTCCACCTTCTTCTTCAGCCAAAGCAGCTTTAGGAAAAATAAACAACGATGCTATAAAGAAAATCATCAAAGAAACAATTATTTTAGTCTTAAAATTTTTCATAATTTATAATGATCTAAATATATTATATGCGTAAATCATTTTCAATTATAGAATAATATATACATATGGCAAATAACCCTCTTTATCCTGGATATCAACCAGGAAAGAAAAACGATGAAAATATTAATCCGTTATATCCTGGCTATTATGCAGGTCAACCTTTGCAAAGGAGACCATCTCCTAAGAATTACTTAAGACCAATTGAATATGAAGGGGATAAAATTGCACAAGCACTTGATGAAACAGAGCAAGGGGTTCTAAAAACCATGAATGTACCAAAGTGGATAATAGAAAGAGTAGCTGATGATTGGAAGAGCAAGTACAAAATATCAATTAAGCCACCGGATATAGAAACTACAGAATTAGATGATTATGCAACCGAAGATTTTCCAGGTGCTGTTACCACATTAAATGTAGATCCTGGAAGCTGGAAAAAAGATGCAAAGAAAGAAGCTGTAAAGACAATAAAATCATGGGTTAAAGAATCCACTGGATTTGATACAGATAACCCTCTTAAAACTGATTTTTCTGATATAGAAAACAAGGTGAATCATGAGTTGTGGATTAGAGCATTAGGTTATGGAAAACCAGATACTTGGCTTGAGGAAAAGACAAGTATGGGAGTAGCAAAAAGGGTAGCTGCCCCATTTCCAAACTTAAGTGAGAATCTACAAAAAGGAGAAAATCCTTTAAACGTTAGAGACGTGGCTGTATGGTACGTAGATGATAATGGAAACAAAGTAGTAAAAAAAGATATCTATCATAATACAGCAGCTGCTGCTGCAGAGTTTGCAGAGCAAAGCAGCAATCCTAAAGTTAGAGATAAGCTTCACTCTCAATTTATAGCAAATGCTATAAGCGCTACAAATACAGAAATTCAAGCTAAGTTTAGAAATCCTGGAATAAAAGATAGATCTTTTTTGGATAAGTATGAAGGAGATGTAAAACTTTTTGACATAAAAACTCAAACTATAGACGACATTCGTAACCTACAAGAAAAAACCTTAAAAGGAACTACAAAAGAAATAAAGAAATCAATATTAAAAGGGGCTAAAAGAGATTCTTATGCATCAACTTGGGAAGAACTAGAGATTGCATTAAATAAAGCAAGCAATAATCAAAAGACTAGAATGAAGAATGCAGAAACTCTTTTATCTCAAGGAAAGATCTCAAAAGAAGCTTTTGATAAGCTACAAAAGAGTGTAAATGACTATAACAGTTTCTTAGATAATGCGTTAGACAAAGTTACAGGAGCTAAAGATGGAAAACTTTCACCAACTATAGTTTTACACTCGCTAACTGGGGTTGGAGAAAAAAGTCTTGTAGAAGAAAATCTTTTCACAAAAAGTATAGTAGGAAAACTACAAAAGGATGCTGAGTACAGTATGATAAGTACCAAACCAGGTGAGATTGGAAGAATGTTACGTGATGATAACTTGAAGGCTCAAGGAATGAGTTTTAGCGCAGAAAAGATAAGTGCTGTTGCATATAGACTAAGAAGAGAAAAGATAGGACAACAAACCACTGAATTTTTAGAAGCAGTAAACGACCCTAAAAAGGCATTAGAAAGATATGCATGGAACAGGGTAACAAGCAGAATGTCTCCAAGATTAGCTGCATTTACTACTGGTGAGTACATTGAAAACAGATTAAAAAAGAGAAACTACTTTGGACTAAAAGTTGATGAAAGTGGAATACCAAGTACCCTTAGCGGTTCAAAAAGGGCTGTAAGAAAATTTGAAAGATTCGAGAGAAAGTATGGATACAAAGTGGATATTAAGTTAGAGAAGAAATATTTTGGTGTCGGGAAATTAACCGTTAGAGGAGGGGACCAGTTTAAGATTTTAAACAACAAGCTACTTAAAGGACTTGATTCTGAAATCGATAAAGAATTTTTATTGCATACCCTTGGAGATGGGAAAGTTACAGCAGATATGTTATCTAAAAAGTTTTTTGGTAAAACTTTTAAAGATTTAACTGGAGGAGAGAAAAAAGAAATAGCTGCATTTGCAAGAGAATCCAGAGCTTATAGAGAATGGGTTAATAGCTTATCAGATAAATTTGGCGATAAAACAAAGCAAGGACTTTTTGGGTATGAATTATTCAAGAGAGTAAAAGGCAAGAATGATGAACTACCAAATGGGTATAGTCTTACAAGAAAATACGCTGGAAGGTTAGAAAAAGTTCACAAGAAGATGTTAGAGGCAAAAGCTAAGTTTGAAAAGAGTGCTATTGGTAAGTTAATAAAAATAGCCAGCAACTGGAGAGAGATGGCAGCAGAGAAGATTGCTGAGTTGGTCTCTAAGTTAGTAGCTAAGTTAATAGGAGCTGTTGCAGGCTCAACTGGAATATTTGCAGTACTTGGACCAATAATAGAAAAGGCTGTTAATTTTGTGGTCAAAGAGGTTGTGAAGAGAGTAACAGATTTCTTCAGTGCTGTTGTAAAAGGGGATATAGACAAAGCATTTGAGGTTCTTGAGGAAGCTGCTAAGAAGTTTGCACTTGGGTGTTCACTAATATTTGCTCCATTTTTTGCTGCCATAATAAGTATTGTATTGCTGTTAGGTTCCATACTAGGTGGATCTGAATCTCCAATTGATAGAACTGCCGACTCGACATTAATAAAAAGTCAGACAGAGTTTGTCTCAGGAGAAAATGCAGTCGTTAAAATAACAAAGGGTGCAACTGTAAAGGTACTAGGAACTGGAGAAACAATTACTAATCCAAACCATTTTGAAAACAGTGTTTTAAGAAGCGGCCTGCAAGTAACATACAAAGTGCATGTAACTCCAAAGATTACTTTACCAAACGGATCAGTATTTTTTATAGATGAAGTGTTGGCAAGAAATGAAATGGATTCATGGAGTGTTAAAAACTACGGTACAACAATGGTAAACCCGTTTATAGCAGGAAATACAATAACATACGATCTTACGCCACCTATCATTATAAAAGGTGATAAGTTTAAAGATTCTGTAGTAGCCAATACTGCCACAGCATACACTCCAGAGGTTGAAGATGTGGCAGAGGCTGAATCAGTAAGTGCAGTTAGAAGCTTTTCTATAGGAGATGCAATGTCGGATGTTCAAGGGTGTGAAGGGTATGACGTAGGAATATTGCCAGCTAGAGACCCCAATGCTAATAGAGTAGCCCAAAGAGCTTACGACATAGCATCTGGACTAGAAAGAGGTTTCTGGTGTGATTTTAACCAAAGCCATGACTACCCGCAGTTATGGGATAGTGGGTGGTGGGCACAGTATGGGGCATGGGGGTTAGATGTTGAAAAAGCTAGCACGGAAGGCGCTTATAAGCTATTTTGGTGTACATGGTTAGTCATAAAATCATATCAAGAAACCACAGATGAAAACTTTCCTGTTGCTACATACGTTCCAAATATGAAAAAGTTCTTTGAAGAAAATACAGCAAAAGGATATTCGTATACACCTAGAGATGCAATAACAATAGATGAGATTCAGTCAGGAGATGTATTGTTCTTTAAAGGCCACGTGGCAATAATATACTCAAAGACATCTGATAGTGTTACTACTGTTGAGTCTAACAATATAAAACTCTCAGTTCCAATAACAACTGCTGAAGATGGCCACCTGCCAGGAAGTCTTGGCAGATTAGAAATTATCGGTATTGGTCATAAAAGATAAGATGATGGTATTATAGAAATATATTTATGCGAATATTTAAGGAAAACAAGATAATACTCATAGCCTTAGTTTTACTAGTAACTGTCCTCTTGCTTTTTACCCTTAAGAAAGATACTAAGAACACAGATTTAAGTAGTTATAAGAAAACTACTAGCGAACAAAAAAAAGGACAAGCAGCAACTGACACAAGTACAGAGAACAGTCTTCCAAATGATTACGAACATGCAGAAGCTATAAAAGAACTTCTCAAAGAATATCCGTGGTACTCAAAATTACCAATAGACAATAATGAATATACAATAGTATGGGATCTTGATATAGAGAAATTTAGAATACGATTAAAGATACCTGAAACAAGTCCTCAAGAATCAAAGGATTCTTTGATTGCAAAAGCAGTAGAAGATATAAAAACACTAACTGGAGAAGATTTTCAAAAGTACACCTATTACGTACTATACCCAAGGACAACACAAGATTAATACAGAGTTAATAAGGGGAGTCAGGAACATCTAACAAATCATTTAATGCACCAAAAATATTGCCTAAGACAGACGATGGTGACGTTATGCTGGTTATTCCAAATATTTTAGCAACTATTATAAATATTGAAAAAAACAAAACTATCACAAAAAAACCATAAACTGCGTATGTCCATGTCTGTTGAGCACCTTCAAGTCCCCTAGGATCCCCTGTAGCCAAAGAAGCTTTAATAACCCCGTAAGCTATTAAAGCAACTAGTACACCACCAGAAGCATAAACAAGCGTATTAAATATTCTTCCAATTATGCCGTTTATCTGATCAAGAGATGGATTGTTATCCAAATCTGCAGCAAATACCTTTAAGATAAACAATTCAGCTGTAAATAAAAATATCATTAAGCTAGGAAGTAAGGAAGATACTTTTCCATGTATAACAATTGGGCTTAATTTTTTGTCTTTTTTCATATCTGTTATATACCATTTGCTCCAATTAACTTCACAAGAATATCCTTTAATGCAAATGCAATCAAGACGACCACAAGACCTATGACAGACCATGTAGCAGAACTTTGAGCTTTTTTTAAGAGCTTTTCATCTCCACGGCTCATAGCAAACTGTACGAAAGCAAACGCTAAAGTAACTACAGTTATACCCACAGCTATGATAATGGCAACATTAGCAGCCAATATTACCATAGACTGAGCGTTGCCAAACCTACTTGCAGCCTTATCACCAGATGCAAAGCTTCTTACAGCTGTTTCTAATGGTTCAAACATGTCATTAACCTATTAAATAAATAAAGCTAGTCGTTACCACCCAACAGATCGTCTTTTTGCCCCACAAGATTAAGTATTACACCCTTAATAGCATAGACAAGGAACAAACCAACTCCGCCAATAACTGCATAAGTAACCCATTTCTGTGCTTGTTCCGTTGCAACCTTATCACCTTGTGATGTAATAAATCTAATAAATCCCATTGCAAGGAATACCACTACTAATGCTAGTCCAAGAATTATGACTAAGTTTGTGATCCACACAAAAACACTATTCAAATCAGTAAGTCTACCTCCTAAAGGATTGATAGGCTCTGTAGGAATATCAGTTGACGCAGCAAACACTTTTGTAACAAGTAAATCAAACATTTTATTACACCTCCTTAAATTTAATTAAACCTTAAATACTAATATTTCCTCCAATAAGTGAGTTGATTATAACTCTCAATATTGCAGCTGACAACAAAACAAAAATTATACCAATAATAGCAGCAGTAAGTTGTCCTTGAGCATCTTGTGTTTTTTTAGGATCTCCTTCACTAGTCATTAGCATATAACCAGATATAACAACATAGCAAAAGCCAATAAAAAGTGCACCATAATATAATATCCTTGCAACAGGTGATATTAATTCTTGCCAGTTGGTGATCTTTGGACCTTTATATGAATCATTCAGAGATGGACCACAAGTATTTATATTACATGTCATACCTGTACAACAATCAGATGGCTTTTCACATGGTTCTCCATATTTAGCACAAAAGAGATCTACAATTTCCTTTTTACAGCAAACTTCATTACTACCACAATTTCCTATAGCAATCTCCTTACACTTACCAGTTGGAACACATTTATGGGTACATTCTGTAATTAAAGCCCAACATTTATCTGCTGTGTTACTACAAGAATAGCTAACCTGTTTGTAAAGGCTACCTGGGCTAGTGGGTGAACAGGTATAGCCTTTATCTGTACACTCATTTCCTGTTGGCTTCACCTTGCAACAAACGTTATTCATAGAACACGCACCTAAAAGGATGTGCGTAGTAGGGCAAGTAACAGCACTATAACATGTTCCACCTTCATCTTTACACTCCTGCGGAGTTGTTACTGATGCACCATAAGACTTAGTTGAGGACAGAAAAATTATGAACCCTAAGAGAAATGAAAATGTAAGACACTTTGAAAATCTAGTTTTCATAATTAAATATTAACATAATAAAATTAGAGAAATATACATATATTTAACTGATATAATCTTCATATATGATCTCTTGCCCACATAAAAAAAGTATAAGGAAGGGTATAACCTTCATAACAATACTTTTATTTGTAATTCCTATGTTACTTTCCCTTAAGATTCAAAACACGTATGCAGAAGATAAGTGTAAAAACATATCGGACAAGGATGATCAAACAGAATGTTATGAAAATCTAGAAAAGGAAACACAAGCTAAGTTAAGTAGTACAAAATCTAAATTAGATAACACATTAAATTCAATCAATCAACTATCTTCTCAACTAAATGTAACACAAGCACAACTCAACGATGTCCAATCAGATATAAACGATATAAAAGAAGAACTAGATCAAATAAATTCTGTATTAGAAGACAGAAATAATAAATTATCGGAAAAGATAACATTCAGAAACAACTTACTTAGAAACTACTCTAAGAAGAATGTGGTAAACGACTTGGAACTATTCTTTTCTAGCAACAAGGAAACAAACTTGAGTGGTTTTCAAACAGCTACTTTTATATATGCATTTAACAAAGCAACTAGTGGGAATATTTTAAAAATAATAGGAGCATTAAACTCTGAAATTAGAAACTATGAAAAAAACAAAGAAGAATCAGAAGAAATTAAGAAAGACCTAGAAATTGCACAAAACAACTTAATATCTTTAAAGAAGGATTTAGATGCAAGAAAAGCTAATGCACAAAGCGAAGCAAATAAACTAGAAGAACAAAAAACAGAATACGAAGAAAAGCTAGAAGAGCTTCAAAGTAAAATATTAAGCTTAAAATATGGTGATGAAAGTGGTTCCGTTGGGGATTATGAGTCACCTTCATCCAAAACACCATCCCCTCCGTTTGACAATGCATTTGCAGCATTTTCTTATGGAGCATATACCCATTACAACGGCATGAGCCAATATGGGGCAAAAGGCAGGGCTGAAGATGAAAAAAGCTATAAAGATATTATTAAGTTTTATTATGGTGAAAGTGTAAAAGAAAAAGATGACTTTCCAGAAAAAATATGTGTTGAAGGTTACGGAAATATGAGTTTTCAAAAATATCTTTACGGTATAGCTGAAATGCCAAGCTCTTGGGATGAAGATGCTCTAAAAGCTCAAGCAGTAGCTGCTAGATCTTATGCATACAAAAGAACCAAAGGTGGGGGGTGCATATGCACTACCCAAAGCTGTCAGGTCTTTTCAAAAAGCAAGTCTGACAACCCACCAGGAAGTTGGAAAAAAGCTGTCGATAACACTGAGAATGAAATAATAGGGGGAGATACAGGAAAATCAGGGTATGGCTGGTATTCATCAACAACGGGAGGATATCTTAACCAAGCAGGGTGGGACTTAGATGGAAAGTGGCCTGGACAAGCCTACGAAAAAAAAGCAGGATCACCATGGTTCTATAAAGCATGGTATACAAAAAGTTATAGTGATTCATCAACATGTGGTCATTCACATCCATGGCTTACAGAAGAAGAAATGGCTGACATTATTAACTCATGGGTGGTTTATACAAAAGGATCTTCAAGTGAGAAAAGTCATATTACCCCAAGAACAGAAAGTTGTTGGGGAGGTGATCCTTACTCTCTTGATGAAATGGCATCAAAAGCAGATAAATATGGGGATAAATATACAAACGTATCAAAAGTTTGGGTTGATATAAGCAATTCTGGATATACATCAAAAGTTCACTTCCAGACAAATAATGGAGAAGTATCTATTGATGGAGCAACATTCAAGACAGTCTTTAACTTAAGAGCTCCTGGATACGTTGCAATAAGAAGCAGACTCTACGATCTTGAATTAAGAGACTAACACAACTAGAGCCTAACTAACTATTTGGTTATTTAGTTGATGGTATAATAACCTCAATGAGTACATCAACTTTACTTAAATCATTCATCAAAAACCCACCAAATACTTCCTATCAAGGAAGAGATAACGATGAACGCATAATACTTGTTATTAGGAAAAGTTTAGTTGCTGTTTACAAATGGGTACTTATGTTCATTTTGCTCTTAATCATTCCAATATTTTTAATGCCTTGGTTAGCAAGTTTGCAATACAACAACTACTTCATATTCACTGCTGGATTCATTCGCTGCTTAACTGCCTTTTGGTACTTATTCTCTATTGGTTTTACTTTTCAAAACTTCTTGAATTGGTATTTTGAAGTGCTTTTAGTTACAAATAAGAAAGTTGTAGATATAGACAACTCTTGTACCAATATTTCAGAAGCCACCTTAAACAACATTCAAGATGTAACATCAAAAATAAGCAAAGGATGGGAACAAATATTAAATATTGGGTCGATATATATTCAAACAGCCGCAGAAAGAGAAGAGTTTGAGTTTGATACTATAGATAATCCTTCATTTGTCAGGGATGCTATAGCAGATTTAATTTCAAAACATAAAGGACACCATGGACATTAGTAATTATTCTATACAACAAATAATAAAAGTTGGTTCTGGAACCATTGAAATCTTCGTATTTTTAATGATGGTTCTTTACTTATTCTTTGCATTCATCTTAATTAGGAAACTAAGGATAATGAATTTAAATCTTAAAACCCCTTACAACAAGTTATTCTTGCTCCTAGCAAGGGTACACTTTGTGGCTTCCTTTATTGTTATTATTCTTACGTTTATAACCATAAGAAGGTAGAATGATTAAAAAACTAACTGCAAAAACCCAAGAACTAAATCCAAAATTACCTCAATACAGTAATTCATTTTCAAAATGCGTAATCATCAAACCAGAGACACAAGAGTTGCTATTAAAAAAAGGCACTGTATACAGTGTGTTTGATGTATCAGGAGAATCTAATTTTGATACAGAGCTAGTAATTAAAGTGATAAATGATGTCATAAATAACCTCTACTTCCAATCAGAGAGTATATCTCCAATACAATCAATGGAAAAAGCTATTGTAGAAACCAAAGAAAAAGTTCTTCAACTATCCAACGATACATTAACTTCCAACCCGCAGAGCATTAACTTAAACATGATAACTGCAGTTTTATGGGGAAGCGTCTTGTACATAATAAAATTTGGAGGTGCTAAAGGATATCTAATGAAAAACGGGGAAATATCCCCCTTAGAGATGATATCGGAAGGAAACTTCTCTACTGCTTCAAAGGTTGTTGATGAAGACGAAGTACTAATATTAGCTACAGAACATTTTGAGAGATCATTTCCCCCAGAAAGACTCTTAGCAACAAGCATTGGTGAAGGAGACTTAGATCCCAATCAAGCATGTCTTCTCATGAGACTGATCATAGATACTACATTTTCAGATAATGAAGTGGTTGACTTTGGTTTGGGTGATGCAGTTTCAAAGAATAAAAACAGGGTAAGAGTAGAAAAACTTACAAGTATTATCGAAGATGCTTCAAGATGGATATTAAAATCTATTAAAAAAGTATGTGGAGTATTTGTTGCATTAGGAAAACTTTTAGCGGATGCTATTTCAAAAGTACTCCCGAGAAGGAAAGCTGTACTCTTAACAAGAAGTATAAGTCAATTATCAGGAAAAGGTGGAACAAAAACAAAAAGCTGGTTGCCTTTAAGCTTAATGTCAATATCTCTTGCTTTTCTGGTGTTTTTTATCTTAAGATCTACTGTACTTAAAAGCACCAACAAGGAAAATATGGAAAGAAAAAATACAGGACAACAAACAGTTGAAACCAGTACAAAAGAAGTTGTAAATACAGAAACTGAAGACAAGTCAAAAGATGAGCAATATAAAATTAAACGAGTATCTCCGGAAGTATTTTATGACTTGAAAATTACGGATCAATCAGTAGAACCAAGTGAAATTGAAATAGTTGGAGACAAAGTTGTTATTGTAGATAAAATTACTGGGAAAATATATGTATCAGATATCTCAACTCCAAACTTTAAGCTTGGGGTAAATACGTTCCCTGGCATTAAATCACTAGCATCTTCAGAAGACCTGTTGTCCTTTAATGATAATGAAGGCTACAAGACCTACAGTATTAAAAACTCTACCGTAATAAGCTCATATAAAGTAGAAGGTTTATCACTAACATTCCCATATGCAGGTTTTATATACTCAGTATCTTCAGATATTTTATCCAAGAATACAGAAAAAGATGGGAAACTAGATGGAGTAGTTTGGGCCCAAAGCCCAGATTTTGTAGATGCTAAGTCGATGTCAATTGCATACAGCATTTATATATTGAAGAAAGATGGAAACCTTGTTAATTATTCAGGCGGGTCTAAAACTAGCTTTGCCATTAACGGCCTTGAAAAACCTCTCTCCGATCCTTCAAAGGTTAGCACGAATATTGATTTTGAATACATTTACATAGCAGATAAAGGAAATGAAGCTATAGTGGTTATTGATAACAAAGGAAATGTAGTAAAACAGTACAAGTATGAGGATAGTAGTACATGGAGTGATATTAAGAGCATTGCTATATCTTCGGATGAAAAGACCATCTTTGTTTTAAACTCAAGCAAAATATATAAACTAAATATAGAAAACTAACTCTTTTAGTCCTTTTCTGATACAATAATTCATTATTGACCAACATAGGTATAAAAAGTAAAATACCCATGCCCAAGAGGATTTAGTCATGCAATTAAAGGCAGAACAAAGAGAAAGGCTTGGAAAGGCCAACAAGTACATAAGAAGAGAAAATAAGATTCCAGCTGTGATATTCGGAAGAGGTATGGGGTCTGTAAGCATCACCCTTAACTACAATGACTTCAATAAGGTTTATCAAGAATCAGGAGAGACAGACTTAATTGATATTGCATGTGGAAACAATAAATATAAGGTTCTTATTAAAGACGTGCAGTTTGATCCTGTATCAGACAAAATTTCACATGTCGGATTTTATAAACCAGACTTGACAGAAAAAATAGAAGCTCAAGTGCCGGTGGAAGTTATTGGCGAAGACGTAAACGAGCTTATAAAAAGCGGTGCAGCAATTGCCCTGCAACTATTACAAGAGATTACTGTTGAAGCATTACCAGAAGACTTGCCACATGAGTTTAGGATTGACGTTTCTTCTATCAACGAACTTGGAAAAGGAATAACAATAGCAGATTTAGATTACGATAGGAGTAAGGTATCCATCCCAGACTTAGATCCCACAGAAGTAGTTGTTAGAATAGATGAGGTGACTGTCGAGGAAGAGCCTGTAGAAGAAGTGTCGGAAGAAGAAGCAATTGCAGGTTTAGAAGCAACAGAAGAAAAGAAGGAAGAAGAAACTGCAGAAAACAAAGAAGACCAAAACAAAAGCGAGTAGGAAGATTACAGTCTGAATCTTTACACTTTAATTCTAATTTATGTTACTCCGGCCAACGATTCTCTATTAATAGACCATTGGTCTCAATATTGCTCCATATAGCTTCTGTAACAAAAGGCATAAACGGATGAAGTACCTTCAAACCAGTGGTAAAAACATACTTTAAAACGCCTAAAGCTACTCCTTTATCTTCTCTTGTTTTAACATACTCAATATAGTTATCTGCAACTTCATGCCACATAAACTGATATATCAAATCAGAAGCATCTGAAAACCTAAACTTTTCTAGACTATTATTGACCCCATAAATTAAGCTCCTTAGCTTTTGAATAATCTCTTTATCTACATCAGTTATATTTTTATCATTTCCTTCTTTATACTCAACAACTTCATTATTTTCCATCAGTAGTAATATAAACCTTGCCATATTCCACAGTTTATTTGCAAAGTTTCTGTAAGCAACTACCTTGTCCCTAGGAAATGCAAAATCTTTTCCATTTGCAGTTCCTGATATAAGTCCCATTCTTAGTGCATCTGCTCCATACTCAGAAACATAATCTAAAGGATCAATAACATTTCCTAAACTCTTACTCATTTTCTTTCCATCTATAGCCCTAACCAAACCATGTAGATAAACATCACTAAACGGTGGCTTCCCAGTAAGATAGATACCAAACATAATCATTCTTGACACCCAAAATCTAATAATTTCCCATCCAGTTTCCATTACTGATGTAGGATAAAAATAGTGAAAATCATCTGAATTTGGATAACCAAGAGTAACAAGAGGCCAGTGTCCAGAAGAAAACCAAGTATCAAATGTGTCTGTCTCTTGCAAGTAGTTTCCATTTGGTCTTGCCTTGGAAATGATACTCTTTGCGTTCTTTGGGGCAATTAAACTCTGTAGTCCTTCTTCTATTTCACTAAATGAATACTTTTTAATGAGATCAGATACCTTTCCAGTTATTCTTTCTTTTTTCTTATTCAAAAACGTAACCTGAATACTTGGGTTCTCTTCAACAGAATACCAAGCAGGTATTCTAATGCCCCACACAACTTGTCTGGATATTGGCCAGTCTCTCATTTCTTCCATCCATTTAACGTATGTGATTTCTCTCCATCTTGGGTATATCTTAACTTCTTTATTTATAACAACATCTAAAGCTGGTTTTTTGAAATTCTCAACCTTAATAAACCAATTAGGAAGAACTGTAGGTTCTATATCATGTCCACCTTTGTAACAAACAGAAACTGTATGTTCATAATCATAGTCTATTTTTATCATTAAACCTTTTCTCTGAAGGTCTTCAACAACTTTCTTTCTACCTTCTTCAACACTAAGACCTACATAAGGACCTGTGTTTTCATTTAATTTTCCATCAAGACCAATTACAGATTTGATTTCAAGACTATGTCTTCTGCCTGCTTCATAATCGTTCTTGTCATGTGCTGGAGTTACTTTTACAACACCTGTTCCAAACTTTGGATCAACAAATGTATCCCCAATAACTTTAAGCTTAAGATTTCCATTCAGTCCTTCTACTTCTATTTCTTTTCCAATGTATTCTTTATATCTCTCATCATTGGGATGAACTGCAACAGCAGTATCCCCAAATTTTGTTTCTGGCCTTGTTGTTGCAACAACAAAAGGTCCATACTTCATATAATACAGTGGGTCCTTTCTTGTTACGTGTCTTAACTCTAAGTCTGCAAAAGTCGTTCCACATTTTGGGCAATAGTTAACAATGTAATCATCCCTGTAGACCATGCCTTCTTCAACCATCCTTTGAAATGTCTCATAAACAGTGTCTACAACTTTATCATCAAGTGTAAATGTATATCGTGTCCAATCAAGGCCTGGGCCCATACTTTTAATCTGAGATTCAATTACTCCCTTGTTTTCTTGTACAAAATCCCATATTTCCTTGTACAAAGAGTCTCTATCATAATCAAATCTAGACTTCCCTTTTTCTTTTAAATGCCTTTCAAATACAACCTGTGTTTCAAACCCTGCATGGTCTGTTCCTGGAACCCAAAGAGTTGAATATCCTTGCATTTTCTTCCACCTTATCAAAATATCTTCAATTGCAAGCATTAACACATGTCCTGTATGCAACTTTCCATTAGCATTTGGTGGTGGGAGAACTATTGTAAAAGGCTTTTTGTTCTTATCGATCTTGCCTGTAAATATTCCTTTCTCTTCCCACTTCTTTTGAATCTCTGGTTCTTGAATTTTATGATCATACTTTTTTTCCATAGTTATGGCTTGAGGTTATCATAAAAACACTGCTATCTCAATAACAACAAGTATTAGGAACACAAGTAAACCTGCTTTGGATATGTTTATTGTGATAAAATCCAAATATGCGTTATTCCCAACTAATTGGAAAGACAAAAAAAGATATTCAAAAAGATGAGGTAGGCATAAGTGCTCAATATCTCATAAGAGGAGGCTTCATACATAAGGAACTGGCAGGGGTATATACCCTACTGCCACTGGGTTTAAAGGTAGTAAATAAGATAACACAAATAATTAGAGAAGAAATTAATGCCATAGATGCACAAGAATTGAGTATGACAGCTATTCAAAACCCTGATCCGTGGAAGAAATCAGGAAGATGGGATGATAACGTTGTTGATATATGGTTTAAAACACTTCTTAAAAATGGTTCTGAGGTTGGTCTTGCTACAACGCATGAAGAACCACTCACTAAACTCTTATCTCAACAAGTTAACTCATACAAAGACCTTCCGCTGTATGTATATCAATTCCAAACAAAATTCAGAAACGAGCCAAGGCCAAGAAGTGGCCTACTAAGAGCAAGGGAGTTTATTATGAAAGATCTTTATTCCTTTAACACGAATAAAGAAAGTCATGAAGAATACTACGAAAGAGCAAAACAAGCTTATATCAAAATATGGGAAAGATTAGGCATCGGCAAACACACATATTTAACATTTGCCAGTGGAGGAACATTCAGTAAGTATTCTCATGAATTCCAAACATTATGTGAAAATGGTGAAGATACTATTTATGTAGATAAGAAGAAAAAGATAGCAGTAAACAAAGAAGTATTTAATGACGAAGTACTAAAAGAACTAAACTTGAACAAGAAGGAAATGGAAGAAGAAAAAGCCATAGAAGTAGGAAATATCTTTCCTCTTGGAACAAAATATTCACAAGCATTGGGCTTGATGTTTACAGACGAAACCGGAGGAAAAAAGCCAGTGGTTATGGGAAGTTATGGTATAGGTATAGGAAGGGTAATGGCAACGATAGTGGAGTTAATACATGATGATAAAGGAATAATATGGCCAGAGAATGTGTCTCCATGCAAAGTGCATCTTATTGGCCTTAATCTTGATGATGAAGATGTGAACAAGAGAGCAGAGGAAGTTTATTCAAGGCTTAAAGGAAAGAAGATTGATGTTTTATTTGACGATAGAAAAGAAGCAACACCAGGAGAAAAGTTTGCAGATGCAGACTTAATTGGAATAACATACAGAGCAGTTGTTTCATCAAAAACAAGGGAAGACATAGAAATAAAAAGGAGAGATCAAGAAAAAGTATCATTGGTACCATTAGAAGATTTTATAGGCAATTTATTGAAGTAATTACAAATCAACGAGAGCGTTGAGTAAACAAATACAAAGCTAAAGTTTATCCATTATTCCCAAAGAAGGGTTAACTTCAACGTTTTCATATCCAACGGATTTATTGTTGAAGTATGCTGCACTAGCAATATAAACAGCATTATCAGTACACAATCTAATTGGAGGTACTTGAGTTGAAATACCAAGTTTATCTGCTTCCTTTTTCACTTCTTCTCTTAAGTGGATATTTGCAGACACACCACCTCCTAACATTATTGTTTTAACATTAAACTTCCTAGCTGCTCTAATTGTTTTTTTTACTAATACTTCAACTACAGCTTCTTCAAATTCTCTAGCAATAACTTCCTGTGGATATTGATTAAGTTCTATTATCCTTTTAGATGCAGTTTTTAGACCAGAAAACGAAAAATCAAAGTTATCTTGATCAACCATAGGTCTTGGGAGTCTTCCTTTGATAGTATTTTCATCACACTCTAAAGCTTTCTTAGAAAGAATGGCTCCTCCTAAATACTTGGATAAACCTAAAAGCCTTGCCACCTTATCATAAGCTTCTCCAACAGCATCATCTAAAGTTCCACCAAGATACTCAAAATTCCCATGATCTTTCATCAAAACCAAATCAGTATGCCCACCACTAACAAGCAAAACAATAGCTGGAAGTAATAACTCTTGTGTGTTATTCACAAAATTTCCATATATGTGGCCAACTAGGTGGTTAACAGGGATAAGGGGTTTATTTAAGAACAAAGACAACGCTTTAGCAGCTTCAACCCCAACAACTAACGACCCTATAAGACCAGGTCCTACTGTCACTGCAACTGCATCTATACCCCTATAGCAATCTTCAAGTGTATCAAACTTTTTTTCTTTTCTATATTTTTCAAAACATTCAGAAATTACGGGGGTGATAAATTCAACTTGTTTTCTCGCTGCAACTTCAGGAACAATACCCCCAGTTTTCTCATGAAACTCTTTTGACGATGCAACAACACTACATATTTCCCTTGTACCACTTTCAACGACTGCTGCTGCTGTTTCATCACAGGATGTTTCAATACCAAATATGATCATGGGAGAAATATATCAGTAAAACATAATATATAAAAGCTAATTGGTTGAAGAAGCTTTCTTAGCACCAATTAAAGTTTCTTTGCAAGCTTTCAAAGCTTCTTCTGAAGTTAATTTCTTTTCTATACCACCTTCACCAAGAACTGCATTAACAGCAGTCTTTAAAGCTTCTACTTGTAGAGTATTTCCAACTCTTCCAGTAAAGTAGCCACTCTTAGCAAATGGTGCTGTATCTAGTACTGGTTTTATGTATTTGGATGCAGATCCTGATGCGGCTTGAGAGCTTAAAGCCACGCTACTAAAAGGCGCACCATAAGCTCTGTACTTTGAAGCTTCATTAAATATTGCTAACTGTTGTTCATCTTGAGTTAAAAAGTTTATTAAATCCCATGCTGCTTCTTGGTTCTCGCTACTTTTTGGAACGGCATACATCCAAAAATTGGCCCAAGAGGTAGGTGAATCAGCAACAGCTTGAGGAACTTGAGCAACCCCAATATCCATTGTTGGATTAGCTCTAATAATATCAAGTAAGTTCCATGTTGGAACAAAAATCATAGAAACTTTACCTTGAGAGAATGCTTTGGTGGCCTCTGGAAAATTCTTATCCCATACCTTATCTTCAGTTACAAACATTGTATAGAAAGAAAGAGCATCTTGAGCAGCTTTTGTGTCTAAATCACTCGGGATATTAATACCTGCCTGAGAAAACATCAAACCAAGTATATCTGCAAAGAAATCAATATTATCTGCAGTACCTATTGCAGCACCTGCTCTAACAAACTCTCCATTTTCAGTCTTTACTGTCAAAGCAAGAGCTAACCTCCTAAACTCTTCCCAAGCTGTAGGAGGTGTAGTTTGATCTATTTCATCAAAATGTTGTTTATTATATACAAGAGCAATACCATCATAATAAACAGGAACTGCAAGAATCTTTCCATCTATTACAGCACTTTGAGAAGATACTGGATAAAAAGTTTGGTTATACTTTTCTACTGTCATTAACGAAGAAGGCATAGGTGATAAAAAATCTTTTATTTCAGGAATCCAACTATTATGAACAACAACTACATCGGGGGATCCTGCTTGTTTTATTCTATTTAAGACTGTCTCTTTATATAAAGAAGATCCTACCACAGACCTATCATCATAAGTAATAGTAGTTGTAGGGCTTTTTTCCTTATACTTTTTAAGTAATGTATCCATAACCTCAGGGCTTTCCCACAATCCCCACATAGTAATTGATGCAGGTTTAGATACTACTTTCTTTCCTCCAAATAAACTCCCAATAACAGGAAGGTCTTTAAGAGTGCAAGCTGTTAAAAGAAAAGGCAATACTAAAAGCAGGATGGCAGTAATTTTTTTGTTTTTCATCCTTTTTATTATATATATACTAAAAGTTAAAATCCAGAAGACAAAATGTTATTAACATTAAATTACTCGACTACTAATATTTTTTAGTTTATTGAATAGATAATCCAATGATGATCCAAAACATAAGAAGGGTTTGATGCATAGTAAAGAAATAATGATCCAAACTACACAATAGAATTATTTGACTAAATGAAATTAAAAATACATAAAAGTAACTTGAATTCACTAATTTCTTGGAAACAAAAAGAAGAAACAGGATGAAAAACACAAAGGAAAATATACCACTTTCTGCTGCTACTAAAGCAAAAACATTATGTACCGGCTGAGTAAACCTAATGTCTTTGGATTTGAGCATATAGTCATCAATATGTACAGCCAAATTGTTTAAACCTACTCCAAACAATGGATATTCTTTAAATATTTTATAAGAAGAGGAAAGTAAACTAGATCTCCTATATAAAGAGGGGTGTGTAGACCTTGATATACATGGGAAAAGAGGAACAACAAGCATACTTAAGGAAAAAAGAAGAGTTAGCAATAAGATTTTTATTTTCTTCTTGTGGTTACTAAAATATTTTAATTCTTCAGATGTATCAAACGTAGACGGTAGTAAAAGGAAGAAATGAACAATTAGACCAAATAAAAACACCAACCATGATGAGTAGCTAAATGTACAGAATAAAGCTGATAGACCAATTATAAAAGAATATATATAAAATCTGTTTCTTTTAAGAAATGAAAATATTAGTATCAAAGATACCGTTAAGAAACCACCAAATGTATTAGGATGTCTAAATAATCCATAGGAAGGTATTACTAATTTTCCAAGTAAAGATTCTTTAGCAATTCCCCAAGTAGATGCAGTGTAAGGTTGCTCACCAAAAAATAAGTAATTGTTGAAAATAGAACCTTTGTTTAAATATTGAAGAACACCTAATATACTCACAAGAAAGACAGATATGGATAAAGCATCTAAAAACTTAAAGAAAAAATATTCAACTTTGATTTCAACAAATGTATATAAAAATATGCAGAAATAAAGAAATAATCTAAACCAAAAATATATGGAAGGAATAAACCTAGAAGAAGAAAGAACAGAAAACAACGTAGAAAAAACAAAAAGAAGAGAGAATTGTATTTCTTTCCTTGCTAGTAAATCTTTCCAGTTTATCTTCTTAATATCTCCGCTAAAGAGCCATAATATAACTATTAAAAAAGCTAATATATCTTGAATATATACAGTAGGAATTAAATAATCTATGAGGACCCCTCCAAAGTACGAGCTAGAAACTAAAAAATGTTTTCCTAAGTTTAAAGGAATAAGAAAAACTAATACTAGGAAAAGTTTTTGAGATAAAGATAACAAATTTATTTTAGGTATTTTCATATACTTCAAGATATAGTGGTTCTTATTTACGATTTAACAGTGGGCAATGAACTATTTAATAAAGAGATAATTTATATTTATAATATAGCATTAATTTCTTACTATTAAATGTTTGTTTTCCACATTGGCATTCAATATATTTGAGTATATATAATACGTAGTACTAGATATAGGAGGTGTGGATATGTGCATTAACTGATTAATTGCTCTTGCTTAAACTTATACGTAAATCAAGCATTGAAGACAACTTTTTTTGTTATTAATCCAACTAATAGTCACAACTAAACACCTAATTTCCTTTAGCTACCTTCTGTAACATCTGTTGATAAAGCTATGTTTAATGTGCAAAACATTGTGGATAAATACCTTAGTTTATCAACACTTGTGATGCGGCGTTAACTTTCCCACATCTTAGTTTATTTGCATACATTAGTTGTTAAATATGATTTGTTTAACATTTACTATATCTTGAGTAGTTTTTCCTGTTTGAGCCATTTCAGCTTGAATTTTTCCTACCCCATGCATAACAGTAGTATGGTCTCTTCCTCCTAGGAATTCTCCAATTGTCATAAATGGCATGTCTGTAATTTCTTTCATTAAGTACATAGCAACTTGTCTTGGTATCACAAGCTCTTTATTTCTCCTTTTTCCTTTTAAGTCTTGGGCTTTTACAGAATAATAAAGGCAAACTGCTTTTAATATTTCATTAACATTGACGTTTTTCACTGCCTTTTCTCTTATTGTTTGACCAAGGGCTTTTGCTGCTAGATCAACGTTTAATTCCAAACCATTTGCTTTAGCATATGTAACTGCTTGTAAATAAGCTCCTTCTAGCTCTCTAATGTTTGAGTCAACTTTTTCTGCTATGTAGTTTATGACCTCATTTGGTACAAAATCCTTATTTTCATCTCTTTTTGCTCGTAGTATTGCTGCTCTCATTTCCATGTCTGGGTTTTGAATATCTGCAATTATTCCACTAGAAAACCTTGATGTTATTCTTTCTTCTAAATTAGTAAAATCTTTTGGTGGCCTATCCGATGTAATAACAATTTGTTTCCCAGCCATGTACAAAGTATTAAACGTGTGAAAAAACTCTTCTTGAGTTGCTTCTCTCCCGATAATGAACTGAACATCGTCTATTAGAAGAACATCTGCTTTTCTAAACTTTTCTCTAAATTGATTAGTAGTATATTGACCTTTTCCTTTTCCACTTTGTATTGCTTCAATAAGCTCGTTAGTGAAGGCCTCTCCAGTTGTGTAAACAACTCTTACTCCTGGTTTTGATTCTATTACCTTATTTCCTATAGCTTGAATTAAATGAGTTTTTCCAAGCCCAACTCTTGAATAAATGAAAACAGGATTGTATAACTCACCTGGTTTTTCAGCTACAGCAGTTGCTATTGCATATGCAAGGTTATTGTTTTTTCCTATGATGTAGTTTTCAAATGTAAATTTAGAACTAAGATTAGACTTCTGCCTCTTTTCTTCCACCACAACACTTGGGTCTCTTTGTGATGAAAACAATGGTCCTAATTCGCCTTTTCCTTCCTTATCCATCCTACCATTCTTATCTGTGCTAACTTTTAGCTTAGTTTTTAAGTCTCTTCCAGCAGTATTTCTGATTGCTTTCTCTACGATATCTAGATACTTTTTTTCTAGATTTTTCTTAACGAAATCATCCTCACATGTTATTACAACTAAATTATCGTTTAAAGATTCTGCTTGAGTGCGAGCAATAACTGATTTGTATACCATGGGAGATATTTCTATCTCCACTTGCCCAAGAACCGTTTTCCAGAACCCTTTTAAGCTGTCAAAAGACTCAATATTCATAGTTTATATGGGAAGGAACTACTTAACGTTAGTGTAAGATATATTAGTTATCCACAATTATCAAGCAATGTGGATTGTTAAATTAGATTCTTAGAGTGCTTTTTCTTGATCCCTTTGAGCTTTATTACCTTTTTTCCTCATAAGCTCTGTGTAGTCTTCTTCTAAGTTCCCAGGTAGTGGAGAAAAATCTTCAAAATGATAAATTATTCCTTTTCTAAACAAATATTTAGGAGTCTTTCTATCCCAAATAACTATAGTGTCCACCTTTGCTCTTATAGATGATTCAACGCCCACAGGAGAATCTTCAAAAGCTAAGACTTCCTTAGGCTTTAGTTTAAAGGATTTTAGTGCCTTTCTGTATATTTCAGGACTTGGTTTTATTCTTTTTACTTCATCACCGCATATTATTAAGTCAAAAGCATCTTTAATATCAAGTTTATTAATTACAACATCTGCAATAGATCTTTTAGTGTTTGTTAAAAGGGCTAGTTTACAAGACTTCTTTTCTTTTAATTCATAAATCAAATCCCAAAATCCTTCTGTAGGTTCTATTTTTGAATTGTTTATTATGTTTATATATGCTTTCTCTGTTAAATCAATTAATTCATCTAGTGGTTCCTTTACTGCATGACCATACGTGGCTTTTATTACTTTCCATGATTCTGAAATAGGGTAGCCATATAATTTGTAATCCCTTGCGTTTATATAGCTTACTTCAATATCATCCAATACTTTTTGAATAGCATTAGTCATCAATTCTTCTGTTTCTTTTACTACTGTTCCATCTAAGTCAAAAAATACTGCTTTTTTTCCTTCAAATAATTTTTTATACATACTGTTTCTTAATTTTATATTTAAATGCTTATTATTTCTAGTGATTTTAATACTTACGTATTTGAGATATAACATCATTTTTTGTTAGTATTTTAGTATGGAAGAAAAAGAGTTTGAAGAAAGTAAAAATATTAAATTTAAATGTCCTAATTGTGGCTCTCTGCAGAGGGATGATGTAGTCTTTTTATGCAATAAATGCAATCAATCGGAAATGTTGTATAAGGATGGTGTTTATATGTGTCCTTCGTGCTTAAAGCCTGGAGAAAATTTCGAATGCTTGAGATGTGGCTCTAAAGAAGTAGTGATGAAGATAAAAGAGTAGTTATTCTATTCCTTTATCATCGTAGTACATTCTTAAAATATAAGCAGCTGCTAAATGGTCGTTTGTCTTTCTATGCTTCTCTGAAATTCCTAAATCTAATGCTTCCTCAAACGCTCTTGCTGAAGACCCATACTCATTTTGAGTCTCAACAGGCCTTTTTGTGTTGGTTTTTAATATTTTTGCAAATCTTCTTATTTCAATAGACTCTGCAGTATCTTTTCCTTCCATTGTCAATGGCAGACCTAGAATAATGAGCTCTACTTTATTCTCAATAACTACCCTGTTTATTCTTATAAGAGCGTTGTTAGTGTTTTTAGCTGAAATTACTTCTAAAGGAGTAACTAACCCATTTCTCCCAAGTGCCAAGCCAATATTTGCTCTACCATAATCCACTCCAAGTATAGTAGCAGAATCGTATTTAATCTTTTTACTATTCATTATCATTCCTTCTCTATAGTAATTTGTATTCTGCTTATATCTTTGGGTATGTTTCTAAAAAATGGCACTGCTGGACTAAGACGAAACTCATATGAGTTAACGTTCTTAATTGATCCTAATAGACTCTGTGCTTCTGCTGCAGATTTTCCTCTAAGTTGGTTTTTAATATCTTCCTCATTAATATTAGGAACAATAAAAGTTTTAAGAGTAACTTGAATGTCTGCTTCTTGTGAAGTTAAAACACTACTGGTAGAGCTTCCAAGTACCTCTACTTTAACTTCTCTGTCTTGTTCTGATAGTGCAAACCCTTCTGGTATTACATCTTTAACATATTCATCTATAAACTTATTTAGTTCACTTTCCATGTATGCTAAACCCTCTCCACTTACAGTTTGGGTGAGAGATATTTTTTCTGCTTCATCCCCAATATTTTTGGTAAAACTATCTTTAATTATTTGAACTTGAGTTGAGCCTGCAACTAGCTTTTGTCCAATACCCAACTTACTCTTGATGTCCTCCTCAGCCTTTTTTGTACTAACCAGTTTCAGCTCAGTAGATATATTGTTTCTATCATCTGATGTAACTATTTTTACTTCCTCACTCTTTCCACCATCTATATCACTTTTGGTCTTTGCAGCAAGTTCACTCTTTTTATATCCAGAAACTTCAAGTGATTTTCCATCATCTATATTAAAAGATTCCCCAACACTAGAAGCAATGATGTCCACAGTTGCTTCTCCTGCAATATTGACCTCAGGATTAGAAGAATTTTCTGTGCTAGCTGGAATATCAACATCGTCTTTAAGATAATAATTCAAGTCTGTTGATTTTCCTTCGTAAACAACCTTATCTCCTTTATCAAGACTTATTTCTTTGGATGTTTTATTGTACAAGGTTATCTCTCCTTCAGCCTTTTCCCCAACTGTTTTTGTGCCAGTAGTATCCTTTTCTAAGGTTGACTCTATATTCGTTGCTATAGTAGTTCCTCTAAGAACCTTGTTTTGTACGCTTGTTGAAGCACTATTTTTAACTTTTATAGTTACACTTTTTGTTAATGCTTGTGAGTGAACAGATATTTTTACACTTGCTTTTGGGGCCTTTAAACCATAGAAAATGAAACTAGCAAGTAAAGTAAGTAATATAAGAACTGGAGTGAGCACCTTCTTCTTTCCACTTGTTAGTTTTCTTATAAAATTTAGCGGTGCAATATTAATCTTTTTAGATTTGAAAATATTCATGGGAAGAGTGATCACTTTTTGTTTTGATTGCTTTGCTGTAGCTTCTATTAATGTCTGGTCTTCTTCTATGTATGGTTGTTCGGGACCTCCTCCTATAACTGACGAAAGGAGGCTATTTCCTATTTCATCATCAGTTGCAAAATCAATACTTTTTTCCATCTTATCAGCTTCATACTGAATAAGCTTAATATTTAATGAGTTTTCAAATAAGACAGATTCTTTTGGGATGTTTACCTCGATATTTAAATCAGTAATGCTTTTTATCTTGCTTATTGCGGTAACAACATCATCGTTGGGTTGTAAATATAGTTTAATCATATATTTTAACTAAATTCCTAGTATCTCCTTATAAATAATAGACGCAGCTACTGTATACAACCAATCAGAACTTAATAACTCTCCTGTGGCATAAGATACTTTTGATAAATCAGATAAGGATAATTTGGCTATCTCTAGACTAGCTTTAAATGGAATTGTTTTAGTCCATGGTTCTTCTTTTAGAGCGTTTTCAATATCTGGTATTTCAGCTCCACATCCGGATAGAAATATTTTGTTTGAAAACATTTTTATTCCAGAAAAATCTTCAAATAGCAACTTAATTCCATCAATCCACAAGCTTGTTATTCCTTTCAAGCATTTCTCGACGGTTATCCTCTCACTTTCTGAAAGTTTTTCTTGGTTGTACATATTTAATACATTTTCAGCATCTTTTGGTGATAAACCCATGTTTAACCCCACTGCTTCTATGAAGTGTGTATGTCCAATATTTAGGGTTTTAGATGAAACTATGCCACCACCAAATACAACTCCTACATCAGTTGAGTCTTCTGCAATACTAATTAAGACAAAATCTAGAATGTTTTTTGGAGGGTTTTTAAACCATTCAACAACTGAATACATCTGAGATCCTAATGCAATTAATTCAAGGCCTGATTTTTTAATTATTCCTTGAATGGATTTAACGTGAAAACTTGGAGCAAAAGAATTGTACACTGCAGCTTCAATTGTCTCCCCACGCTGGCCCTCAAGTATTGCTACATTTTGATTATCTATTTTTAAATAAATGTCAGACGTTGTTATTGAATCTAGTTCTAAATCTGGATCTCCAGTGTTCTGAAGAACTTTGTTATGTGCTTGAATATATGAAGCTTCTGTAATTCTGGAGTAAAGTTCTTCCACCTCATCAGCCTTAATAGGATCTGTTGTTGCTCTTTTTAGTCTTACCGTTGTAGTAAGTCCTAGTGTAATTCCGCCATCAATAGCAATTATTGTTTTTCTTGTTTTATCCTCTAAATTTTCTGTTGCTTTACTAACAACCTCTTTTATTGCTTCGCTAACCCCTTCTTTATTAATAACCATTCCATTCCTTACGTAACCTTTCTCTAGGTTCTTTTTTCCTGACCCAATTATTTTAAATAAATCCCCATCGAAAAAGAATGCAACACATCTAACATCCTTAGCATTTACATTCAAAGATAAGAACTTATTTGTGTTGGTATCTACTTTTTCTAAAAAAGGCAGATTAAACATTAGATTGATTATACAAATAGTAAGTTAAAACGGAAAGTTTGTTCGGTTTATGCTTGGTTCTTCTTGTGAGGCAGGTTCTTCTGAAAGTCTTCTGTTAATGAACTCTTCAACTTCTTGAACAGGAGTTCCATATTTTATTCTTGATAATTCTCTAATCTCGTCTGCTACCCTAGGATCTTTTTTGACAGAAGATAGGTCATTCCAATCTATCCATAAAGAAAAGGGTGGGGAAGGCTGCCCTCTTACTAAAAGCCTCATATAAGCATTTCCTGTTGGAAGATTGCTTAAATCTTGTTTTGTAAATGTTGGTGCAAACTGAGGTTCTAAAAATTCTGCATCTTCTACACCGACTCTAAAAGAACATATTGTTCCAACGTTTCCAAACACAGCTTCTTTTATATCTTCTTCAAGTTGTTGAATAAACTGATGTGCTACAGTCAAATTAAGCTTGTATTTTCTAGCTTCTGAAAGGATAGTAGCAAAATCAGGTGTGGCAAAATTTTGAAACTCATCTACATACAAGAAGAAATTAGGAAAATCTCCATGAAGCTTGTGTCTTCTTAACGCTGATGCAAGTATTCTTGGGACGAACAATAATCCGATAAAGTTGGAGTTTTCTTCACCAATTTTCCCTTTTGCAAGGTCCACCAAAAGTATTTTCTTCTCAGCCATTATTTGGTCAAAGTTGAATGAGGATTTAGGTTGTCCAATTATATTTCTCATAGTTTTATCTGTTGTAATTCTGTCGAATTTAGACACAAAGTATCCCATTGTTTCGCCTTTCCTACTTGCTGTTGTTTTAGCCATCTCATCTGTCCAGTATCTTCTAACAAGAGGATCAGTTAGCTTGTCTAAAAATTTCTTGGAGTAGCTCTCGTCAATAAATAATCTCAAAACATCTATCATTGTTGCTTCTGGATCAACCATTGCAGTAAGCATCACATTTCTAATTGATCTCTCAAGAAGAGGGCCCATTATTCCTTGCTTGTTTGGATCATATAGTTTGTAGAGTAGGGCAATAAATGCATTTATTATCATATTTTTTTCTTCATCAGTTTGAGCTTCAAGTAAGTTGAGTCCTAAAGGCCTTTCCGTATCTGCAGCATCAAACAAAATGACATCCTCTTTCCTTTCTGGGGGTATTTTTTGAAGTAGCTCGTCAATGTCTGTTCCATGGGGGTCAATAATTGCAACCCCTTCTCCTCTTTTAATATCTTGGAGTGCGCACCACATTAAGAATTGAGACTTTCCAGATCCTGTTTGTCCAACTATATACATATGTCTTGTTCTATCTTCGTCAAGCATATGAATTTCCTTTTCCACTCCTCTAAATATACTTTTCCCTAAGAAGATTCCTTCATCTGGTAGCTCTACTGGAGCAGAGGATTTTCTAGCGATAAGCCACAAAATATTGGGTGTACCAATGTCTTTGTTTGGAAAATGAAATACTGTAGCCATTTCTATATTGTTTAATACAGAAACGTTTGAGTATAACTGTATGCTAAGCATTGGAATGTTTATGTTTTTAATTCTTAATCTTCTGTATATGAAATCATTTACGTATTTTTTGGGGGATATTAAGAATCTTCTTACAAATCTGTTGTATGAAACATCTGTAAACTGTTCAAATGCCCCTACCATATTATGCATTTGAGAATCTGCAGTCATCTTATCACTTGCAACTGATACTATTCTTATTTTTATATAAAACCCTGGATTGGATATCTTGTTCTCAACTCCTTCAAGAAACTTTTCATCTATATTTATCTTCTTGTCTGGATTTGCTGCTTTTGCTCTAACATTAGATATAAATCTTCTACCTGCCATTCTCCAATCATCATCTGCAGGTTGGATTACGTACTGAACAGCAGTTACTTGATCCACCCTCATTTTACTCATAGCTGATGTTATAGGGCTTAAAGAATCACTCTTTAAATCTTCATATTGTTTTATTGGATAGAAAGCAGGTCCTTTGAGCTTTAACTCTGTAATTCTAGTAAATTTTCCTCTATCCCATACTTCATGTGGTTTTACTATATCTACTTGAGCAGCAGGGTACGCTGCATTTATTTGTTTTTCCACAAGAGATGCAATTTCATCAGGTGTTACGACGTAAAAAGCTATTCCTTCTGCCTTAGAAACTATTTCAAAGGATATTCTATATTGCCCTGTAAATAATGCTTTCCAAAAACCTTTTTTAAACCCAATGAGGCTAGAAAACATATGTTCTGCGGCTTTTATTTCTATCTCATTGTCATTAGGTAAAAGAACTTGAAAAAACGTTAAGTTATATTGTGTTTGTTTCTCCTTTCTTTTCCTAAGCCATGAAGCAACTCCTAGAGTGATAAATGTCAATAAAAACACAGAAACTATCAAGTAAATAGAAATCCAAAATGTATTGTATAAAGTGTTATTTACTTCCATGGGCAGCAAATCCTTTTAATGCTTCTTTTTCTTCTAGTGAAGCTAGGCTAGTAATTTTATCTGTTTTATCTAGCAGCTCCGTTTTTGTTTTTGGCTCTAACTCTTCTGTTCCTATGAGCGATGAGATAGAATGATCCCCATTACTGTATTCTTGCTGGGGTACTTCTTCTTTTGCTATTGTTAGTACTGTGTCTGATTCTGCGCTACCTCCATCTTCTGGTATTATTCCAGAAACAAATTCTCGTGAAGCTGCTTGTTGTATGGAATCAGATTCTTCTTGTGGAACTTCACCAATAACAGGTAGTTTAATCATAGAAATATTTTAGCATTAACAAGGAGAAAATTAACAATTTAACAATGTAGTGTAAATTATCTTCTTTTAGTTCCTTTGAAATATCTCTTTCTTATCTTGTCTGCTTCATCTTCAACTGACTCTGAAAAATCTTGTATAGTGTCCATGATAGGACCTTTTTCTTTTTCAAATTCCTTCTTTGCCTTTTCTATTTTTTCTTTCGTTTCTTCGATCATTGGTTCTGTTTGTTCTTTAAGATCCTCGTACTTAACCTTTGCTTTTCCATACTCAACCTTAGCTTTCTCTGCATACTTCTTACCTTTATCTTCATATTCCTTTGCAATTTTCTTAACTTTCTTTCTTGTTTCTTCTCCTTTATCTGGAGCAAAAAGAACTCCAAATATAGTTCCAGCTATTGTTCCCCAAAACAACCCTTTGAAAAAAGAACCACCACTTCTACGATGATAATGCCTATCTGTCATTTATATTTCCTCCTCATCATAATCATCTTCGTCCTCAAAGGCCCCAACTATAGATCTGATGGTTTTTAAACCTTTTGATATTCCTCCAGCAATTCCCATAACTGTGGTCATAGGTATAGCTAGAGATGAGGTAATTTTTTTACCTATCTTGGATATTTCTTTAACGTTTTCTGCAGTTTCCTTTATATCTTTTAAGACAAATATCAAATACAACGAAACAGCTGTTAAAGAAACAATAAAAACTATTAAGGAAATTGTTAAAATTATTTGTAGTGTTTCCATAGGCAGTTTAATAAGTTAAGTATAATCCTGCTTTTAAATTATAGTCAATGTTTTGATATACTCTTAAGAGTTTAGAAATTTAAAATTGGAAGGGGTGTTTTAAATGGACGATAATTTAACACAAGCAATACCAACAGACCAAGCGCAAGATACAGGACTACCACCTCAAGATGGTAATTCTGCAATCCCAGCAATGGATTCAACAGAAGAAAAAGTAGAAGAACCTACATTAGAAGAAGCTCCTATAACAGAGGCTCCTTTGGATGAAGGTTTAGAAGAGCCTGAAGAAGAGTCCTTTGAGGATGAAATAGTTGATGATGATTCTGGTGATAGCAAGCTTTAAGTTCTGGTTTTTGTTTAACAAGTCTTGTTAAAGAAAGAAGGGCGCTTGAGGCGCCCTTCTTACGTGAACCTTAAGTAACTCTTACTCAACTACTTCGCCTTCAACAGGTTCATCTTTCTTATCTTTATTACCGTCTTCTGGATCTTTTTGCTCATTAGAATTGCCTTGCTCTCCTTGTTTATACATGTATTGTCCAATCTTTTGCATTGATAGAGAAAGTTCTTGAGTTTTTTGCTTTAAAGTTTCTGCTGATGCAGTTTGAAGATTGTCTTTAATATCTTTTACTTTATCTTCAATTTCCTTTTTAACATCTGCTGGTATTTTATCTCCAGCTTCTCTCAGTGATTTTTCTGCTGTATAACACAAACCATCTGCTTGATTTCTTGCTTCAACTTCTTCTTTTCTCTTTTTATCTTCTTCAGCATGAGATTCTGATTCTTTTACCATCTTTTCAACTTCTTCTTTTGATAATCCAGTTCCTCCTTGGATTGTTATCTTTTGTTCCTTTCCTGATGCTTTATCTTTTGCAGTAACATTTAAGATACCATTGGCATCAATATCAAAAGTAACTTCAACTTGAGGCATACCTCTTGGAGCTGGAGGAATTCCATCAAGAATGAATCTTCCAAGAGATTTATTGTCGGAAGCCATTTCTCTTTCTCCCTGCAATACATTTATTTCAACACTTGTTTGATTATCAGCAGCAGTAGAAAACACTTGGCTTTTTTGTGTTGGAATAGTCGTATTTCTGTTTATAAGAGGAGTGGAGACACCCCCAAGGGTTTCTATACCTAATGTCAAGGGAGTTACATCGAGTAAAAGTACATCTTTTACATCTCCTGCAAGTACGCCTCCTTGAATTGCTGCACCTACAGCAACAACTTCGTCAGGGTTAATGCTTTTATTTGGTTCTTTACCAAAAAAGTCTTTAACAATTTGATTAACCTTAGGCATTCTCGTCATTCCTCCAACTAAAACTACTTCGTCTATCTGGTTCTTTGAAAGACCTGAGTCTTTTAAGGCATTTTCAATAGGAGATATTGTCTTTTGGATTAAGTCATCCACCAGTTGTTCTAGTTTAGATCTGGAGAGTTTGATATCTAAATGTTTAGGTCCGCTCTTGTCTGCTGTGATAAACGGGATATTAATTTCAGTTTCCATTGTTGAAGAAAGTTCTATCTTAGCTTTTTCTGCTGCATCCTTAAGTCTTTGCATTGCTTGTCTATCACTAGACAAGTCAATTCCGTTTTCTTTCTTAAATTCCTCAAGAAGGTAGTTTATTACTCTTTGATCAAAATCATCCCCACCAAGATATGTATCTCCATTTGTAGCTTTTACTTCAAAGACGCCATCTCCAATCTCAAGTACTGATACATCAAAAGTTCCACCCCCAAGATCATATACGACAATCTTCTCATTCTTTTTCTTATCAAGACCATACGCTAAGGATGAAGCTGTGGGCTCGTTAATGATTCTTTTGACTTCAAATCCAGCTATCTGGCCTGCTTCCTTTGTAGCTGTTCTTTGGGAATCATTAAAGTATGCAGGAACTGTGATTATTGCTTCTGTTATTTTTTGGCCTAAGAAAGTTTCAGCATCAGATTTCATTTTAGCCAATATCTTTGCAGATACTTCTTGAGGTGTGTAAGTTTTTCCTTCTATTTCTACACATGCAAGACCGTTTTGTCCTTCAACTATCTCATAAGGATAGTTCTTCTTTATTTTTTGAACCTCAGGGTCTGAATACTTTCTACCCATTAATCTTTTGATTGAAAAGATAGTGTTTTTTGGGTTTACCACTTGTTGTCTTTTTGCTGGAACACCAACTATGTTTTGGTCTGGCACTACTATTGAAGGAGTAGTGTTTCCACCTTCCACGTTTGGTATTACTTTTGTGGTGCCACCCTCCATTACAGCCATACAGCTGTTAGTTGTTCCTAAGTCTATTCCTAATATTTTTGACATATTTTCCTCCTTAATTATTTACCAACTACTACTTTGGCTGGTCTTAATAATTTTCCATTTAATAAGTAACCATTACTTAGTACTTTTAAAACTTTGTCTTTTTCACCTTCACCAGTCTCAACAGCTTCCATTTCATTTGAATTAAAATCCTTTCCCAATGCTTTTATCTCTTCAACGCCCATAAATGAAAGTGTTTGCTTAAAATCTTTTAATGTTAGTTCTAAACCTTTATCTTTAATGTGTTCTCCAATTTTTTCTAAGTTATCCAAAAATGGAAGGATATCTTCTATTGTTTGTTTTTTTATATAAAAAGCTAGTTGTTCCTTATCTTCTAATACTCTTTTTTCTAAATTTTTGTAATCAGCTAGTGCTCTTTTCCAATTATTCTCCAAGTCTTTCACTTTTCCTTCTAAATGTTTAATGTGTTTTTGGCACTTTTCTAGCTCTTCAATTTTTTTGTCTTTCACTTCTTTCATATTTGAATCCAGGCAGTGAGTATCTATTACCAAGAACCACCTAGTTCTTCCAAAAGTTTCTTAGTATATTTGACTATTGGAATTATTCTTGAGTAGTTCAGTCTTGATGGTCCTAAGACTGCAAGATAACCTCCCTTTTCACCTATCTTAAATGGTGTAAAAATTATTGTACCTTTTTGTAGATTTTCTGTTGGAATTTCGTCCCCAATTAGTGTGTAAATATCTTGTCCTGGAGCAACACTTTGAAATATTCTGTCTAATATTTCATAGCTATCTAATATTCTTAATGCTGATTTAGCAATGTCTATATCCCAAAATTCTTTGTATTCAAGAACATTAACTGCTCCTGCATACGTTACAAAACCTTCGTTTGTTGTTGCTATCGATAGGCATCCTGTTGCTTCTGACATTGCAAGGGTAGTTTCTCTAAGTAGTTTTTCTACCTCAAATCTATTTGTCCAAAGCCTTTGTTTTAAAGCTACTTCTTGAAGTACTGGTAACTCTTCTTCTTGCATCATTTCTTCTATGTACATTTTGTATGCCATTTTGGTTGGAACTCTCCCAGACGATGTATGAAGCATTTCAAGAAAACCCATGTCAATGAGTTTTGCCATTTCATTCCTTATTGTTGCTGGAGAGCAGTGTAAGTTATGGTTTCTGACTATCTCAACAGACCCAACGGGTTCTGCTGTGTTTATGTAGTCATCTATTATTGCTTGAAGTAGTTCTATTTGTCTTTCTGTTAACATATTATCAGTAATATACCATGAGTGCTAAGAGTGTCAACCCCTATTTGCAAAACATTATGCGGTATCCGATCAGATTGTATTGCTGACTTTAAAATGAGGGACTGCATTAGGGAGAAAATACTAGAAAAAGACAAAGTGAAGAAGTAATAAAAGATTAGCCAATCTAAAACACCTGATTGGCTATTTTGTTAGTATCTGTCTAAATGCTTCTTGAGGTATATCTACTTTTCCTATCCTCTTCATTCTTTCTTTCCCTTTCTTTTGAATGTCTAAAAGCTTATCCTTTCTTTCTCTATGTCCACCAGACATTTTGGCAAGCACATTCTTCCTTAGTGCTGGTATATCTTCTCTTGAAATTATCTTTCCTCCAACTGCTGCTTGGAGAGACACTGCAAATTGTTGTCTTGGAATAACATCTTTAAGTTTCTTAAGAAGGGATTTTCCTATTACATCTGCCTTTGATCTTAAAACAACGTTAGATAAAGGTTCCACTATACTTCCATGAACTAAAATATCTAATTTTACTGCATCGACAGCTCTATAATCCAAGAATTCGTAATCCAAACTTGCAAATCCAGAAGATACACTTTTCAAGTCATCAAAGAAATTATAAATAAGCTCGGAAAGAGGAAGTTCATATTCAAAGACTATATTGTTTTCATTTGGATACTCCATCTTTTTTAATATTCCTCTTCTGTCATTGCACAAGGACATAACATTTCCTGAATATTGAGAAGGGCATATAATTGTGCACAGTATCCAAGGCTCCTTGATTTCTTGGATGCTTGATCTGTCTGGGAGGTCTGATGGTGTTCTAACATAAAGTGTTTCTTCTTTTGTATTTAAGATTTCATATTCCACTGCCGGGGTAGTGGATATTAAGTTTAAGCTATACTCCCTTTCTAATCTTTCTTGAATAATATCTGCATGAAGAAGGCCCAAAAAACCACATCTAAATCCAAATCCTAATGCAGAGTTGCTTTCTGGTTCATAGTACAGTGATGAGTCTGAAAGAGATAACCTTTCTAAAGCTTCCCTTAATTGGTTAAACTTTGAATTATCTATTGGATAAAGAGATACAAATACAAATGGTTTTACCTCTTTATACCCAGCTAGGGGAGTTGCAGGCTCATTTTCCCAGCATACGGTATCTCCAACCTTAACAGAATGAATATCTTTTAAACCTGTTGCAATGTATCCAACCTCTCCTGTTTTAAGAGAGTTTGTCTTGAATCGTTTAAGCTTAAAATAGCCAACTTCTTCTGGGATAGATGCTTTTCTTGTAGCTAAGAACTTTATCTTTCTTCCATTTTCTATATTGAACTCTCCATCTACTACTTTTATTGCAGCAACTACGCCAAGATATTCATCATAAGCTGAGTCAAAGATTAATGCTCTTGAAGGGCTTTTTTCCATTCCAATTGGAGCTGGAATTACCTTAATTATCCTTTCTAGCATTTCTTTTACCCCCTCACCTGTTTTTGCAGATACCTTTAAAATGTCTTCTTTCTTGAAACCAAATGTACTTGAAATATCTTCTTCAAGTGTTTCTACATCACCAATGTTCATATCTATTTTGTTTATTACAGGAATAATTTTTAAATTAGCCTCCTTGGCTTTATAGTAGTTTGATACTGTTTGAGCTTGTATACCTTGTGTTTTATCAATTAGAAGTACGGCTCCTTCACAGGCTGCAAGAGATCTAAATACTTCATATGTAAAGTCTACATGCCCGGGGGTATCAATAAGATTTAGTTGATAGTCTTTATATTGCATTCTTACTGCCTTAAGTTTTATTGTTATTCCTTTTTCTCTTTCTAGATCCATTGAATCAAGTGTTTGTTTTACTATATTTCTTTGATCTACAGCATGTGTTATTTCTAATAATCTATCTGCTAAGGTAGATTTTCCATGATCTATGTGGGCTATTATACAAAAGTTTCTAATTTGAGACTGATTCATGAGGTGATTATACATAAAATCCTAAAAAGGAGCTTATATTAAAATAAAAGTGCGAAGTTATTTATTTCTCCGCACTTAAATGTTAAGTACTCTCTACCTTTTCAATACCTGGCTGATCTTTTAGGAAAATAATTATTTCCTCAGCCATTTTCTTAGAACAGCTTAATTTGAGCTTCGTTCCATTTTCGTAGTTCTCCCCAACCACTGGTATCGCAAACTTTCTTATCAAAAAGAGTTCAAGATTAGGGTTGCAAGGTTCAACCCAAATGTATTGCTTACCAAAGATACACATGAACACTCTCCTTCTTGTATGTTTAGCAGAGATTATATAGATATGATACTTTTTAATCAAATCACAACGACTCTGTTTCCGTCTCCACTAAATTTATAGATTCTGTAGTTAAATTAGTCTTTGAAACTCGAACCTTTTTTAAGAGTTTATAGAAAAGTTCAACTTCTTCTACTTTTAGTAAGCTTGTTATTAAAAGGTAGGCACTCATTCCAATAACACCTGCAGTTATTGTTAATGCTATTAAGTTTATTGTTCTTGTTGTATCAAAAACAAATTCATCTAAGAATCTCATTGGAATATAAAGCATAATACCCATAAATGCTGTAGACCAAGCTATTTTGGTGAAAGGAATAATTAGTCGTTTTTTGTCAAACCCGCCAACCTTTCTATCAAGTAGGAATAAAAGTACACCCATGTCTATTAAGGAAGTAATTGAATATGCAAAAGCTATTGACCAAACCCCAAACTTTAAATGAGTAACAAAAGTTAAGGAAACTAAAACATTAATTATAGCTGTGGATATATTTACAATAACAGGTGTAAGGGTGTCTTTTAAAGCATAGTAAGCTCTTGTTATTAAATAGTTTGCACTTTGAGCAAAAATTGCAATGCTAAAAAAGGCTAATGTATGAGCTGTCTTTATTGTGGCTTCCCATGGGAAATTATGAACTCCATAAACAATTCTAACCACTGGAACCCTCAGTATTAAAAGAATCATACTGACGGGCATAACTAGATACATCATTTGATGAAGGGATGTTAAGAAAGTTTCTTTGTATTTTTCTTTGTCTTCTTCTACCCCTTCTGCTGAAAGTGTTGGTAAGCTTGCAGAAGCCATTGATATTCCAAATAGGGTAATAGGCAACGTCTGGAGCTGATCCGCGAATTTTAGATATATTACAGAAGATGTGGAGACTAGAATAGCTAGACTGTTGTTTATTGTTTGAGTCAAGTTTGATATTAAGACGGAAACTATCCTTGGGGGCACAAGAGCAGTTACCTTTTTGAAATTGCTATTCTTTAAGTTTAAAGAAGGCGAAAATCTAAACCCTGTTTTCTTAAGCAATGGAAGCTGAATCCCAAGGTGAAGTACAGATCCTACCGCAACTCCTACTGCAGGTCCATATATTCCCATACTCTTGGATAAGAAGAAAATTCCTCCTATCATTCCTAAGTTGTACATAACAGGTGCTAAAGCAGGAATTGCAAAGAAGCTAAAAGATTGAAGGATACTTGTAGATAAGCTTCCTGCAACTAACAAGGTTTGGGATGCTAACATTATTCTCATTAAATCAACTCCAAGACTTATCTCTTTGTTAGTGAAGTTTCCCACTGATAGTAGCTTAATGATTTGAGGTGCAAAAATAAACATGATTATCCCTATGAATATGAAGAATGATAAGGTAGCGTTTATTATTGATGACGCCATATTGAAAGCTTCTTCTTTATCTATCTTTAACAGCCCAGTAAATACTGGTATGAATACTGTTGATATAGCTCCTACTACTAAAACTGAGTATATAAGGTTTGGAATTCTGTCTGCTGTGTAAAAGACGGCAAGTTCATTTGATATACCAAAGTTTGAAGCTAAAAGCCTTGTTTTAACAAATCCTAAAATTGCACTTATCCCACTGGCTAAGGACAAGATTAATGTTGCTGATAAAATAGTATTTTGCGTTTTGAAAAGAAATACATTTATTGGTTTTTGTTTTATCTTAAGTTGCATTTTTCTTCAGGAGGTAAAATCTCTTTTTACTTCATCGCAGTTATGTTATTATACATCCCGAACATGGCAAATACTAAGTCTGCAAAAAAGAATATTAGAGCTTCTTTAAAGAAGAGATCCCACAATAATATGTGGGAGAAGAGATTTAAGAATGCAATCAAGTCCCTTTCCAGGTCAATAAAGGAAAAGGAAGAAGAAGGTGTTGTAAAGGAGAAACTTAAGGTTCTTCAAAAGGTGTTGGATAAAGCTTCAAAAGAAAAAGTTATTCATAAGAATAAAGCAAATAGAGTAAAATCAAAATATGCTCTTAAAGTTTCTGCCCTTTTCTCAAAAGAAGGAGAAAAACCAAAACTTAAACCTGAAAGAAAGTCTTCAAAGTCAAAAGCAAAATGAAGCGTTTCTTAACTTAGGTTTGAACCTCCTTTCTAGTACTGATACTACTAATTCTAATAACCCTAGTATCCTTAAGAATAAAAAGATTAAGTTCATTTCTGATGACTCTGATGAGGTGGTGCCTTTCTTTAAAAAACTTATTCTCTGTTTATGTATTATCTTTTCGGTTGTGATCATCCTTAACCTTTTAACGACTCAGATTATTAAGTCTCTTAAGGTAAAACAAGATAGTTTGATACGACAAGTACAAAGTTACTCTGAGATTGAAAAGTCAGCAAAATACGTTGATAAAAGAGTTTCTTATTACAAGAAAATCCTTTCACAAAGAGAAAGTATGTCTCCTAGGTTGGATTTTATCTTAAGTAATACTGACGAAAGTATATATATAAAAGATGCTAGATATTCGTTAAGTAGCTTTAGCATTTTTGCAGAAGGTCCTAATGCTTATACGTTCACAAATTTAATATCTAAATATTTGAGTGGAGGTGTTGTATCTGAAATCTCAATTAAAGGAGCTAGGTTGAATACAAGAACTGGAATGTTTGAAGTCGATATGGAAGGGAGGTTTAAATGAAAGAAAAGTTTAATCTAGTTGTAAGCAATTTAAAAAGAGTGTTATCAAATAGTGATCTATCTTACAAGATATATATGGTTTTTGCTATACTAACGTTTATTTTGATTGGTGTGTTTGGAATTGTTCCTTCCTCTAAGGTTTTTATTGCAAATATAAAGTTAGCTATAGATATGAACAAGAGTAATAGTATGCTTTCTAGTAAATTAGTTGAATTAAAGAAAGTTGAAGGTGATCTAAAAGCTGTGGAAGATAGCATCTTCTTCCTTGAAAATTACCTTCCAGAACAATTCAATGTTCAAGATTATATTGTTGATTTTGTTTTTTCATCTGGAGAAACAGATTTTTCAATAGATAGAGTTACACCTGTAAAAGAAGCAGGAGATGTTATTAATTTAGCCATTGTGTTTGTTGGTAACGGTAATCCAGTTGAGTTGGTTAATATTTTGGAATCTCTAAATAGAGTTACTGAAATACAAGATCTTAAGGTGTCACAAAACGAAGGATATACAACTTTAAGCATGTTGGTTAAAACGTTTATTATGGAAAAACAATGAAAGACTTTATTAAAATTTTAATTGCATTTATAACAGTTTTACTTCTTTGGGCAGCAATAGGTGTGAAAAAGCTAGATAGGAATAATTTTCTTTCTTCTTCAACTCTTGACATGTCCCGTCCTCTAAATGTTACTATAGATGTAGAGTTTATTAATAAGTTAAATCCTGCCTATGGAAAATAGTAGTTTTAGTGTAAAAGAAAATGCTGGAAAAAGTTTTAAAACATTTGTTTTAACTTTATCTGTTTCTCTTATTATCTTTAGTGTTGTTTATTATGTGATGAGTGTTAACTCATCTAACCAAGAATCTTTTGATAATTCTTTAAGTGATAATGTGGTTGAGAAAGAAGTAAAAGGAGTAGAGCAAAAGTCAGTATTTAATGAGATTGCTAGCAAAGATCCAGGGGTACAAGCAAAGGAGGTCTTAGCAGGTTCTACTGTTGCTACAACAGCAGAGGTTCAGCAAACAACTCAAAGTGCAGCAGATCTTCAAACTGGAACTTTCAGCATAACTGCTGGATTGTTCATTGCTTTGATAATATTTTTGTCTACTCTTGTCTTTGTTTTAAACAACCCTAGGAAACTAGCTTTATCTTCTTTTGAAAAGAATGCTTTAAGAGACGTTGAAGAGAAGTAGTTTTGGAATAAAAAGAGCTGAAGTTTTTGTTTTCAGCTCTTTGCCAAGATTTAAATGTTTGTAGATACCGCAAACTTTTCCAGTGCATTTTTGAGAGACATCCACACGTTGTTCTTGCCATCATAGAACGTGAGGAACAAATGTGGGAACTGCTTGACATACCAGTTTAGATCCTCTTCTGAAGTCGCTTCTCCCACCCACATTGCGTTCTTATGAGATCTTAGTTCTTTCTCTGACTGGAAGCCGTAAACTGAAACGAAAGGTCTGTTATCCAATCCACTTTTGAACAGCCTTTCGTCTTGTCTGTTTGTGGCAGGAAGACGAGGGCCAAAATAGTATCTTCCACATTTTTCGCATGGATAAGCACATGAATATGAGGAACATCCTGTTTGGAGGACTACGCGATCCTCACTAGAAGGATTTACATATCCATCACACCCAGGCATTTTACATACAAATTTCTCACTCATTTTCTCTCCTTTAGATGTTTTTGTTCTGATGATTGTACCTTACCTTGGCAACGTTGTCAAACACTACAGGTTCTTGGAGTAATAGTTAAATAATACATATTTATTCTAAAAGAGAAGCTTTGACTAGTAATCTTTTTGTTTTTGTTCCTGCTGGCCAACAGGTCATTAAGCTGACCGTTGATTCATTTAAGTACCCTGGTTTCCAGTTTTCAAGTGGGTTTACTTGGTTTGGATAAAATACCTCTTTTTCCTCAACCTTGTAGCTTAAGTCCTTATTGTTGTACTTGATAGTGAACATATCTCCTGCTTCTAAATCTCCAAGGGTAGAAAATATTGTTTTATAGTTTCTTGGGTTATAAAACCATGGGAGAACAGAATGACCATATATGAAAGAATTGCCTTTTTCACCAGGAAGACTTGATCCTTTATAGTGTCCTAAAAATTCTTCTGGACTTGAACCTGTAAAATCTGTTTTAACTTTTGCGTTTTCTATTTTCAGCTTAGGTATGGAAAGAAAAAAGAATTCAGGGACGTTTTGTTCTTCTGCTTCTATATTTTTGTTATCTTTTAACTCTGAGAAGCTAAAGTCCTTGAATCCTGTAGCTACACCAAGAACTGTAGACTCCATTGGTTTGGACACTTTATCTTGTGTTTTAAATGATACAAGTGGAAGAATAACTTGAGTTCCAAGTACAAAAAACCCAAGGGCCATAAGTGCCCCAGACAATATCCTTGCTTTAAAGAGGAATGGAAAATTTACAGACTTGTAAATTGGATCAAAGGATTCATTTTTAATATATACTTTTTTAGGCATTGTTAAGAGTTTAACACTGTTTCTATAGCCATTGGAATTATCAATTCTTCATCTATTTCACTAAGTTTTGATCTCATATCTATTTTTCTGAATTCCTCAAATATACTTACTAATTGTTTAGTTGTATAAAGATTAGCTTGGGATAAAGACTTCCTTTTAACAAAGTCATGTAGTTTAACAAATGAAGGGGATCCGAACTTTGCTGAAGCAATTGATCTTAATCCATAAAAAAACAAAGAAAATATTTCATATGGGGAGATTTGATCAGATATTAACTTTGAAAGTTCATTGTATGCATTTTCTCTTTGTTTATAAAATACAAAGTCCACAAGTTTAAATGTACTACTGGTAGGGATAGCGTCATTTAGATTTGTTTTTGCCTTCAGTTTTGCTGCATTTTTGATGAAAGCATTTGTTTTAGGAAGGGACTTTGCAGACAAAATTATTAATGTCGTAGATAAAGGTAGCTTAGTTATTACTTCAATAAACTTATCCATATTCATTCTTCCTGCTGAAGTTATGTCAATAACAATAAAAGGTGGGTTTCCAAATAAGTCGCTAGAATGACCTTTCTCATACAAATCTTCTGGTGTTATATCACTAATATTTACTTCTATCCTAGATTCAATGTTTAGTTTCTTTTGTTGATTTTGAATTAATGCCCTTGATTTAGGAAGATCATCCCCATGAACTATGTAAATCATATTTTTATTTTAACTTATAACTTGAAATTGAATAGCTACTTATCACCAAACAAATATTTTTGGACATAAGCATGTATTTGAGAAAAATCTCCAGTTTGGGGAATGAGAACGTAAGCACCACCATAAAGTGTTGAATCTACAGGGTGATACAAAAGTCCACCGCTGTTAGCATCACTTCTATCATCTAATACGATAGATTCTATCTTACTAAGATCTAGTTTTTGAGATAGCATGTAAAAGTTTTCCAGCGTCTGAAAATCAATATTTGTGTCTACGTTTTGTGCATAGGCATCATACAGTCCTTTTATCTTTGCAGGACTGAGAACAGTTTCAAGAGAAAAAATCTTATCTTTTATTGCAGAAATGACTTTTTGTTGTCTTTTTGCTCTTGCAAAATCCGTATTCTCATCATTATCTCCATGCCTAGATCTAGCGTACTTTAAAGCTGTCTTACCATCCATCTTTTGCAGTCCAGATTTAAACTCAACGCGTTCAAATCTGCAAGGAAAGTCATATTCACTTATCTTGTCTCCAAGTTTTTTTATCTCTTCTTCATTCTTTCCACAAGTATCATTTTCCTTTCCTTCTATTGGGTAAAAGTTATCGACAAAAGCATTTTCCACATTAACTTCAATGCCATTTAAGACTTCTATTGCTTGTTCAAATAAGTTAAACGTTACAAGTATGTGGTAGTGTATTGGTATTCCCATCACTTTTTCTATTTGTTCTTTTAAACCATCTATTCCTTTGTAGGCATAAACTGCGTTTATCTTTGTTTGATAGTCACTAACCCATAAATCTCTAGGCAAGGAAATTAATACCACATCGTTTTCTGTTGTTCCTATTGATGCAACAAGAATAGTGTCCGTTAATGTAGCCCTTCCTTGTTCTGCTCCTACATCTCTTTTGTCTGATCCAAGGACAAGTATATTTATTCTCCCATCTGTTTCTTTAAGGTTTGCAGCTGCTACATTTGAAACAATAGATATTGGATTGAATGTTTGTTTAATTCTGCCTCTAAAAACATATAAGGAGGCACCTATTACACAAAGTACAACTAAAAGCAGGATAAACTTTACTAATCCTTTATTGTTTACCTCTTTTCTTAAGATACTTTTTTGTTTGTATATGTCTGTATAGTTCATGGTTGATTTTAGTTATAAGTCCTAATTATATCTGCAAAAGTTTTAGGATCAAGACTTGCATTTCCAACTAAAACTCCATTCAAGTTAGTTATTTTGGCTATATGCTCAATATTATTTTCATTCACAGACCCCCCATATATTAGTGGGGTATTGCTTGAGATTATCTTTCTAATCTCATTAACTATAAGCACTATCTTGCTTGGATCCTCTGCATTATAAACACCATTTTTTGATATATTAACAGGATTTTCCCATGCCATTATTACACCTTCTTTGTGTAGCCTTACTAAATCTTCTGGGTTGGTAAAACAAATGATAGGAGTTATCTTTTCTTTCAAGCATATGTCTCTTTTTGCTACTACTACGTTTACTTCTTCTTTTCTTTCACTATGTCCTATAATTGCATATTTGCAGAACTCCTTAACTTGAAATGCACCTGTTTCTCCAGTGTTTGCACCTTTTTCTTTTAAGGATATATCTTGTGCAGCTACCTTTAACATACTCTTCTTTGAGAGTTCATAAATTACTGGGATAAAAGGAAAGGATGGTGCAATTATTATTTCATTCTCCGGAGATAAGAATTTAAGAAATCCAGAGAAGCCATCAACCCAAGATATGGTATCTTCAAACCCCATGTTTTCTTTCCAATTTGCAACTATGTATTTATTTATCATCTTAAGATATCCTTCTAATAGTTTCTTCTATCAACTTTGGCAGGTTCTCTATATCTTCATGTGTATAACTGTATCCTAATGTATTTAAACACGAAAAAACTACTCCTATGTCCGTATATATTTTATCCGCAAATTGGCAAGCAACAAGACTGTTAATCAAGACGTTTCCACCAATTTCCCCGATTTTTGATTTGCCACAACCCATTGGACAGTTTGAACATGATGGGTATATTCCCATATCTACACGAAGTTCGTCCTTCTTGGAAAGAATCTCGTTATATAGCTTTTCATATTCATCAAAGTTTAATGGTTTGTCAATTTCCGTTCCTGTAATAACTACTCCTTTGATGTTTTTTTCGGTAAATATTTTTTCAAGAAAGCTTTCTGGGGTAGTGAAGTAATCATCAAGAAGTATCTTATTGTTCTCAAAGTTTATAGCACTTCTTTTCCCAGGAAGTCCTAGTGAGTCTGTACTTGTTTCTTCTCCAAGGAAGTCTACTTTAGCATTACATATGTCTAGTACAGTTGGTTGATCTGACCTCCCAAATATTGCTATAGCATCTACTCCTGCAAACCTCATTCTTAACGATAAGCTTCCACCTATGTATATGTCTTCTATTACACCACCATCATTTAAAACTACTGCAGTCTTTGACGCAAAGGGAAAAAAGCCATTTAGTGGCCCAATAGCAAGCACGACAGGGTTTAAGTCTGAGTACATCTCGTGAAGTTTTATTCCAAGAGCAACACCACCTAGGTATTTGTTAAGATCTGCAAAGCTTTTTAAATCAGCTTCCTTCTTATTTAAGTCTATTGTTAGTACCTTTTTAGCTAAAAAATCTATCATTCTTCGTTTTTTCCTTCTATTTCTTCGTGGTTTTCTACCTCAAACACATCTTTAGGACATATCTTTGATATTTTTTCTACATGAAGCATGTTTATTCTAGGATCTATCTCTATTTGCATTTCTAACTTTTGGTTATCATCTCTTTTCTTTTTGAATATTCTGATTAAAGCTTCTTCAAGCCCCACCTTTTTTAACTGTCTTTGTGATTCTAGCAAACACAATTCACATCCGTTGCATTTATCTGTTTGTGTTGGTTTTAATATCTTAGCCATATCTTTATGATTCTAGGGCTTTTATTCCTGGCAAGGTATCCTCAGCAAGGTATTGAAGCATAGCACCTCCACCTGTGGATACAAAGCTAAACTTATTTAGTATTCCTAGTTTGTCTACTGCAGCGATAGTATCGCCGCCGCCTATGACAGAAAATACACCTTTTTCTTGAGTCAGTTTAACAGTTTCATTAGCTATTTCCTTTGTACCTGTTATATATTCTTCTTTTTCATACATTCCAAGAGGTCCTGCCCAAAGTATTGTTTTTGCACTGTTAATTATTTGTTTAAATTTTTCTATTGTTTTTGTATCTATATCTTTAGATTCTACACTACTGTTATCTGATAAAACTAAGTTCTGAGGTATTTCTTTACTCCAATTTGCAGAAAGTATTGAGTTTAAAAGTACGTAATCTGCTTTTTGGATAAATTTATCTATCACCGGGAGTTTACTCTCAAGTTTTATACCGCCAATTATTACAATTAATGGCTTGTCTGGGTTTGTAGTTACTTTGTTTAGTGTTTCAATCTCCTTTTGAAATCTAAATCCTACGTAAGAAGGTAAATACCTTGTTATTCCAACAATAGAAGTATGTTCTCTATGTGATGTTGCAAAGCTTTCATTTACATATATATCTGCCTTTGAAGCAAGTTCTTTTGCGAAGTTAGTGTCATTTTGTTCTTCTCTTGAGTCGAATCTTAAGTTCTCCAGTATTTCATATCTACTTTCTCCTATTTTTTCATTAAAGTATGGAATTAAATGCTTAGTGCTTAACTCTTCTTTGAATACGCCTTCTGGCTTTCCAATGTGGCCTGCAATTAAAGGAATTCCACCTTTTTCTATGATGAATTTAAGTGTAGGAAGAAGGTTATCTAGTCTGTATGTTTCTCTAATAACATTATTTTCTATTGGTACATCAATATCACATCTTACAAATACCTTTGTTCCTTGTTTGATAGGAGCATCAATTAAAGACTGCATGAAGATATTCTAGCATTTATTGGTTTGACTTTATAAATTCTTAATAGTATAACCAAGAAAAATATTAGAAAGGGAGATGTTGTCATGAGTAAGAAGACGGGTAATGCTGTCCAAGACGACAAGCTAACGAACGAGGAGCTTGGTGCTTTATATCGCAGGGTTTTGGAAATTAGTCGCCGCTTGAACGACGGAACTATTAAGTATACTTCTGTGATGGGGGGTCTTCAGGAAATTATTGAGGGTCAAGGGGCAGAGGATCGGTCAGTCTGGAACTGGAAGACTATTGAGATCGGAACTTACAAGGATATGGAGTCCCTGCGCAAAGCTCTGGAAGAAGCAGGTGCTGCTATTAGGGGTCAGGCAAGTGATGTTCTCAACAGGGTATATTTAAGTAAATCCAAACAGTCCTTGGATCTGGTGGTTTTGTCCGTCAAAGAGCTGGGATTTTCTCAAAGAGCCCAACTAGAAAGCATCCACAAAATCGGTGACGTACAGGGTTTGGGCAAGCCTCCAGCTGAAGCAGCTCCGCAGTACCTATTGGAGCACGGTAATAACCTAAAACCTGGAGAGGTTCTAATCTTTGCAATGGAACCTATTATAGACTCCTTTTGCGATCTGCGCCTGTTCTTCGTCAAGCGCTTTGGCGATGTTCTTAGTCTCGGCGCGTTCCGCGTTCGCCCTGATGACTTCTGGGATGTTGACGATCGCTTCGTGTTCGTTCGTGTTCGTTGCAAGTAGGTTCTTTGAACTCCGTGTTTTTGGATTTTTCTATACCAAAGCACGGAGTTTTTATTCACTCATCATTATTGCCATATCAACAAGTCTATTACTGTATCCCCATTCATTGTCATACCAAGCAAATATCTTAACTAAATTCTTATCTATAACCTTAGTCATAGACAAATCTACTACTGCAGAGTAGGGGTTTCCAATAATATCTGAAGATACAATAGGTTCATAAGTAACTTGGATAACATCCTTGTAAATTGAATTTTTAGAAGCTTCTTCAAATGCTTTATTTACTTCATCTTCAGTAACATTCTTTTCAACCAAAGCTGTAATATCAGATAAAGACCCTGTAACAATTGGAACTCTAAGAGATACACCATCAAATTTTCCCTTAAGATTTGGCAATGCTTCTGTTGTTGCGTCTGCAGCACCAGTAGTTGTAGGTATTATATTGTAACCAGATGACCTAGCCCTTCTTAAATCTACCTTTTCTCCAGATGGTGGAGTATCCACAACACTCTGATTATTTGTTATTGCATGAATAGTACTCATTCCAGCTTTAATAATCTTGAAATTCTTGTCAAGAATAGCTAGCACTGGAGAAATACAGTTCGTTGTACAAGAAGCATTTGAGATAGCATTTTGACCTAAATACTGTGAATCATTAACCCCTTTCATAAATGTTTGAATAGTTCCACCTTTTGTTGGAGCAGACACTATTACTTTCTTAGCTCCTGCCTTTATATGTTCCAATGCACTGTCATCTTTAGTAAATCTTCCTGTGCATTCCAAAACAATATCAATATTTAGCTTTTTCCATGGTAATTTGCTTGGTTCTTTTTCTGAAGTTACTAAAGTTCTTTTTCCGTCTACAATAAGATAATTTTCATTTCCCTTAATATCAAAAAACTCCTTTTCTCCCTTATTGTCTTCCAGTCTTGTCTTTTTACCATCTTCTTCTATGTATATTTCCTTGTTGTAAACTCCATAAACCGTGTCATATTTTAAAAGGTGAGCTAAGACTCGAGGATTAGTTAAATCATTGATAGCAGCAATGCTTAATCCTTTTTCAAGAGCAATCTTGAAAGAAGATCTCCCTATTCTTCCAAATCCATTTATTGCAAGCTGGGCAGTCATATTTTAATTCTACAACATTAACTAATTTAAAAGTGAATTCAACCAAGTTTTTAACATCTCTTTAGGCATTGCACCTGTTCTTCTATCTATTTCTTTATCATCTTTCAAGGCTACAAATGTTGGAATGCTCATAATATTAAACTTTGATGCTAGATCTGATTCTGCTTCTACATCAGATTTCTGGAATTGTATCTTTCCTTGGTAATCACCTTCAATTTCTTCAAATATTGGGGCCATTATCTTGCACGGTCCACACCAATCTGCATAAAAATCTATTAATTTAATCATTTCAAATCTCCTAAGATGAAAATATATTTACTAAATAAAACTGCTGGGATCTATGATAACATAATCTTTGTTTACTCACTATGAAAAATATTTCAAGAAGAAAATATACTCTTTTTCTATTGATTTTAATGCTTCTTATAACCGTCTTTATTTTTGGGGAAGGACTTTTTAAGAAAGTATTTAAAGATGAGTTTCTTGTTAAAGAAGATTTAACAGAAAAAAATTATTATTCTACGCTTTTAATCAACACATTAAGTGATTCCGGAAGCTCACCTGATTTTAGTATCCTCCAGTCTAATTGGAATCCTGGAGAAGAGTATGGTACGTCCAATCAGCCTGAGATATCAGGAGAAAGTGGCATAGTTGTAGACATAAATTCTGGGAGGATTCTTTATGAGAAAAATTCTACACAAAGGTTAAAAATTGCAAGTTTAACTAAAATTATGACTGCTGTAGTTGCTTTAGAACATAAGAATATTAATGATGAGATTGTTGTTTCCTTAAAAGCTTCATCTATTGGAGAAAATGTTATGGGTATATCAGAAAGTGAAGTATACACACTAGAAGAACTTCTTTATGGGCTGATTTTAAATTCTGGAAATGATGCTGCATATGCAATTGCAGAAGGAGTTGCTGGGAACTCCGACACATTTGTTAAGTGGATGAATATGAAAGCAAAGGAATTGAATTTAAATGATACGTATTTTACTGACCCTTGTGGTTTAAACGATGAAACTTATTCCACTTCAGTAGATTTAGTTAAGTTATCTAGGTATGCAATGCAAAAAGAAGAGTTTAGGAAGATAGTAAGTACGGTTAGTATGGAGCTTCCTTATTCTGAAAAACATAAATATATTTATTTGGAAAACCAAACTAATCTTTTAACTACATATCCTGGAGTTGCAGGAATAAAAACAGGGTATACAGAAGAAGCAGGGTATTGTTTAGTTTCTTATACAAAGAATAATAACATTGAGCTAATTGGAGCAGTCTTAAATAGTGAAAATAGGAAGTTTGATATGATTTTTATGCTCGATCACAGTTATTCCACATTGGGAGTTGTAATCGAGCATCCTTTACTTCAATTTTATTAATTCAATCGGTGGCTTTAACAATAACAATTCCTTTGGCCTCACCTACTTGCGTATAAAGACCTGAGGACAGCTTTTCTCCAGTCGGTATTGTTATTGGGCCCATTCTAAAACTATCGCGTTGAGGAAAATAAATCTTTTGTATTCTTGGTTCGTACCCCTTAAGTTTATACAGAATGTATCCCATAAGTGTGTTTTTTACGTAGTTTATGAAATGTTTGTTTTCACGTAGAACGCAAGCTGATGCCAACTCGTCATCGGTTCTTGTTCCTTTTTTTGGTTTCACATATAAAACAAAACTTACACTAGCAAACCATTCCAGGGCAGAACTAGGATGCTTCTCTTTCCAAATTGCCATACGACTAAGATCTGTGTCAAGAGAATAAATTACCCATTCTATACCGCTGCTTGGTGCCTTAAAGCACTTGTCGTAATAATCCATTTGTCGCTCCTTTTCTAGTCTTTTCCTTTTGATTTTCTGGATTGTAGCAGTAAAGAGTTTTGTATTCAACTCTGCAAGTCTTGGTTATTTAAGTGGGAAGTTTGATATGATTTTTATGCTCGATCACAGTTATTCCACATTGGGAGTTGTAATCGAGCATCCTTTACTTCAATTTTATTAGTTGTTTACCTGTGTTGGTATTGATCGCATTACAGAAGCTACACCTCTTAACACATAACATTCTGAGTTAGACATGTAAGTGTCTCTTCTGGTTTTTGCAAGTACCCTGTCATAAACTCTTATTTCAACCCCTTCTTTTTTAAGCAATACTCTAGCTCTTGGAGCAACTTTCCTTGATACTGTAGATAACAGGTTGTTGGTGTATTTCCTGGATTCATAGTCTACCCCATTTAATATCTCTTGAAGATCAAGTTTCTTGTCTTTTGGCTTCGACCTTAAAATTGCTTGGAATGATACCTGTGCTATCTTGACGTGCCCATCTAATTTCTTTGCATAGGGATACTTGTATACTACTTTTGGAAACCATACTAAAAAGACCGTTACTGATTTTTGGTGTATAAATACCGTAAATTCTGTGCCTTCTCCTCCCATCGTCTTTCCTTTCTTTATTTATCGCTTGGATTCTACCAATAAACATCTTGTATTTCAATTCTATAAGCTTTGATTATAAATTGCATATTTGTAATAATAAAGACATGGAAAACAATAAACGTAAGAGTATATTCCCTTTAGTTGTAATATTTCTATTCATTGGAATTCTAGTATTTGGAGCTTATTGGTATGGTAAACAATCTTCCTTAGAAAACACAAAGAATGAAATAGAAGAGTCAAAAGAATCTACTTCTTCAAAAGACGAGGAGAAAAAAGATGAAGGAGAAAATGGCAAAGAAGATGAATCTGAAAAGATGAAAGAAGAAGATACAGAAGAAGAAATAAAAACAGAGCTAAAGAAGCTATTTGCAGTTAAATATAATAAAGAAATTGAAGATGTAAGTATAACAATAAGTCAAAGAAAAGGAGACTACATTGTAGGTGGCGTTAAATTTACTGGAGAAATGGCTGGTGGGTATTTGTTAGGTGCTAAGGTCAATGGGGAGTGGAAGATAATATTTGATGGTAATGGGACTATTCCATGTAGTTCAGTAGATAAAGTAGATTTTCCGTCTGATTTAGTTACAGAATGCTGGGATACAGTAAACATGGAATCTGTTGATAGAACAAAGTAACAAACAATAAACAAAACCATCAATTGATTTTCTTAAGGTTACTAAGTTAATAGGTGATATTATATTTTCGTGTCTAAAAATAATTCCCAAGATAAATCTGAACTACTTAAGAAGTTAAACCTCCAGCAGATAGAAGCTGTGAAGCACTTAAATGGTCCTGCACTTGTTGTAGCAGGTCCTGGAAGTGGTAAAACAAGAGTATTGACCCACAGAGTTGCTTATTTAATAAAAGAAAAGAAAATCCCGGAGGCTAATATCTTATGTGTGACTTTTACAAATAAAGCAGCTGATGAAATAAAGTCTAGAGTTAGTGTTTTACTTTCTAATAATCAAGAATCTTCAAAACTTCCTTGGAGTGGAACATTTCACTCAATATGTTCAAAAATCCTTAGAAAGGATGGAATAAACATTGAAATACCCCCATCTTATGTGATTTATGATACGGATGATTCGTCAGATGTAATAAAAGGAATACTTAAGGATTTTGGAATTGATTCTAAGAGATTTCATCCCAAGGCTGTATGGGAAACAATATCTAGTGCCAAGTCAGAGCTTGTTCCACCGCTTGATTATGAAGGCTATGCTCAAGGTTATTACCAAAGGACAGTTGCTAAAGTTTATCCTGAGTATCAAAAGAGATTAAAAGATAACAACGCCTTGGACTTTGATGATCTTCTTTTTGAAACAGTAAGATTATTTGACGAGATTCCTCACATTTTGGAGAAATATCAAAACTTATTTAAGTACATTCTTGTGGATGAATATCAAGATACAAATAAAGCACAATATATTTTGACTAAACAATTATCTAATTCCCACAAGAATATATTTGTGGTTGGAGATATGTCGCAAGCTATTTACTCTTTTAGAGGAGCTGATTTTAGAAATATACTTAACTTTCAAAAAGATTACCCTGAAGCCAAAATATACAACTTAGAACAAAATTATAGATCAACCCAAAACATCTTAGATGCTGCTAAGAACGTGATAAAGAATAATTCCACTCATATCCCTCTTGATTTATGGACTGAAAATGAAGGTGGGGAGAAAGTAGTGGTTTTTTCTGGAGGTACAGACAAAGAAGAAATATCTTTTGTCATAAATGAAATAACTAATCAAATATCTTTAGGTAAGTCATTTGGTGATGTTGCTGTCTTGTATAGAACTAATGCTCAGTCTAGAGCAATGGAAGAGGCTTTAATTAAAAATAATATCCCATATAGAATATTTGGAGGTGTAAGGTTTTACTCTAGGAAGGAAATAAAAGATATTGTTGCTTACCTTCGTGTTATTCATAACCCTAAGGACTCTGTTTCATGGAAAAGAATAATAAATATACCTCCAAGAGGAATAGGACAAAAAACTATGGAAAAGCTAAAAGAAGGAAAATGGGACATTGAAGAAGTGGAGAAGGTGTCTAAACTCCCACTTTCTAAATGGATAAAAAGCAAAGAAGCTTTATCCACCAATGAGCTAATGGATATAGTCTTAAATGACACAGGGTATATTAAGTGGCTTGATGATGGCGCAGAAGAAGCTTTGTCTAGAGTGGAAAACGTCAAAGAACTAAGATCTGTTGCTTCTCTTTTTGTAAATCTTGAAGATTTTCTTGAGAATATTTCTTTAATAGAAAATACAGAAAAGCCTAGTGATGTAAAAAATACAAACTCTGTAACTTTGCTTACCGTTCATTCTGCAAAAGGACTAGAGTTTGGTGTTGTCTTTATCATTGGAATGGAGGAAGGGTTGTTTCCTCATGCTCAGTCTATTGGGGAAGCACAAGATTTGGAAGAAGAAAGGAGGCTTTGTTATGTCGCAATTACGAGAGCAAAAGAAAAAGTTTATTTAACTAATGCTAAGTCAAGACTTTACTTTGGAAATATTCAAGCAAATCTTCCAAGTAGATTTTTGTTGGAGATTCCAAGTAAGTTGATTGATTTTAAGGGAATTAATTTTACTAACTACTTTGGCAATCATTTTAAGAGTACATCCGACAATGATTTTTTAGATGACTTAGATTTAAATAGAAACTTTTTTAAGTGGGAATAGTTTGATTTATTTTGACTTGCTTGATTTGCTAACCTATCTTTTTTTATGTTACATTTACGCAAATAAGTAAAAAGGAGGATGAATGAGCAGGATGATCCCATGTGTAGTTAAGCTCACTGGTGACCCTAGGTTTTATGTAGTTGGATCAAGCAATGGTAAGGTGATTTCAATCCTTATTTCTTGTGAAGGTAAGCAAATTTTTGAGCCCTTATCAAATAAGGAAATTCGTTTAAAACCTGCTGACAGTGCTAGCTTCCTTAATTGTATAAAGGACTTAAGAAACAAACCTTCTATCTTGGTCTGTGAGTTTAAAACTTATGAAGAAGCTGAATTTGCAGCTGCTAAAGCATATGGAGTTGATTATGACTTAGTCGATTTTATATGCTTGTATACCCCCGTATGAAATTTATACGGGGAGTTTCATTTTAATGTAAAATATCCATATGTATGAGCCGATTAAATCTCTTGGGCAAAACTTCCTTGTGGATATGAATGTTGCAAGAAATATGGTTGATTCTCTTTATATTGTTGATGGCGATGAGATTATTGAAGTAGGGCCGGGGCATGGGGCCTTGACGGAGTTTTTGGTTGATAAGATAAGAAATACCAACTCAAGGCTTTACTCTATTGAAATAGATGAAAGATTTTATGAAAAGCTTCTTGGTATGTACACTGCTAGTAACGTTGAGATAATAAACCAAAACATCTTAGATTATCTTCCAAAATTTAGCCCTTCCATAGATTTTAAAGTTATTGGTTCTTTGCCTTATTACATAACATCACCAATTATTCACAACATTGTTTATATGTTTAAGAAGCCAAAGATTTGTGTATTTCTTGTTCAAAAAGAAGTTGCTGAGAAAATCAAAAGCAAAGCACCAGACTCTTCTTATATGTCTTGTTTTATTCAAACCTTCTTTGAAGTTGAATACATTGGTAAAGTCCCAAAGAATAAGTTCAAACCTGAGCCTAAAGTAGATGGCGGAATAATTAAACTTACAAGAAAAGACTTGAGTAGAGATTTGAATACTAATCAAAGTTTCGTTAGGAAGTATGAAGGATTCTTACATAAGGCATTTTCTAATCCTAGAAAAATGCTAAACAAAGTCTTTTCTAAGGAAGAATTAGAAACTGGAAATATTAGTCCTTCTTTGAGAGCCCAAAATTTAAATGCAAATGATTGGTTAAGTTTTTATAAAATTTTAAATAAGGTTAATTAAAATTATGAGATTTAGTATTTGCATCCCATCTTTGAATGAAGAGAAGTATATAGACAAACTCCTTAATTGCTTAGTGAGACAAACGTTTAAGGATTATGAGGTGATTGTGTCTGATGGTAAATCAGAGGACAACACAAGAGGAATTGTTTCGGGATTTAAAGATAAGTTAAACATTAAATTTATGGATTCACCAAAAAGAGGGGTTTCTTTTCAAAGAAATTATGCTGCTAAGAACTCCAGTGGTGACTACGTTATATTTTTTGATGCAGACGTACAAATAAGTGATGATTTTCTTGAAAGAATAAACAAGTTTATAGAAAAAAGAGGTGTAGATGTACTGACTTCATGGAACAGGCCTTTATCTAGTAGGTTGGATGATAAGTTTTTATTTTTTCTTTACAACATTGTTTGTTTGGAATTGGTAAAAAAGATAGCACCTGGGGCAGTAGGTGTTTTTATATGTGTAAGAAGATCTTCTTTTGAAAGAATAGAAGGATTTAAAGAAGATATTAGTTTTGCTGAAGATTATGAATTAGTTAGAAGATTGCATAAAAATGGCTTCAAGTACGCTTTATTAAAAAGTCCACCAATAGAAGTATCTGTTAGAAGATTAGAAAAAGAAGGAAGGTTACATATGGTTGCTAAAACGCTGAAGACTGCTGTTTATTATCTTTTGTTTGGAAACAACTTTGCTGAAAAATTAAAAGGCAAGATAATTCACGAGTCTGGAAAGTTTTAATGTCTTAGGTATTGTGGTTAAAAGATCGAAGCCCGTTGTACTTAAGCTTAACGGGCCTCTTTTTGGCCCAAAGTTTATCTTTAAGCCTGTACTCTATGATCCCGTCCAAAAGGACGATATTTAATTGTTAATAAGAAAATAGCTTATATACTAATTTAAGTCAATGTTATACTTGGTCCATGAAGAGACATGTACTTCAATCCCATCTTTGGGAGAAATTTAAAAATGACTATGGAACACCAGCAGTAAGGGTTGGAAATGTAGTTTATACAAAACATAAGATACCATTTATCCCATACTTTTATGGTTACTGCCCAAGAGTAAATCCTTTTGATATAAACTTTGATGATATTAAAAAATCTCTGAAGGAAAACTCATGTGTTGCTATTCATTTTGATGTTCCAAATGTTACTAAAGATGATTCTTCTGCTAGAGATGCAGAAAAAATACTTAAAGACAAATGTGTTTTATCCTCGAGAGTAGAGTTTGCAAAAGGTAATTTTCTTCTTGATTTAACTAAATCAGAAGAAGAAATACTTGCAAATATGCATAAGAAACATAGGTACAACATTAAAGTTGCACAAAAAAAGGGTGTTGTGGTGAGAGAAAGTACGGATGATAAGGATTTTGATATTTTCTTTAATTTGTATGAGGAAACTGGAAAGAGGCAGAAGTTCTTTTCAAGGTCAAGAAATTACTTAAGTAAAGTATGGAGTACATTTAAAGAAGAAGGCATTGCTTATGTTTTAATTGCTGAATATGAAAGTAGACCCTTAGCTTCTTGGTTACTCATTATTTACGATGGTGTCTTATACTACCCATACGGAGGCTCTGCTCAAGAAGATAAAGGCGTACAAGCAAATTGCTTGTTGGGTTGGGAAGCAATAAAATTTGGAAAGAAAATGGGGTGCACTTTATTTGATATGTGGGGAGCATCTGAGGATATGAGTAATACAAGTGATCCATATTATGGTTTCTCCTTGTTTAAGCAAAAGTTTGGAGCAAGACATGTTACTTATATTCCATCCTATGACTATGTAATTAATAGTTCAGTTTATAGATTGTTTACCATGGCAAATGATGCTAGGTGGAAGATTCTAAACATTTTAAAATGATCCCAGTTTCTGACATCAGACAATCTGATAAATGGGCATTGTATTTAAAAGGACTTGGATGGAGTTCTCATAGAACAACAAGGGGAATTTGTGTTGAATATATAAAAACAATACTTGGAACCATGGTCAAGATTCAACACCCTATTCCTCTAACATTAGAAGATCTTAAAGAAATAGAGGATTTTTGTGTTAAACAAAAGGCGTTGTTTATTAAGATAGAACCATTTGTTGGGCAGGATGTTAGTATCTTAGAAAGATCTGGCTACAAGAAGAATTTCTATCCACTTTCACCTCCATCAACAATATATATAGATTTAACTAAGTCGGAGGAAGATCTTTGGGATAATCTTTCTCATAGTGCAAGATACTCAATTAGAAGAGCTCAAAGGGAGGGGACAGTTACTAGGTTTTATCAAAATCCTCTGCCAGAGAAGGTGCCTGATTACTTTGAAATGTTAAAAAGTACAGCAAGAAGGAAGCACTTTTATGTTCAACCGCTTAAAGATTTTCTAGCAAAAATAAAAATTTTTGGGAAGGATTGTCATCTCGTTTTATCTTATGATAGCAATGGAAAATTACTTAGCGGCAAGTTTTATCTTTGCCATGGGGATATGGTCTTGTATTCTACAGGTGGAACTTCAAAAGAAGGTTTAAAAACAAAAGCAGGATATGAGCTTTTATGGAGATCTATTTTATATTTTAAAGGCTTGGGATATAAGGTTTTTGACTTAGAAGGAAAAGATGATAGTAGATTTGAATCTATTACAAAAAATTGGGGAGGGTTTAGCCATTTCAAGGAAAAATTTAACGGGGAAGAAATAGAATTTCCATATCCTTATGTTAAGTACCTTAATCCTCTCTTAAAGTTTGCCTCTAAATTTGGTAATTTACCTTTTTAGCTTTTCGTTTTCACTTCACTACTAGAATTCATTAACCCTTTTCTGCAAAAGGACATATACCCTTATAATCACACCAAGTGCAATGTTTCCCTGGATTAGCCTCAAACTCTCCTTTTTTTATTCCCTTAACAACCTCTTTTATTTTTTCCTTCTCAGCTTCTATCTGCTTGTCTGTTCTTTTTGTTGATATCTTTTCTCCGGTTTCTACGTAATAAAGAACTAAGTCTTTTGGATTTAAATTCAAAGCTTCCTTTACAGCCATTGCGTAAATAGTCATTTGAGCATCTTGGTTTGCTTCTTTTTGGCTTTTCTCGTTTCCTGTTTTGTAATCAATAATTTCTATATCTCCACTTGGAAGTTCATCTATCCTGTCTATTTTTCCAAATAGTTTTATCCCATCTATTTTTAAATTAAATGACTTCTCAATACCTAAATGTTTAACGTCCAAGTTCTTATTCTTGTTGTAGTAGTCCTCTAAAAGTTTAATACCGCTTTCAAATCTTAATTTCCTATGCTTTTCATCAATATAACCTAATGGATTCCAATTCTTTTCGTAAATATCTAAAAGCTGATCGATAGAAATGTCTTTCCCAAACATTTTTTGGGTGTGAAATTCCTTTAAAGTTTCATGAATAGTGTTTCCAAAACTTAAAGAATGATTTGGAGCTGTTGGTATTTTTAAAACATAAGAATATTTATATCTCAAAGGACATATTAAGTAATTGTCTACTTGAGAGTAGCTGATAAAATCAGGGGCGAAACCTGTAAGCTTTTTGACTTTAGGTTCTCTAAAACCTGTTCCTACTGCAAATAAAGTAGACTGCTCCTCTTTTTTTCTAATACTGTCTACTTTTACTTCCTTAATGCTTAATTCTGTTTCTTCAAGGAACCCACTAGGCGTGGTTTCTCTTTTACCTCCGTAATCCTTTCCTAAAGTCATAAAAAGATACTTTTTTGCTCTTGTCATACCAACATAAAACAATCGTCTTTCTTCTTGTATATGCTCATCTCCAATTGGAAGAGTTTCTTTTATTAGATCGTCTGGTAGTTCTATTAAATCCCCCTTGTTTCTTGTTGGAAATCTTCCTGAGACAAGGTTTATTATGAAAACAACAGGGAACTCCAGTCCTTTTGCAGAATGAACGGTAAGTAAATTAATTGTGTCAACATCTTCTACTTCTGCTTGAGCTGGGTTTTCGCCAGCTTCAATTACAAGATCAATATAGTCTACAAAATCAATAAGGGTTGGCATTTCTTTTGTTTCTGAATGAAAGTCCACTTCAAATTTTTGTATTTTATTTAAAAACAAATTCAAATTTTTTATACTTAGTTCATTTTCAATAGTTTCTTCTTCTAGAAAATGATTAATGTAGCCAATTGAATTTACTAAGTTGTATACAATTTCAGTAGGGGATGATTTAGTAAGATTATTTTGAAATTCCAGTATCAAGCTTTTAATACGCTCAACATTCTCATCTTTTGACTCTTTGACTTGAGTCCATAAATCTGTTTTTTTAAATCTTGTTTGCGATAAAAGTTTTGATATTTCTTCATAAGAAATGTTTAAAGAATCTATATTTAATACCCTGTATAGGCTTGTACCATCTGTGGGGTCAACAATGGCCTTTAGAAGGGCCAAAATGTCCCTTATTTCCTCTCTATCATATAATCCTCTGTTTCCTACTAGTTGATAAGGAAGATTATGTTTTCGAAGAGCCATGAAAATCGGATCAAGATGGTTATTTGCTCTTGCTAGTATGGCAAAATCCTTGTATGTATATTGAGGTTCCTTAGCTAGTATTTCTAGTATTTTTGAAATAATAAACTCAACTTCATCCTCAAGGGTTTCTGTTTGAATTATCTCTGGAGTAATTCCCTTTTCTTTAGTTTCACTTTTTAGTTCTTTTGAGATTCCTAACTTTGACTCCAAAGTATCTGGGTTGTTATTCTTGATTAGTTTATATGCAGGATCTAGAATTTTTTGAGAAGATCTGTAATTCTTAAGAAGAGTTACCATTGTTGAATCTTTAAAGTCTTCCATAAATTGAAGAATATTTGAAACAGCAGCTCCCCTAAATTTATATATTGATTGGGAGTCATCCCCAACTACTAGAAGACTTCTTTCTTGATAATCATTGCTTCTTCTAGTGTTTTTATTAGGGAAGAGAAGTTTTATTAATTCATATTGAGCATAATTTGTATCTTGAAACTCATCTACAAGTATGTGTTTGAACTGCTCTTGATATTTTTTTAAAATATTTGGTCTTTCTTTGAATAGTTTTATTGTCCACGTTATTAAATCTCCAAAGTCTAGCTTTGAATTTTGTATTTTTAATTGTTCATATCTTTCGTAAATATAGACAAGCTCCTCCCATCTTTGTTTTTCTTCATCGTCCTCCCTATTCTTGTTTGATTTGATTACAAATTCACTGAACTCCTTGGAGGATATATTCTCATCTTGGAGTCTGGATATGAATTTAATTATTGCTGATATGAACTTAGTGGGGTTTCCTAATGGTCTAAAATATCTTAAATCAAATTCAAAAATGTTCTTTCTAAACAATAACCACTGGTCTGAAGGAGAAAGTATTTTATATGATGGGTCAAGACCAATCTCTAATCCTTCTGCTTTTAAAATTCGATCTGCAAATGAATGAAAAGTATATACCCATGGTTCCTCATACCCTAATGGCATTATGTCTCCAATTCTTAAAATCATCTCTTGTGATGCTTTTTCAGTGAATGTTAAAGCTAGTATTTCTTGTGGTTTTACTTTTTTATCTTGAATTAAGTATCTTATTCTTTCTGTTATTACTCTTGTTTTACCTGTTCCGGCTCCAGCAACTACTAGGATAGGCCCTGATTTGTGCTTTATTGCTTTAATTTGGTCTTCGTTAAGTTGTGTTTTTGTATCTTTGGACACTGGTTGTATTATAAACGATTAAGGTTCTTCTTAGAAAAAACAAACAGATTTTGTATTTTATTTACAAAGGCTTTGGTTATCCCATGTTGTAGTTGGCAGTATGTTTAAGCATACACCAAACTTAAGTTCTTTCCTTAATTGAATCGAAGTATTCATTAGGGTTATAATGACGTTCCAACACGAAGGAGGGAAGAATGAGTAATTTTAGTCCAATAATTTATTTTGTTCTTTTCGTTGTGGTAGTTCTGATTGGTCTTTTCTGCATAGCTGGTTTCTATGGTAAGTCTAACGGTAAGTAGGGGAAGTGATTAAGTTTATTGTTCACACTAAAGCCCTTCTTTATTCCAGGAGGGGCTTTTCTTTCTCTGGTTCTATTGCTTGAACTTTTTCTATCTTTCCAAATAGTCTAGTGAATTTATTTTTAACCCCATCCATAGATTTATATGTATTTGATATATGCCTTCCAAGAACATCTAGTTCTTCATTAAACTTTTGAGCATCTACTTTTATTCCAGCTAGAGATTTTAATATCTTATCTGCATGTTTTTGAAGCTCGTGTTGTTGATAGGCAACTAGAAGTACTTTTAAGAAGTAAGTTAAAGTGTTTGGAGATGCTAGTATTATATTTTTAGCTTTTGAATATTCTTCTATTTCTGGTGTGTTTACAACAAGTTCGTAATATACATTTTCTGATGGAACATACATTATTGCCTGATCTGTGGTCTTTTCTTCTGGGAGAATATATTTACTTGATATTTCTTCTATCCTTTTTTTGACGTCTGATACAAATACTTTCTTAAACCTATCCCTTTCTGCTTGTGTCTCTGCGGTTATCATTGCTTTAAAGTTTTCCATTGGAAACTTGGAATCTATTGGGATAATTCCTCTGTCTGTGAAGACTACAGCATCACAAGCATTACCGTCTTTAAACTTATATTGTGTTTTGTATAAGTCTTTAGGTAGGAAGTTTTCTAGTATTTCATATAAAAATTGTTCACCAAGACCACCTCTTAGCTTTGGGGATTTTAAAATATTGCTTAAATCCTTCATATCTGTACCAAATTCTTGTATTCCACCCAACTGTTTTTGTACTTCTCTAATTACATCTGATGATTTTTCTAGTCTCTCAGATATGAATTTTGTTTGTTGGCTTAATGTATCTCTTTGATTTTTCATTTGTTCTTCCATACTTGTTCTTTGATCTTTTAGCTGTCTTTCCATAACTTCTGTGTTTTTCTCTACTGACCCCTTCATTTCTTTCAGCCATTCCATAAGGACAGTGTCTTCTGTTTTTTGAGACCTTTTGATTTGCTGGATTATGAAATAACCAATGGATATTAAAGAACCAACGGTTAAGAAGATTATTAATACTATCGTTTGAGAAGTCATTGTTATCATTCTAGCACAGGAAAGAAAAATACCGTCTGAGTATTGTCATCGACGGTATTTGTTGTGTTTATCTTTTTGTTTTTGCTATTTCGTAAAATTTGCCTAAAGCTTGTGAGCTTAGTTTTTGGACTTTTTCTTCAAGTACAGTTCCTTTAACTGTGGACTCAACAGATGTAATTAAATCTTGTATTAAAAGGCACTCTCCTTGAGTTTTAGCTGTGTTAAGTGCCCTTTCAATTTCCTTGATTATATCTTCTACACTATACTCTCCCTGTTCCTTAGAGACTTTTGTTCTATTCATTTCTCCTCCTTATCTATTGTTTTGATAGGATTATATAAACAAGGAATGATAAAATCAATTTATGCCTAAGTTTATTAAGTTTGTTGGTGTTTTAACTATACTTTTGTGGTCTTTGCTTATAACTTTAGTTTTTACCACTCTCCCTAATTCTTATACAAACATATTTATGTTTTTGGTTGTTTTGTTTTTGTGTTTAGGGTTTACTTTATCCTTACCTTTTTATTTTATTTACACAAAGAAGCTTCCAAATTTTATTAACTTGAAGTTACTCTATAGAAAAGGGTTAAAGTGGGGGGTGTTTATTAGCTTTGGGGTCGTGTGCTTCCTCTTTCTTAAAGCTTTAAATCTAATTAATCTACTTAATATTGGTCTGCTTCTCCTTTTCTACATTGGTATCTTCTTTCAAATAAAGGGTAAAAGGTAAATATCTTTGATTGTGTTTATTACCTCTAAGTAGCATAAATGTTAAAATTCTCCTGTGAAGAAGAAAATATTAATTACAACAGCAATAGATTACGTAAATGATGTAATTCATATTGGTCATGCTTATCAAAAAATATTAGCTGATTGTATAGCTAGGTACCAAAGACTAAGAAGAGGAGAAAACAACGTATTTTTTGTAACTGGCACCGATGAACATGGTCAAAAGGTATTTAACGTAGCTAAAGAAAAAGGAATTGATGTTAAACAGTTTGTAGATGAAATATCCAAAAAAGATCAAGAGCAGCAAGACTCTTTGAACATATCATATGATAGATTTATTAGAACTACGGATGAAGACCATAAAAGGATAGCAACTGAATTCTTTAAAAAAGTTTATGATGCAGGATATATATACAAGGGAACATATAAAGGACTTTATTGTGAAGGATGTGAAGAATACAAAACAGAAAAGGAACTAGTTGATGGAAGATGCACCCTTCATCCTAATGGAGAAATACAGATTGTTGAAGAAGAAAACTACTTCTTTAAGTTCTCTGAATTTAGAGCTTTCCTTAAAGATTTATTTGATAAGAACAGTGATTTTGTGTTGCCAAAGCAACGTTTTAACGATATGTATTCTTTAGTGGATAAGGTGGAAGATATACCTGTAACCAGAAGAAAAGAGAAACTTCCATGGGGTATTGAATGTCCAATAGATAGTAATCATGTTCTATGGGTGTGGTTTGATGCTCTTGTTAACTACTTAACGTTTGGATTGCAGAAAAACTGCTGGGATAGTGATACTCAAATAGTTCATTTCCTAGGAAAAGACAATGCAAGAATGCATGCACTTTTATGGCCCTCAATGCTAAAAGCCGCTGGTTATGAAATTCCATCGAATGTTTATGTAAATGCATTCTTGAGTTTGAATGGTAAAAAGATTAGCAAAAGTTTAGGAAATGTAGTTAGTCCTAAAGAATTAGTAGAGAAGTATGGGGTAGATCCTGTTAGGTACTACTTCTTAAGATATGGGCCTATTGTTGAGGATAGTGATTTCTCCGAAGAACACTTTAAAAGTGTGTACAATGGAGATCTTGCAAATGGTCTTGGAAACACAGTATCTAGGCTTTTTAAGCTTTCTGACAGAGCTAAAATGTCATTCACTGTCAATAAGACTTACAATGACATATTGAGACAAGAATTGACTCAAACACTTGATTTATTTAGAGTTGATAATGCCCTTGAAATCATATGGAAGAGATTGTCTAATTTAGATAAGCATATAAATGAAAACGAACCTTGGTCCATAAAGGATGAATCTAAGTTGAAAGGAGTTTTGGGATATGAAGTAGGAGAACTTTTGGAAGTTTCCATTCTTCTTTCTCCTTTTATTCCAGATATATCTCAGAATATATTGGATATGTTTAGTAAAAAGGTAAGTGCTTATCCTTTATTTCCAAGAATTTAAATGTCAAAAACTCCTCAAAATTTCAAGAATGTAATTAAGTTATTGTCAGATAAACTTAGTGGGTATAAGTATGCTATTAGGGGGACTTCAAGTTTGGTAATGCAAGGGGTAGATATGAACGTAGATGATATAGATATCGTCTGTGATGAGAAATGTTCTAAAGTAGTAAATGATATTCTTAAGGAATACCTTGTTAATGAAGTAAAATATAGTGAATCCCCAAAGTTTAAATCTTACTTTGGTAAGTTTGTTATAGATGGTATAAGCGATGAAATAATGGGAAATTGGCAGATTCTCGATACAAAAGGGGATTGGGGTTTATGATGGATCTGGAAGGATTGAAGTAGAATATGAAGGTAAGAAGGTGTATGTTACTCCAATAGATCTAGAACTGGAGTTTTTTGCTAAGATGGGAAGGTGGAACGCCTTTCAGAAGATTAAAAAACAAATAAAACCTATGAAAAAAATGCTAATAATTGACACTTACAATTTTCTCCATCGTGCTTATCATGCTATTCCTAGCACGTTTAGAAGTGCAGATGGTCAGCCAACAAACGCTATTTATGGGTTTACTTCCATGGTTATAAATGTTCTTGATCAAATTAAACCTGACTATATGGTAGCTGCTTTAGATGGAAGAGAACCAACATTTAGATCTGTAGATTTTACTGCTTATAAAGCACATAGAAAGCCAATGGAAGCTAATCTTGAATCTCAAATCCCTGCTGTATTTGAAATAATTGACTCTTTTGGGATAAGGAAGATTTTAGTTGAAGGATATGAGGCTGATGATGTGATTGGTACTGTAGCAACAAAATTCAAAGGTAAGGTTGACATCATTATTGTTTCAAATGATAGGGATTTATGGCAGTTAACTGGAAATGGAGTAATAATTATGGTTCCTGGTAAAAAAGGGTCTATTGAATGGATGGGCGAAAAGGAAGTAGATGCAAAACTTGGATTTGAAGCTGAAAAGATTGCCGATTATAAGGGTTTAAGAGGAGATCCAAGTGATAATATTCCCGGTGTATACGGGATTGGGGAAGTTACAGCAACTAACTTGATCAAGAAATTTGGATCAATTGAAAATATATACAAAAATATTAACGAGGTTAAACCAGATTCTTTAAAAGAGAAGCTTTTAGATAATTATGAGCAGGCTTTAACATGTAAAAAGTTAGCTAAGATTATTCTTGACGTTCCATTTGAATTGAGCTTAGAAGATTGTAGATTTAATGCTTTTAACAAAGGTAATGTTGGTGAAGTGCTAAAGAAATACAACTTTAAATCATTGATTAGAAGGCTTGGACTGGAAGATGGTTCTGGAAATAATAGAGAAAGTAGTATACCAGACAATCAACTTACTTTATTGTAAGAAGTGCAAGAGAGGTTAGATGATAATGGATAATATAAACACTGATGTTAGAACTAAAGCTAAAAAGATTGCCGTTATCCTTAGAAAGGGTAATCCTAATCCTAAAACTGAGCTTATTTATAAGAATGAGTATGAATTAGCAGTTTCTGTAATATTATCTGCTCAAACAACAGACAAAAAAGTTAATCAAGTAACTCCTAAATTGTTTAAGAGATACCCAACTTGGGAGAAACTGTCTAAAGCTGATATTTTAGATGTTCAACAGCTGATAGGGCAGGTGAACTTTTATAAAGGAAAGTCTGAAAGATTGGTGAAAGCGGGGCAGTTGGTAGTTTCCAAATTTAAAGGCACCCTCCCTAGATCTTTTGGTGGTCTTATGGAAATACCTGGAGTAGCAAGAAAAAGCGCTAATGTAATAATGCAAGAAGCATGGGGAGTTGCCGAGGGAATAGTTGTAGATACACATATAGCAAGGGTGTCCAATAGGCTGGGTTTAACTAGTAAGAAAACCCCTGAAAAAATAGAAGAAGATTTGATGAATGTTATTCCTAAAAAATATTGGAGGAACTTTTCTGGTAGTGCTGTCTTTCATGGAAGATATACGTGTACGGCTAGAAATCCTAAGTGTGGGGAATGTACCTTGAATGAGATTTGTCCAAGTGCTTTTAAATTTTAGTTCACCACCTTATAGACATTAATAGTTCCAAAATGCTTTGAGAGATCTTCTTCATAGTGCCACGTCCCATATTGAGTAAGTCTATAGCTAAAGCTTTGCTCAGGATCTATTTTTATTGATTCTTTTAATTCTTCGTATGTGGAAGTTTTTTGTTTTAAGAAAATAGCCTTATCTGTTTTATTTGTCCATCTTACAGCTTGGCCTTGAACTGCTCTTGTAGTTTTAGGGGTAAAACCGTTTGAAGTGAACTCAATCTCTAAAATGCCAACTTCTTCATCTATACTTTGTGTAACTGATTTAAATGGTTCATTTTCTGCTGCTTGATCAGTACTAAAACTTGTGTTGCTTGAATCTTCCAGTCCGTTTTCTTCTTCTGAAGTTACGTTGAAACTACTTTCGTTTCCAATTCTTGTTAAACTTGTTTCTTTATGTGGCTTTACTCTATAAAAAATTATTATTCCAATAAATAAGATTAAAGTAGCTAAACCTATGGTAAATATTGGTTTGTTTCTCTCAGCTAGGTTTTTAATAAATGCCTTAATTGACATGTTGTTTACGATTCGCTGCTTGTTTGGTAATCAGACAACTTGCTACACTATTGAGCTAACTATATCTTTTATCAGCTCCTTGTTTACTATATATCTTGGTGGTTTTTTATCAACCAGAACGTCTATTACATTTTCTACAGCCATTCTAGCCATTTGAATTCGTGCTTCCCATGTTGCACTAGCAATATGTGGAGTAAGAACAACATTTTTAAGTTTTAGCAAATCTGGGTGTATATGTGGTTCATTTTCAAACACATCCAAAGCAGCACCTGCTATAATTCCTTCCTTGAGTGCTGTGACTAATGCATTTTCATCAATAATCGGACCTCTTGATGTGTTTATGAGGATTGAAAGGGGCTTCATAAGCTTGAGTTGATCATGATCAATCATATGTTTTGTTTCTTCAGTTAGATTTACATGGATCGAGACTACATCACTATTAGTTAGGAGGTAGTCAAGGCTAACTTTTTCTGCATCCAATAAGTTCTCTCCTTCTGGATGAGATATCACATCAGTATACAAAATCCTCATATTGAGTCCATTTTTGGCCATTCTAGCAAAGAATTGTCCTATCCTACCAAATCCAATAATACCTAGTGTTTTATTCATAAATTTAGGACCAATAAATGCCATTGGGTCCCAATACTCATACCTTTTTGCCCTGCAAAACCTGTCTGCTTCTGCAACTCTTCTACCTAAGGACATCATAAGAGCAAAAGAATGCTCAGCAACAGCTTCTGTTAAATCTCCAGGAGTATTTCCTACATAAATGTTCTTTCTTGTAGCTGCATCTAAGTCAATATGATCGTATCCCACTGAATACGCAGCAATAACCTTTAGATTATCTGCATGTTCTATTATCTCTTTGCTTATTTGATCTGGAATAACTGGAATAATTGCATCTACATCTTTTACTGCTCTCTTTAATTCCTCTCTTGATAGGGGAGGGCCTTTTCTATAATCTATCTCAATTTCCTTGTGTTCTTTTAATAAGTTTATTCCAACTTGTGGTATTTCTCTTGTTATTAATACTTTCATAGGCAGTTTAACTATTTGTTTCTAATCTTAACTTAAATTAGTTTAGAAACAACTTCTTCCATCTTTTCCTTTGTGTAAAGACCTGTTCCTACACTTTCTTTTGTTATCTCCCCACTGGCATTGACAACACCCCATGCTAAAGCCTCCTTTAAAGCTTTTTTATGGAAAATTGCAGATACAAAACCAGATGAAAAAGCATCTCCAGCACCAGTTTTGTCAACAACTTGGTTTCCATCAGTGTAAGAATTAACGCTAACTAAATTTTCTCCATCAAACGCACTAACTCCTTTATCCCCATCTGTTATCACTGACATTTTTACACCCATTTTGTGTAAGTTAATGTGCATTTGAGCTAATGGTTTTTCGCCCGTTATTTTTAAGGTTTCTTCCATGTTTAAAATAAGTATATCTGTTACTTCTAGAAATTGCTTTAGAGTCTCAATCCCGGATTTCATTTGATATGTTCCAGGATTAAATACAACCCCAATTCCAATATTAGATTTTATATATTTAATTAACTCTTTCTGAAATGGTTCAAAACCTTTTCCAATAGATGTGTAGTAGAGAAGTTTAGGTTTAGGCCAGTTTCTTATTTGATATATTCTTTTTCCATGGTAAGAAAATATAGTTCTTTCTCCGTTGTATACGATTATAGAGTGAACATCTGTTGGAGTCCCAGGATTTCTTACGCAATAACTTGTATCTATGTTTTGTATATTTAACTCGTTGATTATTCTTTGAGAATTAGGATCGTCCCCAATTTCAGAATACATTGATGCTTGCAAGCCTAGATAGTTACACCCTACAGCAACGTTTAAAGCATTTCCTGCTATTGAAGTTTCAAATTGCTCTACTGGGATTTTACTTCCATGAATGAAGCATATCTCAGGTTTTTCTGTGTCACTAATCTTTACCTCATCAGCTTTTGATATATACATTGTTAAATCTATTCCACAGTCTCCAATTGTTAATATATCTATACTTTTTATCATTTTTTGTTCTCCTTAAGTGATCTCAAAACCTGTTCTTCTATATGATGAGAACTTATTCCATATTTGTCTTTTAGCTCCTCATAGCCTCCAGACTCTCCAAATGTATCATTAACTCCAATTCTTAATACTTTAGTGGGTAGACTCTCACTTAAAAGTTCTGATACTGCTCCTCCCAACCCTCCTATTACTTGATGCTCTTCTACAGTTACGATAAGTCTTGTTTTTTTGGCTGATTTTAATATTGTATTTGCATCTAATGGTTTTATCGTGGGTGAAGAAATAACTTCTGCTTCTATATTATATTTCGCTCTTAAATTTCTTGCTGCTATCAAAGTGTCATAAACCATTGAGCCACATGAAATTATTGAAACATCCTTTCCTTCTATAAGAACTTCTGCCCTCCCAATTTTAAAAGGGGTATCTTTAGTTGTTATTATTGGAGTCTCAGCCTTTGAAAACCTTAAGTAAACTGGACCTTTATGCTGTGTTATCTCTTTTACAGCTTTTTTAGTTTGTTCATAATCTATTGTGTTTATTACTGTTATGTTTGGAAGAACTCTTGTAATTGCAATGTCCTCAAGAGATTCTGCAGATAATCCATCAGGGCCATTAGAAAATCCTGCATGTGATCCTATTATCTTTACATTTGAATTTGTAGAACAAATTGATAGTTTGATTTGATCCCATGCTCTTGATGTTAAAAACACTGCATGGGAGACGATAAATGGTATTTTTCCGTTTATAGACAATCCAAAAGCAATGGAACACATATTTTGTTCTGCAATTCCTACTTGAATAAATCTTTGCGGATACTTCTTAGCAAACTCACTCAATTTTACAGAATTTGCTAGATCAGCTGCTAAGACAACAACATTTTCGTTTGACTGTGCTATCTCAACTATTCCTTCCCCAAAACCTTCTCTAGGAGATTTAACATCCACATTCTTTGAAAAAAGGTTTTGGTTTAACTTAAGCTTTGGGTTGAGCATGGGCAGTTTTAACAAATTATTCGCTACATTCTTCGTTTTTTATTATCTTATCAAATTTAATTTGCCAGTCGGTTCTAGATATCGAAACCATATCAACAGCAACGTTTTTTAATGGCTCTTTACTGCATGAATCTCCTTGCTCTGTTTCTTCAACTTGTACAACTATCTTTTTAGATTTGCTGTCTCCGTAGACCTTTCTAATTTTTATCTTATGACCAGTTTCTTCATTAGTTCCAGAAGACACTGCTAAAATAAATTCTTTTTCAAAGTTTACTTTATCTTTTAGTTCAAGAAGACCACTACTATCCACTAAATTTAAGAATTGACTAAGCTCTTCTTCACTCTTTATTACCCACCTTTGTTTTTCTAATATTTTATCTGTGTCTACGACTGTTGGAAATCCTCCTAACCTTCTTATAGTAGGTCCTTTATTAAACTTAGGTAGTTTTATTTCTCCTTGAAGTAGGAAATATCCTGCTCCAAGTATCAAGCCAACTATTATTACAAGCGGTATTAAACTTACCTTTAACTCTGCTCTTTGTTTGTCTTGCATATTTATATTTCCTCCTCTAAATAATTGAACTTAACTCTTCCTTTGCTTGCCTTGCCTGAGACCTTGTTGGAATCTTACCATGCCATTCGTATTTGTTCTCCATAAATTTTACACCCTCTCCAGGTATTGTATGTGCAATTATAGCAGTTGGGCGTTGATTTACACTTTTTGCCATCCTACAGGCACTGATTATCTCTTGTATATTATGACCATCTATTTCTATTACAAACCAGTTAAAACTTTCTAACTTATCTTTTAAGTCTTCTAGTGGCATTACATCTTCTGTATTTCCATCGCTTTGAATATTGTTTCTGTCAATTATCCATGTGATGTTATTTAGTTTTTTACTGGGGGCAAACATTGCTGCCTCCCAAATTTGCCCTTCGTTTAGCTCTCCATCTCCGGTCATACAATAAATTCTGTATCCTTTCTTATCCATTTTTTCTGATATAGCAATTCCTATTGCTTGAGATAATCCTTGCCCTAGCGATCCACTAGAGTTTTCTATTCCAGGTAAGGATTTATACTTTGGATGTCCTTGGAGTCTAGAATTCATCTTTCTTAATGTCCAGAGCTCTTTTGATGGAAAAAAACCTCTTTCGGATAAAGTTGCATACCAAATAGGGCATATATGACCATTGGATAGTATAAATCTATCTCTGTCTTTCTTTTCTGGATGCTTTGGGTCTAAGTTTAAAACATTGAAATACAAAGCTGTAAAAATTTCTGCTGTTCCTAAAGATCCTGCTGTATGTCCGGATTTGGCTTCTACAAGCATATCTATTACTGTTTGTTTTAGATTTTTGGATATTTTGTATAAGTCTTCTATGCTTAAATTACGTATGTTTTTCTTTAATTTGGGCATTAGGATGAGTATAAAAGTTTTAGATTTTAATTACAAGATAAGTTGGGGGATTTGACTAATTATCTTTTTTACTGTAGCGTATCCTATGCGAAATGCAGACCAACTTAAGTCTGGTGGAGGAGAGAGACTCTCCCTCTCTTGTCTCTTTATTGGTAATAGGTAAAGTAAATTAGTGTTGGTGCAGGCTTGAGGTTGGAGCGTTTCGGAGGGTGATGGGGGGAGATTCACAGCAAACTTTACATGTAGACCTTGTACTGTGAGTCTCTCCCTAAGTTTTGTTTATTCCTTTAAGCTTTACCTATTTTCTGCCTTGTTCTATCTCCTTTACGATTTTTAGAACTTCTTGAGGTGTGTTGCATATACTTAAGAGTTCTCTTTCTCCAAGTTTTAATATCATATTTCTTTCTATGGTGTCTAAAATATCGTTCCAAAAGCTGCCAAATAATATTATTGGTTTGTTATTTGGCTCATGTATCCAAGAACTTATCCAAGTCATCCCAAACTCACTTAGCGTTCCAATACTTCCTTTAAATATAATATGAACGTCTGTAGTTTGGAGCATTACTTTTGTTCTATCAAAGTAATCTAATGTTTTGACCTCTAAATCGTAATTATTTTCCTTATCAGCACCTTCATAATGCCTTTTTGGTTTATTGGGGTAGTAAGTTACAGCTAATACTTTCCCCCCTCCTGCATGAGCTCCTTTTGTGGATGCTCTCATAACGCCAGGACCTCCACCATTTACTACAGTATAGCCATTTTCAGCAAGAATTTTGGCTGTTTCAAAAGCTTGAATATATGGTTCTTCATTCTCAATCCATGCAGAACCACCAAGAAAACATATGGTTAAGGGTTTTTTATTTTTTATATCGCTAATTGTTAATAGTTGATCCATGGGCAGCTTTTATGAACTCAAGAACTTTATTTCTTGGATTTTCTGAATTAAATATTGCAGAACCAATAATAACATTATCAACCCCTGTCTTTAAAACTTGAGTAAGATTAGTGGTATTTACACCCCCATCTATTTGAGTTTTTATTGTAGGGTAGGTGAGCTTGAATCTTTTAATCTTCTCCAAAACTTCTGGTATAAAGTCATTTCCTTGTTTGCCAGGAACCACACTCATGAATTGAACCAAATCAATTTTGTTTATTAAGGGACCGATTATATTAGGTTCCTGATTGTAGTTTAATGAAACTCCAACTTTATACCCAATATTTTTTGCAGTTTTTATAAAACACTTTAGTTGTCTTATGCTTACTACTTGAGTAATTACTGTGTTCACATTAGGTATTATTCTCGTGACAAAGGGACTAAGCATTAAAGAAGATATCAGGTATTTTGAGGGGTTTTTAACCATAAAGTGTAAACTAAGTGTAGACTTTGTGTTTAATGATTTAAGTTTTTCTATATTTAAAAATGTTTTTCCTTCTACTAGTTTTCCATCAGCAATATCAATTTGTATTTCTGAAGAAGCACCGTCTACACTTACTATCCTTTCTACGGCTTTTTCAAATTTTTCTTCTAGAATTCCTGGAATTATCATTTACGCATTACTTTCTATGTCTTTTATCTTTTGTAATCTTCTTAAATGTCTTTCCTCGCTGCTAAATGGGGTATTCAACCATGTTATTGTTGCTTTTAGCGCTTGTTTCTTACTTATATAATCAGAAGGTAGGGCTAGTATGTTTGAGTTATCATCGTTTCTTGAAGATTTTGCATGATTTGCAGTCCAAGATAATGTTGTTCTTATACCTTTAAATTTGTTGGTTGTTATGCTTACTCCCACACCATTTCCACATATTATTATTCCCTTGTTTTGGTCATTTTCCTGAACTTTTTCGGCTATAATATGAGCAAAATCAGGGTAATCATCATTTAAATTCAGCTCTTTTGGCCCTAAGTCTTTTACCTCATAACCTTTCTTAGTCAAATTGTTTAGAATGTATTTTTTTAAATTAAAACCCCTGTGGTCTGAAGATATATATATCATTTTGTATTTTCTCCTTCTTGCTTAATTTTCGTTGATAAGTGTTTGGTAAATATAATACTAAGTGATAAAACAAGTATAGATACACATTGAGAAACGTTCAAGGAGTCAATCTTCCACGAGTAAACTCTCAGATACTCCAAGAAGAATCTGATTGTTGAGTAACACCCAAGGTATATGAAAAGAAATACTCCTAAAGGGATGATGTGCCTGTATTTTCTATAGAGTGTATAAAGCAGAAAAAACAAAATTATGCTGAGTATTGATTCATATAAAAATAGGGGATGAAATTTGGTGAAAGAAGCGTATTCTCTTGGTCTGTTGTAAATAGGTACATACAGTCCCCAAGGTAATGTAGTAGGAGTACCAAGTATCTCACTATTAAAGTAGTTTCCCCACCTTCCAATAGCTTGTCCTAAAGGAAAGACCACGCTCATTAAATCTAGCCAATACAATGTACTTTCCTTGTTTTTTCTTAGGTAGACGACAGCACTTATGATTCCTCCAGCTATTGCTCCCCAAATTCCTAGACCTCCATGCCATATGGCCAGCACTTGTATAGGGTTTTGTGTGTAGTATGGAAGCATACTCAAAACATGATATACCCTTGCACCCGCTACGCCTCCGATTATTGTCCAAAATGATAATCCCCATAAAGTATCTTCATTTCCTTTGTATTTAGCTGAAGTTTCATTCTTTAGAAGGGTTTTGGCAATTGAAATACATAAGAGGATGGAAAATGATATTAATATTCCATAGGGTTTAATCACTATAAAATGCTTAAGTAAAGAATGAGTATAAGAACTAATACTACGATATATACAATTACTCCTTCTTTTTTAGGCCTACTTTTCATAGCCCAAAACCATTCATCAGTTTTACCTTCAAAGTAGCACTCAATTAGCTTGTATATTGAACTAGCTAATATTGATAGTACAAAGGATTTAATAAAGAATGATGTGGAGGCGTAAATTGCAAATATTGCTACAGCAACCATTATTATTTGGAATAAGGCACTATTTAAGGCTTTATCTTTTACTTCGTCTTTGTGTTGATTTATAAATTCCAAAAGATTTTTGTAATCTTTGTATTTGATATATCCAAATACTGTTTTAGCAAACTCACTTTTTGGTTCGAGAATATATGCGTACATTAAATATTCACTATCAAGAATAAACGTCCCAAGAAGGCACCCTACTACAACTTCTATTATGTTAAAAGGCTGCCTGACCACTGCTGAAGCTAATATAGTTATTGCTAGAGTTGCTGATATTAAAAGAGGAATTTTGTAGTAAGTAAATGATTTCTTTATCATTAGTTAAATAATACTATTCCAAAGAAAAAGTTCCAACATATTTACAGATTAATTTAAATGTTTAATTTATCTAGATGGTTTCCTTGACTTTTCTCTTCGTTCTTTCTTAATTTGTCCTATTTTCCACATGAAGAGTCTTCCTTTCGTTTTGGCATTTCTAGACTCAAGAACTGATGCTCTGGCTTCCTCTAATATGCTCCTATCCTCATTTTTTGCTAATTTAATGTACAAGGATCTGTGCTTCTTATCACCAAGTTCTTCTGCAAGTCTATTCCCATAGGCTTGAAACTCATGAGAACATCTGTAGTCTCTGCTTAGCTTTTTTGATCTCAATATGTTTCCAATGTTTTCCATGTTAGTTAATTATTTAACAAATTACTTTTTTCTATCTACATACATCTTTTCTACTTCTTTTAATGTTGTAGCCTGAGTTGCCTTTTTATCTTCTCTAAATTTTAAAAGCCTTGGAAATCTTAGTGCGTATCCTGCTGTATGAGTAGGGGATATACTTATTTCATCTGCTCCTATCTCAACTACAAGAGATGGTTTGACAAACACGTTAGGTTTAAATGCTTTGTTCATTTCAACATTTGAAGGTTTATCTTTTATTTTTATGTTATCGCACATATTTTTCATCTTCACCCAATCTTCTTCTGTTAGTCCTGTTCCTATCTTTGATATTGTTTTAAAGGTTTCTTTCTTGTCATCGTAAATGCCAACTAAGAACCCTCCTATTCCAAATTTTGATCTAGCACCTTTGCCGTTGTAGTAACCAAGAACAACGCAATCTATGGAATCAGAAAGGAGATTTCTGTCAGCGGTTTTATACTTTACCCACGAATATGATCTAGCCCCAGCTTCGTAAGCTTTTTCTGCTGACTTTACAACAATGCCTTCAAGACCTAGTGATTTTGCCTTTTGGAAATATTCTTCCAACTCCTCAAATGTTTCTGTTTCAAGGTATTCATCCACCTTTATCACTTCTCCAGGCAGAATGATTTTTGTTAATATTTGTCTTCTTTCTTTTAATGGTTTCTCAACTAAGGATTTTCCATTTAAGTAAAGTATGTCAAAAACAAAGTATTTGAATGGTATATTTTTAGCTGCTTCAGCAATGTTGTACTTCCTCTTTCTTTGTATGGTTTCTTGAAAGGGAAGAAAGTTTCCTGTTTCTTTATTGTATCCAATTCCTTCTCCGTCAAGTATGACTGATCTTGCATTTATTTGCTTCTTAGCTGCTGCTATTATTTCAGGATATTGATGTGTGGTTTCCTCCAAGTTTCTTGTGTAACTTCTAATGAGGAAATCTTCCTTATTTCCTTTTTCTAGTTCAAAAAGATTTGATTGAGAGTCTTTGTTTTTTATCTTTTTATCTTTATCGAAATGAAGCTGTATCCTAGTTCCATCAAACTTAAACTCTGCCCACATATGTTTTATTCTTTCTGGTATTTCTTCCATTCCAGAGACTCTTTGGCATTTCTGTGATAGTACTGGAACTCCAGTTTCCATGCTAATGTCTCTTATTCCTTCTATCCCTTTCCCCTTTATTTTCTTTGCTATGAAGCCAATATCTGGATGAATGTTGTACTTAGCCTCTATATTCTTTGCTAGTGATTTGTTTTTTAAGTAATTAGCAAGAGCTGCTATTATTGTTAATTCCGTGAATCCCAGTCGCATTGTTCCAAGTATTATTCTAGTTACATGTTTTGCAGAAAGAGGTTCCATATCATTGAGTAGAGAAGATACTTTACTAGTTTTTAAGTCTTGAGATCCTGTTCCTTCTATTTGTGTGATTTCTAATAGTTTTGAATATACTTCCGATATAGTTAAGTCTTTTGCCTTTTTATTATTTCCTTTTAATTCATAAACTACAGTTCCTAAATCTCCTGATTTTTTATATAAAGTTTGTATCTTATTTTTTAGATTATTTTGTTTTATATTCTCTGGAGTAGAGAAGGTTTGCTCTAGTATTTTTATCATTAGTTTATCTGCTGTGTTGAATTTTATTCCTTCAAATGAAGCTTCTAAGTATCCAGATGCTAGATATATTGCTTTGTCTGTTTCTTCTGTAGATAAGTTAGATATCAAGTCAGTGAGGATATTAGTCATTTCTAATCTTTTGGTGGTTTCTTCTAATTTTTGAAGGTATTTGGCGAATAAAGAGAACTTCATATATTTGTATTATAGCTTATTTTAAAGGCGTTTTAAGTGTTTCTATAGGTTGGGCTAACATTTATATTCTGTTATAATATCTCCAAATCCAGAGAAGGAGGAAGTAATGTCCGAAAATGTTTTTGTTTATACACTTGTCTGTCCAACCGATCTTAAAGGTGGAAATCGTTGCCACAAGGTGGAGAGTTTTCCAGTTCCGCTTGAGCTGGGTCATGAAGTAAGCTTGGAAGTGGACTCGTCCTGTACCGGAAAGACGACCCTCTGTGTAGCTGATTATGTTGTTAAACGAATCGTACATAGAGATAAGAATCTGGGGGTACCTTCTGATGAAGCTTCAGAAACGCTTGTGTTTATGAAAATGAAGAAAGATATGGTCAAAAAGCTTATAGCCACTGGTGCTAAAGATGACGCTAGAGTAACCCCCAAAGGATTTAAATTCAACATAGAGCCAAATGGCTAAGGTACTGAACGAAAGTTAAAAGAATTAGGTTCTTGGTTAGATTATTGATCAGGAACCTATTCATTTCATTTGATATCTAGAGGATTTAGTACTCCCTGTCTTTTGAATTATATCCATATCAAGGAGTGTCTTAAGATCCCTTAAAACTGTATCTTCGGATATGTCTGGGAACAACCTTGGAAAGTCTTTGTTCTGCATTATTCCATAGTCCTGAAGATACTCTACTATTCTTTCTTGTCTTGGAGTTAGTCTTATTCTTCCAGTAGCCTTTGCAATTTTTGTATCTTTTGCTAGTAGCTTTACATTGTGTGATGTTGTAGATACTTCTGATGCTAGTCCTTCAGAGAAATATTCTATAAATCTAGTAAAATCTAGTTCCTCTAAATCTAAGTGATTTATTTGTTCTTCATATTCTGCTTTTGTATTTTTAAAGTAGCCCTCTAAAGATATAAAATTTTTAAATCCATAACCTGATGTTTTTAAAACTATGTATGTGAGTAGATTAGAGGATATGTCGTTTAGTTCTTCAAATGGTTTAACTACTTCAAGATAACCTTTTATTATTGCTGATGTAACAATAGGATGAGTATCCTTTGCATCTAGGCTGTTATTCCAATCAAAAAGCTGTACTACATGAGCTAATATTTCTTCTGGATTTGTTTTTCCAAGCATCTTGTTTATTCTGTATGATCCTTGCTTTATCCTTGGAATTATTCCTTCCGTTAGAGTTTTATGAATATATTTTAGATCTACTTCTTCTATCTCATTATTCTTCGATATTTCATCTATTAAGAATACTGCTTTAGTAGTGTTAGATATCTCTTGATTCACTGGTTTAGTTATATTTTCTACTGATTCTTTAATCTTTTGCGTTTCAATATTTATTCCCATTATTTGAAGTGAACCATGAATTCTTCTTATTGAAGCTTCTTTCTTAAGTTGTGATTCCCAAGAGGGAAGTATTGTCGTATTTTCAATTATTGCTTTTCCATACTCTATAATTGCTATGTTTTTAAGTGTTTTTGATGTAATTGAGTACTCCGGTAAGAACATGATTAATTCTTGCATATTTACCGCAGAAAAGTAAATAAGAAACTTAGATTTGTTATAATGCTTTAAAATTAAGTAAAAGGAGAGTAAATAATGTCTACTAGTAATGGATTTGTTTTACATGGTTTTCGGAATAAGGGAAGCAGTCTTGTGATATGGCTTGTCGATTTTTCTGAGAGGGCATTGAAGAACGCAAAAGTTCAATTAGTGTGTCATGGTAGAGTTTTAGAAACAAAGTCTGTAACTGTAAACTATGCTGAAGTAGGAGAACTTTATGAGCCTCCAGAAGTCTTTAATATTGGATCTGTGAAATTTCTCCTTTCTAAGGAAATAAAAGATAATCCTGATGCTAGTATAGTTGTCCTAATTGGAGAAAAGAAACTAGATCCAGTAAAAATCTAAGTCTGTGCTTTTAAATAACCTTTGAATTACTATCCGTTCAAAGGTTATTTTATTTCCCTATGGGTAGAAGAATAACCCTTAATGCTTTATCCTTAATAAATTCCGGACTAGCTGTACTTGTAATTGTAGTTTGTTGATCTTCTATAGTGCTCATTACTGCTTCCTGATGTTTGGCGTCCAGCTCCGAAAATATATCATCTAGTAAAAGAACAGGTCTTTCTTTTTTTATCTTTTCTATATATTCAATCTCAGAAAGTTTAAGAGCTAAAACACATGTTCTTTGTTCTCCTCTTGATCCAAATTCCGAAACATTATGATCGTTAAAATAAATATCAAAGTCATCTCTATGAGGGCCTACTAATGTTGTCATAGCAGCAACTTCTTGCTTTTTGTATTCTTCTAACCTTTCTTCGCTTACCTCATTTTTCTTATATATTACTTCGGTTTTTGTACCTTCGTTGCTTAATCTTTTACCATTTTCACTAATGTGTGGCTTTATACTTTTAAACATTTTCTCTCTTTTCTCTTGAATGGTAATTCCATTAACTAAAATCTGCTTCGTGTAAAAATCTATTTGATCGTATCCCCCTTGACCGGAGTTAATAAGTTCTAATATTTTATTTCTTTGCTTAACAGCTCTTGTGTAATTTGTTAAAGCTCTTTCATATTCAATATCAACTTGTGAAATAACATCGTCCATATATTTTCTTCTTTCAGATGGAGATCCAGTAATAAGTTGAATGTCTTCTGGAGAAAAGAGAACTGAATTAAATATCCCTGTAAAGTATTGAATACTCTTTGCAACTTTATTTATTTTTACCTTTTTTGTAGATATGTTCTCAAACTTTTCATTTCTTATTACTTGTAGTTCCATGTCAAACTTTTCTTCTTTGGTTTCTATTTTGGCATTAATAATACAGAATAGCTTGTTATATTGTATTAGATCCTTGTCATACCTTGACCTATCTGATCTACCTGTTGAAAGTATGTGAATTGCTTCCAATATGTTTGATTTACCCGATCCATTAGGCCCAGATATTAAAGTTAGTTTTTCATCAAAATCTATTTCTATATTTGAATGATTTCTATAGTTTGTAAGCTTAAGATTATTTATTTTCATTCTTATTTTTGTTAGTTTTACTTAATTGACTTTCTAGTACTTAAAATTAATTCAAGATTCTAATTAACTAGGTTAAAATAATTTCTTTTGATTTTTATTTTCTTCCTTAGTTAATTTTTTGTCTTTAAAGTTTTTATATAATTGGCAAGTAGGGCAGTAATATGTTCCTCTTCCATTTATTTTTATAAATTCAACCTTGGAATTACACATAGGACATTTCTGCTTGAGATAAATTTTAAAATGATTTTGTTGATGACCTTCTTTCCCAAAGATATCTACATACATTTTATCCGGGAGAGTAGATCCTCTATTTTTAATTCCTTCTCTTAAAACTTGTCTAATAGATTTAAGAAGTTTGGTTGCATATTCCAGTGTTATGTCTTGAGTGGAAGTTTTTGGATGTATTCTTGAAAGGAATAGGGAATCAGTTGCGTAAATATTTCCAACTCCAGATATAATTTTTTGATCCAGAAGAACATTTTTAATATTTGTTTTCTTGGATTTGATTTGCTCTAAGAATTTTTCTGGGGTTATTTTTTCTTCCAATGGATCTAACCCATATTTATTAGCTAAAGTAGATACCCCTTGCTTGTTTAGCACTAATACTTTTCCAAATTGTCTCATATCTGCAAATTTTAAGTGTAAGATTTTATCGTTTCTTTCCAGTTCAAGTACAATTTTTACCCAGTTATCGTCTTTATGGCTTGATTCCCGTAGGAGAATTCTTCCTGTCATTGCTAAATGAAATACAATATATGTATCTTTTGAGAGTTTTATTACTATGTTTTTAGCAATATTTTCTACATCTAATATTTTTAATCCTATGGTATTCTTAAGTTTTGTGTTTATTGGAGATGGAAGCTTGTAGTACTTGAATACTTGGATATTTTTTATCTTATATCCTATGATATTTTTCTTTAAGTCTTGTGAAATTGTATATACTTCAGGAAACTCAGGCATTCTTTTGATGTTCTTCCCATTTTTCTCTTACAAAATTTTCAAATTCATTTGAGAATCTTTCTCTGGAAAATCTTTGAGCATGTTCTTTTATTTTTTCATGATTAAATTGCCTGTTTTTTATAGCCTTATCAAACTCTATTAGTTTTTGAGATAAGCATTCCACTGTTTCTTCTTCAAAGAACATCCCATCCTCACCTTCAACTATTGTTTCTAAATGGCCCCCGGATCTATGAGCAAGCACTGGTTTTCCATGAGCCATTGCTTCTACTGGTACTATTCCAAAATCTTCTTCCACAACTGGGTTTATTAATCCTACCGAGTTCTCAAGTATCTGATGCTTTTCTTCATCGGATGCTCTACCTTTAAATATGATATTTTCTTTTGCCTTTGCTTTTAACTTGGATTCTTCTTTTCCAGTACCTACAATAACGAGAGGAAACCTTATCTCATTGAATGTGTCTATTAGCAAATCAAAATTTTTGTATCTTGATAATCTTCCTACAGCCACAAAGTATGGTGTTACAGCTTTTTTAAGATCACTTCCGCTTTTAACATTAACATCTACTGGAGGGTAGATTATCTTTGAGTCTCTTCCGTAGAACTTTTTTATTCTTTTCCTTGTGTTTTCTGAATTAGTTAAAATATAGTCTGGCCTTTGAGCTGCTACGTAATCCCAAATTCTTAGAGCGTTTGACAAGTAGCTATACATTGGTTTAAGAGTAGGCTTCTCCCATTTTGTAGTTTCTTGAGAATATTTATATAAAAATCGGGGCGGAGTATGAATATATGTAATGTGAAGTTGTTCTGGTTTTGTGATTATTCCTTTGTTCCATGTATTACCATCTGATACTACTATGTCATACTTTCTATAATCAAAACTTTCAAATATTGTTGGCATTTTGAATAAGAAAAACAGTTTAGACGATAAACCATTAAACAGCCCTTTTGGATAGATTATTTCTCTTGATTTTATGAACTCTGTCATGTACTTGGGGTTATATTTAGCTGTATAAACAGGGGAATTAGGAAATATTTTTGCTATTTCCTCAAATGTCTTTTCTGCTCCTCCATATTGTTCTAAAAACTCATGTGCAAGAGCTACTTTTGGTTGTTTCATAAATGTATTATACCGTATCTACAAGCACTTTTTCTTCTCTTTAGCATCTTCCTATTACCTTCGGTATATTTATATGTAAACCATTGACACGTAAACCAAATTATGAGTTCATTTACGTATGAGGAAGAGTTCTTTTCTACCTTTAGCTTTAATAGTTTGCACCTTTTTAATGCTTCCTGTAGCATTTTGGTTTTTTAATTCTAAAACTAATGAGGGTATTGTTAGAGGAGTTGAAACTAAGTCCAATTTAAATGGTGTGGTAGTAAAGATAAGTTCTAGGTATGGAACTTGGGAAATGTCTAAATACCTGTGTAAGTCAAAAGAAGAGTGTTTATTTTCTGTTTCATCTGGGAAAAGTTTGGATAAAGTTGGTGGCGGGGTAGTGGAAAACCAAGATATAGAAATTTCATATGATCAAGCTTGGAAAGATTATTCATTTTTGAAGGTGTTTGTTAAGCCTGCATGGGGATCTCAAGCAGGACAATTTAATGCTTCTATAATTAAAAACTCTTCTCAAATGAGTATTGAAAGTGTTTCTGTTGATAATTATGAGTACAATATTGTAATTATTCCTTTGGAAGATTTAAAGAATCATCTTGAAGGTGTAATTAGATTTTCTAGTTTTTAATTTTCCTTCCTCTTTTATTTTTTCCTTCAGTGATCTAGTATTTGCATATGCAGGTTATTGCTAGAGATTCTAGATTATGGAACTATATCACACCTGAGATAAGGGATCTTATTGAAGATGGAGAAATAATTCTTAATTTTGTGCACGACAATAAACACAGAGCAGAGATTTCTGATTTTTCTTTTATTGTGTTTCCCTTTGCAAAGGCTTATGAAGGATTTTTGAAAAGATTCTTTTTAGACTCTGGACTAATCACTGAAGATGAATACTTTGGGGATGAAATACGAATAGGGAGGTTATTAAATCCCAACTATGAAGATAACTCTAGTGTATATAAAAGGATTTGTAATAAACCAGGTGCAGGTAGAAATGTACCAGAAAGGTTATGGGGTGCATGGAAAAAAGGGAGAAACTTAGTGTTTCACTACTTTCCTAACAACTTTAGAAAGTTAAGTTACGATGAGTCTTTAGATATCATAAATGATCTTATTAACGCTATGGCAGAAGTAGTGTCTGGTTGTATAAGTTAATTTATGTTTGATACTTCAAATATAGAATTAATTATGCGTCTTTTTAAAATACTTTTTTCTAGTGTATTGACTTTGATTGCATAACTTTGAGTATCTTCTATGTTGCCATTTACGTCCTGGGACTTGAAAAGTAAGTTAGTTACTCCTTCTTTTTGTACTAAAAATGGTTGTGAGTAAGTATCCCATGTTACTCCATTGTTTGTTGAATAAAATATATTCTCAATTTGGCTATTTTCTGCATCTGTAGAGGATAAATTTATAGTAGGGAATTCAATAAACCATCCATTATTGTTACTTCCTAACATATAAATTTCAGTTTTTGGAGGTTTGTTATCTATCATCTCTCCAAATACTGCAAACCAGCTTAAGTGATTAACCGTTGAAGTTAATACGTTTGTTTCTGCGTTAAATGAAGAAGGAATAATTTCCCAAACTTTTTGAAATTCATTCCAAAAGTAAAGTTGAATAGTATCTAAAAATAAATTTGAAAGTTGATCTTGACTAATTGAAATTTCCACTTGAATGACATCATTTAATAATTCTTGTTTATAACCTAACTGATCAAAAACTTCTAATAAAAAGGATGTTAGTTCTACATACTTGAATAAGTTTCGGGAAGAATAAATAGGAGAGATAGTTGGTCTAATATAGGGAGTGATTATTGCTGTTATATTTTCACTTGCATTTGCAAAGGTAATCTTTTTGTTTTTTGTGTTTAATTTACTTTCATCATTCGTTATAAATTTTGAAACATTTTCGTTTTCATTTTTCCATAAGTATATACTTTCAGTCCCTTGATGACTTCCAAGTAAATCATTCCATAAATAATTTTTCCATGGATCCGCAATTTTATTATTTTGCCATCCAAATGGATCCACTCTTCCATCTGGATAATCATTAAGAAAATTGTCGTCTGTATTTACATCCTTCAAAACTTCAAAGTGAAGATGAGGGCCAGTCGTATTTCCTGTTATACCAACCTTTCCTATTATGTCATTATTATTCACCCAGATTTGACTGCTTTTTGTTATCAATCCTTCATTTTGAAGATGCATGTAGGTTGTTTGATAACCATTTAAATGATTAATTTTTATAGTATTTCCACAAGAATTGCAATAATAGTAACTAGCATAGCCAGATAGCGGTGCTCTTATTTCTGTTCCATATTTAAGTGCAAAATCTATTCCGCTGTGTGAACTGTAATAAACATATGGTTCTGTATTTCTTATTCCAAGGAAATTTAATGTAGTTTCTTTTTCATTTTCAGATTCTGTGTGATACGTGTATCCTAAGAGTGGGTAGCTGTGATCAAAATATGAGGTAATGTTATCTAATAATTCGTCTGTGCTTTCATAATCCCACGGTATGTCAAAAATTGGTAGCTTTGAAAAACCTTCTTTTGGAATTTTATACTTGTAAATCCCATTGAGGTATACAGCAGAAAATATATAAAAAGAATCTGAGTATAACCATGTTAACTCATACGTTTTATCCATTTGCGGTGTGTCCAAATGTGTGTCTATCCATGTATTTCCAAGGTCTGATGTGTAGTACACGGAATAATTTTGTTCTAAAGGATTTTCTCTTCCAACATAGTACTTGTTATTAAGATATGTGATGTTACCTACAGCATAGTTTCCAAGGCTTTGTGATTTTTCCCATGTTTCTCCTTTATCCTTTGATATATAAAGACCATCAATCCCAGAAGACCCTGCAAAAATCACACTTCCGTTTATACAAAAAAACATTATTCCTTTGTTACTTAACTCTGTTACTTCTTCCCAAGTGTTTCCCTTATCTATACTCTTAAACACCTTATTTGAAGTAGAGGTGAATACAATATCTTCTGAACCTTCAATAGAATATATTTTTGTTCCGTCAATTCCATTCCCAATCTTTTGAATCCATGTTTGACCTTCATCCTGAGATATATAAAGGCCAGCGTTTTCCTTTCCAAGGTATATTGTTTGTGAATCTCTTGTTACTTTAGTTGATGTTCCAAGAGGGCCTATTTGTTCCCATGTTTCTCCTTTATCGTTTGATACAAAAAGACCAGATTTATGATTTACTGAGTAGTATGTTGCTGCATATATTTTCCCTTGATAATATTTAATATCCTTCACACCCATACCTGTTAAACCAAGCAAGACCCATGTGTTACCTAGATCTTTTGATAAGTAAATGCCGTTTGATTGTGTGGAACTAGAAAATTCTCCAGCTAATATTCCCCAAGGTGTTTGCTCTATGGATATCATCATTGGTGTTGGCGTGAAAGTTCTTGTCCATAATGATTCAGCATGTATTCTATTTATAGCTATTATAGATAAAAGTATAAATACAAAAAACTTTCCAATTTTCTTCACATTTATTTACTAATCTATAGATATTAAAGGATCAATGTACAAACCTCTTGTTTTAATAGAATGTAGTAGAATACGTTTGTGGATAATTTGATTAATAGAATTAAAAATAAAAATCCTGATCTTAGAAAAGCAGAGATAGAAGGACTGTTGTTTTTATTGAAAAATAAATGCTCATTTACTAATCAAGATTTTATATCCTTAACTGGAATTCCTAAAGAAACTTTGAAGCAATTTAAAAAATCTATCTCCAGTTTACTAGAGGAACCTAATGATAATTTAGTTTCATTAAGTATGGAGGGCAAAGAAGAATTAAGAAATGTTAAACTTAAACCATATAAGTGGTCTCTTTTATCAGTGAAATCCGGTCATAGTAAGTCACTAGAAAAGATATGTGAAATAAGGGACAAGTATGACATAAGACCTAGGAGGGAATATGATCAGTTTTTAGCTACTCCAGAGACCTCTTATGCAAAAGCACAAATACTTTTTGATAAAGGAGTAATAGATGGGAAGTCTATTGCATTTATTGGAGATGATGATTTGAACTCCTTAATGTTAGCTGCTTTATCTTTGGAAAGTGAAAACAGTGGTGATTATAAAAATATTACTGTGTTTGATATTGATCCTCAGGTATTAAATTCCATTGAAAGATCTTCAAAGGAGCTAGGACTAAAAAATATTGAAACAGTTCTTTATGATGTGAGAAATAAACTTGATAAAAAGTATTTAGGAAGGTTTGATGTTGTAGTTTTTGATCCTCCGTATACAAGGAGTGGAGTGGTTTTGTTTCTTCAAAGGTCCATAGAACTTTTAGGAAATAGGTTAGAAAGCAATGGTAACTTTGAAGGCAAATATATTTTTATGTACTATGGAAATAGTTTCAAATCTCCAGAGAAGGTACTGAAGATTCAAGAAGTACTAAATAGATTTAATTTAGTGATAGAAGATAAGATTGAAAAGTTTGCAAGATATTCAGGAGCAGAATCCATTGGAAATGCTAGTTCTCTTTATGTGTTAAGGACCAATAGGTTTACTCACCTGGCAGATTTTAGCTCAATTAAAATTTATACATATGAGGAACAGAAAGAAGAAAGGTTTCCTTTCGTGGATCATTTAGTTTTTAAGGTTTTTGGGGTTAAAAATGATCTATTAAAGTCAAAGGGTAAGATTTTAGGTGTGCTGGGAGAGCTTTGTATGATGCATAATCTTAAGGTTATGGATAAGAAAATTACTAGTTTTAAAGGTGGTGGCCTAACAATTACATTTGTCTTAGCAAATTCTAATCTTGTTGTTCACACTTGGCCTGAATTTGGATCTGTTCATATTGATCTTATTACATGCTCTCCTATTTATAAAAAAGATCTTTTACCATCTACTATTGGAAGCTTGTTTGGAACAAGCAAGATAGAAACTACTTGTGTAGAATAGGATCTTGTTGTTGACATTGCAGAAAGTTGTTGCTATTTATTTAACACTGAAGTAATATTCAGATCTTGAACTTTGAAAATATCCTTTGAAGTTTTGTTTATTCAAGATTTATAAGGCGAAAAGAACGGGTGCTTTTGATGGACGTTCACTAACGCATTTGTGAATGTCTCTCATTAGCTTTGCTAGCTTATTCTTAAGAATTTGATCCTGGTTCAGGGTGAATGCTAGCGGCGTGCTTAAGATATGCAAGTTGGATGCGTTTATTCGCATGGCGAACGGCTGAGTAACACGTAGGAATCTACCCCTAAGTAAGGTATAACCCATCGAAAGGTGGGATAATGCCTTATGTGATGGTAACATCAAAGATTTATCGCTTGGGGATGAGCCTGCGGCCTATCAGGTAGTTGGTGGAGTAAAAGCCTACCAAGCCTATGACGGGTAGCTGGTATTAGCGTATGACCAGCCAGAGGGGCACTGAGATACGGGCCTCACCCCTACGGGGGGCAGCAATCGGGAATTTTGCGCAATGGGCGAAAGCCTGACGCAGCGACGCCGCGTGAAGGATGAAGGCCTTCGGGTTGTAAACTTCGTTATAAGCACCGGCTAACTACGTGCCAGCAGCAGCGGTCATACGTAGGGTGCCAGCATTACCCGGTCTTATTGGGCGTAAAGAGTTCTGTAGGCGGTTAGGTAAGTTGGGAGTCAAAGACCTTGGCTTAACTGAGGGAAGGCTTTCAATACTACTTAACTTTGAGGTGACTAGGGGGTAGCGGAACGCATGGTGTAGCAGTGAAATGCGTTGATATCATGCGGAACACCAAGGGGGAAGCCAGCTACCTGGGGTTTACCTGACGCTGAGAGACGAAAGCGTGGGGAGCGAAACGGATTAGATACCCGTGTAGTCCACGCCGTAAACAATGCCTGCTGGATGCTTGTCTTTTGATGAGTGTCGAAGCTAACGCGTTAAGCAGGCCGCCTGGGAAGTACGGTCGCAAGATTAAAACTCAAAGGAATTGGCGGGGACCCGCACAAGCGGTGGAGCATGCTCTTTAATTGGCTGCTAACCCAAGAACCTTACCAGGGCTTGACATGCATGAAGTAGTGAACTGAAAGGGGAACGACCGGTATCCAGTCCGGAGCTTGCACAGGTGTTGCATGGCTGTCGTCAGCTCGTACCGTGAGGCGTACCCTTAAGTGGGTCAACGAGCGCAACCCCTACTGTCAGTTGTATCACTCTGACGGAACTGCCTCGGCAACGAGGAGGAAGGTGGGGATGACGTCAAGTCAGTATTGCTCTTACGCTCTGGGCTAGAAGCATGCTACAATGGCCGGTACAGCGAGAAGCAAAACCGCGAGGTGGAGCAAATCTCTAAAACCGGTCTCAGTTCGGATTGGAGTCTGCAATTCGACTCCATGAAGTTGGAATCGCTAGTAATCGGCGGTCAGCTATACGCCGGTGAATACGTTCTCGGGTCTTGCACACACTGCCCGTCACGCCAGCAAAGCTGGAGCCACCCGAAGTCTCATTTTGTATGGGCTCAAGGTGGAATCAGTGATGAGGGTGAAGTCGAAACAAGGTAGCCGTAGGGGAATCTGCGGCTGGATCACCTCCTTTCTAGGGAGAAACTTCGTTTCTTACCTTGCGATTAAGTTTAAAATGCTTGCATTTTGAAGGAAATCGAGGGGGAGGACAGTAACTTGAATGAAAGAATTTTACCGTGTTAAACGGAAAGTCTTTCAAGATAAAGTTACACTTTCTGTTTAATAACTCTATAAAGCAGAAGGTTAATATAGATACTAATTCTCACGAAAGTATCTAGAGTAGGTTAGAAGATGAGCCTAAATCTTCAAATGAAGCTGGACGTTCTTTTTGCCTTATAGATCTTGATAAAAAAAGCTCGCATGTTATTGCGAGCTTTTTGTGTTTGTGTGCTAGAATAAGCCTTAGAAAACTCGTTTTATTTTCTATGGTACTGTAGTACACCACATATACAAGTATGAAAGAAGACAAGAAAAAGATATCACAAGAAATAGTTCTTGGAGTAATCAAAACTAAGATTGGAAAGGTTGTTATTATAAATCGTTTATGGCCTGAAAAAAGCATCGATGGGTCAGTAAAACTTACTTATGCTTTCCCTGGTGGAAACATTGATGAAGGTGAGACTCCTGAAGAGGCTTTGGTTAGAGAGGTTAGATGTGAGACTGGTTTAAAAATTAAAGTACTTAAAAAAATATCCGAAAGAACCCATCCTCAATTCCCAGTGAAAGTAAATTATTACGAGTGTGAATTTGTTCCCAGGAGCATAAAGCCAATTCTTGATGTGCATGAAGTAGCGACTGTAAAGTGGGTAAGTCCTTCTGAGTTGAGGAATTACTTTACAACAGACTTAGATCCAGAAGTTGCGAAGTTTTTAGGAATTTAAAAAAGAATCTTAAAGAAGAAAAACTTCATCTCCTTCTCTTACTTCTTCATTTACTTTTATTCCAACTTCTTGTCCTTTTTTAGCTTCTTCAATCTTTTCATGTTCTATTTGCATTTCTGTTATTTCTTGTTCAAAGTTTGTTTTTGACCCTTGAAATTTTACTTTATCTCCAATTTTTAATACACCATCTAACTTGATGATTCCAACACTTATTTTATCGAAGAAGTGAGTTATAGTTCCCATTTTCTTTTCTGACATTTTACTTATTCACCTCCTTAAGAAGGTTAATGTATTACTGAAAACATTATAACAGGAAATTCTAGTTAGATGGTTTTCCATACAGAATTTTATACAAAGTGTGGTAGTGGTGTTGGGGGAATAAAAAAGAGGACCTGTGTCTCTATCGAACAAGTCCTCTATTGTTTGCCAAGAATTTATCTACTAGATAATTGAATTCTTCAGCTGATTCTTGATGTGCGTTATGTCCTCCCTTAATCTGTTTTAGTATTGAGCCCTTTATTTTATGGTTGAGCTCTTTTCCTACTTTTAAAGGTAGAATCACATCATTTGTTCCCCATACTATCAAAGTAGGGACAGGTATTTTTTCTGCAGCTTCTGTTAAGTTAGTGTTTGTTACTAGCTTTTTAACTTCCCATTTATAGTTATTAGAATCTCGGTTCACCCCAATAACCTTGTAGAAATGCTCACGTAGCAATTCAAAGTTTTTGAAACCGAGTAGAGATAGGGGGAGTTTGCCGATTTTTGCTAGTGCTACCTTAATTTTGTCTAACAAACTTCTTCTCTCTAGGCCTGCGGCGGCAACCAAGATCAAATGAGTTAGGGTTTCAGACCATTTGCTAGCGTACAAAATTCCAATTCTTCCCCCAAAACTTTTTCCTACCAAAACGAACCTATTGAGATTTAAGGATACTGCAAAGTCTTTTATGAACTTCGAATATTCTTCAACCCCCCATATTTCATCCGGTTGCGCACTTACACTGAACCCAGGCATGTCAATGGCTATACAGTCATAGTTTTGTTTCAACTCGGAGATGTTGGGTTTCCACGATTGACTTGAGCCTCCCCAACCATGCAAAAAAACTAAAGTCCCTTTTGGGGTTTTGGAACTACAGGTTCTAGAATAACTGACCTTGACACCCTTAATATCCACTATCATATCCATTTTCTCCTTTATAATATTTTGCTATAGATCTGATGTATTTTACCATACTTTGTTTAAATATTCTTCAGGATTAAAGTCTGGTTGTCGAGTAGCTAAAGCCTTGTGAAAAACAATATACCCATTAGCTTTATCACGTAGAGTTTGTCCAAACTCTTCCTTGTATACAAATTGAGCTTTTACAGGTAGCTTTTCTCTGTTGATAGGGGTATCTAGAACAAAGGTTTTGTCAGAACTAAATATTTTTTCTAATAAATTACTAAAGCCATGCGGATCTTCATCTGCAAAATTGATTTCCTCAACCAGTAGCCATGGAAGGTCACCATTTAAAGTTTCAAACCAACTCCACAACCTACTACCTCCAGAAGTCTCACCGTGAAAAAATACACTCTTTCCATGGCAATTACACTTAACTATTCTATTCTCAACTGGTTTAAAAGTTTCAAAAGCCTGTCGTAATACTTGAGGGGTTAGATTTAGTTCTTTTGCCAGCAACTTTCCAACTGTGTACATTTCGGCGGTTCTTAAGGTAGGGGGTAATAATTCATTTGAAAGTTCCTTTGGTGTTTCTACGTTAAAACCTTTCCAATCTTTCGGCATTTGTAATCCTAACTCTTTTAGAACACGATTATTTACGTAACCTTCACTTTCCTTAGGTTTAATTCTGACTTTTGACTCAAAAATTTCTTGTTTATTTTTAAACATACCTGGATTTATATGTGTATCGTAAATGTTAGTTAAAAATGAGATGTTAGGTGGAAGCAATTCTGATAATTGTGCGACGTGGTCTTTTAGATAGGTACTATATTCCATAACAATAAAAGGAGTTTCCTTTTCAACTCTGTTAATATAGTGACACATAACTGAAAGCGGAGTTAGCCTTTTTGAGTAAAATCTTGTAACATCATATCCAGAAGTTCTAATTAAGTGTTCAAGAAATGCTACGGTGGTAGTTTTACCTACAGAACCTGTTACACCAACAATATATGGATTACTTTCATTTCTAGCATGTTCATAAAGTTTTTCAGCTAGTGTATCTAGGTTTCTAACCATTAGATACTCACTTTCTCCAGTTTCAGTACCTTTCTCAATTCCTAAATGCCAACCTTTATCATAAGCTACTTTTGCAGCAGTTGGTCGCCTGTCAAAGCCGCTGTCCCAACCACCTTCTCCTTGAGAATGTGTTGCTAGGTATAAATTGGATTTAAGATCGTCAGGTCTCTCTGAAATCTTTACAATATCCACCCATTCATATTTTGGGTTATCTTTTACGTTATCTTTTTCTATTTCATTTCCTGCAATTTGTGTAATTTCTTCTTTGGAGAAGTCCATTAGAAAAATTATATAGTAATAACAAGTTAATGTCTTAAAAGGGAAATTCCACAAGTACTACAGGGTGTCAACCCTCACATTGGACTTGAATCTACCTTGGTGGGTGATCCAGGAATCGAACCTGGGACCTCTTCCTTATCAGAGAAGCGCTCTAACCAACTGAGCTAATCACCCATGAAGATGAGCAAATTCTATCATGATGTGAAATTTGAGTCTATCAAGTTTGAGATATAATCAGAACATGAAAAGCAAACCCAATATAGTTACCATTGGTGGAGGAACAGGAAGCTTTGTTGTGCTTTCAGGCCTTAAAAGTTATCCAATAGATATAAGTGCAATAGTAACAATGATGGACTCTGGAGGATCAACGGGTAAATTACGTGATCAACTTGGTGTGCTTCCTCCTGGAGATTTAAGACAAGCATTAGTTGCACTATCAGAAGCTCCAGATATTTGGAGAGAATTGTTCACATATAGATTTGAAAATGGGGATTTAAAAGGTCATAGCTTTGGCAACATATTTTTATCTGCCATTGAAAAGATAACAAATTCTAATCAAGAAGCTGTAGATAGAGCATCTGATATTCTTCAAACAAGTGGAAGAGTAATTCCAATAACATTTGATAAGTCTTGTCTTTGTGCTAAATATGAAGATGGGTCTGTTGTTGAGGGTGAATCTAATATTGAAAAGATAGTTAAAAGAAAAACAAGAATAACTAAAGTTTATTTAAAACCAAGTGCTTTAATGAACTTAGAAGCAAAGAGATGTTTAGAAAGAGCTAACTATATAATCTTTGGACCAGGAGATTTATACACAAGTATAATTCCAAATCTACTGGTTGAGGGTATAAGAGAAACAATGAAATATTTAAAGGTGAAAAAGATTTTCATTACTAATTTGGTAACAAAACCAGGGCAAACGGAAGGTTTTAAAGTTAGTACTTTCGTAGATGAATTAGAAAAATACTTAGGAGAAGGTTCCTTGGACTATATAATCGTTAATTCTTCAAAACCTAAAGAAGAATTAATTTCTTTGTATAGGAAGATAGATAGAGCTACACCTGTAGAAGATGATATAGGGCATAGATATAGAAATGCCAAGGTTATCAAAGCAAATGTACTTAGTAATGTTAGATATGTTAAATCTTCATCTGATAAACTAAAGAGAAGTTTAATAAGGCATGATTCTGATAAATTAGCTAGAGTTCTTTATGAAATTATTAGGCCTTGACTTGTTTTTATAATATGTAGTAGTATCTTCCATACGGAATGGAAATGCTATCTTACCCCTCGAGGAAGCTCTAGATTTCAATATAAAAGGTTAATAGAATTTATTAAACATGAGTGTGATGTTGTGGTGGGATTGAACATTAGGGGCCGTTGGCTCAGTTGGTAGAGCGCTACATTTGCAATGTAGAGGTCACCAGTTCGATTCTGGTACGGTCCACCAGATTTGGTTTAAGACCCTGCCTGGTAAAGTTTGCCAGTCAAAGTTTTAAACAAAAGTTTAAAAGGTTCTTTGAAATCTGAACAGAAAGTCTTTCATCCATCGTTTATATGAGCGATGGAGACAATTTAGTTCAATTTCTCGGATGAATTAAAGTTATTAATGCATGTGGTGGATGCCTTGGGTATTCGTGACGATGAAGGAGGTGCAAGACTGCCTTAAGCTTCGAGGAGCTGTCAAGAAGCGTTATTACTCGGAGATTTCCGAATGGGGTAACCTGGTCTATCGCAAGATAAGATCACTTGTCACTAAAGCTTTTGCTTTGCAGAAGGATAGGTGACATAGAGCAAACTCAGCGAACTGAAACAACTTAGTAGCTGAAGGAAAAAAGACAATTTGTTATTCCCTTAGTAGCGGCGAGCGAAAGGGGAGGAGCCCAAACCCAGATTGTTTATTGATGTGACGGTTTGATTTATCAGACTGTCTAATCTTTAAGCAAATAAATGGGGGTATGGAAAATCCATGTCTGCCTTGAGCAGAGAAGAGTTACAAATTACTTTTGTAGAAGAAGACGCCTGGAAAGGCGCGTCATAGAGAGTAACAACCTCGTATTCAAAACAAAAGTAACTCTTTGGGTTTATCCTGAGTAGCACGGGACACGCGAAACCCTGTGTGAATGAGCGACGCCCACGTCGTAAGGCTAAATACACGAATACACCGATAGCGCATAGTACCGTGAGGGAAAGGTGAAAAGAACCCCTGTTAGGGGAGTGAAATAGATTCTGAAACCGCATGCAGACAAGCTTGTAAAGCTCGACTTGTTCGAGTGATACAGTGCTTATTGAAGAATGATCCAGCGAGTTAATACTGTAGGCAAGCTTAATCTGTGAAAGCAGAGGAGGCGTAGGGAAACCAAGTCTTAAAAGGGCGAATAGTTTACAGTATTAGACCCGAAGCCAAGTGAGCTAACCATGACCAGGGTGAAGTCTATCGAAAGATAGATGGAGGCCCGAACCGGTGTACGAGGAAAAGTGCTCGGATGAGTTGTGGTTAGTGGTGAAACGCCTATCAAACTTGGCGATAGCTGGTTCTCCCCGAAACATATCTAGGTATGACCTTTACGTTAAAGTCATTGAGGTAGAGATACTGGAAGGGGATGGGGGGCGCAAGCCTACCCACTCCTACCAAACTCCGAATGCGATGATGGTGCGTATGGAGTCAGTGTCATGGGGAAATCTCGTGGCACAAAAGGGTGACAACCCAGACCATCGGTTAAGGTCCCTAATTTTTGCTAAGTGGGCAAGGAAGTGAAATCGTTAAGACAGCTAGGAGGTTGGCTCAGAAGCAGCAATCCTTTAAAGAAAGCGTAACAGCTCACTAGTTAAACGATTTTGCGCCGACGATTTAACGGGGCTCAAGCAAAAAACCGACACCATGGCTTTGCACTTTGTGCAAGGGGTAGGGGAGCTTTGATGCAGCTGTGAAGGTTCACTGTGAGGTGGGCTGGAGCAACATCAAGTGAGTATGCTGGAATGAGTAACGAGATTCGCGTGAAAACCGCGAACGCCGTATGTCTAAGGTTTCCTCCGCCATGCCAGTCAGCGGAGGGTTAGTCGATCCTAAGGAAAGGCCGAAGGGCGTATCTGATGGATAGCAGGTTAATATTCCTGCACTATTGTATGATCGTTTTACCAATGGGGGGACGAAGTGTGACTGATCAAGCCTGATAAGGATTTAGGTTCCAAAAACAAGTTAGTTTGTGTAGGAAAATCCGCACAAGCGTTTTAACATGAGTTTAGGAAAAGTTCATCGCAAGGTGAACAATTTGGTTGGTTTATGTTTCCAGGAAAATCCTCTAGGGAGATTGTGCAATATTCGTACCGCAAACCGACACAGGTAGACGGGTAAAGTATACCTAGGCGTGCGAGAGAATGGTGGTTGAGGAACTAAGCAAATTACATCCGTAACTTAGGGAAAAGGATGCCCTGTGAGCGCGAGCTTGCAGGGGGCACAGAAATGGCTCGGGCGGCTGTTTAACAAAAACACAGGTCTCTGCTAAACCAGTAATGGGAGGTATAGGGGCCGACGCGTGCCCAGTGTCCGTAGGTCAAGATCGGGGGTGACTAACCGCAAGGTTAGAGGCTTCTGATTCAAGCCCGGATGAACGGCAGCAGTAACTATGAAACAAGTCGTAGTTCTAAAACTTGGCTATATGCTGGAAACTCTGGTCAGAATTTGTAGCTAGTTATTGAAATATCACAATGTAAATTGTAGATTAATTTTAATGACTGAAAATGCTAACAATGCAGACAATCAGCAGGAAAGACTTTCGCAATTAGGTAATTACATAGCTGGTTTTGTAGATGGAGAAGGGAGCTTTAATGTTTCCTTGAGGAAGAAATCTGACTACAAAATAGGTTGGCAGGTAGTATTAAGTTTTAATGTTTCACAAAAAGATCCTACAGTTCTATATATAATAAAAGATCTTTTTAAGTGTGGAATTATTAAACAAAGGAAATGTGATAATCTTTTCTCCTACGATGTAACAAAACCAAGCGATATTATTACTAATATTTTACCTTTCTTTGATGAGTTTTCTTTTCTTTCTGAATCGAAGAAGAAAAATTATTTACTATTTAAAGAGATAGTGGGTATTTCTTCTTTAAGACCTTTATGTCATTCAAACTTTCTAAAGATTTTAGATCTAAGAGAGAGAATAAATGAGGGGAAGGGAAGAAAGAGAAAATATACAAAGGAAAATATTATTGCGAAAGAATCCTCAGAGACTATACGCCAGGCTTCAATTAAAAATTGAAGATGATATAGTCCGACCTATGCAGCGATGCATAGAATCCGATAGAAATATTCGGATCAGCTTATTTATTTAAGCTTAGCAACAAATGTGAACTGTTCTATGGTAATTCGCGCCGCCATAGTAAAATTCGACTATATGCTGGGATCTCTGTAGTATCTGTAGCTAGTTATTTATATAACTGAAAATGCTTACAGTGCAGACAATCAGCAGGAAAGACCAATAATTTATTATTGGAATCCTCACTGACTATACGTCGAACATCTTAAAATTGTATTTAAGATGAAGAGATAGTCGCGTCTGCATGGCGACATGCAGGGAAAAGGTTATTAAAGGGAAATCTTTTTCAGAACCTTTATTAAAAGGCGAAGATAGCAAGCGTAATCCCTTGCCGGGTAAGTTCCGGCCCGCACGAAACGCGTAACGATCTGAGCGCTCTCTTAACCACTAACTCGGTGAAATTGAACTACCGGTGAAGATGCCGGTTACTCATTGTTGGACAGAGAGACCCCGTGGAGCTTTACTGTAGCTTGGTATTGATGATCGGTTTTAGTTGTGTAGTGTAGGAGGGAGTTTTGGACCCAACGGTTTGAAACGTCGATGAAACACCTCTCTGCTAATATCGAGAGTCTCACCATTTCGCATAACCTGCGAAAGGGACAATGCCTGGCGGGCAGTTTATCTGGGGCGGATTCCTGCTAAAAGGTAACGCAGGAGCTCAAAGGTTCCCTTAATGCCGATGGAAATGGCATTATAAGCGTAAAGGTATATGGGAGCTTGACTGCAAGACTTACAAGTCGAGCAGACACGAAAGTGGGACTTAGTGATCTTCCGAGTGCTTAGTGGTAGGCCCGGAACTTATCGGATAAAAGCTACCCCGGGGATAACAGGCTTATCTTACCCGAGCGTCCATAGCGGCGGTAAGGTTTGGCACCTTAGACATAAATTAGGGGTGCTACGAAAGTAATTTCGTACCAAAAATTCGGCTAATAACGGTGAACTCCCTATTGATTTCGTATAATCTTCGGGTTACTATGAATTCAAGGAGAATACCGTGGGAAGCCTCACTGAAGAACAAAAATCTATACTAATAGGTAGTCTATTAGGTGATGGTACTCTTAGAAAAAAGAAGAACACACTTCTTGAGATAAACCACTCTTCTAAACAAAGAGAATATGTTTTTTGGCTCTGTTCTAAGTTTAGAGAATACGTTAGTACTCCTCCAAAGCTTAGAATAAATGGTTTGGGAAGAACTTCTTATAGATTCACAACTCAAAGTATATCTCATTTAAATGAATTCTATGAAAGTTTTTACCTTCTAAACGGCCAGAAAAAGTTACCAAATACTTTAGAGCTTGATAATCTAAGTTTAGCTGTTTGGTTTATGGATGATGGTTCAAGATCTCGAAACTCTGTGTACTTTAATACACAACAGTTTAACAAAAAAGATCAAGAAGTTCTTATTCAATTATTAAGAGAGATATTTAATCTAAAAGCTACTTTAAATAGAGATAAATGTTATTACAGGATACGTATCGCATGTGATTCAATGGATCATTTTAGTGATTTGGTATCACCATTTATTATAAAAAGTATGAGATACAAACTTCCGTGATGGCCCCGTATCGACTGATCCTGAGAGCGTAACTTACGCTCAATAACGGTGAGATAGAATTCTTCTATCAAACGCCGACTCCTACTCTTTAAATAAAGTGTTAAAGACAAGAGGAAGAAGATATAGTCAGTGCAACTAGAAATAGTTGGTTGTACGCGATGTCGTCTCGTCATATCCTGGAGCTGGAGCAGGTTCCAAGGGTCCGGCTGTTCGCCGGTTAAAATGGCGCGTTAGATGGGTTCAGAACGTCGCAAGACAGTTCGGTCCATTTCCACAATGAGTGTAGAACTCTGATAGGGCTCATTCCTAGTACGAGAGGACCGGAATGACATAACCTCTGGTGTGCCAGTTGTTTCGCCAGAAGCATCGCTGGGTAGCTATGTTGTGATTTGATAAGTGCTGAAAGCATATAAGCACGAAGCATACCTAAAAATTAGGGTTCATCCAATTTAATTGGACGCGACTCCTGGGAGAATACCAGGTCGATAGGCTGCGAGTGTAAGCACAGTAATGTGTTCAGCTGAGCAGTACTAATGTTAAGCGCACTTTAATTTATCTATATGGGTAAATTGAACTAGATAGACTTTCTGGTCAGGTTTTAGAGAATCACTTCTTTGAAAATTTATTGTGAGTAACATCCCGGTGATGATGGCAGTGGGGTAACACCTCTTTCCATTCCGAACAGAGAAGTTAAGACCACTTACGCCGAAAATACTTAGAGAAATTCTTGGGAAGATAGGGCGTCGCCGGGGTTTTGCTCATAATATTTATTATTCCATAATCAAAAGTTTACGTGGATTTGAACAAGGCGCATTTCTACGATTTAGAGATATTAACAAGCTGAATTAGTCTCAATGGGATTGATAAATTTAAAAGATCAATCCCTGATGTTTCTAACCTCTAGCTTAGGTATAATATTTTGTACAAAATAAAAGCGACACTTTTTAGTATCGCTTTAAGCTAGTCTTGATAACATTTTAAATAAAACGTCTGTACGGTCTCATTCACAAAAGTTATCGTTAACTCTTTATTCTCTCTCCCGTTGCTTTTTCTGTCTTGGCATCTCTACGACTCCCGAAACAGTTTAATACTCTCCTGCGATTTATTTTCTATAGAGAGCAGAACATGATTCTCACTAGTTTAAGCACTAGTTGTTTCTCTTCGTCTGTTACCCCCTCCGTCTTCCCGGTGATTAATGCATTTACAGCTTTGATGGCAGATCTAATGTCTTCCTTTGGATGGTGCTCTTTGTTGATTCTGCTCTTTAGAAATAAATCATAGGCTTCTGTTGCTTCGGAGTCGAATATAAGTTTTCCTTTGCTAAAAAGTAAGTCGGTTATACATTTTCCCCTTAAAGCCATTTTCAGAAGCTTTAATATATCTTTGCAGACGTTCACGCCCATGTTGTGTGCATCCTCCAGAGCGGGTTCACCAAATGCCCACGACGCATTAAATTGTAGTGCCTCATCGGGTATTTTCCATTTATCACTTTTTTCGATGGATTCAAACATGACACGCATATTAACTGTAGGTATTCTGCGCAATGTACTACTGTAGTTATTTGGTAGTTCAATGGGGGTGATGCATTGATGAGCAAACATTTCATTCTCCTTTCCTTCTTTTTGATAATTATAGGAGATTTCAGAATGTAGTCAAATGTATATAAATACACGTTATTCCTTGTTTTGTACTTTACTTCAGATTCAAGATTATAAACTTTTATCGTGCATCAATTTTCTGCTTTTCACCTTTGAACTTTCCCGCGTGACCAACTCCAAAATATATGGTTATTGGTATCTCGTATTTCTTTGATGCTTTCCTTAATCTAGCCTCCGCCTTGGTGTAGAAGTCATAAAATAAATCTCTGTCAAAAAAAGTTTCTTTCATCCCATTTAATTTATCTGGATAATATTTCTTTAATACCTCTTCCACTCCTAAAAAGTTAGATCCTGTTGTATTAAAACTTTCAGAAAACACATAGCTTACTTCTGCTTTTTTTAACTCTTTAAATATCTTGTCAGGATCAGTAAAAAATGGCCAGTAAGGTCCAATCATTGCTATTACTTTTACACCTTCGCTAGATAATTTCTTCATTGCATTTAATCGTTCTTCTACAGTGGAAGAATTTGGTTCAACGTGTTTTCTAAAATTTTCATTCAAAGTATTGAATGTAAAATTAACATCTATATTTTTAAATTTTTTAATTAAATCTAAGTCTCTAAGTACCAAGTCTGACTTAGTCAGAATGCTTATCTTGGTGGAATAGTCAATTAACTTTTCTAATATTTTTCTAGTTAATTTGTATTTTTCTTCTGATTGTTGATAAGGATCTGTAACCGTTCCTATGTATATGTTCGAGTTCTTGTACTTATTTGATTTAAGTTCTTTTTCTAAAACTTCAGCAATGTTTACTCTAATATCTACAAATTCTCCCCAGGGTTCTTCATGATTAGTAAATCTTTTCATAAATCTTGCATAGCAATACTCACAAGCATGTTCACATCCGACGTATGGATTTATTGACCAGCCTCCGCCAGGAAAGCCACAGTTTCCTATAGATGTTTTACATTGTATTTCTCTTATTGTCATATAAGAATTAAATTTCTTATGCATTCATTCCTATTGTAGCAACTTTTCTATTGTTTTTACATCGTTGTTTATATATAATCCCTTTGTCCTTTGAAGGGCAGAAAGGGGGTTTAAGGTTGCTTAAGGAATAACAGTTTATCTGTCTCATTTTTTCGAGTAGCCTGAACCTAAAATGACGAAAGCAAAAAAAGTTAGTAATAAAGAATCTGCAATGTCCAAATATTTGTCTGATAAAGATTTGCAGATGAAATCTCTCCATTCTGGAGACATGATAGAAGGAGTAGTGGTAAGTGCAAACCACAGAGAGGTGTTAGTAGATGTTGGAGCAAAATCGGAAGGAATAATTACTGGATCAGAATTGTCTGATGCAGATAAGTCCTATAAAACATTGAAACCAGGTGATGTGATTATGGCTAAAGTTGTCCAAGCTGAGAATGCACAAGGGTATGTTGTTTTATCTCTTAAAAAAGCAGAAAAGGATAAAAAGTGGAAAGACGCTGAAGAAGCATTTGAAACAGGATCTGTTCTTGATGCAGTGGTTATTGAATACAATAAAGGAGGCCTTTTATGTGATTGCCTAGGTTTGAGGGGCTTTATTCCACTTTCTCATTTAGATAGGGTTCACTTTGCTAACGATGTTGCAAAGTTTGCAGCTGGGAGCGAAACAGAACTTAAGGAGTCATTGAAAGTATTATCTGGAAAAACTTTAAGGGTGAAAGTTATTGAACTAGATAAAGACAAAAATAGATTTGTTTTATCTGAAAAAGATGCTTTAACCTCGTATAGTGAAGAATCAAGAAAAAAAAGATTATCAGAGATTGCAATTGGAAGTACTATTGAAGGAATTGTTACAGGAATTATGCCCTTTGGAGTGTTTGTGGATTTAGATGGAGTAGAAGGTTTGGTTCATATTAGTGAAATTGCATGGGAAAAGGTGAATCATCCTTCTCATTACTTTAAAGTTGGTCAAAAAATTCAAGTAATGGTACTTGGTGTGGATGAAGTGTCAAATAAACTTGCACTTAGTGTTAAAAGACTAACACCAAATCCATGGGAGACAGTGGAAGAAAAGTATCCAGTTGGGACAAAGGTTAAAGGGATTGTTAATAAAATAGTTCCTTTTGGTGCCTTTGTAACAATAGAAAAAGGACTTGATGGCTTAATTCATGTATCGGAAGCCGAGTCTCCATTAAAAGAAGGAGATAAAGTTGAAGCTATTGTTATTCAAGTCGATGGTGAAAATCAAAAGCTTGCTTTAAGTACAAGAGGAAAAAAGGAAGAATAATTTAATCTGCTCTTAAGGTTCTTTTGGTAGGATTTGCTTATGTCTAAATTTAAGACGGTTTATACCTGTAAAAACTGTGGGTATACATCTTATCAGTGGGTTGGCCAGTGTCCAGGTTGTAATGAATGGAATTCTTTTGTTGAAGATGTTATAAGTGCAAAAGAATCTAAACCTGGAACAACACCTTTAAAATCTCCATGTAAACTGGTTAAGCTCTCTGAGGTATCTTCTGACCCTTTAAGGAGAATTTCATCTGGAATTGAAGAATTTGATAGAGTTTTAGGTGGTGGTTTTGTACCTGGACAAGTGGTTCTTCTAGCTGGAGAGCCAGGTATTGGCAAGAGTACTATTCTCACTGAAATATCAAAGAATTTGAAATGTCTTAATATCCTATATGTGTGTGGAGAAGAGAGTATTGACCAAGTAAAAGTTAGAGCTGTTAGGATGAATTATGCAGCTGAAAACATGTTGATGCTCTCAGAAACAAACGTTGATGCTATTGTCTTGGCCATTGAGCAGAATAAGAATATTGGTTTAGTAATTATTGATTCTGTGCAAACATTAAGCTCAGATGAGTTGCTTGGTTCTCCTGGTTCTTTGGTTCAAGTTAGAGGCTGTACTCAAATGTTAACAAATGTTGCAAAAGAGAATGGAATTCCAATGGTTCTTGTTGGTCATGTTACTAAGGAAGGAGTTGTAGCTGGTCCTAAAGTTCTTGAACATATTGTTGACACAGTTTTGTATTTAGAAGGAGATTCCCAACATTTATTTAGAATTTTAAGAACGAACAAAAATAGATTTGGACCAGTTTCTGAAGTTGGGATATTTGAAATGGAAGAAGGTGGCATTAAAGAAGTTAAGAACCCTTCTGATATGTTTTTAAAGCAACGAATGGCTAATTCTGCAGGTTCTTGCGTTACTGTTGTTATGGAAGGTTATAGACCCCTTCTTTTTGAGATTCAAGCATTAACGGTTAAAACATCTTTTGGCTATCCAAGAAGAACTGCCAGTGGTTTCAGCAACACTCGACTTCAAGTGTTAGTAGCTATTTTAGAGAGAAGAGCAGGTTTAAATTTAGGTAGTCTTGATGTTTATTTGAGTGTAGCTGGTGGGTTTAAAATTAATGAGTATGCTGCAGATCTTGCTGTTTGTCTGGCTATAACATCTTCTGTGAAAGATTGCCCAGTTAAGGAAGGAGTTGCTGCTTTTGGGGAATGTGGCTTAAATGGAGAAATAAGAAGAGTAACTCAACAAGATAAAAGATCAAAGGAAGCTGTAAAACTTGGGTATGGGGAGGTTATTAGCTCGGATAATACAAAAAATATACTTGAAGCAGTTTCCAAATCTATTTCTAGATAATTTAAGTAATTAGTATTAATAAAATTATTGCTTGGATTCATCTCTATCCTTGTTATTGCTACCTGTAGTTTTTTGCTTTGGCGTGGTCTAAAATTAAGTAAATGGTAAAGAAAGGTATAAATTCAGTTGAACAAAAGAAGCCATCTGCAGGTGAATTTGGAATTATATCTAGAGTAGTATATACAGTTGTATTTTTGGTCTTGGGATTTAGTATCTGTAGAAGCTTGTTTTTTATAGATCTTCCATTTCTTGGTTATCACTTAATTATTGAGATTATAGTTGCTTTAATAATGGGTACGTTTGGTTTCTTCTTGTTTCCTCTTCTTCTTAGTAAGTTAAAATACTGGGTAGAAGGACTTGTTATCACTGCTGTATCTAAGGTAGTTTCTGATTTTTGGGACCAACAGTCTAAAAGGATTCAACAAGCAAGAAGAGAAAAACAAAGAATGAAAGCTGAAGAAAAGAGTATAAAAGAGAAACAAGAAATAGAAAACGCTATTTTGCTTGATACGTCAGTGCTAATAGATGGGAGGATCTTAGATGTTGTTAAGATTGGTTTTATTGATAGACCTTTGATTATTACTCAGAATGTTATTAACGAACTTCAGAAGTTGTCTGATAACAAGAGTAATATAAAGAGGAATAGAGGGAGAATGGGGCTTGATGTAGTAAAAGAGTTGAAGAAGAGAACTAGTGTAATTATTCCTGATATTAAAACCAAAGAAAAAGATGTTGATAAGATTCTTGTTGATTACGCTAAAGAAAAGAAAATTAAACTTATGACTTTAGATTTCAACTTGAATAAAGTAGCTAAAGTATCTGGGATCAAAGTTTTAAATATTAATGATTTGATTAATTCTTTAAAAACGCTTCTTCTACCTGGTGAAGATTTTAGTGTGAAGATACTTCAGCAAGGGAAGGAAAAGAAGCAAGGTATTGGTTATTTGCCGGATGGAACTATGGTTATTGTTGAGGATAGTGTTGATAAAGTTGGTCAAGATGTTCATGTTAAAGTATTGAAAGTTATTCAATCGTCTGCTGGAAAGATAATATTTGGTGGTATAAATGGTAATGGTAAAAGTAGCAGTGATGAGAAAAAGGACTGATAATACCTTAGGTTTTTCCTCTAGATACAATTAAAAAAACATTCCACAAGAAGCGAC
>JAAZNV010000010.1 GCA_012798115.1 candidate division WWE3 bacterium
AATAGCCAGGTTAGATTTTCCTCCAAAATGGCTAGAAGTTTCTGCAAATGAAGAGGGTTTCTTGGATTTTATAAAAGAAGTTGATGCTTTACTGAACGGTCCAATACCTCCAGAGAATCCTGATTGTAAGTGGTGCCAGTACAGGCACATTGATAAAGTCATAAGCACAACACAGGCGAGTAAATAAAATGCTTTAATAAACTAATCCTGCTGGTAATTTCAGCTAATACTCAGCTTACAGTGTAGAATAATCATATGAATATAAAATACATTTTAATAGCAATAATCATAGTTCTTCTAGGTACAGTTGGTTACCTATCTTTTAAAGTAAAATCTCCGCAACCTGCTGTAAGTCCACAAGCCGATAACTTAAATGGAATAGGTATTAGGCAGGGGAACGGTTCGGGACAAGGCAAAGGAAATAACAATGCTATAGAATCAAGAAAGAACTGTTTAGCTGACGGGTGTTTAACAGTAGATGATCTGAACTATCCCGCAGGGGAGCTAACTGATGCAGCCAAAGCATCTCTGAACAAGGCTTTGGACGATGAATATAAAGCACAAGCAACTTATGAAGCAATCATAACCAAACTTGGTAGCGTACGGCCATTTATTATGATCATCAGAGCCGAAGAGCAACACATTTCATCGTTGAAAGCATTGTTCGATAAATACGGGATGACAATTCCGGAAAACCCCTATACGAACAAAATTACTTCTCCAGAAACACTGTCAGAGGCCTGTACAGCGGGTGTTGAGGCAGAAATTGCCAATGCTTCTTTGTATAGAGACGAACTGCTTCCAAGTGTTAAAGATTATGAAGATATAACTTTGGTATTTACTAACCTTATGAATGCGTCGCAGGAAAAACACCTACCTGCATTTCAAAGATGCGCTAATTAATCAAAAGTTTTAATTAAGTAAACAAAAAGGTCGTATAAAACCGGCCTTTTTGTATAACGAGTTCGTACGAAACCGTTATCTTACTTAGCAAAAAGTTTCACTAACCATCCAAGGACGCCCCCATTTGCTTCTTCAATATTTATCTTTTCCTGTAGGGCAGTATTTTCTTGGTTAAGAAGCTCAATCATTTCCTGAACATTTGTAATATCCGACTGGTTAGTCAGTTTTAATTTCAATTGTTCAAGCTGTTGAACTCTTACTCTGTTTTGATTCATTTCCTGTTTTAGAGCATTAAGAGATCCATAGTTAGGTCCAAAGAGTGATCTTGCAAGTCCGGTTTTTCCCTCGACCTTTGATAGATGCTCTTGAATCTTAAGCTCAGACTGCTGCTGAGTTCTTGCCCACTGTTTTACCTGGTCTCCAATGCCACCAGCTGCTGATTGGGTTCTTAGAAGCTCTTGTATTTGCTTAGCAACTGAACTTCTTGTTTCAGAGAGTCCTTTTTTTGATCCCTGAGCATTGCTATTTGTTCCTTTACCTGTTTCTGTTCCCTGCTGTTCCTGAGTTTGTACCTGCAACTGTTGTTCTTCGCCCTTATTTTGGGTTTGAACCTGATTCTTGTTTTGAACCGGTTGTGTTGTTCCTATTCCCTGCGAACCTTGACCTGCGCCTATCTCAGCCCCTGTTCCTGTTCCTGTTCCTGAACCAGTACCTTGAGTGCCTGATCCCTGATTACTATTTGCGGCATAAACATTGGCAGTAAGTAGTCCAACCAACACTAAAGATATGAAAGAGAAGTATATTTTATTCATTTTTTGCACCTCCTTAAAAAATTTACAAATAGATATAAATATATCTTGTCAATACACATAAACTATACTACACGCTCTCCTTCATTGTAATATTTAATTCTAATTCTTTATCTTCCTCCCATCTATATATTTTCACCTTAACCTTATCTCCAATTTTAGTTTTACTAACTAAATCAGCCAGGTTTTTATTTACTAGTTTCTCGCCGTTAAATGAGGTGATTATATCGCCTTCTTTTATACCTCCCTCGTCAGCGCTAGATCCTTCAACAACTTCTACAACATATGCACCAACAGGAACTTCATTTCTTAAAGCAGCTTGCTCTGAGACCATGTTATACCTGACACCGAGCATTGCTCTTTCAAATTTTCCTGTTTTGTTAAAGTTTTCAAGTGAATTTTTGACTACATTAATTGGTATAGCAAACCCGATATTTTCAGCGTTTCTTGAGACTGCAACATTAACCCCAATTACTTCCCCACACCTGTTAATCAGAGGACCTCCAGAATTACCAGGGTTTATGGCAGCGTCGGTTTGAATTATGTTCTCTAGTGATTCAACAAATCCTCCAAAACCATCGCCTGCAGTTATACCTCTACCCAAGCCGGAAATAACACCCGTTGTTACTGTATGCCTAAACTCTCCCAAAGCTGTACCAATAGCAACAACATCATCCCCAACTCTAAGTTTGTCCGAATCACCAAGAGTTATAGAATCCACTGAAAAACCTTTAACTTCAAGAATTGCTAGATCGTTTGATGGGTCTCGGTAAATTTTTGAAACCTCGTATTCCTTATCAGCTTTATCAATAATTTTATAACTTGCTTCAATATCCGATACAACGTGCTTGTTGGTTATGACAAATTTTTCATCGCCCACAACAAAACCTGTGCCGATATCCTGCTGTATCTCCTCATATTCCGGTTTCTGATTTGGATTCATTCTTTTTGGAGAAAAATTAAAGAAATTAAATGGATCAAAAATACTGTCCAGGTCAGTTTTTATATTTAGTTTTTTAATTGATACTGTAACCACAGAGTCAGATAGTTCTTCGGCTATATTAGCAGTGCTTTCATTGCATGTTGATAAATCATAAGATTTTTGAGTGTTAATAATTTTTTCACTTTTTTCATTCTTTAACTCATTCCAAAATTTTATGCTGCCTTTCTTTCCAATATACAGCCCGCTTAAAAAAATGCCAGAAACTAAGACAACTACAAACAAACCCAATAAGCCTGTGATTATGACTTTTCTTTTATTTATTTTAATCATAATAATTTCCAAGAAGGGTGGGGCATAAACCCCACCCCTTACAAAGACTTACTTAATAGCAATTTTTTTAGGTTTAACTTCCTCCGATTTTGGTAATGTTAAAGTTAAGATACCATCCTCATAGGAAGCCACCGCCTTGTCACTATCAACTTTGGTTGGTAAGTTGAAGTTTTGCTCAAAAGAGGATTCCAAAGTCCTGTAATAGTAATTTCTCTTACCTTCCTTTTTTTCTTCCTCTTTTTTCGTACCTCCCTTAATTGTTACAGAATCGGCAGTGGTTGTTATTTCAATACTATCCTTGTCTACACCAGGCATTGCCATTTTCACAAAAAAGCTTTCATCTTCCTCCCAAACATCCACAAATAAATTCTTAGACGTAAAGCTTCTATTAAACATCTCATCTATCAATGATCCCGTTGAGAAGAAATCATCTAACATGGACCTCATTGGGCTGTAAGGCATTACATTAGAATTGCTATCTGTTCTTTTTATTATCTTCATACAAACCTCCTACTTAAAATTAATACTTGTTATTTTTTTTGCCCTGCCTATTTGGACAGGCGCCGACAGGGCGTAGGCGCCCAAAACTAAAACTGTTATACAGACCAAACACTAGTCTGGTTAATACCGCAAATAGCGGTTTAGTAGAGAAGTATTAAGTTGTAAAAAGAATTAGTTTTGCTAGATACCGTTCATAGGCATCTATCAGTAAAAT
>JAAZNV010000011.1 GCA_012798115.1 candidate division WWE3 bacterium
CTTGTTAAGAGCAACTTAATCTAAAACAATTATGATTGTAGATAGGGTTTTTCTTCTGAGGTTGAAGTTTAAAAGCCATCAGAGGATACTGAGATAGTAAATGAGTAAGAAAAATATTTTTTATAAACATCCTCGGCTTTATACCTTAGGTCTTAAGTGGATTCATAAGAGTAATTTTGCTAAACGTTATCGATATATGGCAAGTTTTATTCGAGAAGGTGATACGGTTCTTGAACCGGCCTGTGGTCCAGCTATATTAGCAGGATTTCTTCCGAAGGGATCCTTTTATCGTGGCTTTGATACTAATAAGAATTTTCTTAATTACGCTCTTAAAAAATGCCCATCAGTGTACTTGGGCAATGTTCTTAATCAAGAAAGCTATTGCCAAGCAGATATTGTTATTGCTTGCGATATTCTTCATCATTTAAAACCAACTGATAGAGAAAGGTTTATACAAAACTGTTTTTCCTTCACAAAAAAGGTGTTTGTTATTTGTGAACCAGGAAAGATACGCAAAACAGCTAAAAACATCTTTTATCCTTTGAGAAAATGGATAGCAGAGTGGAGTGAAGAAGATGGAACCAATGATGTTAAGAGTGAGTATTTTTTTACTCATGAACAACTTCTTGATCAAGTTATACATGGTTTTGGCATTATTCCGCCATTAATTGAAAGAGAAATAAAATATTTTGGTGAGGATATCGTTACGGTTTTTTTCAAAGATAAAAGTTATCGTCAAAAGTTAAAGACACAAGAATTTGTTTCTGCTATTGTACCGGTTTTTAATGAGGAGAAAACAGTTGCTGGGGTTGTTGAAGCTTTATTAAAAAGCCCTTTAATAAACGAAGTTATCTGTATAAATGATGGTTCAACCGACGGAACCTTATCAGTTTTAAGAAAATACAAAGATAAAATTCAATTGATTAATTTTAAGGATAATAAAGGAAAAGGTTATGCTTTAGTTGAAGGAATAAAAAAAGCTAAAGGTGAGATTGTCTCTTTTATTGATGCTGATTTAACTAATCTATCTGACAATCATATAGAAACTCTCCTTGAACCTGTTTTGGGGAACAAATTTAGAGCTGTCTTAGGATATCCATCAAATGGATGGATACCTGATGTTTTTTCAAATCTAACAGGAGAACGGGTATATTACAAAAAAGATTTAGTGCCTTATCTTGAAGAAATGACTAAAACTAGGTTTGGAGTAGAGGTTTTTCTAAATAACCTTTTCACAGAAAATGAGACAAAGAAGATTCCTTTAAAAAAGTTAAGGGGTCTCTATAAATATGAGAAGCGTAGCTCAGTAAATGCTTTTAGGGAATATCTCGGTGAAGCAGTAGAAATTGCTCGGGAGATTGGAAAAAGAGAAGGTTTGATTCCGGAAGATTACCAAGCTATTGCCAAAGTTTCCAAGGCAACCAGCTTTAAAGAACTAAGGATTAGGATAAAAGGTGTAGCAAATAAAAACGTAAGACATTTTTTAGAGAAGTATGTTCTAAACTATATAAAAACTGTTCAGCATTGGTGGAAATCTTTCTAACTCTGTTTATAAGTACTCTCTAGACCGAAATCGTATACTTTGTTGTCTGAAATACCGAAAAGTGATAAAGTGCAACTGATTTATAGTAATGTCATAAGGTATTAAGGAGATGGGTAATGAATACCAAGCAGAAATGGGTCTTTGGAAGTGGTCTCCAGAAAGCATTTTGGTTGCTTAAAAATAGTGGCTTATTGGATGAAGGGCAACCGCCCGAATTGCTGGGACCGTGTAAGTGTGTGGTTGAAATGGTTAAAAAGAAAGAAGGCAACAGAACAATAGAGGTTGCAAGAGGGAGTTTCATTGTGTTGGTCAAGGTTAGAGATAACTTTAGTCCAAATAAACTGTGGCTGAAGTTTGACAAACACGGAACCAGCATTTATGTTTCTCCAGATCAGATTAATTGGGAGTGCTTAAATGGATTTAAGCAAGCTTATCGCATAGATTGACCAACTATGCGATATTTTTATGTCCATAGGTATATCAGAACTTCAAACATCTGGAGCGTCAGTTGGGTCTGGAAACCCCTGTTAGGAGAAGTTTATATTGATTCTAAAACAGTAATTCTTTTGTCGAGCGCTTGAATTCCGTCTTTGTTTATTTTATACATATCACCATAAAAAGTAAGTGTATTCTCAATACCAATCAAAGTTTGAGACTGTTTATTTAATTCATCCTTCGTATCTTTTCTAAACTCATTCATCTCGTGCCTAAATGACAAAAAGTCATTTTGAAATTTAGTTAATAGTTTATATAAATCCTCTATTTTCATAAAAACATATTAAATTAAGAAACGTTTAACTTCAAGAATTATAATCTAGTAGAAGTAGAAACTTTAGGGAGACTGGTTTATCGGAACTTCAAACATCTGGAGCACCAGTTGAGCCTGGAAAAATATTAAGATCGTCCTAAATATACTATTTAGCAAACAATATTTCGAACATAATATCAGCAATTTTTGAAGCAGCTAAATAAACCTCTTTAGCCTTGTCTTTATCAGATTTAAATTTTTCGTAGTTATCCTTCGCGTCATATATGGTTTGGGAAAGTGAAGAAAATTTTGCATATTTTGATGTGAGGAAACTCTGCATGCTGTTTTTATCTTGAAATATCTCGATATACTTTTTTTCCTTTAACTCTTCTTCGGACATAAGGAGTTCCACTGCAAAATAGAGTAGGTTCTTTCCGTGTGATAAAGCTTCGTTATAGACAAGGTCAACATCTTTTTGTAGATGATACGTAAGAGGGATTCTATCTAATTGTACTTTATGTGAAATTATTTTTTCCATTGCTAAGGACCAAATATTGTTTTTATTTACTTCAAATGAAATATTTTTTAGCAGGTCATTTCCAAACACAAGTTTTCTACTTGATTTGAAACCCTCAAAAACATATTCAGGTAAAAAACTATTTTTATGAATAAATTCCTGAGCAGAAGGTGCATCCGTTACTATTGAAAGGTTAATAAACACATCCTCGCCTCTTTTGATTGGATAAGAGAATTTGAAGGGTCTTAACTCTGGTCTAACAACAAACTGGTTGATGAACTTATCTATAGCTTCTGTAAAGATTTCACCTATAACCCACCTGCTTTCGTCCTCTACAGGGTCTTTATGTATCAACAACCAATTTATATCAGGACGATTCAGGGATATATTTCCACTAGCATAACTTCCGACTAAGTATAATGCTTCTGTCTTATCGCCTAATTTCTCAATAATTTCTTGGTTGATAAAACTTACTAAATTGTCGATATTTTCTTTATTTATCATCTTTAGGAAAATACTAACAAATAATAGATAAAAATTCGATATCTAAGTTTTTAATCTATATCAAGCCATATCAATATATAGTGATTGGAACTTCAAACATCTGGAGCACCATTCGAGTCTGGAAACCCCAACTAAAAGTATACTCTCCAGGCTAGAAATAAGCACAGCTTGCATTTCTCGCTATGTTCGAAAAGTGAGACAAATGAGACAGTGCTAAGGGTAAGTGTCTCGCAATGGAAGAGTATGCGAAAATAATACGAAATCTTCAAGCTTTTGTTGTTACAACAAGTACAATGAGGTATTTCTTTTCAAATCTTTAATTAGCTTTGAGATATATATCATTCTAGTTGCGTTGACTATTTGATTTACCTATAGTATAATGAGAGCATCTTACTAGACTACCAAATAAGGTAGAGAAAGGATTGACTGTCATGAATACAAATGACACTCGATTAACGCTCTCTGAAGTTCAGGGACCGTTCATTGACCTTCTTGAGAAGATTGGTGGGCGGGATGGCGAATTGTGGCTGCGGGGATTAAATAAATTCCTTCGCAAAGAAAATCCTTGGGAAAAGCCAGAAAGCTTTAAGATTGTCGAAGTCGGCACCTACAAGGATGTGAAGTCCCTGCGCAAAGCTCTGGAAGAGTCTGGCGTACAGATTGGAGATTGGGCAGGGGATATTCTCAACAAGACGAAGTTGAGTAAATCCAAGCAGTCCTTGGATCTGGTGGTTTTGTCTGTCAAAGAGCTGGGATTTCCGCAAGGTACCCAACTTAAAGACATTTATGAAGCTGCCAAAAACCAAGGTTTGGATCTATGCCCTGCTGAAGTTGGTCCACAACTGCGATTGCAGTACCCTGACCAGCCTAATGGTGAATGGCTCGTAATTGCCATGGAACCTATAAAAGACTCCGGTGGTGCTTTGGGCCTGTTCCGCGTTGGGTGCGGTGGCGGCGGTCTTTGGCTCAATGCGTACAATGGTAATCCTGACAACTTCTGGAATGGCAACAATCGCTTCGTGTTCGTTCGTCGCTAGTCTTCTCGTTTCTCTCCTAGCTTGTTGCCGGGAGAGTTTTGTTTTTGAAGATGTGAAATCCAACCACCAAGCATTTTACCCATTTCATCCAACTGCTTAGATAGGAAAATGTATTCCTTATTGTCGATAGATTTTGTTTCCCAAAGAATTATCATAAGGACTTTTAGTGTATCGTTTTTTCTTATTGCTAGACTTATAAAGTCCTGTTTTTCTAAGGATTTTGAAAAGCTTGCGGAAGAGAGATTTTCAATAATTTCTACAAACAAATTATCAACTCTGAGTCCAAGTGTGTATCTATGTATTTTTGGAAGCTTTTGAAAATACCCAAACCAGATTAAATAAGTATCTTTTAGATGCTTTATTATTGGTAATAGATTCGTGTTACTTTTAGATGATCGTTGGGGGGGGGCAGACATGTTTATGATTAAATTCGTGCATACATATAAAGATATCATTTCTCTTGATAATCTTCTTGTTGCCTGGAAAGAATTTAGAAATGGTAAACGCTCAAGAAAAGATGTTCAAGTATTTGAACACACTCTAATGAGAAACCTGATTCAGCTGCACGAAGATTTGAAGGCAAGAAGTTATAAGCACTCTAAATACACGGTATTTAAGATTTCTGATCCAAAACCAAGAATTATTCATAAAGCAGTGGTTAGAGATAGGCTCCTTCATCATGCACTATATAGAATGCTTTACCCATTCTTTGATAGTAAGTTTGTAGACGACTCATACTCATGCAGGATTAATAAAGGACCACATGTAGCACTTAATAAATTTCGTAGGTTTTCATTCAAGGTTTCAAAAAACAACACAAGAACTGCATGGGTTTTGAAGTGTGATGTAAAGAAGTTTTTTGCGTCTATAGACCATAGGACTCTTATCAGTATTCTTAAGAATTCTATTTCGGATGAAGACACGGTTTGGATATTATCAGAAGTTATAAATAGCTTTGATTTGGGTAATGGTAAAGGTATTCCCTTAGGTAATTTAACATCCCAGCTTTTCGCAAACATTTATATGGATAAGTTCGACAAATTTGTAAAACACGTTTTAAAAGTAAAATATTATATCCGCTATGCTGACGATTTTGTTTTTATGTCACACGATAAGAGTTTGCTCAAAGAACTTTTACCAAAAGTCGAAGAATTTCTGTGGGAAAATCTTCGTCTAGAACTTCATGAAAACAAAACTCTGCTTAAAACAGTAGCTTCTGGAATAGATTTTCTAGGTTGGATACATTTTCCCGATCATAGAGTATTAAGAACAACTACAAAAAGAAAGATGTTTAGAAATATTGTATCGGGTAGTTATGATAAGAAAACCCCCCAATCCTACTTGGGACTTATTTCACATGGAAATACGTTTAAACTTAGAGAGAAAGTTATTAATCAAACCAAACAACATTTTCAAAGCGGTCGGAACTTTGAACTTCTGGAGCACCAGTCGAGTCTGGAAACCCCAACTAAAAGTATACTCTCCAGGCTAGAAATGAGACAAATGAGACATTATAAAAGGTATGTTAACGTACCATTTTCTATGATTGAGGATTGAAGAAAGATTGATGAAGAAACTGGGGATTGTCCTTATTTAAAAGCTTTGGTATAAGAAATTTAGAGAAATTATGTTATATTTTCGTATATGCTAATTCAATTTGTGCGCAAAGAATTTATTGAGCCTGTAGTGGAATTTGTTGAAAGAAAAGGATTAGGACATCCAGATACCCTTTCCGACTTATTAGCTGAATATCTTTCTGTTCAATACTCGCTTTATACTAAGCAAAAATTCGGTGCTGTATTACATCATAATTTTGATAAAGTAGGTTTACTTGGAGGATCCTCTTACGTTAAATTTGGAGAGGGCCATCTTGTTAATCCAATAAGAGTTTTGTTAAACGGTAGAGCATCCACAAGGTTTGGAGATGAAATAATACCTGTAAAAGAATTACTAATTGACTGGAGTAAATCTTTCCTTTCAAAGAAATTGCCTGAAATCGATGTTGCTAAGGATTTAGAATTTCATTATAACCTAAGTAATACGAGTAGCCCTGGAAAAACAGATTTGGAAGTAGCCAAAAGTGGAACGCGTAGGTATTGGTTTGAACCTAGGAATCTAGGGGATGTACGGGAATTAAAGCAACTAGTATCCAATGACACTTCCCTGGGTGTTGGGTTTGCTCCATTATCCAAGTTAGAAAACTTTGTTTTAGAAATAGAACACACGTTAAGTTCTGATGACTTCAGAAAAAGTAATCCATGGATAGGAAGTGATATAAAGATTATGGGATTTAAGAATCAGGGTAATTATTATTTAACCATGTGCATTCCACAGATTTCTAAATATGTTAAAGATATTTCGGAGTATAAAAATAATCAACTCTACGCCGAAAACTTTATTAGGAGTATTGCCAAGAAATATTCTATGCAAAGTCTCGAACTTAATATTAATACTCGTGATAATTTTGAAAATGGTGAAATATATTTAACTGCAATAGGATCTTCAATAGAAAGTGGTGACGAGGGGCTGGTAGGAAGAGGGAATAGAATAAACGGTCTGATAACGCCTTTTAGAGTTATGAGTATGGAAGGATCGTGTGGTAAAAATCCAGTGTATCACATCGGAAAAGTATATTACCTAGCTGCGAATGAAATTGCTAAAGAAATATTTGAAAATTTTAAAATATCTAACGAAGTTTGTATTGTAAGTCAAAGTGGGCGTTTACTGGTAGATCCTTGGATCGTATTAGTAACGGTACCTCAGGATTTTAATAATTTTTCCGAACTGGAAAAATTAGTTAAAGATGAAGTGTCTAAAGTACCTAATCTTACTGATGGTTTGTTGAAGGAGCAATTTACGCTATGTTAGCAAACTAAAATGAATAGCAAGAATAAATTATTTATAAGTGGCGGAGGTCACGCTCAAGATACTAGGTTGCTGGACCGCTATTTTGTTTCTTCCTTAAAGAACAGAAAAATATTATATATTCCTGTTGGCTTAGAAAGGTCTTTCACAGGTTACGACGAATGTTATGAATGGATTACAAGTACTTTAAGTGCTTATTCCGAAAAACCTTTAGAAATAGAAATGTGGGTGAATCTTCACAATAAGTCTTATTCGGATATTTCCGATAAGGATGCTGTATATATTGGTGGAGCAAAAAATAGCTACACACTAATGAGAGAGTTTAAGGAAACAGAATTTATAGATATTTTAAAAACTTTTCTTGAGGCAGGCGGCAGTTTATATGGAGGAAGCACTGGGGCCATCATAACTGGAAAATATATATCCACATTTGGGGAAATTCCTCCTAAGGATTATAACTGTGACGAAGGTTTGGGATTGATAGGAAATATGTCGATTTTTTGTCATCATACATTAGAAAGGAAATCCAGCATATTAAATTTTCTAAAAGATAAAAAGTTACCGCTAATTAGTATTCCTGAGAGCAGTGGTGCAGTCATACAAAACAACACCCTCAAAGTAATTGGGTTTTCGCCAGTAACTGTTTTTATTCCCAACTCAAAAACAATAGTTATTGATCCTGAAGCTACTATGAATATAGAGAAGATGTTATAAACAAATGTAACTCCCATGACATAAAAAATGTTTGGAAATATAAATAAAAGCCTTATAATATCTATGTATCAATATGAAAAACTTAGATAGCGACAAAAAAATATCCTCTAGAGATGAGAACTTTTCGGCATGGTACCAGGAAATTATTGATGTTGCGGACTTAGCTGAACACGGGCCTGTAAAGGGGACTATGATCATTAAACCTTACGGCTATTCAATATGGGAGAATGTTAGAAATATTTTAGATAAGGAATTCAAAGATTTGGGTGTGCAAAACGCTTATTTTCCGATGTTTATTCCAGAAAGTTTTCTTAAAAAAGAAGAAAGCCATGTTGAAGGTTTTTCTCCAGAAGTTGCAGTAGTAACTTACGCAGGTGGAAAAAAACTACAGGAGGCTTTGATTATTAGACCTACTTCAGAAACTATAATATATGATGCTTTTTCAAGATGGGTTAACTCTTACCGTGATTTGCCAGTTGTTATTAATCAGTGGGCGAATGTAGTGAGGTGGGAGTTAAGGCCACGTTTATTTCTGAGAACGACAGAATTCTTATGGCAAGAAGGACATACCGCCCATGCTACCTATGAAGAAGCTGACGATTTTGCAAGAACGATGCTTAATGTGTATAAAAAATTTGCTGAGGACTACTTAGCGATACCTGTTATTCTGGGAGTAAAATCCGATTCTGAAAAATTTGCAGGTGCAGTGCAAACATATACTGTTGAAGCAATGATGCAAGATGGCAAAGCTTTGCAGTGTGCAACATCTCATAACTTAGGTCAAAACTTTTCGAAAGTCTTCAATGTCAGCTTTAACAAAGAAGATTCTACTTCTGACTATGTTTGGCAAACTAGCTGGGGTTTAAGTACACGTATTATAGGTGCTTTGATAATGGTTCATTCTGATGATATAGGTTTAGTATTACCTCCAAAAGTAGCACCAATTCATGTGGTTATAGTTCCAGTATGGAATAAAGAGGTTGATAAAGAACGAGTAACAGCTAAAGCTCTAGAAGTTAAAAATGATTTGATAAGTAAGATAGGATTGAGTGTAAATTTGGATACAAGTGACTTGCACGCAGGTGAAAAGTACTACTATTGGGAAAAACGCGGAATTCCAATTAGAATAGAAATCGGACCTAGGGACCTGGAAAATGAATCTGCAGTTGTGGTAAGAAGAGATACGGGTACTAAGGAGAATATCAAATTTACTCTACTTAATGAGAGAGTTAAAAGTCTATTAATAGAAATTCAGTCCAACCTATATGGTAGAGCCCTAGAATTTAGGAATAATAAGATTAAAGAAGTAAATACATGGAAAGATTTTGTAAAGGAAATAGAAGCTGGAAATTTTATATCAGCTCACTGGTCTGGTGAGAAAACCACAGAAGAAGAAATAAAGGAGAAAACGAAGGCAACAATCAGATGTATACCTTTTTCAGAAAAAGAATCGGAAGGAAAGTGTATTTTAAGTGGCAAACCCTCACATAAGAGAGTTATTTTTGCTCGTGCGTACTAATAAGATTTTTATATACAACAACATGTTGCTGAATTATTCTCTGTAGTTCTTCCTGTCGAGAGTATCCTGCTGGTTTTAATGGCTCCTTTTTATAAACTTCCATTAAGCAGTTCGTATATCGAGTAGGAAATTCTTCAACCTTATTATCTGCTATACTCCACGTATTGATTTTATCCCATTGCTCCTTGTAGTAACCTACATCTGTTACAACAACATGGCATCCGCAATCTTTCGCTTGCTCAATCTGCCCGCTATGTGTACCCCATTTATACGGAAGTATAATTGCATGACTTTTCAGAAACGCCTCCGTTATAAGTTCGTTAGGTATAAATGGAAGAGATACGTTAATAATTCGAGGGTTTTGTGTTAGTTCGTAAAATGTAATCATAACTTCATTCAAATCATTTGTACTGGATTTATAAGGATTAATTGGTTTATATATTAGTTGAAGTTTACAATCGTTTAGAGTAGAGCACTGAAGAAAATTAATAACTGACTGTATTACTTCTCTGTTTTCTCTAAAATCAGCTATAAGTATTGTGAATAAATTCTTATCCTTAGAAATTCCCTTTTTAATTCTTTCTACGTCACCGGGACTGATCATAAAACCAAGAGGTATTACATCGATATCCCTCTTGTGCTTTCCATACTTTTCTAATATATACTTTTTACAGCCTTCAGTAGGACTTATCAGTTTGTCTGCATAGTCAAAGAGCAGTTTTTGATACTCACCGTTACCATAACCTTTGATACGTTGACACTCGAGACTATGTGTTGTCCAAATGATAGGTTTTTGTACTGATCTAAAATACTCTAAAAGGTTTCTAAACCTGTCTATTGGTACTACGTCAAAGGAAAAATGTATGTGTACAATATTGTAGCTTTCTGGGGGATACTTAGCCTGTATTACCTCAGGGTCGTATTGTTGTTGACTAAACAAGTCAGTATCAGGATTAACGAATTCAATATTTACCCCATCGTTAAACTTTCTCATATATGGATGTCGTGCAGGTAAGCTTAATATTTTAAATGGCATAGTTATTATCAAGCAAATAGGCTGCTTAATTGATACTTCAATTATTATAACAGAAGTTCGTGTATGTTGAGATTAAATTTGACCTGTCTTTTGTAAAATTGTTTCTAGTTACATTAGAGAGTTGGGATGTTATATCAAACAACAGCAATATTTAACAAGTGGTCGGAACTTTAAACATAACCTATGGTCCGACGAGTCTGGAAACAATTATCTGGGATACGAAAGTAAGTCGAAAAAATTAGGATAAATTATGGTAACCCAAACGAGTCAGTTGGAACTTCAGACAAAAGCCTAGGGAGACGGAATGGTCGGAACTTCAAACATCTGGAGCGGGCGACGGGACTCGAACCCGCGATCTTCTCCTTGGGAAGGAGACGCTTTACCGCTAAGCCACGCCCGCACTTAGATTATTATACTTTTAAAGTATACAAAATTATACACAATCTATTCCCTTCTTTTGAATATTATATCTTATGGTGCTTCATCTTCTAACTCTTTTGAGTATCACCTTTATTGAAATAGTTGTAGGCTGTAAACACTAAGCCAGAATAAATGGCCCTCCTTCCAATAACTAATGCTAGTTCATCTTTTAGAGCTTGTTTAGTTTATAATTTAAGTATGAACGAAGGAAGATTGGACGTTGAACCTAATGAAACGCTAATCAAAAAGGAAAATATTACTAACATCTTTGCAGAATCTGCAGTTGAATTAGGTACGTCTGATAAAGTAGAGTTTACAGGATTTTTCTATGAAGATTCTTTAGTAAGAGCTCAAACTATTGTTAACAAAATCTCATTTAACGAAAAATACATAGATTTAGATACTGATGAAATAAAAAGATGGTCATATCATGAGAATCAACATGCACTGAATCAAATTAGATTTGATGAAATATGTGATAATCCAAAGGAAGGTTTGGAAAAAGCTAAAATGATTTATGCCTTTGTCCTTCACCCTAGTTATAAAGACCTCCATGATAGGGTTATGTCTGCATATAACAAAGGTATAAAAAATGGTTTAGTTTATGCTAAATCGGTCAAACCGCTTGTAGCTAAATATAGCGATATTACCATTGGATATTTTGATTACGCCGATCCCAGCGAGATCCTTGCTTTATTAAGAGGTTACGAATGCTATTTAAAACAATTATCTGAAGGTAAAAATCCAAAAACATCAGCACCAGAACTGACGGAAGCGTTTATTCCAGAAGATTTGAAATTTTTAGATGAAGTCTATAGAAAAAAACTATTTAATGAGATCAATCCTGAAAGTTTAAAATCCAAAATTGGAAAAAAGGTACAAGCCATTTCATTAGAAGAAAGTTAAATGTTTAAATGGCAAATTGATAGGCTAGTTAATTTATACTTTTAAAGTATACAAAAAGTCACACACCCATGTGGGTGTGGGATGTGACTCATCTATTTAGCTAAACAGATTATTACTTATGGTAGAGTAAGTACTTGTCCTGGAAAGATCAATGCTTGAGATCCATTTGGTAGAAACCCAATTAATGACTTGTTTGCATTTAATATTTTTGTCCATTGTGATCCATTACCATATACTGCCTCAGAAATTTCCCATAATGTATCACCATACTTTACTGTATATGTTGATCCTTTTATATCACCTTCCTTGTAATCTGTTGCTACCCATGTTTGTGTCTGGCTAGATTGTACTGGGCCGCCAGTTCCCAGGGCTTGTCCTTGTCTTGTTTCTGTAATACCTTCTCCATTCAAGCTACCTTTTTCACTTTCTTTTTGGAAAATTACTCCTTGTTTTGTCTCGTCTTCTAACTTATTTACATCCTTTCCTTTATTAAAATAGTTATATGTAGCAAAAACTAAAGCTAAGATGAAAAGTCCTCCAATCACTAATGCTAAACCATCTTTTGGATTCTGTTTGGTATTAGCCATAATAAGTATGTTTACACCCCCTTAATAATAAATATATTACGGGGCAGGTTGAGCATAAAGTAACACATGTAAGTGATGTATTAAAGCAATTTAGATTGTGATTTAGCTACATTCCTGAAATCAGCAATTCTTGGGGAGGTGTAATGCCATTATGTTTTTCTAGTCTGCTTACCCTATTTGCTAGTTTATTACTGTTCCATTTATTGATCTCGTACATATCAGAATACGTGTTTATTCTTGCTTCTATGTTGGCTACAGAAGATTTAACAATGTTAAGTACATCTTTAATTTCCCTTGTTGTAGTAACAAATTCTTTTCTAGTTATGTATTCATTTTCTAGAATAGTTTTGTTCATTAAGCTCGTTTTAAAGCTAAGTTGAAAATTAGCAATAGTAGTATTCTACTGAAAGTAGTTATCTAATTCTTATTAGTGGATAAAATTAAACCCCAATTGGTTATTAGCCTAAATGGGGTTTATAAAAACTAACTTAAAAGGCAGGCATCTTCTTGAGTCATACCACCTCTAATTTTATGGTCTGACCACTTTTGTATGTACTCTGTTGTTGATCTTCCTTCGATGGTAAATCCCAGCATTTCACATGCGCTCATTAGTACTTGGATTGTTGATTTTGTTCCAGATACGTATGCATTTGCGTGTATGTGAATATATCTTCCTCGAAAGAATTCCCGATTGGTTTTTTCTGCTAAACAATTTAGTCGTGATATAAATGCAAGCAGTTTTGGTGATGGGAAGTCTAAATACACTGGAGTTCCAATCAAGACCCTTTTAGCATCTTGTATTGCATGTGCTATTGTTTGAAATTGATCTTCAAATCTACACCACATCACACAATCACTATGCTTATCAGATCTGCAACTCGCACAGCCTCTAATGTTGTCGTCCAGGAAAAAATTTACTGGTGTAAGGTTGTGTTTATCACAGAGCTTCTTTGATATTGCCTCTAAGCATTGTGTTGTTAAGCCATCGGGGTGATAGGAACCGTTTATTACAACAAGTGTGTTCATAGTTTCTCCTTTAAGGTCTCACGTTCCAGATCTTTTGGTATTTTGCTGAGAATTGATCGTATAGCTCTAGAAATCTTAGATGAAGTGTGTCTCCTGTTTCGAACTTTCTAACATTATTGTTGTAGAAATCAGATGTATAGTATTTCCATTGATACCAGAACATGAAGAATTGCATTTTTTCTCTTACTATTGGATTTCTGATGAGGAATGGTGTCTTGGAATCATAAAATTTATAATCCTCAGGAGATACAAATGCATAATATTGATCCCATAATGCAGTTCCCCTGAAGGGCATAAGGAAGTTACCACAAACCATCTCAGGAGCAAGTTCGTGAAATCTTGACATTAACTTATCATAGAAATCTTTACCTGCTTCTCTGCCAATGACTTTGTGTGGGTTAACAATGAATGAAAGATAAGTCATGATTCCGTTATTCTTCATCCATCTGACAACCTGATCAAGTGTTCTGTTCTTGGTATATTCTACAGTAATGTCTTCAAGTCCCAAGCATATCATGTATACGCCTTGTTTTGCCATTTCTTGCAATGCAGGTTCCTTGAGAGTGTTTGCGGATGCAAACAAGTAGATTTTGGTTTTTGGAAGTAGCCCGTGAATTATCTGTAGTCTTTCAGTCCAATCCTTTTGCATTGTAAAGTTCTCATCTCTTATGAAGAGAAATTTTGGTTTATATTGAACTAGAGATCTAACTTCTTTTTCTACTGCCTCAAGTGGCCGTGATAGTAATATTGGACACATAATTGGTGTGCAACAGAAGTCGCAAGGGGGTTTCATTGCACACCCTTGTGATGTATTAATGGAGACAACAACATCCTTAGGCTTCTTATCTGGGATTATTTGTTGATTGTACTTAATGTCATACAGGTCTCTTCTAGGAACTCGTTTGTGGTTGACAATTCCTTTTACTACTTTTCCAGGCTGCTTGATTGTTCCCCAAATATCGTCACAAGGTCCTTGTACAATCTTAAATGCATATCTTTCAAAGTCCTCTGGGAAGGTTGTTGGGTGATAACCTCCAACTACAATTTTTGATGTGTCATGCCTCTGAGCCCAAGATACAAACTCTTCCATTCCACTTATGTAAACAGAACACAAATACAACTGCACATTGCAATCATTGTGATCTCTGTTTTTCATGTCGTAGTGAACGTTATCTCCATCCGGTAGAACAGAAAGTATCGAAGGTTCAAGACCAAGGTTTAGGTCTGATCGAGGAAAAGATAAACCAATGATTTGATCTTTTGGTGTTTTTATCACTTCGTAAAAGTCAACTTTTCTCCAAGTTTTCACTCCATATGTAGCCATTTTTGCTCCTTTCTTTTGTTTGTTTGTCTGCTCGTTAGTTTTCAATGTTCGAAGCTTATTATACTATAAGATGAGAGAAAAGCAAAATGAACGTAGTTATACTTTTATAAATGAAAAGATATTTTGGCATTAGATTATGGAAGTGTTTGTTTTATATTTATCTGAATAACTGGCGGAGGGTGTGGGACGTACTTGGAACTTTTTTTCAAAATCTTAATATTAACGCCACCAGTTATTTTCTGGAACAGAAGTAGCGTCAAGGTGATGTCTATCCTTTAGAAAAGGAACAACTTGATCACGCATAACCACAAATTCACTTCCTGCATGAGATAAACCTATTGCAGATACTTTTGTTGTAGGTAGATACTCAACTAACATTGCTCTTTCTTTATCACCCCTACTTCCAATTATTTTTGCAGATACTTCACCAGTTACCACAGCATCAACACCCTGTTCTTCTGCTGTTTTAAGGTCTTCAGCACTTCCACCACCGCCAGCTATTACCCCAACTAATTCAATATCTCGTTCTTTTATACCTGCTAAATCAACATAAGGTAGTCCAACAGCAATTCTTAGTTTTTCTGCTAATACAGAAGTTGTTGTTCTGGGAATACGACATACCCTACCTGCAAAACCCAAACCATATGGGTCGAATTGTTTTATAACTTCCCCATCCATAAGTCTTACTAAGGCATCATTTGTACTTACTTCAGTATTGGAATCTAGTGGGGCATGAACTGCATAAAAAGATAGTTTTCTTGTTCTCATTTCTTGCAAAAGTTCTAAATCTATTGGTAAAAAACCCTTACCCATAGCACCACGAGGGTCACCACATTCCATATTTACTGGATGATGTGAAAATATCATATCCCCTTCTTGAGCAGATTTTAGAATTTTTGTAAGCACTTCATTTGAAGGAAAAACTATACACCACGCTTTTCCAGTTTGTTCAGCGCCTTTAAGCATTAAACCATTAAAACGTTCACAAAAATCAGGTTCAAATACTGATTTCCAGTCATATCCTAAAGGGTCGTAAACCATAGGAATAAATCTACTCATTGCGGGGTCTTTATCTAATTCTTTTACTCCAAAATATTTATCTAAGGAGTCCACTAATTCATTTAGTGGTTGTTTTTCAAATATAGGTTCTTTTTCAGTCATATTTGTATTTTAGAACAGTTCCGGTTGAAACACCAATCCCCACCGCTTAAATGGAGAACATCACTTGCGCCAGCAAGTGATAAAATCTCGCCTTTGCGGTGGGGATGGTTGGATTTTCACTGCAGTTTGGGGTACACTCCAATCGCTATGGAACTTTCACAAGTAGTTTTTCTTAAAAGTGTTAATCCAATAACAATTATTGATAATCCTTCAAATAGGTCAAAAGAAGCAGTATTGAAGTTTATTAAAGATGAATGGTTTGAAAATTGGGTTTTAACTATAAGAAAACACTTAAATCTTCCTGAAAATGGTGCCGATATTAGGTTGGTTGAGGGTAAAAACTTATTTGAACCAACAGTAGCACCAAATTACATCTCACTAATGCTTCAAATATTTCCCAAACAGTTAATTGATAGATACGGATTAGCAGAAGATTTTATGGTGAATATCACGCTAATGGTTTATTTTAATGCTTTTATTGCACTAGAGTATTTTCAAGGGTTGGTTGAAAGAGATTTTGAGTTTGTACCAACAAAGGCACTAACCGCATACAAACTACATACTTTTAAACATGAAGTAGCAACAATACTAATTCCTTACCATAGTTCAAAGAAAAAGTTTAAAGAATGGGTTGATAAAAACTGGGAGAACATGGAAAAACAGATGGATGAGCACTTGTTTGAGGGTACAGGGATATTGGAAATACACAAAAATACAGTACTTGGTGAGGAAATAGATACGCTTCTAAAGCAGGAAAAAACATATCCTAAAGTTGCTACTAAGCTAATTGATAAATACCCTGAGGACAAGCGACTTGCTGACCCTGAACAAGTAAGAATAATACACAAAAGATATTTAGATGATTTAGCAAGTTTTGCTAAACAATTCCCTACCGAACAATAATCTGAACACTTTGCTGTTCGGGTACTTTAGAACTTCATAAATTAATCTCCCCTTAATGGCGGAGAAATTACCAGATAAACAAAAAGTAACTGAATATTTTGAAAAGAAACTAAACCGCAAACTAACTGATGCGGAAATATTGGAGTGCATTCAATCCCTTTATTACTTAGGTAGAGCAATTTACAAGTTTAATCTTCAAAAACAGGGGGTTAAGAATGGATAACCAAGAAACCCTCCTACAATACCCTTCTTCCAGTTTCCTTGCTGATGTGCGGAAGCACACAGCAACGGAAACCATTACAGAAAAAGAAATAACAAGAATCAAAGTTAATAACCCTAATGTTAAAAGAAGAATAGTTGTTGGTAATCTGAATAAAGAAACTGTTAAATTTGACCCAGAAATCCCCCTATATTTAACTAATAATAGAACAATTCAACAACTGTACAATGATAAGAAAATCTGCAAGTTGATTATAGAAGCAAAGATAAGAAGAAGGGGTGAATATTCAGTTGTTAGAAGCGAACCAACTTCATTTTGTAGGAGTATGAAAACTGCAAAAGTAAGGATTAAAGAAAATGGGATTATTAGAGATGTTAAGTTTTATAGAATGTTTTGTAACTCATGGAATTGTCCTACTTGCTGTAAAAGGAAAGCAAACATGGTTAGAAGGGAAATTATTGAAGTTTCAGGGTTAAACAATCTGTATTACCATCTAGTGTTTACGCTAGATGGCACTAAAATCCCCTATGAGTATAAAAACAGTGAACTCAACGACACCCACAAATATATAACCAAGATTTTTAATCACTTCTTGACCCTATTACGCAGGGAAAAAAGAGATTATGTTAAAAAGAAAACTGGTCAAATTAAGCATTTTGACTATTCCCAATTGGAAAAGGAATTGAAATACATTTGGATTATTGAGTTTCAAAAAGATACTAAAAATGCACACATGCATATCCTTTTAAATCAGTTTTTACCCATAGAAGTCATTAGGGATTTATGGATGCATGTTGGTGGTGGTGTTGAAATGTTTATTGAAAGGGTTAAAACAGTTAAGGGTTTATCAATTTATGTAACAAAGTATATTTCTAAGGGTTTAAATGGTGTTGATGGTAGCAATATTAGTTTAGATTGTGGTTTTAAATACTATGAAAGAAGATATGCTATTTCTAACTCCTGTGAAAGGAAACCGAAAAATAGTATTATACGGTTGTTTGACATACTTCCTACTTTTGATTTAAAAGCGAAATTCTTGGTAAAGCAGGGTTTAGATTGGATTGTTAATGAATTAAACAATGTTACTGACGAGGAAGTAGTTGAAGTTAGTTTTGATACTTAAATTCCTACCCACCAAATATGAAATATTTTATTTATTGTAGAAAATCTAGCGAAGAAGATAACAAACAAGTGCAATCTCTTGATACTCAGGAAAGAATATTGGTTGATTTTGCTACTACAAAGGGTTTAAAGATTGTTGATATCTTCAGGGAATCAAAATCAGCAAAAGATGCTGGTACTAGGGAAATATTTGGTGTAATGCTTTCTAAGATTACAAAGGGCGATGCTGATGGAATTTTGGTATCTCACACTGATAGATTGGCGAGAAACTACAATGATGCGGGCGATTTACTTAACTTAATGAGTAAAGGCTTGTTAAAAGAGATAGCAACCCCTTACAGGGCATTTAATTCAGTACAGGATTATCTATACATGGGATTTGATTTTGTATTTGCTACACACTATTCAGCACAACTTGGAGTAAAAGTTAAGGAGGGAATTGATAGCAAAGTCTTAAAAGGCGAATATCCAACTCACGCACCACTTGGATACTTTAACAAAGAGGGAAAAATATACATTGATGAAACAAAAGCACCCTATATCAGAAGATTATTTGAACTCTACTCTCACAACCAGTATTCAATAAAAGAAATTGGCAATATTTTGTACAAAGAAGGATTAAGAACTAAGGGTGGAAACAAAGTAGTTACAGCAGTCTTGCACAGGGCATTGATAAATCCAATCTATAGGGGTGATTTTATGTGGAATGGAAAGTTGTATGAGGGTATTCATGAAGGAATTATCAGCAGAGAGTTATTTGAAGCAGTACAAGGGGTTTTAGAAGGCAAAAACAGGGCAAAGAATAATACTTTCAACTTTTTATATAGGGGTTATCTAACTTGTGCTGTTTGTGGCTGTAAACTAACTGCTACCAAAAAGAAACAAAAATATGATTATTACTACTGCACCAATGGGAAGAACTTATGTAATCAGCACAAGGATTACATGGATAGCGATGATATAAAGGGTTTAATTTCAAACAATTTTGCTAACTTCATAATAAACAAGGAAATGTGTGATTTATCACTAGAACAGTACAAACAAGATGTTAGAAAAAACAATAATTACCAAGATAGCACAAGAAATTTACTACAAAACCAACTGGCAAAGATTGAAGAAAAACTGGATAAACTTGTGGATATGAACTTAGAAGGGTTATTAACAAAGGAAAAATACACAGAAAAGCAAAACAAACTATTAACCGAAAAAGGGTTAATCCAAGAGCAGTTAAAGAAACTTCCAAATCAAATAACTGAAAATACTTTGGAACTTTTGGAAAAGTTTAAAGAACGCTGTTACCACTTGCAAAATCTCTTTGATGAAGGGAATGAGGATGTAAAATCAGATTTACTTAAATCAGCACTTTGGAACTTATCAATCAAAGATAAACAAATCGCTACAGCACAGTACAAACTACCCTATCAGGAACTAGCAAATGCTTCAAAAAGTAATGATTTTGATACATGGCGGGGCCGGCGGGATTCGAACCCGTGACCTCTGCTGTGACAGAGCAGCGCTCTAACCGGGCTGAGCTACGACCCCACGTTTACACAGTAGATATCTTACCAGTAAAGGATTTGATAATCAATAAAACTTAAGGCCTAGAAATAGATTTCTATACCAAGGCCTTATCATTGTACCCATACAGAAAAGAGACACTTATTAATATTAAAAGTAGTGTCTCTTGTTTATTTAATAATGCTCGTCCTCAAACTAACAGTACTTGTGCTTGCTTTCTATTGCTCTTATCTCTAAAAGTGCTTCATCAAGTTTATTGGGATCGTTATCATCTATTGCTTCAATGCCTCTGCAAAATTGTTTTTTAAGCTCTTCTTGAAATTTAACATTAGATATGGCATTTTCTCTATCTTTCTTTTGTCGCTTTTCTCCCCAATTCATCCCTACGGTTACAATGATAAAAATGAACGGAAAGATTATCCAATAATTGTGGATGAAATCCAGTGTTGCATCTTTCAGTGAGTTTAAAAAGCTTAAGAACAAATCCATTATTATCTCCTTTTCTGTATTTTATTACTGCTATTTTAGCATAATAACAATAAAAGCTATTAAATCTCCCTAAATCTTTTAATTGCTGTGTAAAGTGTCTTATAGAAAAGGAAAAGGGAATATCATTTAATATTCCCTTAGGGGTTGCCACTTTTTTCTCTATTGAATCCTACCTTTCTTTTCCATGTCATCTGTGAATTCTATCCCTGTATCTGGAACCTCGCCCTTTGTAGGAGTAAGGTCTTTGAAAAACCCATAAGCAGCTTTTTCTTCATCAGTTAGATGAAAGGTATTATGCTCTAAAGTTTTGTGTGCTGCACTCACCCTTACAAGATAGGGGAGCTTATTCATACGTTCAACAGGCATTGCTTCCTCCTTTTAGTACATCTACAGACTCGTCTTGTGATTTTTGTTCTGGATCCCTGTCGTCGCTTGACGCAAAAAGCCTGTGTGCACATCGCTCTTCTTCTGTCATCTCCCATGTGCCATCACAAAAACTTCCAGTTGTGAATTTAATGCTTGGCTCCCTAATGTAAGGTGCCTTATGCATAAGTTCAAGAGGCATTGCTTCCTCCTTTTAACATGATTAACTCATCTTGTGATTCTTGTGCTTTTTGTTGTGGTCTTTCAAAAAACAAGTGTGCGGCTATTTCCTCATCTGTTACTTTATAAGTGCCAGTACAAAAACTAGACCATGTAAAAACTCTTGGTGCAAATTTAATGTATAGCACTTTGTTAGCTTTTCTAGCATTTTATCTCCTTTCTCTTTGTTTTTCTTAATTATAGTAATCCATGAAGAAATTTTCAAACTACTCTGATAAAATATTGCTATGGAAGGAAAAAGACTTTCTAACAAAGAAGTAGTTACTACACTTAAAGAAATACTTGCTGCAATGGAAGTTAAAGGTGTTAATCCTTTCAGAATAAGAGCATACCAAAACGCTGTTTCTATCTTAGATAACCTTACTGTATCTATTTATGATTTGTGGCAAAACAAAAGAATTAGAGAAATTCCTGGAGTAGGGGAAGGAATTGAGTCTCACTTAAATGAACTATTTAGTACTGGAAAAGTACAAGAATTTGAAAACATTAAAGAAGATTTGCCGGAAGGAATGTTTTCTCTTATTGGCTTAAGAGGAGTAGGTGCAAAAAGAGCATTTAAATTAGCTGTATCGTTTAAACTAAATGATAGAAAAACAGCTTTAGATAAATTAAAAGATAATGCTCAAAAAGGAAACGTTAGAACTTTAGAAGGATTTGGTGAAAAGATAGAAAAAGCTATCCTTGAAGCAATAGAAGAACAAAAAATGACTAAAAATTCAAAAGTTAGGTTCTTACTGCCTCAAGCAGAACAAATAGTAAATAGGATTACTTCTTATATGAAAAAGTGTAAATATGTGGATGAAATAGAAGCAGCAGGTTCCTTTAGAAGAAGAAATCCTACCATAGGAGATTTAGATATTCCTGTATCAACTACAAATTCTAAAGAAACAATAAAGTATTTTCTTAAATTTCCGGAAATAGGAGAAGTTCTTGTTACGGGAGATAAGAAAGCAAGTGTGGTTTTAAAAAATGATGTTCAAGTAGATTTAAGAGTTAGCACACCTCAAGCTTATGGTTCTATGCTTCAATATTTTACTGGATCAAAACAACACAACATTATTTTAAGAAATTATGCTTTAAATAAAGGAATGTCTCTTTCTGAGTATGGAATTAAAAAGGGAGGTATAACTAAGGAGTTTTCAAACGAAAAAGATTTTTATAATGAAATTGGACTTCCATATATTCCTCCAGAAATTAGACATGGAAATTATGAAATAGAAGCCGCAGATAAAAATAAACTTCCAAAGCTAATTAACTTAAAGGACATAAAAGGAGATATGCATATGCATACGATTTTATCTGATGGAGTAAATACTATTGAAGAAATGGTAGAAGCAGCAGCAATGCTTGGTTATGAATATATTGGAATATCAGATCATGCACCTAGTATTCAATCAAGAGGGTTGGGAACTGTGTTAAAGATAGTTAATGACACAAGGAGAAAAATAAATGAGATAAACGAGTTGCAAGATAAAGTTAAAGTGTTATATGGATATGAAGTAAACATATTGGTTGATAACACCTTAGGTCTTCCTGATGATATTCTAAATAACTTAGATTATGTAATAGCTGGTGTTCATGCTTCATTTAATCAAGATAAAAAGACAGTAACAGAAAGAATACTTACTGCAATGGAAAACCCTTATGTGAATATTATTTCTCATCCTTCAGGAAGAATGTTAAACGAGAGAGATCCAATTGATCCTGATTGGAATAAGATATTTGATACTGCAAGGGATAAAAATATAATCCTTGAAATAAACGGACAACCATCAAGACTGGATCTTCCAGATGACTTAATTAAAAGTGCAATAGAATGGGGAGTAAAGTTAATTATTGGATCAGATGCTCATTCTACAGATGAACTACTATTTATGAAATATGGAATTGAAAACGCCAGACGTGGCTGGGCATCAAAAGATAATATTTTAAATACTCTTTCTTATGAAAGGTTTGTAAAAGAACTAAAGTCAAGATAGAATTTCTTTGTAATTATTTAATATTTATTGGAGGTGATTATTGTGGTACTACCAATTCTTGCGTTACTTGCAATAATTGCAGTTTTAGTTATTGGAATATATAACTCTCTTGTTAGCTTAAGGGTAAAGATTAAAGAAGCTTGGAGTCAAATTGATGTTCAACTTAAAAGAAGAACAGATCTTATTCCAAATATTGTAGAATCCGTAAAAGGTTACGCATCTCATGAGAAAGAAGTATTTGAAAGTGTAACTCAAGCAAGATCAGCACTACTTACTGCAAAATCTCCTAAGGAGGCTAGTGAAGCAGATAAAATGTTAGGGGGTGCTCTTAGTAAATTATTTGCAGTGGCAGAAGCTTACCCTGAACTTAAAGCACAAGAAGGATTTGTAAACCTTCAAAAAGAGCTTTCAGACACAGAAGATAAAATTGCATATTCAAGGCAGTTTTACAATACTATTGTTAGACAATACAATGAAAAAACAGCAGTTTTTCCAAACAATCTTCTTGCATCAACAATGGGATTTAAACCAGAAGAGTTTTTTGAAGCATCTGAAAGTGATAAGGATAAGGTTGAAGTTAAGTTTTAGGTTATAAAGGAATCTGTCTTTTAATTTTCTTTAAAATCTGTTTAAATTGTTGTAGCTATGGCAGAAAATATTATTTCTAAAGATGAAGTTGAAAAGATAGCAGAATTATCCAATCTTGATGTAAATGGTCAAGAAGATAAGCTGTCCAAAATGTTAAGTGAAACCGTAAAATATGTAGAAAATCTTAATGAGTTAAATACCTCAAATACTCCAATAACATACCAAGTAACTGGACTCACTAATGTATTTCAAAATGCTGAAGGTAAATCACAAACATTAACTAAAAAAGAAGCATTAAGTAACGCAAAAGAAGAAAAAGATGGTTTGTTTTCTACTAAAGCAGTTTTTGATAGGTAACATAAATGAAAAATCTTAACGAATTAACATTACTAGAAGCATTAGAAGGACTAAAAAGAAGAGAGTTTAGTTCTATTGATCTAACTAAGTCTTGTCTAAGTAGAATAAAGAAGATAGATAAAAAGATAAAGGCATTTGTAACTATTACAGAAGAAGAAGCTTTAAAATCAGCAGCAGAAGCTGATGAGGTAATAGGAAAAGAAGGTGCAATCATCTTTGAAACCAAACCCCTTCTTGGTATTCCTTATGCATGCAAGGATAATTTTTCGACAAAAGGAATAAAAACAACAGCAAGTTCTAACGTCCTTAAAAATTATGTTCCTCCTTTTGAATCTACTGTTACGAGGAAACTGAAGGAAGCAGGAACAGTTCTTCTTGGCAAAACAAATATGGATGCTTTTGCTCATGGTTCTTCTACGGAAACATCTGATTTTTTTGAGACAAGAAATCCATGGGATTTGAAAAAAGTTCCTGGAGGATCATCAGGTGGATCTGCTGTAGCAGTTTCTTCTGATATGTGCATTTTTGCAACAGGCTCTGAAACAGCAGGTAGTATTAGAGGTCCTGCTGCTTGGTGTGGAGTAACTGGTTTAAAACCCACTTATGGAAGAGTAAGCAGATATGGCGTTATTGCAATGGCTTCATCTACAGATAGTCCTGGTCCTATTGCAAAAACAGTTAATGATGCTGCTTATATTTTAAATATTATTGCAGGAAAAGATCCATTAGATGCTACATCTTCTCCTAAGCAAGTTATAAATTACTTACTTAAATCAGAAGAATTTAATCTAAAAGGAATAAGGATTGGAAAACCTAAATCTTACTTTGAGATTGAACTTGAAGAAGGCGTAAGGGAAAAAGTAGATGAAGCTACAGAAAAGCTTAAAAGTTTAGGTGCAGAAATAGTAGATATAGACTTAATTAGCCCAAAATATTCAATTGCAGTTTACACAATACTTCAAAGGTCTGAAGTTTCATCTAATCTTGCAAGATTGGATGGTATTAGGTATGGAAATGATAGAACAAATTTTGGATTTGAAGCTAAAAAGAGAATTATGCTTGGGACATACTCTTTAAGTGCTGGTTACTATGATGCTTTTTATGAAAAGGCACAAAAAGTTAGAACTCTTATCATAAATGATTTTAATGAAGCATTTAAAAATGTAGATGTTTTAGCTGCTCCTACAATGCCTTGCGTAGCTTTAAATCTTGGAGAAAGTGATAAATCTGCAATGTTTGGAGAATTAATGGATGTTTTAACGGAGCCAAGTAGTGTAGCTGGTCTTCCTGGGGTTTCCATTCCATGTGGCTTATCAAGTGGCATGCCTGTAGGTATTCAATTTATTGGAAACCATTTTGATGAAAGCAAGATAATTGGAGTGTCTAAAGTTTTCCAAGAAAATACTAACTTTTGTAAATTAAAGCCAAAAATATGAAATCATTGATGTTAGGATTAGGTTTATTTATAACAACTTTAGTATTTGTAAATGTAATGTTGTTTGGGATTCTTGGAATCAATGCTTCTTCGTTATCGACAAAAACACTGTTAATTGTTGAAGGAGTTTTTTGCGGATTTTTTATATTTATTTATCTTATTGTTGCTAAAAAGTTTTAACAAGATATATGTTTTTAGATTTTATATTTAAAAAGAATACTAAAAGAAAATCATTATCTGTACATACTGTAGAAAATATTAAAAGAGATTGGAAAAATATTGATGTGCTTCTTTCTCAAAAAAGGCCTTCTCAACTAAGACAAGCTTTAATTATTGCAGATAAATCACTAGATAATGCTTTGGGCGATATTGTTGGTGAAAGTACAATGGGAGAAAGATTAAAAAAATCAAAGGATCTTTTTGATAAGAATTTGTACAATAAAATCTGGGAAGCACATAAAATTAGGAATAGTTTGGTCCATGAGTCTGGGTTTGAACCACCATACTTTGTAGTTATTAAATCTGTTAATAATTTGAAAGAAGCTTTGTACACACTTGGAATTAAGTTATGAAGGAAACTAAAGAATATAAAAAAGTAATATTAATAACGGGAGGATCAGAAGGATTAGGAAAAGAAATTGCAAAGAAACTTTGTAAAGATAATGATGTTGTTATTCTTTCTAATCATCAAGATACACTTGAAGATACTTTGAAAGAATTAGGTTGTGATGGGTATTTTTGTGACATTACAAATGCAGAAAATATTAAGTCAGTTGTATCTGAGATTGAAGATAAGTATAAAAAGATAAACGTATTAATAAATAATGCTGGAATATGGGTTGGAGGTGAACTTGATGATAATGAATACGGTGATATTGCAAAGGTTATACTTGTTAACACTGTAGGCACAATAAACATGACTAAAGCTGTCCTTCCTGTTATGAAAAAGCAGAAATCAGGAAAAATAATAAATATTAATTCTGTCAATGGAATTGAAGTTAAGCCAGGAAGGAGTGTTTATATTGCTTCTAAATGGGCAATTACTGGTTTTACTAAAGCAATGAGTAAAGAGCTAGAAAAGTACAATATAAAAATAGTAGGGATATATCCTGGGCTTATGAAAACAAATTTGTTTAAGAATGCTTCTGCAGATAGAGATATGTCAGAGGCAATGGATCCAGAAAAAGTTGCAAGAATAGTTGAAATAGCAGTTTTCTTTGATGATGTAAACCTTGATGAAATTGTTATTAGAAAGAATGAGTATTAGTAATGGAAAATGATTTAAAAATAACAAAAGAAAATTATAAATTGGTGTTAGGATTAGAAATTCATCTTCACTTGAATACCAAGAAGAAAATGTTTTGCTTATGTAATGCTGATATTTGGGAAAGAGAACCAAATACTGTTACTTGTCCCGTATGTCTTGGTCTTCCAGGAGCTCTTCCTGTTCCAAATGAAGAAGCTATAAGAAAAACTCAAATTTTAGGATTAGCTTTAGGATGTTCTTTAAATGAAAATTCAAGGTTTGATAGAAAGCATTACTTTTATCCTGATCTTCCAAAGGGTTATCAAATTAGTCAGTATAAACAACCTTTGTGTAAAGAAGGTGTAGTAGAACTAGATAATGGTTTTAAGGTAGAAATAGAAAGAGTTCATTTGGAAGAAGATGTTGCTAAATCTTTTCATAAGAAAGGTAAAACTTTCCTTGATTTTAATAAATCTGGAGTTCCTCTTGTTGAAATTGTTACCAAGCCAATATTTAGTGATGTAAAGGATGCTGTGGAGTTTTGTAAGAAAGTTCAATATATTGTTAGATTTTTAGGAATTGGTGATGTAGATATGGAAAAAGGGCAAATGAGACTAGAAGCAAATATTTCCTTAAGGACAAAAGAAATGGAAGAAAAAGGAGAACTTGCTTCATACAAAGTTGAAATTAAAAATATTAATTCATTTAGGTTTATGGAAAGAGCAGTTAACGCTGAGGTTGAAAGACAGCTTGAATTGTTTAAAAAGGGAATTATACCTGTGCAAGAAAACAGAGGGTTTGATGAAGATAAAGGAGTTACTGTTTCTCAAAGGAGCAAGGAAGAAGCTAAGGATTATAGATACTTTCCAGAACCAGATATTCCTTCAATGGTCTTTGATAGTAGTTACATAGAAAGTATAAAAAAAGAAATACCAGAGCTTCCTTACAATATTAAAAATAGGTTTATTGCAGATTATAAAATACCAAATGAATTGGCTGTAAGACTCGTAAACAATTTAAACAAAGATTTACTCAAAAAATATGAACATATGGTGAAACTAGGTCTAGATGCAACAAAAGTTGCTAATGTTTTGATAAACAAGAAAGAAACACGCAGTATGCCTGATGATGAATTTAGTAACTATATTGGAGGAGAAAAAAACTTAATAAATGATGATAAGTTGGAAGAAGTTATTAAAAAAGCTTTGGAATTAAATCAAAAAGCTGTTGCTGATTATAAAAATGGTAAAAAAAACTCACTTCAGTTTTTAATTGGACAGGTTATGAAAGAAACAAAAGGGAATATTTCTCCAGATAAGGTAAAGGAAGCTTTACTTAAGGCATTATCCTAGTAAAAGAGCAATATTTATCGCTAAATTTAATGGAAATTATTGTTAATATTATCTTGTATGGAATTAAAGTTTGATCCAGAAAACCCAGTTTATACTCATGTTATAAACATAGATCTTGTAAACCAAGCTTTGGATGAATTAGAAAAGGAAAAGGTAGTTGGGGTAGATATTGAAAGCACTTCTCTTGATCCACATGATACTGTAATTTTAACTGTTCAAATTGGAACTCCTGTAAAGTCGTTCTTGTTTGATGCTAGGCAATTAAAGTTAGGAGAAATTCCTAGGTTTAAAAAGTTCTTGGAAGATAACAAAATTATCAAAATACTCCATAATGGAAAGTTTGATTACAAGCATATAAAACAAAATTTAAATATAGAAGTAGCTAATATTTATGACACTATGTTAACAGAAGTTGTATTAAACATGGGAATTGGTAGAGGTTATTATTCATTAAAAGAACTTGCTGGTAAATATGCTGGGGTTGATCTTCAAAAAGCTATTAGAGAAACATTTGAAAATATGACCCCATCAACGAGATTAAATGAAAGTCAATTAAAATACAGTGCTGTTGATACTTTAATTCTTTTCCCAGTTTTTGACGAACAACTAAAGAAATTAAAAAAAGATGATTTAGTAAATATTGCCAAACTTGAATTTGCAGTTACAAGGGTTGTAGGAGATATGGAATTACGTGGGGTTCATATAGATATTAAAAAGTGGAAGGAGATTATTAAAAATACATCAGCAAAAAGAGATGGTATTGCAAAAATGTTTCAAAAAGAGATTAGACCGTTTTTTAAATCAAACACAATAGATTTATTCGGAAATATTGGAGATTGTATAAACATTAACAGTCAAGCTCAATTAATGGATTTGTTTAATAATAAAATGCACTTGAGTTTACCTTCTACTAGTGATGGTATTTTAGAGCTTGTAAATAATCCAATTGCTAAGATGCTTAGAGACTACAGAGGCTATGAGAAGCTCGTATCTGCATTTGGAGAAAATTTGATCTCAAAGATAAATAAAAAGACAGGAAGAATTCATCCTGAGTTTAACCAACTAGGTACCTCTACTGGGAGATTTTCTTGTAATAATCCTAATTTCCAACAGATACCAAGGCAATCAGAAGATGCTCCATTTAGAGCATGCTTTACTCCTGAACCTGGAAATAAGCTTGTAACTACAGACTATTCAACTATGGAAATGAGAATTATGGCAGATTTATCAGGAGATCAGTCTTTGATTAGTGCTTTCCAAAAGGGAGTTGATGTTCACTCTCATACTGCTGCACTAATGTTTGGGTTAGATCTTTCTCCTAATTTTGCAAAAGATCATCCTCAAGAAAGATTTGCTGCAAAGTCAATTAATTTTGGGTTAATGTATGGTAGAGGTTCAAACAGCTTAGCTAGGCAGATTGGAGTTTCTTCAGAAAAAGGAAAGGAATATTTAGATACTTATTTTAAGCTTTATCCTGGTGTTAGAAGATTCTTGGACAAGGTTGCAAAAGAAGCTGTAAAAAACGGATGGAGTACAACTCCTGCTGGGAGAAAAAGGTGGTATATAAAACCAGATAAAGATGATCCTGATTATCAAAGAAAAATAGGAAGTATTGAAAGACAAGCAAAAAATCACCCAATTCAAGGTACAAATGCTGATGCTACTAAATATGCCTTAGTATTTCTTCAAGAGAAGATAAAAGAACAAGGCTTTGATGCATCTCCAGTTTTAACTGTTCACGATGAAGTTGTATGTGAAGTTAAAGAAGATCAAGCTGAAGAATGGGCTAAGATACAATCCAAGGAAATGTGTAGAGCAGGTGAGCTGTTTATTAAAAAAGTTCCTGTTGAATGCAAGCCCTTTGTGGCAGATTTATGGGAGCATTAAGGTAATAAATTTTTGGTTCTTGCACTCAGTAATATAGAGTGCTAATATGTAAAACATGGTTTTATGCCATAGATGCGGGCAAAGGCCTGCTAGAATACCAATAACAAGAATAATTGACGGTAAGCAAGTTTACATGGCTTTATGTGAAGTTTGTTATCAGGAAGTTATGGAAGAAACGTTAGATACAGCAGGAAAGCTAGAAAAATTTGGAAGAGACTTAACTTCCATGGCAAGGGAAGGAAAGCTAGATCCAGTTATTGGTAGAAAAGATGAAATCGATAGAGTAATTCATATCTTATCAAGAAGGACAAAAAACAATCCTGTACTTATTGGAGATCCTGGAGTTGGAAAAACTGCAATTGTTGAAGGTCTTGCTCAAAAAATAGTTGAAGGTATTGTTCCAGAACCACTTAGAGGTAAAAGAGTTTTTATGCTTGATCTTGCATCCATTGTTGCAGGAACTTCTCATAGGGGAATGTTTGAGGAAAGACTTAAAGATATTATTCAAGAGGTTATAAACGCATCTGGACAAATTATTCTTTTTGTGGATGAACTTCACACAGTTGTGGGTGCTGGATCTGCAGAGGGTTCCATGGATGCAGCCAATATACTAAAGCCAGCTTTATCAAAGGGTGAGCTTCAAATGGTTGGTGCAACAACAATAGATGAATATAGAAAGTATATTGAGCGAGATGCTGCACTTGAAAGAAGATTCCAGCCTGTAATGGTGAACGAACCTACAACAGAACAAACAGTAGAAATTTTAGAAGGATTAAGAGATAGATATGAGCAGCATCATCATGTGAAAATATCAGATGAAGCAATTGAAGCAGCAGTTAAAATGAGTGATAGATATATTAGCGATAGGTTTTTACCAGATAAAGCAATTGACCTTATCGATGAAGCATGTGCTCTTGTTAGATTATCTCAAGTTAAGGAACCTGAAAACTTGAGAAATGTTGAGGAAGAAATTGAGTCAATAAGCAAAAAGCTTAAGAAGAAAGATTTATCTTCTGATGAAAAGAGCAAGTTAAAAAGCAAATTGGAAGAACTAGAAAAAGTTAAAGTAGAGCTTTTGGAAATTTGGACAAAAACAAAGCTTGAAGAAACAGCAGAAGTTAAAGAAGATGCTGTTTATAAAGTAGTGTCTCGTGCTACAGGCATTCCTCTTGAAAGTCTTAGTGTTGCAGAAAGAGAAAGGCTTTTAAAGTTAGAAGAAACTATTGGTAAAAGAATAGTTGATCAAAAAAGTGCCATTTCAGCCCTTTCTGAGGCAATAAGGAGGGCTAGAGCAGGTTTAAAGGACCCTAAAAGACCTATTGGTGCCTTTTTGTTCTTAGGACCTACTGGAGTTGGAAAAACAGAACTTGCAAAAGCTTTAGCAGAAGCTTTATATGGAAATGAAGATATGATGGTAAGGCTTGATATGAGTGAATACATGGAAAAGCACTCGGTTTCAAAATTAATTGGAGCTCCTCCTGGTTATATTGGGTTTGATCAAGGTGGCCAACTTACTGATGTTGTTAGAAAAAAGCCTTTTTCGGTAATACTACTTGATGAAATAGAAAAAGCTCATCCTGATACTTTTAATGCTTTGTTGCAGATAATGGAAGATGGGAGACTTACTGACAGCAAAGGAAGAACAGTTGACTTTAAGAATACCATTCTAATTATGACATCAAATGTTGGCAGTGAATTTTTAAGGAGACATGAAATAGGTTTTGATAAGGGTTCAAAGAAACAAAAAGAAGAAAGTGAAAGAGAGTTTGATAGTAGAATTTCTGATTTGTTAAAAGATTCTTTTAGACCTGAGTTTTTAAATAGGATTGATGAAATTATTGTATTTAGGAATTTAAGTCCGGAAGATACACGAGAAATAACCAGAAGATTATTGAAGAAAACTAAAGGTATGCTTAGTGAACAAGGAATAGACATTGATGTTAATGAATCTGCAATCAAGTACTTATCAAATAAAGGATATAGTGAAGAATACGGTGCTAGACCTTTGAGAAGGTTAATACAAAAGGAAGTGGATAATGTCTTATCTAATATGATTATTAAGAATGAACTCTTTAAAGGGGAAAGAGTAAAGATTTCTAGTGATAAGAATGGTTTGTCCATCAATGTCCTAAAAGCATTAAAAGTTGGATCTAAAAAAAGGTAATTGAATTATTCTCTTAAATTTGATACGCTCTTTTAAGCTTATGACAGAAGAAAAGAAAAACATTAAAAAAGAAGAAATTGAAAAGCCTAGTCAGTCGATTGAGAAGGTAGAGAAAGAAAAAGCTGATCTTGGAGAAAACAAACAAGAAAACACTTCTAGTGTTAATGATGCTGGAGAAGTTAAAGAAGAATTAAAAAGTGCAGTTGAAGAAGATGTAGAACTAAAATCTATAAAATCAGATGAAAAGAAGATTCAGGATTTTAGAGTTGGAGATACTGTTAAGGTTAGTTACAAGATCATTGAAGGAGGAAAAACAAGAATTCAGCCTTATCAAGGTATCGTTATTGCTGTTAAAGGAAGTGGTGTTTCAAAGACTTTTACGGTTAGAAAAATATCTGTTGATAGAATTGGCGTTGAAAGAATATTTCCTATTTGTTCCCCAAATATTGAAGGAGTTAAAGTTGTTAAAAAGGGTAAGGTTAGAAGATCCAAGCTTTACTACCTAAGAGAAAGAGTTGGTAAGAAAGCTACTCGTATTAAAGAAAGATATTAAACTCTTGTGTTATAATCCAAGCCTAAGGTAAAAAGGAGAGATAAATGAGTGACTTTAAGTATCCATCTGTTGGAAGTGTATGGGTTTTGACAAAAGATTTAGTTGTTACAACCCTTGGTCAGGATAAAAAACCAACTAGTCTTAGAAAAGGCACAAACGTCAAGGTTACTGGAGCAAGAGAAGGTTGTATCTTAATTTGGGTTGAAAGTTCAAATACCAGAGCCGAAGTTCTTAAAGAAAACTGGGTGCTGTTTGAGCCATATTCTTCACATTAACCGATAACCTATATGGGTTTTCTCATTGATGTTTGTGTTATAATCCAAGTTCAAGATAAGAACAAAGGAGAAAAAATGAGCAAAGGTTTTTCTAACAACAATTTTGTTTTTCCTAGCGATGGAAGTTGCTGGGCGGCTACCTCTGATGTAGTAGTCACATCCCCTCGTGATGCTTACACCTACAAAATCTGTAAGGGGGATATAGTGAAGGTCATTAGTAGAAGTAAAGAGGGCTATCCTATTGTTGTTGTCATGGTAGGAAGCGAGGAACATAGTAGGCAATGGCTTGTAGCTGTAGTTTCCCCAAAAATGTGGAAGCAGTTTGAAGAGGTAAAAAAATTAAGTGAAGAAGAAGACATAGTATAAAAATAAACTTTTATATATATCCCACAAATTGTCCTTTGTGGGATTTTCTTTTTCATTAAAGTTGTTATATAATGCATTCCCATAAACCAAATAAAGGAGAGAAAATGATTGTTGTTGATATCTATGACTCAAAGGAAGGTGATTTATTGGTTGCTAATTCTTCTGTTTGTCTTAAAGGGAAACATGGGTGTAATATCCTAGTACCAAAAGGTACTTTTCTTGAAGTAGTAAGAGACAAAAGTAATGGCAACGTTAAAATTTCATTCTTTAGAGATGAAAAGCTATGTCTTATACCTTTGGCAAGCAAAAGTGAAGATCTCAACGAGTTCAGCTTGGTTGTAAGGTCGGGAGTTGTGCAGGACTTAAAGATGCTGCCATCATTTGGTAGCCTTCATCTTCTAATGGTTACTCTTTCTGTTAAACATGTATTAATAACAGGAAATGATATAGTGGTGAAATCTCTTGGCCCTCAAGGTGATCATATGATTTTAGAGATTCAAAATGGAGATTATCGTGGAGGTATAATTAATGTTAGGTACAATGACTTTTTCAAGTGCTTTAAAGCATTAAATTAATTCATTGATAAGTATTACCCCGCAAGATTAAAAACTTACGGGGTATAAATTTGCCTAATTTAATACTTTGAAAGATAATTTATAACATGAGTAAAATATTATCTTCTGTTTACACGTTTATTTTAGTTGGCATATTGTTTCTTGGTTGTAGTTATTGGATATATAAAAATATTGAATTTAAGGACTTGATTGATAGTACAACTATTCCTAGTAAAACCAGCGAAAACGCAGACATTAATGATACTAATGGAAAAATAAATATTGAAGTTAGAAACAGTAACATAGTTAAAGTAGTATCTCCTACTGTTGTTGAACCCATAATCAGCGGGAATGAAATAGAAAACTTTGAGTCATTTTCAGATGTTAGTGTTTCCTCAGATGGTAAAAAGGTTTGTTTTATTGTTCATACTATCACTCCATTGTGGTTATATGTTTCAAATATAGATGGAAGCAGCTTGAGGAAAGTTGATTTAGGAAAGAACTGTATTTGGTCGCCTGACAGCAAGTATATTGCTTACAATAACTATACTTCAGATGTTTCCACTGTAAGTGTAAAGATTTATAACTTTGACACTGGAGAAATAAAAGATTTAATTAGGTCTCATGTAAAAAGTGGATTTATAAGGGTTTACAGCACCCCTAGGTGGACAAGTAACACCATGATTGAAGCTTTATATTCTGAGTTTTTGCAAAGTAATGCGAAAGATCAAACGTTTGGAACATCTGCTATAAACATTGAGTCTGGAGAAGTATTAGACTAAGAATTAAATCATTTATATATTTAACAATTTTTATCGTAATTTCTTCTATTTTCTTTCCTTTCGGATTATAAATGCTATAATGTATGTGTTCTCTTACGAATGTTAGAAATCTAGGTAATTTTCTTTAGGCTTTACGCCCAGACTTATCAAAGCATTTCCATTTTTTAAGAGACTTAAAAATTTAGTATTTTGTTACTTGGAAGGTGGTGTGTTAGTTTGACAAAATTATACGTAGGAAATTTACCCTACAGTTTTAATGATGATGCTTTAAGAAATATGTTCGTAGACTACGGAAATGTAGTATCAGCATCAATAATCTTTGATAAGATGAGTGGAAGAAGCAAAGGCTTTGGATTTGTTGAGTTAGAAGACGATGAACAAGCTCAAAAAGCTATTACTGAACTTAATGGTAAAGATTTTGAAGGAAGAAACATAGTAGTTTCTGTTGCAAGACCTAGAGAAGAAAGACCTGAAAGAAATTTTAGAAGATAAAAGCTTCTTTGAGGAAATACTTTGAAACAAAACTCCGCTTTTAGCGGAGTTTTGTGTACATTTAGATAATTAAGGTAGAATGTAAAGTATGGTTGGTGCAGATTATAACGATAAAAATTATGATTATACTAAGTATTGGGAAGGGAGGGATTATGAAAATGCATCTGAAGTTATTGCTTTAAAGAAACTCCTTCCTAAGAATTTTAACAAAGATAGGAGCATTATTGATGTAGGAGGAGGCTTTGGAAGACTTCTTAGTGTTTTTAAGGATTCTTTTGGTGATATATCAATTTTTGATTACTCTGTTAAGTTACTTGAAGCAGCTACTAAGAATGCTAAGAACTTAGGTTTAAGTATTAATACTATAAACGGGGATATTTATAACATTTCAAATTTAGTTGATAAGAAGTATGACTATGTTTCTATGATTAGAGTTTCTCATCACTTAGAGGATTTAAATAAGGCATTTGAAGAAATAAATAAGATTTTAAAAGAAGATGGCATATTTATCTTGGAAGTTGCAAATAAGGTTCATTTTAAGTCTATTGTTGTTAATTTACTTAAGTTTAATTTCAAGTACTTAAAGAAAGATTCTATTAGTGTTACCTCCAAGGATGTTGCATTTTTAAATCATCATCCAAAGTATGTTGAAGATATATTAAAAGATAGTGGATTTGTTGTAGAAGATAAGTTATCTGTTTCTAATTTTAGATTAGCCGTTTTTAAGAAGTTAATACCTTTTAATCTGTTGTTGAGATTAGAGGACTCCCTTCAAAAAATGCTTTCTTTTATTTATTTTGGGCCCTCTATATTTTATAGAATAAAAAAAGTAAATGAGGTGGAATGACTATTAGTAAAGGTTGTTATATCCTTTAGATATGTTAGATATAGAAGAATTAGAAAAAATATCTACTTTAGAAAATCCCTTAGAGTCTATTAACCAAAAGATGATTAATTTGCTTGACAAAGACGATGAAAATTATGGTAAGAAGTCTTGTATCATTCAAAATCTTCCTGATACTTTTGTTCAAGATGTTGTTAGTCGTCTTGATAAGGAAAATTTTAGATTTGGTTTTAATGAAGATAGAAGACTTCATGGTATAGTGTTTGAAACCTTAGTTAAGCAAGAGTTTCCTTCAGAAAATCCAATAGCAGAAGACTTATTAAAGGTTGTACAAGATCCAAAAGGGTTGGGTTTGGACCAATACCTTGGAATACAAAAGAACCCAGATATTACATATGTTGAAGTTGATGATAAGTCTCATAGAGTAATAATTAAAGGTGCTGCTGATGCAAAGTTTGGAAGATTAGGTAAACATGCTTTTAATCAAATTAAGGATAGTGGATTCAAGAAGACCTTTAAAAGGATAGCTCAAAGAATACCTTTACTATCTTCTGCTTCTTTAAGTAAATTGGGTTTAAGTAATCTAGCAAAAGTATCTAGACTAGGGATGGATGTGTCAGAAGGTTTTACTCAAGTTTTGATATTTCCTTCTGATACAGAAGTGAGTAATAAGTATTGTCTTATAGATTCAAAAGAACTTGAACGTTATGAGGTAGACCTTCTTTTTAATCTTTTAAATCAGAAAGATGTAGAAGTAACAACATCTTGTTTTTCACATAAAGACATTGAAAACATATGTGATTTGTTGAAGAGTAGTTTGAGGGATGAATGAATTGTTGGTCGTATGTGGTTTCATACCAAGAACTATACTGTGATTATAACCTAGTTTTGGTGTGTACAGATACAGATAGGGAGGTAAAAGGATACAGAGCTGATTGTTTAGTCAGGAAGTAGATTTAACAATGCTGTCGCTCGTTTGGGGTTTCCTCTTCCCACAGGAAAATAGCAGGGTATTATCTTGTTTATAGTGCCATCTAGTGTTAATAAAAATGGTCTTAAAGCCTTTTCTTTGGTACTAGCTTCATAGTACTCGCCCAGATTTAGTTGACTGTTCGTTAATGCTGTAAACGGCATTAGTCCAAATGTAACTATATACTTAGGTTGAACTATTCTTATTTCTTGCAAAAGAATGGGCAAAAATGTTTTTACCTTGGTTGAATCTGGTAAATCACCGGTTTCCCCAGTCCATTTTACTAAATTAGTGAAATAAAAGCCCCTATCTTCAAGGTGAGAGTACACTTTATCAGCAAATGCGGTGTCCCATATGTCTTGTTTTTGTATTTCCGTTAATAGCTCAGAATCGAAATGACCTGCATTGTTAAAAATTTTCCATATATACTTAGTACCAGTCCAGGGTCTACGCTTTCCCTTCCAAGCAGGATCAGAAGACACGTTTTTATATGTTGGGTTAATGAAAACAAACATGTATTTAGGGTTGTGTAGTTTTCCGCCCGCCATAATAGGCGATAGTGTATTGTTGGGAAACATCTGTTTATGCAGATCCTCGGTATATTCCCATAAATTTTCAAGCGTTTTTATATCGGATATTTGCTTCACGGTTATATTATAACGTATGGGAGATATGTGGCTATAGCAAGTAACATCGTTGGTGAGGGCGATGGGGATCGAACCCATGACACGCGGCTTAAAAGGCCGCTGCTCTACCGCTGAGCTACGCCCCCTAATCTAATGAGATTGTCTTTGATATTATAGACTATATCCTCCTTTTTTGAAATAAAAAAACTCGC
>JAAZNV010000012.1 GCA_012798115.1 candidate division WWE3 bacterium
CATTTCTTTGATCCAGCAGTGCACTCATTTACCTCGTTTCCACAAAAACTTCCATAAGGTGTTCTAACACAAACATATGGAGAACAACATGTTTTACCACTGCAATTACCACCCTTTGCTACACAAGAAGGAGTAGAAGGTTTTGGTTTTGGTTTCGGAACCTTGGGCTTAGGGATGGTTGCACCTCCCCCGCCAGTACCACCAGGGACCATTGAAATCCTCGACCCTAAAACATCATTACTAATATTAGTCTTAAGAAGACTGGAGGTAAAAACAAGAGACAGAAAAACCAATGATGCTTTTATCAAATTCAATATTCCAATGTAGCCGTTTTTCTTACTCATTTTATCTGCACTTTCAATTCTAAATGAATTGCCTCAACACATCAATATGAATTTAGTAGGTTAAAAAATTAAAAGAGAGTATGTTCTTACCTCAAATCATCTTCCTCTAGCATCGTAGCAACATATTCTTTGGAGGTTTTTTCACTATTTTCTGTAGTTTTTCCCCTCTTTTCAACCTTTGCAAAACTTTTCTTAACAGGAGGTTTTGTTTTTAAGTCTAGCTTTTTTTCCTTTTTTTCAACTTCCTTTGTAGCCTTATGAAAAGAATCTTTTTCTTTATCGTGACTTCCTTCTTTAAATTTCTGTGAACTTGTATTTTCCTTATAAACCCTATCCAAAGCTGCAAAAGGAACATTTGAGTTATTAGCTGGAATAAAAGCAGATACTTTATCGTTTAATTCAGCTTGATTAAACTCTGCAGCAACATCCAACACCTTGAATGAACCAGAATCCGAAAGGATATGCCATTTACCTTCCTTTTTAGTCAAAATACCCTCAATTTTCTTTCTTTCCACTTTGTCAATTTGCTTAAACACCTGCTTTCCATTGTCAGCAAATACCTTTAGCACGTCTCCACATACAAGCCTTGACTTAGCTGCATAATTTCCAGGAACTTCTGTCCTTCTCCCATCAGAGGCTACTAAGTACTGACCATCAAACACTCCTTCTGTGCCAGGAACACTTTGGTAATAAGCTTTCTTTTCTTCATGTTCCATCATTTCAATAACATTAGAAACATGCTCTAGTTGATATTGAGCAGATTTTAAAAGCCTTTTGATACTATCAAACTTTTTAGCATAAGGTGGCTGCAACTTTGATTCTTCGCTTTCTTGGTTTTTTTCCTCTTTCATTTTTAGTTCTCCTTTTTGGTACTCTCTAAATTATTTACTTCTATCTTCCCATTATTTGATGGGGAAGATCCATTTCCATATTCTTGAGCAATGGCCATACCTTTGTCAAACCTAGTAGTCAGCCATTTATTTACCTTTTCTTCAACCTTTTCCTTTGGGACACCATACTTTTCTCTGCTTCTTGCTAGAACTTTTTCCTTATTGTTTGTTCTAGAAACAGGGAAACCATCTTCCCATGGAAGAAGAATCTTTGCAGAAAAAGGATGTGACGTCATTCCATCAATCATAAGTTTTGTATAAATTTGGAATCTTTCAAGAGATATTATGTCTTCTTCCGTGAAATAAGGAGCAAACTCTTTAGCTAAATCTTTAGCATCAGGAGCCCCAAGAGAAAAAGTCATAATGGTTCCAACATTACCAAATACAGCCTTCAATAAATCCTCAGGAAGTTGTCCTGTAAATTGGTGCGTTAGATAAAGACCCAACTTATACTTTCTTGACTCAGATAATATTTCCTCAAAGCTCCCTGTAGCAAAATTTTGGAATTCATCTACATAAAGATAAAAAGGTCTCCTTTGCTCTGTGGGTATTTTTGCTCTCTGAAGTGCATAGAATTGAATTCTAGACACCAAAAGAGCACCAAGCAAATCTGCATTATCACTTCCAATTTTACCTTTTGCAAGATTCATAAAAATGATCTTTCCAGAGTTCATTGCATCCCAAATGTCGATTGTAGAATTTCTCTGTCCAAGTATATTTCTAATAGTTGTAGAAGCTAAAAACCTGTTTACTTTGTTTTGAATTGGAGATATAGCCTCAGTTACTAATTTTTGGTTACCCTTCATTTGTTTAAATTCTTCTTCCCAGAATCTAATAACAACAGGATCTTTCACAAAATGAAGAATATATTTCCTATAATTATCATCCTCGAGAAGTCTAGTAATCCCTAGCATAGTGGTTCCTGGAACTTCAAGGAGAGTTAAGACGGCATAATTAAGTAAATACTCAAGTCTTGGCCCCCAAGAAAAATCGAAGTGTTCTTTAATAGCAGAAACAAGGCCAGAGGCCATTAAGTTTTTCTGAGAAGGATCATCAATTTCAAGTAAATTTAAGCCAATAGGTCTTTCTGTATCTGAAGGATCAAAGTAAATTACATCTTCAACCCTGTTATCAGGAATTCTTTCTAAAACCTTTTCAATTGTTTCTCCATGAGGGTCAAGAATAGCAACGCCAGCACCATTTGCAATATCTTGAGACAACATAGAAACAAATAAAGAAGACTTCCCTGTTCCTGACTTCCCTATCACATACAAATGTCTGAGTCTATCATCATCGTTTTTTATTCCAAATTTTACTGTCTTATTTCTATATAACGTTTCACCTATATAAACACAATCTTGAATAGGAAGATTAACTGGGGGCTCAGACTTTCTAGAGTAAGTCCAAGATATGTTAGGGGTGTCTATATGAGCAAGCGGAAAATGAAAGAATGTTGCAAGCTCTTCTGTGTTTAAAATAATAGATCTATCTGAATTAAACTCTCTTTTCTTGTAATCACTAAGCACCTTTTCCTTGTTGTCCTCATCTTTTTCTACAAAACTATTTATACTTGTTCCAGAAAACTGAACAAAAGAAGCAACAATACTTCTCAGGTTTGCATTTACCCTCTCTTCAAGTGATGCTGCAGATACAACTCTAATTACTGTTTCAAACCCCATTCTAGATAATTTGTTTTCAATAGCTCTAAGTTCCGTTTCTTTCGCTGCACTTATCTTCACAATAGGCGTAGATATCTTTCCAGCATATTGCTCTTGTTTACTAGCACTGCTAAAAAGACCTGTGAAAACACCAGATATTATTCCAACTGCTTCCTTCTTAAATGTATCTGCAAGAACATTGAGTAGGGTATTACTCTTTGTAGGATCATTACCTTCTCTAACCTTATTCACAAAATCAAAACCTTCTTGTTGCCACCTGTCAGGAATAGGTCTAACAAGAACCTGAAGCCAAACTTCTTCTCCTTTTACAAGATTTGAAACTGCAGACGTAATAGAAGACATTGGGTCTATTTCAAAATCCCTAAAACTTTTTATTGGGTAAAAATTATCTTTAGAAAAAGCTAATGAGGCTACTTTATAAGTTGTATGACTTGGGTTTATAGCATCAGTATAGTCAGATACCAAACTAACATTAGCAGATGGATATTGAGCATAAATTTGACTTTCAACAAACTTAACAATAGAAGAAGGAACTGCAACGTAAAACCTAATACCTCTATCTCCAGATGAGGCCATCTCAAAAGATATATGCTCCTGTAGTTCTGGTTCGCTTTTTAAAAGACCATGTAACGCTGAAAACAAATTTTCAGCACTTAATGCAGACGCAGAAATATCCTTTGAAACTTCCTCATTCTTACTAAGCTGTATTTCTATTATCTCAACACTATCAGACGTAACTTTCTTGGACCCTTTGGATTTTTTTAACCGAATAACTACACCAATAACAATCAAACCAACTGCCAGTAAGAGTATAAAAATTTGATTTAAGACCATATTAAACTTCCCTCCTTAATTTTAGTACCTTCTTTAAGTCTCTCATTTAAATTGTATTTATTCCCTTTACTTAAAGTAAAAACACAATTAAATTACCCCCGCCCTAATTTGGGACGGGGGATAGAAAGGAGAGAGTACTAGGATATATTTTAGTATAAATCACCTGCAGTGTCAAATCCAAATATAACTACTACATCCGACCTATCAACTTCATTTTCAAGATAACTAGAAGCTTTATCTTTATGAATTATGTCAGGGATCATAAATACTCTTGATAAAAACAATGCCGTCCTGGAGTCTATATCATCTGCAATAATTACACTCTTTTCGTAAAAGCTTTCTGTGTTAGTAACAGCAACTACTCTGCCTCCTATATTTGATACCACTCGCGAACCAAAAGACGCCAACCCGTTGTAGTTAGTCCCATTTAAAATAGCAATATTTTTCTTCTCATTCGAAATAGCAGAGTCGTACGTAATCTCTCTCACTTGATCATCAAAATCTTGGGTGTTTAAAAAGCTTTTTGGTGTAGTAGTTTCGTTTATTACCCTATCTTGAGGAAGGGAATGTGTAAAAGATAATAAGTTATTAAACTCCTTCAAACTCATGTTAGTCTTTAATGACCCTTCTAAGCTGTATATACTTTTTAGGTTTAAAAGGCCAGCAAAACCACCTTCCCTCCAAAGCTTGTCAAAAAAACTTTCATGGGCAAAGTCAGTCAAAACAAATTTATCAACTTTAAAACCAAACAATTTAAAGATACATCTATTTATAGCTTGAGACCCTGCTTCTAAGGGATCGTTAGAGTTCATTGCTCCTAGAGCAAACAACTTTGAGAACTCATCTCTACCATACTTCCCTGGTATTTCGTAGTCAGTGTTCACAGGAACATTGTAAATAGAAACTTTGTTGTTAACCTTATCAAATAGTATGAAATTTACTTTTTTAACAACAACTGGACTAGCATTTAAATCTTCAACCACAATGTAGGAAAGTGTGGGAATTGTATCATCAAGTATAGAATAACTTGAGGTTGATAAAGCAGATGCAAAATTCTGATTAAGATACTTATGAAAGCTGTAAGAGAATAGAAAAACTAAAGACAAGGTAAAAAGTACAGAAACAACAACAACCCTGTGAGCATTCTTTCTAACAGAACGACTTATAATTCTTTTAGATTTTTTTGGTTTCCTTCGGGCAGGCTTCCTTTTCATGATATTTACTAATATATCATATTATAACTGGAAGTCGACTGGCAAGGGGGCTTCAAAACGTTGAAATTTCAGTGTTTTCGGATTAGAAAACCCCAATGTTCTAGCATGTAGCATTAGCCTATTGAAAACGGTAAAGTCCACTTTGAGTAAATTATTTGCACAATATATTTGATCACATACTACACTATGCCCAATTGCAGACAAGTGAACTCTAATCTGATGAGTTCTACCAGTTTTTGGAGCCACCTTTAAAAGAGTATACTCGTTTCCCTCTACACTTACATTCTTTATCCTATTAATTCTAGTCAAAGCGTACTTCCCTGTGGATACTACTGCATACTTTAAGGGATTGTTTGGATTTCTTGCTAGTGGAGCATTTATTTCTATACTTTCATCGTCTATTCTACCTCTCACTAAAGCTACGTATTCCTTATATACATTTCTTTCCTTAAACTGTTTTTGCAAAAAGTAAAAGGAATCAACGTTTTTAGCTATAACTATAACCCCAGAAGTATCTTTATCTAATCTATGAACAATACCCGATCTATCCTTATACTCTGTATCATCTATACTTTCGATGTTAAATAGGTATTTTTCCTCTAGAATATCCTGTAAGGTTTGTTCAGTAGTTGTATTGGACCTGTTCACCACTAAACCTGAAGGTTTATCTAAAACAATAATATTTTCATCTTCATATATCTTTCTTATTTCTTTTACTTCTTTTTCCATATTGTTATAACAACCAAAATAATTCCGATTGTAATCATAAGATCATAATGATTAAAGAAAAAAAGACCGAAGAAATTTATGAAGTCATGTACACAACCATACTTAGACCATTGAGAAAGATTCATCATTCCACCTATTACAATAAGTCCAAATCCAACATTACCTAAGAGTTCTCCTTTGTAATTTTTAACATAAAAAAAGGAAAATGCTAAAAGAATTAAGATAGACAAAACAACAAATTGACTAAGACTTAAATAATCAAATAAGAAGAACCTGCAATTATTAACATTTGTGAACACGTATTATTCCCCTAATTGCTTTTCAAGAATCTCATCTTCTTTCACATCTTCTTCTTGAGAAACATTTGTAGCACAATCTATGCAAGTGGTAGCTTCTGGATAAGCTTCTAACCTTGCTCTATCTATTGGCTTACCACAAACTTCACACTTTCCATACCTTCCAAGCTTAATGGCGGCTAGTGCTTTCCTAATCTGAACTTTCATTGATTTAACAATACCAAGTCTAGCATCAGAAACAGTTTTTCCAGTATCTTCTAAAACCTCGTCCATAACTTCTGCATTATCTACATCTCTACCATGTTGTAAGTATGGATCTTCCTTGATTAAAGCTTGTTGCTCCATCTCAAGATTCTTCTCCTTTGATACTAATTTCTTCTTTAACCCTTCAAGAAAATGTTCCGGCATAATTGATTTATTCATAGTTTTTTTACCTCTCAAATACAAATTTAACATACTTATTGTAACCAAAAGACCACTAAAGAGTAAATACCCACTTTTCCCGGAGAATAGAAGGAGAAATAGAACAATAGAAAACAGGAACATTGAAAATATTGCCCCAGACAAAAATTTATAACCTCTATATCTCATTACAAAGAGGTAAAGAAACAACAAAAGTAAAAAAAGACTAATGTACTCTCTTTGAGGATGAACCAAAAACTTTCCAAGACTTAAAAACATTAATAGAATATTTGTTGCCATAGCGTATATATCCACTATTCTAAACACAGACCACTTCCACTTTTTGGAGAAAACCAGTATGGGTAACAAAGATACTAAAAATACAACAATACCAAGAAACATCTCTCTATCTGGTCTTAAAAGAAAATTTGAAGGGTGATATATCTCCAACCATCCCGTTAAAGATCTTAAACCATGGTAGGAAAGTAAGGACAAGATAACAGATGAAAAAACTAAATCAAAAAACTTCTCTGAGTTAAAACCATCCTTTTTAGCTTCAAACCAAAGAATAAAGCACCAGCAAATTATGCCCATGAGAAAAATTAAAAGCATTATACTTACTGGCTTAAATCCAATGTTTATAAATTCTGGAAGCATATTTATATACTTATACTACCATTACATATTACGCTTTGGACACATACTCCCCAGTCCTAGTATCTACCTTTACCCTATCCCCTATCTTAATAAACATAGGCACCTTTACTTTAGTTCCATTATCAAGTTCTGCATCCTTGTAAACATTAGTAACAGTATTTCCTTTAAATCCTGGCTCTGTGTATTTTATTTCAAACACCATGGATATTGGTAAATCCACGCTATATGGCTGCCCTTCAAAGTACTTAACAATAACATTTTCTCCTTCCTTTAAGAATTTAGCAGAATCCCCAACAACCTCCTCTGAGATTACAAACTGATCATAAGTGTTAGGACTCATAAACACATAACCATTACTATCCTTGTATAAGTACTGAGCATTTTTGTTTTCAATATATGCATCCTCAACACTTGCACCAGATTGCCATGTTTTTTCTAAAACTTGCCCAGTTATTATGTTTTTAGCCCTAACTTTTACTTGAGCACTGCCTCTACTTACCTTTATATGTTGGTATTTAAGAACAAGAAAAGGATGTCCCCCATCTTTAAATATCGTTCCATTTTTTAAGTCTGTAACTATCATAATGAGTTATTCTATCACTTTTAACCTGTTTATAAACAAAAAGCCGGGAAAGTTAATAATCCCGGCTAGTGAATAATTTAATCTTCGTCTTCCTTTCCTCCACCTATATAATCAAAACTGTCGCCCTCATAGCTATCACTTGCTTCTTCAATGATTCTTTTAATGGAAAAGACAATTTCTAGCAACAATGCAATTGGAGGGAAAATGGATAGTAAAAAACCATAGAGATCTTGTGAATCTTTATGCTCAAACCCAAAGATAATATTAATAGCCAAATCTTCTTGAACGTAAAGCAGTAACAAACAAACGGCATAAAGTATAACCCAAAGTAATGATATTTCCTTTATGTTTACTTTGCACAAAAACAAAATAGTACCAATAAACATTATCCCAATAACACTACTAATTACTCTGCCACACAAGCCTCTTTTCATCTCCTCATCCTTTCCTTGTTTTGAAGAAATTTTATTACTATAACAAGAAAAAGTCAAAATGGATTGATTGGTGCCGTGGGTGGGAGTTGAACCCACACGGGCTGAAAGCCCAAAGGTTTTTGAGACCTTCGCGTATGCCATTCCGCCACCACGGCACAAAGAATACAAATCATTGATATTTTAACATTAAATAAAGCCGGACATAAAATTATCCGGCTCCAAAAAATCTTCGTGCTCTCCTAATGTTTCTTATAGCTTGAGCTTCGTAAAGGTTACGAAAATGATTGGTTCTAAACATTCCTTCTGGTTTATTGACAAAAGCTTCTAAAATAACTAATCTTTTCTCAACAAAGGTATCCATAGGAATGTGTTTCCACTCATCTCTAACTTTCTTCCAATTCTCCAAAAATACAAACCAATTTTTGCCTAAAAAACACAAGTCAATATCGGTTATCAATTTTCCATCAATGCCCAAGCTAGAGTCATAAGCATCATGCTTTGTTTCAAGAATTAATCTACAAGCTTTCTCTACAACATCTTTTGGCCACTTATATCTCTTAGCTTCACCTTTCACAAATTCAGCACTTTCAATTTCTGTGTCTTTTATATCATGATAGAAAATTCCAAGAGTTAGAGCCGAAACATTCTCTGCCACATAGACTACTTCTTTCAACTCCTCAAGGCAGTCTGCTATATGACCTATATCATGATATGACCTATTAGGAGAATTGTATCTTTCTACTAGGTTAGAAAACGCTTCTTTAAAGTTGCCAACAGAGCCCAACGAATTCCACAATTTACGGTAATCGTTTCTAGCAAGTTCAAAACTTTCCTCACTACTCCTCATATATCTCCTTTTCTTTTCATTTTCAGGGAATGCTATCACATTAATCTAATACACTCAAATATGGTATTGTTTAGATTCTAATAACTAATAAAACTTACTCCCTCTTTTGCTCTACTTCATAGAACTTAGTAAATTCAGTCCTAAAGAATAAATCAAGTTCCCCTGTTGGGCCATTTCTATGCTTTGCAACAATAAGCTTAGCATTTGATTTATCTTCTTCATCAGGTCTGTACAAAAACATAACAATATCAGCATCCTGCTCAATAGATCCAGAGTCTCTTAAATCTGAAAGCTGAGGCTTTTTATCTCCTCCCCTTTGCTCTACAGCCCTAGAAAGTTGAGAAACTGCAAGAACAGGAACTTTTAACTCTCTAGCTAAGTTCTTTAAACCTTGTGAGATCTTTGAAACTTCTTGTACTCTGCTTTCTGCTTGAGGTGCTTTAACAAGTTGCATATAGTCAACAATTATCAAATCAATTTTATTCTCAAGCATTAATCTTCTTGCTTTTGTTCTCATTTCCATAACTGAAATACCAGCAGTATCATCAATAAATATTGGTGCTTCAGCAAGTTCTCCTGCTGCAACACCATATTTTTCAAAGTCTTCCTCATCAAGGTTACCTGTTGATATTTTCCAGTTGTCAATACCAGCTTGTGAAGAAGTTAATCTATCAACAAGCATTTCCCTACCCATTTCAAGAGAAAAGAAAGCAACACCAAACCCTCCTGTTACTGCAGCATATTGAGCAATATTTAAAGCAAGAGATGTCTTACCAACAGAAGGTCTAGCTGCAATTACACATAAATTTTCCTTCTGAAGGCCAGAAAGCAATCTATCAAGGCCTTTTATTCCAGTTGGTACTCCTCTCAAGGCACCTTTCTTTTTTGAAAGTTCGTCAAGTCTCTCAAATGTGATTTCAAGGGTATCCTTTATTGGAACAAAATCTTGGTAGGTCATATCTTGAGAGACTGAGTATACTAATTGTTCAGACTTATCAAGAAGATCTTCAACCTCTCCTTCATTAAAAGCTAATTCTCCTATTTCAGAGGCAGTAGTTATTAAAAATCTCTTAATTGCATCATTTTTAATAAGATGCGCATAGGCTTCTATGTTAGCTGAAGTAGGCACAGAGTTAACAAGCTCAGTAAGGTAAGACACTCCACCAATATTATCCAACTCCTTCATTTTCTTAAGTTGGTTAGGAACCGTAATAAGATCGGCAGGTTCTCTTTTTTCATAAAGAATAAGAATAGCTTCATATATCTTTTCATGAGCTGATTTATAAAAATGCTTAGGTTTAAGAAATTCTACAACTTTGACAATAGAATCCTTATCAATGAGGAGAGACCCAAGTACAGACTTCTCTGCCTCAAGATCATGCGGAGGAACTTTCATTCCAACATTTTCATTTTTATTTGGTTTTCTTGTAGACATTTACTGCCTTAGTGGGTAGGTTTAAGTACAATAACTTCTGTATCTTCAGACTCATCCTTTTTAGCATTTACTGTGAGTTTGTCCATATCTTTTTTTATACCATTCTCTACTCCCATAACGTCAAGGAATTTATCAACCCCATCTATATCTTGCATTACAGAGTCATTTGTTTTGTAATGCATTGGAATAACATAAGCAGGTTGCACTGCAGATATAACTTTAGAAGCAACTTCAGCATCTAAAGTATACTTTCCACCCACTGGAATCATTAACACTTCTACACTTGGAATTTTCTCTAAATCTTCTTGTGACAACTCATGACCTAAATCTCCTAAATGGAGAATATCCACACCATCTACAGTTATTAAATAAAAAGTGGACTTTCCTCTTTCAGCACCCTGTTTATCATCATGAAAAACAGACCTACCGTATATAAAGACCCCTCCAACTTCATATTCACCCGGACCATCAACAACTAATCTGTAGTCTGACACACCAGCTATATTGTTATGATCAAAGTGATCGTGTGTAACAAGAACTACATCAGCACTCAATTTTGGAAGTTTATAACCAATCTTTGAATCATAAGGATCAATAACTAAAGACAATGTCTTTCCCTTTATTTTAAAACAAGAATGCCCTACGTATGTAATTTCCATGGGACTATATTAACAGGTTAGTTTGAATTTTGGAAGATGAAATATCTTTTAATTTGACATATATTTTTAGATATCCCATAATGTTTTTAACGCATAGAAAGAGCATCTTACTCTTCCTTGAAGAGGGAGGTGGAGGTAATCGAACTTCCACCTCTCAAGGAAGGTTGGATTGTTGTGTCTAAACGCCCTCAAAGCTTAAACCTAGACATAAATCGTTACGTTAAGAAAGGATATATCTAATCCATTAGCAATAGGATCTTGGCTAACTTCATTAAGCTCAATACTTAATAAGTATATGTTTAGGGTATACCTTCGCATAACAGAGGGGTGATATGCTAAGTCTTCTTATCACCCCTGTCTCGCTACAAAACAGAAAATCTTTAATAATGTTTTCATTTGTGTTATATCTTCCCAACAAATAACAAACTAAGATTTTTAGAGTATCCTTTAAACAACAGTCCATACTTTTCAGATAATTTTAATGTAGCCATTGCTTTCTCAGCAGGTACTAAACTATCAAGACTTAGATCAAATCTACTTAAAATCTTCGACGTCTCAACAGGCATTCCTCTTATTATCACTTCTCCATTTGGCTTGAGCCCATTTTCTTTCTCTTCCAAATCTAGAAGATATTTTTGGAGGCTAGGACCTGTAGACTGGCCACAGAAACAGCCCATTGCTAAAGTGAAGAAAACATCATTTTTACCCAATAATCGCTTAAACTCTTCTAAGGAAAATTTAAACAATTGCTCACCAAAACCATTACCCCTAAACTGAGGTTTTACCATGTAATAAGCTAACTCTCCGACGATGTTTCTCTGGTTGCAACTAGGGAAGAAACTTCCAAAACTAGCTAGAGAGATAAAACTACAATCCTCGCAATGCAGATGAAAGAACAATTGTGGCTCGATTATATCCCACACATAAAACTTATTAAGCAGAACTCCCACTAATACATTATTATCCCTTATTGTATACAAATCAGCGCCTCTTCCCAGAAGCTTATCCTTACACAACTCAGACCCCGATACGCATAATAAATTCCGAACATTTCTTAAAAAATCATCTCTTTGTTGCTCCGGAAAAAATTCTAGGCTTAGCGCTTCAACAGCCTCAACATCAAAATTAACCCTATGAATTTTCACAGCATTTCTCCTTTCCTTTCAAAATGGTATAATTCTGATCGATATTCTAACATGATTAGCAATACCAACAAAAACAATAGGAGAGAAAATATGTATAAGCTGTTCAGTATGCTTGAAGATCTTGACAAAATACCAAACGTCCCTTTCTTCACCAGTAAAGTTAGTGAAGCCTTAATAAGGATTTGTAAAGACATAGGAATAAATGAAGAAAACGCCAGCATAAACGAGGATTTCTTAGGGGTTTCTGTTACAATCAAGGCAGGGAAACCTAATAAGAGGATTATCTTATGTTCCCACTTAGATCATCCAGGTTTTGTATTCAATGGTAATGGGATAGGGAGACCTTTAGGAAGCGTAGGTGGAATAGGAAACTTAGGTTTGTCAAAAATAAATAAACCATCCGATATGGATTTCTACTCAAAGGAAGGTAAATACGTAGGAAGATCAGATGTTCGTATAGAGAACGGTAGAATATTTTGTGAAAACCTAAACCTAAAGAAAAACACAGTTGGCATATGGCATATAGAAAACACTTCCTTTTCTAGTCCTACCATTAAGATGAGATCTGCTGATAACCATGTGTCTACAGCAACAATTCTATACACAGTATCTGAGATTATAAACTCACTTAAAGATACAGAGTTGATACTTTTATTTACATCAGTAGAAGAAGTATTTCAAATGTCCATGACAGGAATGTGTATTGAAACTGGAATTGCAGGGAGAAAAATCAACAAAGATGACCTTTTTGTAGTCTTAGAAACCATGGAAATAGAACCATACAATTCATCGGTCATTAGTTATTCGGGGGGTCCGTTGATAAAGGTAAACGATGCAGAAGTTCCATACGGTGTGGCTTCTGGGCAAAAGGTCAACAAGTCTGAGTCAATGCTGTTAGAAGCTGCTGTTAATTTGAAGCATCAGCATGGATTTTCTAGCGGTCATACAGATGCACTAGCGCTTTCTCTAATGACAGACTGTCCTAACATAGTAACTTTGGCAATACCATGTCAAAACAAACACAATGTGACAAGTACAGGAGAAATAACAACTGAGGATGTAAAAACTCAAGACATAGACCTCAGTATAACAATACTGAAAAAGTTGCTAAAGTGCGGATACACTGGAGAAACAAACGAGATCTTAAGCACAAAAACTACAGGAAACCTAAAGGGGCTTCAAGGTAGAAAGATTGAAAGAATATTAAAGTATAAGCAAAACAAACCTAGATTGCTGATGGGTTTTTACTACCCAGAAAACATTCTACATTGGCTTTTGCTTGCCAAAGCCCGCTTCATTTAAGCATAGACCGGGCGACTCTAATCATTAGAAACCCGGTCAATCTTCTTCTATTAATAAAACTTCCACTATGTGGTACAATTCTTCCGTTGAAAACCAAACAATAAAGAAAAAGGGTCAAAAAGAAATAGTAGAAAGAATAGATTATTTTAAGAGAGGCAGAACGGTGAAAGCTGCTAGTAATTTATCTTTTGAACACGTCTTTCATCTATATTTAATTAGAACCCTTCTAGGAAAGAAAGTTTATACATAATCCTAGACGGAAATCTTACCGTAATTAAGAAACCTAGTGTCGTAGTAACGGAGCTGGGATACAAACGAGAATTAAGAAAACTCTCGCTTCCTAACATATATGTACGATATTATTGACATGTTAGAGAAACGAGAGTTTTTGTTTTAAATATGGTGGTTGTAGCTCAATGGTAGAGCGCTGCTCTGTGGAAGCAGATGTTGCGGGTTCGATCCCCGTCAACCACCCCAAAGCACCTTAATATTCTACTTATCGTTTAACATCTTGGCCCAGATTTCTGTGTCCTTATTCTTAATACCTAGATTATATTCAACTGAGGTTTTGATATACCAAACAACATAAAGATCTATTTTGGTATTCACTCTTTTGTTTTCAATGTATTTATTAAGTCCAATAAGAAGACCTTAACTGCCGGGGTGATATCAGATTTGTATTTATCGGCAATAGATTTAGTTAAATTTAAAAGATTTAGTACAAGAGATATTTGTTCTTTATTTAATGTTCTTTTCATAGTTTTGGTCAAAAAGAAAGAGATACAACATACTATTTCACTCAATTATTGCTTATTCATAGCTCTCAATTCCATTAAACTGTATGGATTCATCAATATGAACATGCCCATGAAAATATGCATCGATTCTATTATTTGATAATAATAGATTCATATCATCTTTTGGAAGGGCGTAGTAACTACTCTCTGTCGACTTCCACGTAGTACTATACTTAGGAGCATGTACTAAGAGAAAAATATTTTTATCTTGATTAGATTGGATATTTTCTTCCGCCCAATTTAATTCAGAACTCAAGAATTTTACTTCATTTACATTTCCATAGGTACATCCCATTGCTATCACGGTTATGTTATCAAATGTCTTTGTGTATGTCGCGCTTTCATACCCAAGTTTATCTAAAAATATTGACAGTGACTCCCCACCTTTATCCTTGTCGTGGTTTCCAGCTACCTCTACCCATTTTTCTCTTGCCAAAATACTTGTGTTTCTAATAGTTATATAAGTGTCAAAAAACTCTTCTGTAGCATATTGGACATCTCCACTCCCAACTAGATCCCCAATCACAAACGAATAGCTAACCCCAAGCATATTCATATCACCTATTGTTTTCTTAAATAAAATATCTCCGTTAGGACTACCAATATGCAAATCTGACATGAGAGCTATTTTTAATTCATTCTTTCCACTATATGGATACGTCAACTTAAAACTCCTGTCATATTCCTGCAGGTACGTACCCCCCCCCCATTTCCGATCATTCTTACTCGTATAGTAGCCGTATCACTTAGAGGGGTTAAAACAAGAACTCTATAAAAACCATAGTATTCGGTAGAAACATTGTAATAAAAAATTTTAGACCCCTTCATTCTATTTTTAGTATCAGACAATGTTTGATTAATACCATCAATAACTTTTTTATCATTTAGATGAACTGTCTCATAGACAATAATATTACTAACAAACAATAACAAAAGGGACAAAAGTAAACGACGCACTTTCATAAACAAATAATAACACACGAGTCTTCATTAATAGCCGTGAGTTTTGTATAATTTAGCTAAGGTTAGTAGTCCTATAAAGAGATTGCGTATGACAAATAAAATGACAACACAACCATATAAAGGAAGTAGAGACTTTTATCCTGAGGATATGAAGATAAGAAACTTCATATTTGATACTTGGAAGAAGGTCTGTAAATCCTATGGTTATGAAGAATACGATGGTCCTTTTATTGAATCATTTGAACTTTATGCAGCTAAATCAGGTGAAGAGTTAGTAAACGAACAATTATATAGCTTTGAGGATAGAGGCAAAAGAAAAGTAGCAATAAGACCAGAAATGACCCCTACCCTTGCAAGAATGGTAGCAAGTAAGATAAACGAGCTTCCTAAACCAATAAGATGGTTTTCTATTGCAAACTTCTGGAGGTATGAAAAACCACAAAGAGGAAGAGGAAGAGAATTCTTTCAATTAAATTTAGATATGTTCGGAATAGAAGGAGTTGAAGCTGATCTTGAAGTAATTTCCACATCGGTAGATATACTTAAAAGCTTTGGGGCTAAAGAAACAATGTTTGAAGTTAGATTTAATAACAGAAGACTTGCTGATGATATTTATAGAAATCTTGGACTTAGCACCGAGCAAAAAAAGTTAGTAAACAAAGCACTAGATAAAAAACTTAAAATATCTCAAGAGGAATTTAACAGTTGGTTAAAAGATGATGCAAAACTATCAAATCTTGAGCTTAAATCTTTAAATGATTACTTGGAAAACCCTATGCCTATGGTGAATCAGTTAGTACCTAAATCAAAAGGTGCACAAGAAGTCGTCAAACTCACAGAGCTAATTAATAACCAAGGTTTAAGCATGTTCGTTAAGTTTGATCCAACAATAATCAGGGGTTTAGATTATTACACCGGCAACGTATTTGAAGTCTATGACTTAAATCCTCAAAACATTAGGGCTATTGCTGGAGGAGGAAGATATGATGATTTAGTAACTGTTTTTGGAAAGGACAAACTAACAGGAACTGGATATGCAATGGGAGATATTACCTTAAAGGACTTTTTAAAAGGTTGGAATCTTCTTCCAAAATTTGAATCTGAGTGTGAATACTTGATTACCTTATGGCCATCAGAAGACCCTAAATTCTTAAAAAAGGAACTGGAGATATCCAAGATTTTAAGAAATAACGGTTTAAATGTTCAAACATGGTTAGAAAACAACACAAAGCTAGAAAAACAATTAAAATATGCAGATAAAAAAGGATGTAAATACGTTATAATCATTGGAGAAAACGAACTAAAAGACAACTTGGTAACAATCAAGAATTTAAAAGATTCTACTCAAGAGACAAAACCTTTAGAAAAATTCATATCAGATATAAAATAAATAATAATGTTTAGAAGAAACCTGCCTAAAAACCTTGTTCTTGCGTATGTTGCATTAACTGGTGCTACCATTCTTTGGGGTGCAGCAAACCCAATAATTAAACTTACACTAGGCTACATTCCACCAATTACATTTTTATTCTTAAGGTTCTTAATAGCTTGCATCATCCTTTTACCTTATGTTTTGTATGAGACACAAAAAACAAAAATTGATAAAAGAGATTATTTAAACATATTTTTGTTTGGCTTGTTTTCTCAAACTTCACTTATATTGATTTTTGTGGGACTTGAATACACAACTGTTGTGGAGTCCTCAATCATAGGTATTCTTGGATCTATTCTTACTGTTGCTGCAGGCCACTACTTCTACAAAGACAACGTAAATAAAGGAGTTAAGACAGGATTATTAATTGCGTCTTTAGGTACATTGTTTGTTATCATTGAGCCATTGTTTACAGGCAATATCCACAATACCAGCTTAGTTGAAAGGACATTTGGAAATTTTCTTGTATTTTTATATAACATAACATGGGTGATATTTATTGTATGGTCAAAATTTAGCATGGGAGAAGAAAGATCTTCTCTATTAAAAAAAGCTTTAAGCTTCATTCAGTTGAAACCAATGAAAAAAGAATACTCCTCAACTTTTCTTACAGCACTTTCATTATATGTTGGACTAGCAACTGTTACTCCTCTCGCCTTTTTAGAAAACACAGGGTATATAGGAAACAACCCACCATTTGATATATTCTCCATAAAACCTATTGGTATAATAGGATTACTGTACATGGCTATATGCTCCTCAATTATTGCTTACATGTTATATCAATGGTCTTTAAAATATGTGAAAGTTTCAGATACTGCATTCTTTGGGTACCTAGCCCCAATCTTAACACTACCCTTTTCTTATGTAATCTTAGGAGAACTCCCAACAAAATCTATGGTTATTGGAGCAATAATAATAGGCATAGGGGTATACATTTCAGGGAAGAATTTAAATAATCATTAAAGCCCTACTTGTCTATGCAAGTAAACCCTGGTATACTGCACTTCGTCATGAAAAAGGATATACATCCAAAATTAAATACTTGTGTTGTCACATGTGCATGTGGAAACACATTTACAACAGTATCCACACTACCTTCAATAACGGTAGAAATATGTAGTGCATGTCATCCTTTTTACACAGGGCAAAGCAAATTTGTTGATACAGAAGGGAGAATAGATAAATTTTCAAGAAGATTAAAATTAGCAGAAGAAAAGAAAAAGAAAGCTGATGAGTTAAAAGCTATTAAATCCTCAAAGAAAAAAGGTCCTGAAGTATTAAAAGAAATGACTTTGAAAGAAATGCTCCAGAAGGCTAAAGCTGAAGAAGAGTCAAAAAAACAATCCGAAGAGTAGATTAAACTCTCTAAGTTTTCCAAGATGTTAAACTGAAAGTACAATATACTTATGGATCAAGCACATAATTACATTCAAAACGAAATAGAAAGAATAACAAAAGAAATAGAATTTAACAAAAAAACATTGGAAAGTGAAATTAATACTGAGATGAAGAAGCTTTACGAAGAAGAAATCTATAGTCTTCAAAAACAAAAAGAAGAGTTAGAAAAATCCTTAGATAGTTCAAGTTACCAACCAGAAAAGAAAAATATAATAAGTGAAGGAGATTTTAATTTAGATCCTAACGTTGCAACCATGGAAATAAGATCAGGAACAGGTGGGGATGAAGCAGGATTATTTGCTAAAGATTTATTTAGAATGTATTCAAGATACGGCGAAAAGGCTAAATGGAAGATAACAGAAGAGTATCTAAATGAAAATGAAGTAGGAGGAATTAAAACTTTGATAGCTGACATTAAAGGACAAAATGTGTATAAGCTCCTAAAAAATGAGTCTGGAGTTCATAGAGTACAAAGAATTCCAGTAACGGAATCTGGTGGTAGAATACACACCTCAACAGCCACCGTAGCTGTTCTTCCAAAATTAAAAAATATTAACATTGAAATAAAACCAGATGATTTAAAATGGGAGTTTTATAGGTCTGGAGGAAAAGGTGGCCAAAATGTTAATAAAGTATCAACTGCAGTTAGACTTACTCATATACCAACGGGAACTATTGTTGAATGCCAAGAAGAAAGGTACCAAGGAAAAAACAGAGAAAAAGCTTTAAGTATTCTCCATTCCAAGCTTTACACTCAAATGCAAGAACAACACGTAAAAAGTATAACTGAGTTAAGATCCTCCCAGGTAGGCACAGGAGAGCGAAGCGAAAAAATAAGAACATATAATTTTCCACAAGATAGAATCACAGATCATAGAATAAATAAAACATGGCATAGCATTGAAAGAGTTATGAATGGGGATGTAGAAAATATATTAGAAGAGTGCTCTCTAATTGAATCACAAGATAATAAAAATGATTAATACTGCTTTGCAAGATCTAAAGCTTTATCAAGCTGAGTATCTTTCCTTGCCATTGAATCTTCATTTGTGATTTCCACTTTTATATCCGGCTCAAGACCTTTTTTATGAATCCACACTTTGTTTGGGGTAAGCCATTTTGCAATAGTTATGTGAATACCAGAACCGTCTTCAAAATCCTTTGCATCTTGAATAGTCCCTTTACCAAAAGATTTCATACCAATAAGCTTGGCTCCAACATTATCTCTTAAAGCTGCTGCTAGTATCTCAGAAGCAGAAGCACTTCCTTCGTCAATAAGAACAAATACTGCTGGAACATCTCCAAACATACCCACTCTAGTAGCTTCCAAAGGAATCTGCTCTCCTGTAGCTTCCTCCTCATATACAACTACTTTTCCCCTAAAAAATTCTTCGGCAATATAAACTGCTGATTGAAGATATCCACCAGGATTTCCTCTTACATCTATTACTAAAGCATCCAATTCCTTTGCTTTCACATTTATTTCAGAAGCAACTCTATCCCACTCTTCGTTTGTTTCCGATCCAAATCTACTTATTCTTATATAGATAGTTCCATCACCTTTATCTTCCCAGCTCACACTAGCTACGGTTATCAATCCCCTGGTAATAATTAAATCTCTTGGCTCCTCATCATTTGTTTGAATGGTAAGACCAATCTTGGTTCCAGCAGAACCTCTAATCTTAGCTACTGCTTCACTTACAGACATCCCAAATGTAGACTCACCTTCAATTTTAACTATCTTATCCCCAGGTTTTATTCCAGCACTTTTTGCAGGAGAGCCATCAAACGGAGAAACAATAATAAGTTGATTATCCTTTAAACCAAGTTCAGCACCAATCCCTTCATACTTTCCGCCTAGAGCATCACCAAAACTTTTATTAACATCTGGGGTTAGAAACGATGTATAAGGATCACCTAAAGAATCAACCATACCAGATATAGCTCCATAGAGCATTTTCTGAGGATCAACAGGTCTTTCTAAATAAGAACTATTTAAGAGATCCCAGACATTCCAAAACAAAGAAAAGTCAATTTCCTTATCAGCAGGATATTGATTAATTACTTCTACCTTAGGAGGGTTCTTTCTTACTTCAAATATAAAACCTCTTTTTCCCATGTAGTATCCACCATAAAAGAACCCTACAGCTACTAAAAAGGTTACAAGCAAACGCTGAAATTTTTGAAACTTTAATGTTTTCATTCGATTATTAAGAAATTTGGTAGTTTAATTTCTACTGAATTTTTATCTATACCGAACCTAACAAATATACTAGATTCACAAACTCTGTCAACAACCCCAATCCATCCAAAATACGGATTCTGAAGCACCTGCACTGTCATATTAGGCTTAACATGCTTAATTGGTTCTATACTTTCACTAGCATTTATACCCTTATTAACATTGTCAAAAGGGATAGGAATTCTTAACAAATTTTTATCTCCTTCAAAAAACACGTATCTGTATGAAACAGCGCTTAACATCTTGTAAACAACATCAGGGGTCTTTATCTTTCCAAATCCCGAGATAATTCCAAGGGAAAAGTTATGGCTCTTGGCAAAGTCAAAAACTTCCTTATGTGCACTACCTACTATTACAGCACTTGCTTCCATTTCGTATGCTCTTTCAATTACATCTAAACTGACATTATGACCAACATAAATAATCTTTCCTTTAATTCCTTTTGCAAAATTCTCAAGATAAGACCTTTTAAGAACATCCGTAGGGTTAGGAAAAACTACCAACTCTCCAGATGCTTGTACTTTTGTGCTTATGGAAAGAAGGATATCTTTTGTTTGAGTCTCTAAAAGGATTGATTTCTTACCGTAAACAGACTTTACTATGCCCCAAACTCCAGATAAAACAATATATTTTTTGTCTATTTCCTTAAATACGTAAACCCTTTCACACAAAGATAAATTACCATCGTAAGGAGCAAAAACCTCATTGGAACCAACTTTTCCAAGCAGTGATCCTGAATAATAGTATCTTTTTTCTGTTCTCAATCCGTAGGGCTTAAAACCCTTTGGTAGAATTAGCTCCCTTTGTGAAAAGAAACAATCTCCTAAATGATCAAAAGGTTCAACTTTATCGTCGACTGAAACTACAATATTACCTTCAACAGGAAGAACTCTTTCTATGAAGCATCTACTATTTTGTTTTATCCTTTTTACAACTGGCACCAGCATAGTTACTTCTCTTGTTTAAAAGAATTTCCAAACTGCTTAATACAATCATTAAAGGTTTTCACATTAGAATATATACTTTCGCCACTTGTTCTGGTATCAAATATTATTCCTACTTCCCCACCTAATGTAGAAATGTCTGTAGATCCTAAAGCAGAACTTTTTATAGATAATCTTGCTGGTAAGTCAAGTTTCAACGGTATTACGAACATTCTATCCTTATCAATTTCAATAAACTGATCCTCCCCAACTTTCGTACTTAACAAGCATTCAATAGAACCTTTAAATTTCACAAGCAATCCAGTACTTTCTATGTAATCTCCCGCATATATATCTACATCCTTGTCATACATCTTCAGCAATTGGACGAGTGGGAATACATTCTTAGTATCCATGTATATCTCATAAATACCAGGATTTTTAATTAAGTCCAAAGCTAGGACATAATTTAATTCCTTGCTACATATATTTTGTGTAAATCTCCCACCAGTAAAGACAATCTTTCTATTATCTCCAATCTTAAAGTCTAAAGGTAATTTTTTAGAAATATCTTTATCAAGATCACTTTGGGCAGACAAATCATCAGACACTATCTGAGGATAAACACAAAGGTTTGAATGGTAATCAAGCTCCCCAAAATCCCTGTTATTACTACCCTTATCTTCTGCATTACAAAATGAGAAGGAACTAATAAAGTTGTTTGTAACTATGGAAGAGCTGTTTACAACAATAGGAATATATTCTGTAGAGTTTTGGATCAAATCTGTTATTCCAACTTTAAATTTTGAGTCATCTATAAAATCAGGAGCTTCTAAAAAACCAGATACTATTAGGTCACAAGAACTTAATTTAATTTTTCTCTCGCTCAAAAACCTTTCAATTAAGAATTTATAGAATTCTTTATCACTACATTGATTAGACAAGATGCTTTCTGAGTAAACATAAGGAAAAGTGAAAAATTCAATATCCTTCTTATCTTCTTTTAACAATAAGCTAACAACTGAAGCATCAAAATAGGCAGCTAACAAAGGCATGAGTATATGATAACAACGTCTACAAAGCGTGTCTATCGGTATAAGGTAAAAGACCCATGTATCTGGCCTTTTTAATCTCTATTGCTAAAAGTCTTTGATTTTTAGCGGTTAAGCCACTGTATTTTTGAGGGATTATTTTTCCTCTTTCGTTTATAAACCTCTTTAAAACAAGCACATCCTTATAATCAGGTTTTGTTCCTGTTTGTTTGAAATAACAATTTCTTGGTACAGGCGTTCTTTTTTCTCTTTTTGGTCTTTTATCTTTTTTTAATGCCATATTTGTTTAAAAAACTTATGCCCTGCTTACACAGGGCATAATCGTTAATCAAAGTTACTTTTCCTTCTTTTCCTTTTCTTCTTCTTCGCTATCTAAGCCTCCTAAATCTAGATCTCCAAGATCATCTAAATTAACCTCTTCCTCTGGACCAACCTCTTCTGCCTCTGGAGCCTCAACATCAATTAAGTCCTCATCTACGGAACTTTCTTCTCCAGCTTTTTTAGGGGTTAATATAATCATGTCATCAATAATTATTTCAGTCTTATATCTTTTCTTTCCATCCTCCCCAACCCAATCTCTAGTTTGTAATCTTCCTTCAACAAATACTTTTGTTCCCTTCTTAAGAAGCTGTCCGCAAATTTCTGCTAGTTTATTCCATGCAACAACATTATGGAAGTCAACAGATTGTTTCTTTTCTCCTTGTGTAACCCACTCCCTGTTCGTGGCTATTACAAAACTTGCTACTGCATTTCCTTGAGGAGTATATCTTACCTCAGGATCCTTTGTAAGGTTACCTATAAGCATTACTTTGTTTAGATTTCTTGATGCCATAGTGTTTTCCTTGCCTCCTTAGCTCACTTCTGAGCTGTAATTAGATACCTTACTAAACCTGATAGCAGATTTAGTTTTACCCTTAATTTTGCAACTATGCTAGATTCACACTCAATAGAAATCACATCATAAAACCCTTCTGTGCTGTGGTTTATTTCATATGCAAACTTTCTTCTCCCCCAAAAATTTGTTTCAACAACTTTTGCACCAAGAGAAGTAATTATTTCCTGCATCTTCTTGGAGAGGTTAGCTGCACCTTCTTCACCAAGATCATTTTTATAAATTGCCATTATCTCGTATTTCATAACTTTTTCTTGTACTAACAATAAGATTATATATTACAAATATTTTATGTCCACATTTAAATATCTAGTACAAATAGAAAGTTAACACTAGAAAGCTAAATGCTTTGAAGATACTACATAAAATTTAATAAAAAGGCAATACTTCTTATACACTAAAGTTAAACTCTATAATATCCCCATCTTTCACTATGTAACTCTTACCTTCAAGCCGGACCAACCCTGCATCTTTAGCTTTTCTTAAGCTTTCAAAGGGCTTTAAAGTTTCAAAGTTTATAACTTCAGCAGATATAAAACCTCGTTCAAAATCAGTGTGAATTTCTCCTGCTGCTTGAGGAGCCCTAGAACCCTTTTTAATTGTCCATGAGTGGACTTCTTTAGGCCCCATAGTTAAGTAACATTCTAACCCTAATAGTTCATAACACCTTTTAATTAACTTATCTAATCCAGTTTCCTTCACCCCAAGTGATGAAAGGTAATCTTCCCTTTCTTTTTCATTAAAATCAGATAAATCTGCTTCAGTTTTTGCACATATTACAATGGCCCCACTACCTCTAATAACTATTTTCTGAGCAAGTTTTTGTTTCAATTCTTCTTCACAGACATTAAGTATATAAATCATTGGTTTCAAGGTTATTAAATTTAACTCTTTTACTAGCTCTTTTTCTTCATCATCTAAATTTATATCCAAAGCAAGTATACCTTTTTCTAAGTTTTCTTTAATTTTCTTAGCAACTTCTAGTTTTTTTGTTATTTCCTTTGATTTTTCTACTCTTACATCCTTTTCTATCCTTACCATTAATTTATCCATCAACTGAAGATCAGATAAAATGAGTTCCATATTAACTACATCAACATCACTTAAAGGATTTGTAGACCCTGATCTTATTACATTGTTATCTGGAAAATCTCTAACTACATGAGCAACAGCACTAACATTTCTGATATGCCCAAGGAATTCATTCCCCAACCCTTCTCCTTGAGACGCTCCTTTTACAAGCCCAGCTATGTCAAAGAATTTAATTATTGAAGGAACTATTTTCTCAGGAATTTGTTTATCTGTTCTTGGATAATCGTTTCTTACATATTGACAAAGAAGATCTAATCTTTCATCAGGAACATCTACAACACCAACATTAGGTTCTATCGTTGCAAATGGATAATTTGCAACAAGAGCTGCTTGTCTTTTAAGCAATGCATTAAACAATGTAGACTTTCCAACATTTGGAAGACCAACTATTCCTACGGATAATGAAGACATAAAAAGATTATACAGCTTTATGCTTTCTTGCCATATTTTCTTTATTTACCAATGTTTACAAAAGGTTAACTAATTCTTCAATTTCTTCCTTCAACCCTTTGTTGTGAGGTGTTTCAAGAACATAATTATAGTTACCTTGTAGCTCACTTCTTGATCTTATACTCTTCCTTCCAACAACATTCATTCCAAGAGTTTCACAATATTGAGCAACATTGTTTGTACAAGCATCTGTATACTCTGGTTCTTCCGCTCCAACACAAATCACTATTGCTTTCTTTTTACCAAATTCATCTTGCTTATTTGCTGTATAAAGAACACTACATCTGTCTATGAAATCTTTAAATATTCCTGGAGGCATACTAAAGTAATTCGGACATACAAATACAAACCCATCTGCTTGCTCCATCTTTCTAACTAGTTCATTCATATCATCTTTTTGCAAACATTTAAGATTTTTATTACAAAACTCCACACAGCCTCCACAATGTTTAATATTCTTTGTTCTTAAAAGAACTACTTCATTATCCACCCCTTTCTTTTTAAGAAGATCTTGAATAAACAAGACTAAGGTCTCGGAATTTCCTTTTCTTGGGCTTCCACAAATACTTAATACTTTCATAGCATTATATTATCATCAAGCGTAATCTGTTAAAAGAAAAAACTAAAGAATTCAACGAAGTTTTTCCATTAAAATTGAGTAAAACCTAAGATTATGGATAGTAGCAAGTCTATAAGCAGAAGGCTCCTTTATTTTAAATAAGTGGTGTAGGTAGGCTCGAGTATAATTTTTACACAAAAGGCAATCACAAGCTTTACTTATAACATCTTTATCATTAGTATATTTGCTCTTTTCAGGAGAAAAATAGCCATAAAAACCATCTTTTTTCACATTTATATCTTTAATTGAATCTGCACTAAACACATAAAGTCTTCCATGTCTTGCATCTCTAGTTGGAAGTACACAATCAAAAATATTAAACCCTAAATCTACACATTTAACTATGTCATCAGGCTTCCCTACTCCCAACCCATACAGAAAATAGTTACTTGGAGAATTTTCTGCAATTACTTTTGCAATATTAAGATTAAACTTCCCATTTCTCATTATTGGCCAACCCCCATAACCTAATCCATCAAATCCTATTTCAACTAATTTCTTCGTGCATTCTTTTCTTAGATCCAAAAAATTACCTCCTTGAACAATTCCTAAAAGATAAGGTCTTTTTTCTTCAGTTAATTTTTTTTCTTTACATATTTTAAGAAATTCTTCTTTAGACTTCCTTGCCCAAAGAATAGTTCTTTCAACTGTTTCTTTTGCTTTTTCATAATTTGCATCTAAATCTGTAAAATCATCTAACACTACACACATATCTGGATTAATAAGCATTTGTATTTGAATTGATTTTTCTGGAGTTAGTTTTATTTTCTTTTCTCCAAACAAATTATCTTTAGAATAAAAAGTTACTCCATTATTATTTACATAGTCATTTTTATTTTTAGATTTTTTTAATAAGTTTAGTAAATTATTCTTAAAAATACTTTTATCATTTTCTTCCAAATCTAATTTAGATTTAGCTAAAGACATAACTTGGAATCCACCAGAATCAGATATTAAACCTCCATTCCATGACATAAATTGTCTTGCTCCACCATACATTTCTAACACATCTTGTCCTAAGTCTTTGTATAAATGATATGTGTTTACAAGCACTCCAGGGGTCTTTGTATTTTCTATGTCTTTGGAATCAAGAGTTTTTAAAACTGCTCTTGTTGCATCAGGAAAGAATATTGGGAGAGGTATTTCTCCTTTGATTGTTTTAAATATTTTAATTTTCCTTTTCATACCCTTTTTCATTTTAAAGTGTAATAAGTAGACCTTCCTCCACCTTTTCTTTTTAGTACCCCTAACTTAGCAAGTCTTTTAAAATCTAATGCTCTTGTTGCTTTAGCTCTATTAGTGATTTTCTTATAAGTAGAATCAGTGATGTAACCATTGCTTTCTATATACGTTATTATTTTTTTATCATGCAACTTCATAGACGTTTCAGGATTAAAGCTAGCCTTAGATAACTCATTAAATAATCTTGTGAGTTCATCTATTATTCCATCGGTAAAGTATTCTAGCCAATCTGTGAAATCTATAGAATTCTTAATTTCGTAATAATCACCAAAGACACCTACATTCTTAAAGTACTCAGATACATTTTTGTTGTAGTAATTCTCAAAGCTAAACAAATTAAAGGTGTTTAAACCCATCCGTGATAATAAAAACTTAGTGAGAAGTCTTGCTGTCCTTCCATTTCCATCAATAAAAGGGTGTATTACTACAAAGTGCTTATGAAATATTCCAGAAAGGATAATTGGATCAATTATCAACATATTTTTATTAATAAAACCAATAAGTTCTCCCATAAGTTTATTTACATCTTTGTAATTAGGGGGTAAATAAACTATTTTTCCATTTCTAGGATTATTTACAACAACAGGTTTGTTTCTATATTTACCTTCGTCTGCTTTTAAAATTAAACCAGATGTAACTTTTTTATGAATTTTCAAAATTAAGGAGTTATTCAGAAGTATCTTACTCATCTCTAAACTTTTCGTGTATGAAGTATCAGATGCACTTTTATCAGTAATTATTTTTAAATATTCCAAAGCTTCGTTATAGTTTAATACTTCCCTTTCAGTATCTCTAATATGTTGAGGTTTATTCTTAAGTATTTTTTTAACTTCAGTTAAAGAGAGGGGATTTCCTTCTATACTTGTAGAAGAATATGTAGATTGTTCTAGAGCCATTTTCTCAAATTTCAGAAGTATTGTCTTAGGATATCTTTTAAGGTTTAATTTGGTGGTCAAGGATGTTATTTCTTTTATGTTGTTAAGTATTTTAGATGTTATTGTATATCTAGGATTAAACATGGATATTAGACTAATAATAGACGAATAATAGACAAATGTCAATTTGTTTAAACTGAAAGAACCAAAAATGCGCTCCCGTGCATTAAGTCGAGCAGTCCTACCCTACTACTCTCCTTTCACAGAAGCGCATTTTTATCCCCAAGTTTTTAAAACTTACAGGAGGTGGGTTGGCATCTTTTTAAGATATTCCAATACACCTCCCAAGAGGCTTTATTTTATTCCTCCTTTATAACTTCCGCATTAAAGATATCCAAAAACTTTTTCTTGGATCTTACTAGGTTTGTCCATACACACCTATTTCCATCCTGGTGGGAAGGAAGGTATATATCTATCCTCCGCTTCCTTAACTCCTCCTCAGCCACAGCAAAGGTAAGCTTATTACTGTAAAGGTAACTATGGAAAATTACCTCAAAGACAGAAAGAGTACATCCTTCTACTCCGCTAAGAATGCTCTCAACACCTATATAGGTACTAAAAAGGATATTGTTTAATACCTCTTCTGGCATTTCTTTGTTGGCTACCTTTATTTTTTCCAGGAGCTTTCTTTCATGAACCCCCAGGCTATCTTGGGAGATCTTCTCCCAGATACCTGTATTTCTTTTGTTCTTTTCTTCCATCTTTTCCTCTTTCCTTTTTATTTATTTTTTGATCTTTCATAACCTCTAGATCAATTTTTTTAACCAAGAAGTTATTAGAGAGATAGGGAATGGGGAGAAAACAAATGAGGTCGAAGTCTCCCCTCTGCAGAACTAGTGTTTAGAAATCAACACTTTGTTCGCCCTTCCATCGTCGTACCACACCTCTCCAAAGGCATGGAGAACAGCATGGAAAACGATGAGGTAAGCCCACACAGCCATAGGACCAGTGAGCACAACTGCCTTCCGATCATTAGCAGGAATTTCCTGCACAATTTTCTGCGCATTCCTACCAATAATGTTGGCCGCCTCTTCCGGAGGCGTAATCAAGGTCAAACGACCCCCGACCTCTTGAACATTACACCCAACATATAGTTGGATGTTGTCTAAACCCATGTTAATTTTCATTTTTTTCTCCTTTCCACTTTTTGGGTTTTCAGAACTTTCCAATGTTTGAAAAGCTCAAAAAACTCGGGAGGTACTAGCATCTTTTTAAGATATTCCAACTACCTCCCAAGAGACTTGTGCGTTTAAGTTTTTGGACATTACACACCGTGGTCCTCTATCCCTATCCCTGAGTTTTAATATATACCATCTCCCTCAGGGGTAGACTCAAATTCATAGCCTAACTTGGCCATGAATTTCACCTCTTTCTCTGTTGGTTTTAACAGAGAAGGAGACACCTCTATGATAGAGGCGTATCTTGCTGACATTAATAGACTAACGTCAGCAACTTTCGCGGTTGTTACACCACGAAAGATTTTTTGTTTTCCCTTATCACCTTCATACTCGGTGACGAGGGCTTTTCTTCCTTCTTTACCAGGAAGCCTTATAAAGGTTCCGGTAATGAGCCCTGAGTGATGAGATGTCCTCACCACTCTTCTATACCTATAAATCATTTTCTTCCCCCTTCTGATACATCCAGAAGGAGGATGGTAATTATAATCACTGTCATAATCCCCAATACCGTGTTCACAACTTGGGGAAAAACAATCACTGCGACCACATAGATCACAGTGAAACCGCATAAAATTCCCATCAACTTCTCTTTTGTTCTCATTTTTCCTCTTCTCCAAAGGACTGATCTTGTCCAATGGTTGGTGCATACATATATACGTATGTATGCACACAATCATTTGGCAAAATAAAAATGAAAATATTTAGCTATTCTTGGGATATTCAATTGTAAAAGTACTCCTTCTTTCTTACTTACTATCTGGTTTTGGTACTATACTTTTCGTACAGTACCTAATCAGAAAGCAAATGCTTAACGTACTTCTCCTTTGTGTAACAGTCATAAATTTACTTACTACAAAGGGTAGGTTTGTAACAAACAAATTAATGTTTATTACTTGTCTTTAGTCTCTTTTTATTTGAGCCACTCTGTACTCTAAAAGTACCAGATTCTCTAATTCATTCTTTTAGTCATTCCTAAACTTCTTTGCTAAAAGATATACTTGTTAGCAACCGCTTGGGTAGGAAATATTAGGCTGACATCTACTTAAGATAATTTGTCTTAAGCAAAAATCTGTCTAAGATATCGGTAGGCCAGTTTGAACTCTCTCCTTAAATAAATAGGTATAAAGTACCTTCAACTTTAGAAAGAAAACAGTGTTCCGTGTATCTTGGGCAGATTTTCACCTAAGAAACAAAATTAGCTCGGTTCCTTTAACCCGAGCTTATACTTTTAGCTTTAAACCTTATCAACTAAGGTCCGGTAGGAACAAGCTTTGATCATTATATTTTAAATGTTCTCTCTAACTTTCTAAATATATTGTATCTCATAGTTTAATATTTGTCAAGTACTTTGACTAGATCTACAAGACATTAATAGAGCTATTATGTACGTTCTATAGAATAATTGTACTATAAGATTATAGGTATGTCAATACCGTTGACAGTATATTGGAAAGTTGCTTATATGTATATATGTCTCTAATTAATGAGGTTCTTACTCAAGCAGGCTTAGATAGCAAAGAAGCATCTGTTTACTCCACCCTACTTAATAATGGCGGTCTTACTGTACTAGAGATTGCAAATAAATCTGAGCAAAAAAGAACTAACCTTTATAACATCCTTGAAGATCTTAAACAACAAAACTTAGTAAAAGAAGTTAAAGAAGGCACAACTACCAAATACTTTCCTCAGTCCCCCAAGGAAATTGAGAAATTATTAGAGAGAAAATCACAAATGGTTCATCATGCAAAACTTAACTACGAAATACTCATTAACTCTCTTCAATCACAATTTACACTCATAGAAAACAAACCTTTGATAACATATCTTGAGGGTATTAAAGGCTTACATAGACTTTATGAAGACATAAATGATACTGGAGAAGATATATTGTTGTTAAGATCTGCTTACGATGACAAGAGAAAAGACGTAGATAATTTAGTGTCTGCACAAATAGTAGAACAAGTCAAAAGAGGAATACATGCAAAAGTAATAGGACCATTAGAAGACATTGAAGAGGCAAAATCACTGTATACAAAGTACGACAAGATAAGATTAGTTGAAGAAAGGTATATCAAAAACTTTCCTTTTAATCTACCAGCTCAGGTAACCGTATATGGAACCAAAACTGCAATCTCCACGATAAGAAAAGACATTATTATTACAATAATAGATAACAAAGATACTACCGATACCTTTAGAACGTTATTTGATTTTATATGGAAATACTCTACCCCTGAGCATAACAACATAGTAAAGAACTGGGTGCAGGAGTGAGTTAGACCTATCTCACAAACCTTGATTTGATATACCCTCTAAATTTTTCTGCAACCTCAGGAAAATGATTTGCAACTTCTGGCTTAAATGAAAGTTCACTATGACCACCTTCTGATCCTTCTACAAGCCCCAAAACACGTCCAACACGTTGCGAAGGCCAAATTCCAGCACTTCTATCAGGTTTCCCTACTCCTATATCTAAAGAAACAACTGTAGGCTTATCTACTTCACCAATAAAATCCCCATAGTCACTTAAGTCAAGACTAATTCTTGCATTATCCTTAGTTTTTGAATTTGTTACACTAAAATTTATTCTAGCTTCACCGCCCAAAATACTACCTTTCTTTATAGTTGACTTAGGTCTTATAGAAATTACAATGCGATTTTCTAATTTATCAACCAGTACAAAGGAGGTTGAGGCAGACTTAACTAGGACACCATCTTTATCATACTCATCTTGGGTCTGCGGCTTTTGCTCAAGTCGTAAACCTGAATCTTCTTCATATACACCCTTTAGAGCTCTTAAAGAAAAGACCATAGTATTCATGTTTTTCAGTAGTTCCTTTATCGTTATATCTCCACCCTCACCCTTGGCTATAATCTGTGCTGCTTTAAAGAACTCGGCATTTTTTCTCACAAAAGCCTCATACACTTGCGGAGCAAATTCATAACCAATATCTGTCTCTGTTTGCTTAAAAATTTCTCGCAAACCTAATGCTTCATTTGCAACACAATAAAAATTCTTAAGCACGGCTAACTTTTCTTCCTTTTCTAACTTTGAAGTTTCTGCAAAATCAAGTATTTCCTGTCCAGAGCCACCATACTCTAAAGCTAAAAATGACTTAAGTCCATATTCACCATATTCTGTAACAAACTTTCTTAGTCGTTCTAGTTCCTTAGTATCTTCTTGATTAGATAGTTTTAAATAATTAAGGAGAAACCACCCTTGCTCATGTAGATCAAGCGAATTTAATTTTACTCCTGTACCTTTAAAAAACTTATCGTTAAAAATATTTTCATAGTTCTCCAAGAACAACTGCAGGTATTTATCTCTTTGTTGCCTTTGTATAGGTGTTTCGTCTGCTTTTGGCAGGAATAACTCCTGCGACATCAACTGACGCACTTCAGTTTGAATCACATCTTCTTTTGAATAAAGATTTAGCGGAAAAACCCCTTTAATACTTCCTTCTTCCAGTACTGCCATCAAACCCGAGCTATTTAATCTCCTTACAAAAAAGTCAGGATCGTTGTATTTACCTAAATCATATAATTTACCAAGGTATTCAACGCCTTTTTCTGTAACACCAACATTACCAAGTTCAAGTCTAAAAAGAATCTCTGCACTCATTCTTCTTGTTAGAGTGTCATTACTCTTTAGATTTTTCAACAAGTACGGAACGGCATTTTCTGCACCAAGATTTTCAAATGCTTCAACATAATTTCCTAAACTTCCTTCTGATCTCACACTTAAGTATTCTGTCAAAAACCTTGCAGCTATTGGTCTTTCTTTTTCACTCCATGAGTAATTAGCAATAGCTTTAACAACAGTAGAGTGAAATTTTCTATACTCTGGATCAGCAAACTCCAAATACGTATCTTTGTTGTAGTATACGTCTTCATCATAGTCATAACTAATCTCCCCATACTCTCTAGATAAAATCTGCTGGTAGGAACTAGTCTTAACATCAGTAATATACTCGGATGCTTTTTCTATTGAAGGAAATGCAGATGCACCATTAATATTCAACATACTAACAACCAACTCAGATGCTCTGTTGAAATACCAAGAGTCAAACTCATACTGCTTTTGTATGTACTCCTCAAGTCTAGTTATTACAGAGGAACGATCTGTAGCACTGCCACTCGTGCTTAATTTTTCAAGTTTGCTTAATGCAGGTAGAAAAGCCTTGTTCATAAGATAGCAATATGCGCCTGATTCTACTGGTGAGTCATCATAATAAATACTCCCCTTCACTACCTTCTTTCCTAGCCAATCCCCCATAAAAAGCTTGTCAACTTGTTGAAGATGATTAAAAACTGCGTCTAATGATTTAGCTTCATCCAAACTTTGTGCAACTTTTGGTATTACATCAGCATAAGTGTTTTCGACATCCTTCCTTTCCCACTCTGCAATGGAATAACTCTTTTTATCAACAACATTCTCTGGTAATTCCTTCACACCAGGCCATAACTCTTCAATCAAATCCCCGCTTAAATACTCATGTTCTTGACCTTCCTCTACAGGTATTTTGGGTTGTTCAGTTTCAACGAAATTTGACATATTTTACACATTCATACTAAACATCACTACTTAATTGTATATAAACTAAATAACTTCTTTGATAAAGATTCTAATAACATCCTCTAACTTATTGGAAGGAATATCAGATAAAGCAACTCTCCAATCATCAATTAATATCTTTAAATCTTCATATAAACTATCTGCAGCATGATTTCTATTTTCTATTGTATTTCTACTATCTCTGGAATTTGCAAACAACCCCGTGATTTTATGTTTATACAAAACAGCATTGGCCACTTTGTTTACATTCTGTCCCCCAGGCCCACCTGCTGAAAATTGACTGTAATCTAAATCTTTTGTTTCAACAAAAGGCTCTCCTAAATCTAAAGATTTAATCAACCAAGAACAGTATTTATCTATATTTTTATCATTTACTTCCTTGTTTATATCTTTTGGAAAATGCTCTAGGGATTTGATAATTTTATCTTCTGCTTCTTTTAATCTTTTCTTTTGGGAGTTAGATATTTCTTCATCTTTTACTGCTTTTAATGTCTTTCCTCCTATACCTCCGCTTTTTCCACCACTTATACTTGTTACTATTTCATCTCCCAAACTACTAGCTTCATCTATAGTTAAATCTTTAAAAATAACAGGCATACAAAAATTATAGCAAATGGTAGTATTTTCATATGGAAGAAAAATATCCACCAAGCAATAACGAAAAGCCCTTTGAAGTACCCAATGATGAGAAGCTTAAAGCTGTGAAAGACCCAGTAAAATTTTTAGAAAGTTATAAAAATAGCTCTGAATACGCAGAAGCATTAAATAAATTTAAATCTGGTAAAGACTCCTCCATTGCAACAGAAGAAGAGTGGAAGGAAGAATTTGAGGAACTTGATTTAGCAAGACAGACATTACTTAAATTCTCTCAAAACAATGGAACCATTTTGTCTTTTTCTTCACAATATTACCCCAAAGGGTTCACAGAAGCTTATAATGACTACAGTGGAATGCTCAAAGATCTCCATAAGGGTAAGTATTTTGGTAAAGAAAGGGACGAAATTATCAAGTTTGATCAGATACGATCCCATTATCACAGTGAAGCTGCAAGTTGCCTTGTTAAGGCTGGTATAACCAAGTCAATCAAAATAGCAAGAGGTTTGGTAGAGTTAATGACTATTGACCAAAAGCTTGAAACTTTCAATAATGCATTCATAGATGAAACTCAAAGAATAAAGTTCCAATTATCTAGTTCTCCAGAGGTATTTTAACCACGATCCTATAGTTGACCAAAAGAAACCAAAATGATAGAATTCTCACACTTAACATACACAAGGAGAGAAAATGGAAATGGAAAGTATTCTCACCGAACTAAAGGATCTTCTTAGGAGTACAAAGGTCCAAGTCCAACTAAAACAAGACGTTGACGTTATAGAAACAACAATTATTGGATCTGCGTACTCAATAGAAATTCGCAGAGTACTTGGTGAACAAAGGTACTTAGCACATATCGTTAAGTGTGGTGTAAGCATAGACAACTTTGATTCCACCAATATAAGAGAGTTAATGTTAGTTTGCTTACAAAGGATTGTAAACCTATTAGGAGGAGAAAGAGAACTAATAGAGCAAAACCTTAGACAGCTCATTGAGTAAAAAACCAGTGAGCTGTTTTTATTTCCTTTTAAACTTCTAGAAAATAAACTATCATTAACTCAATGCCCAAATCTTCTTTGTTAAGAAAACAACTCTTTACATTCGTATATCTTTTCTTGTTTGCTTTTATTCCTACTAAAGTTTTTGCGGAAACAACTCCTCCCGTTACTACCGCCGAAAAAGAACCCCCTGCTCCAAATGGCAAACTTCTTTGGTACGTTACTCCAGTGGAAATAACACTCACATCTACTGACCTTGAAAGCGGTGTTAAGGAAATAAACTACAAGATAGATAGCAGCAACTGGGCAAAAAAAGACTTCACAGACACACTAAATTTAATATCTAATCCATCATTTGAAATGTCGGATGAAAATACTCCAATTTATACTAAAGATTGGGCAGTTGGAGTACAAGATCAGTATGTAACTTACTCAAGAGACAGTTTGAACTATAAACCAGGATTTGCAACAACTTCAATTCAAATATCGTCAACAGGAGGATCTTGGCACTCAATAAACAACTCAGATAACTTTGCCGTTTCTACTTCCTACAACAATATGAATGCGTATGCATGGATAAAGACAGAAAGTGTTTCTGGTTCTGCATATTTTAAAGTATATGCAATATCTCAAGATCAAAGTGGTCAACAAACAATAAACTTATTATCTACAAGTTCATCTTTAACAGGAACAAACGATTGGACGCAGCTATCATTAAACTTTGTTGTAGGAGTTGATAATGCTATTGGTGTCTATATGGAAATAGGTATAGAAGGAGCAGGGACAGTGTGGATGGATGCAGTAAACATAAACAGCTCCTTAGCTCCAACTACCACTTTTACAGTAGCAACAGATGGAGAACATACAGTTCAATATTATGCAGTGGACAAAGCAGAAAACATAGAAAACATCAAAACTACCAGCTTTAAAATAGATCAAACACCACCAGGAAACTGGAGAGATTCCGGTGCAGTTAGGGCGTTATTCGGTAGTGATCACGAGCTTTATGTTTGGACCCACGTAGATGATACAACATCTGGATTATCAACACTTACTGATAAATTTCAATACACAACAAGAGTACATGATGGGTTTGGTAGATTCTCAACTTTATACAGTTGTAGCAGCACATGGCAACCAAACACATGGGCAGTACTAGTTAGCCCACCATTTTTACCAGGAGCATACTCTGCATACCTAATTACACCTAAAGTAGATTTTTGCGATAGTAACTGGAAGATATGTCACTACACTAGATTTTATGCCGAAGACTTAGCAGGAAATTCTTCCACTAAAGACATGTGTATAAACGGTCCATGGATAAAGGTTAGAGGGAAAGGAATAGTAAGATCAAACAATGATATTGACATGATTTCAGAAGCTTACGAGGACAATACAGATGGATTAATAGAAACGAAAGGAAATTTTATAGACTTTTTTAATTCATCCGTTGGCTTATATATGAACAACTCTGTTAATCCTCCTGATTACGACTACAATAAATTCTTTAATATGACATCAAGTTCAAAAAACCAAATATCAACATCAGAAGATTTAATTTCAGCAGATGGAATTTACTTTGTAGACGGGGACTACGAGATAACATCTCAAAAAATACCAAGCAATTATTCTAGTGCTACCTTTAATCAAATAGTTTTCATAAATGGAAACCTTAGGATATCTAGTGCAATTCAAGTAGCAAATAGTTCAACAGCATTGTTTATAGTAAAAGGAAATGTAGAAATAGCTAAGACAGTAACAACAATTAAAGTAGGAATAATTTGTGATGGTTCAATATATACTGCATACAATATAACGGAAGGAGAAGCATCTTCTGCTATCACCATGAACGGAATTTTTATTGCAAATAAAATAGCTTTTCAAAGAACTCTTCAGGGTACACAAAACGAAAAATATCCTTCTGACGAAATAACATATGAACCTAAATATGTATTAAAACTAAGAGATTATATAGGTGTGAATGATATCCAATGGCTTTCTACAAACTAACTCGTAAGATATTAAAACTTCTTCTTAACCTTAAACTCTCCACTTGGTGTGTCTTCTACAATATATCCCATTCCAAGTATTTGCTTTCTTATGACATCAGCTTTATCCCAGATCCCATTTCTTCTGTATTCTCTTCTCATTTTAGCAAGATCTATAATGTTATTAGGAATTTCATACCCAATGTGTTCTTGAAGCTTCAAACCCAAGAATTCATCCATTTTCAAAATAGTATTTAACTTTGAGTCCTCAGGTATAGCACTTTTTAACAACTCCCAAACAACTGCCAAAGCTTCGGGGGTGTTAAAATCATCCTCCAGCTTTTCCCTAAATTTCTTGATATATTTATCAGAAATTTCAGCTTTTGGATCTTGCTCATAACTTCCTACTATTTCATATATTTTATTAAGAGAATTTTGCGCACTACTTAAAGCTTCCCAAGTAAAGTTAAGCGGTGTTCTATAATGAGCAGTCATGTATAAATATCTTAGATCAAGAGGATTAAAACCCTTGTTAACTACCTCACTTAAGGTATAAAAGTTTCCAAGGCTTTTACTCATCTTTCCGGCATCTACCATTAAAAACGCACTATGAATCCAGTAGTTTACAAATTTCTTTCCAGTAGCACATTCGCTCTGGGCTATCTCATTTTGATGATGAATCATTTTTAAATCCTCACCACCTAAATGAATATCAATAGTATCCCCAAGCTCCGAAAGAACCATTGCAGAACACTCAAGATGCCATCCAGGAAAGCCAATACCCCATGGAGATTGCCACTCTTGTTGTCTTTTCTTGCTAGTGGGAGAAAATTTCCAAAGTGCAAAATCAGTGGGATTTTTCTTTTCAGGATTAGGATCAATTCTTGCACCTTCTTTAATGTTTTCAACAGTAAGGCCAGATAATTCACCATAACTTGAAAACTTAGACGTATCAAAGTAAACACCATCAGATGTTTCATACGTATATCCTTTTTCTTCTAACGTGGCTATTAAATCAATTTGATCATCGACATACTCAGTTGCTCGCGTAAACTTTCTAGGTTCAGACAAGTTTAAGTCTTTATAACCCTTTAAAAACTCTTTAATATAAAAATCAACAATTTCTTTGGCTGATTTTCCTTCTTCAACAGCTTGCTTTTCAATCTTATCTTCTCCTCCTTCTGGATTACCTTGCTCTTCAAACAAATGACCAACATCAGTCATATTCATAACGAAGTCAACCTTATACCCGTTAAACCTTAGGGCTCTATAGACAAAGTCTGACAAAGAGAAAAGCCTCCAATTTCCTATGTGGGGATGCATGTAAACGGTTGGGCCACAGCAATACATTTTTACTAAACCAGACTCAATAGGTTTAAAATCTTCCAACTGTTTAGATAGTGAATTATAAATCTTCATATTGAGTAAAATAATATCACAAAGAGGTATTTATTGTTATACCTCCAGTCTCCCGTCAAGTGCCCTACTTAGTGTAATATCATCTGCATATTCAATATCACCACCCACAGGTAAACCCCTAGCTATTCTTGTTAACTTAACTCTGTCTGAATCAAATCCTTTTTCCCTTATTAACTTTGATACATACATGGCTGTTGATTCTCCTTCCATACTTGTATTTGTTGCAAGAATTACTTCAACAATCTTGTCTTCATTTACGCTATCAAAAGACGGTTCATCCACTAATCTTGATATCCTATCTATTAGTTCTTTGATAAAAAGGTCATCCGGCCCAACACCATTTAATGGGTCTATTATTCCATGAAGAACATGATAAACCCCCTTAAAGTTTGTCTTCTCAAGAGCAAAAGCATCAAGAGGATTAGCTACAACAGCAATTAACTTTTTGTTCCTTGAAGAATCATCACATACCGAACAAACATCAAATTCTGTCACATTTTTGCATACATTACACAACTTAGTTCCTTTCTTAAGTTCTACCAAGGAATCTGCAAACCTCTCTAATTCTTCTTGTGGAAAATGAAGTAGAAAGAAAGTCAATCTTTGAGCGGTCTTAGGACCAATTCCAGGAAGTCTTTCAAAAGAGTCTATTAAGTTTGAAATAGGCTTTGGTAGCTTCATCTATAGTATTGTATCAATTTTTAGCCATTATAGGTAAACCACCATCAAAAGCTTCTATTATTGATTTATTATCAACTCCAGACGGAATAGTAACATTCATATCAGTAAGATCGTTCTTTTTTGGTTTTTCATTGCTTACTACACACTTAATGGTTAGAGGAACACCAAATACATCTTTGCTTAAGCCCTCAAGTAATTTTCTTGTCCTTGCACATTCTAACCTTTCCTTATGAAATGGGTAAAAAACTTCAAGAACCAAAAAGCTTCCTTCCACCCTTAAAGGTTTGCTGGAAGTTAAAAGTGCAGTTATGGAATGGTTTAACTCTCTGCTTTGTTTAATAAAGCTATCCCATTGGCTTTTTATCTTTTTCATTGGAATAATAGGTCTTTCACTCAACCCACTGCCATCTTTACCTTTCTCAAGTAAATCATCAGCATCATCATCCTTTCTTGCAACTTTGCCCTTATCATCTCCACCTTTTTTTTGTGCACTACAATCATCCTCAAGGCCATAAGAACAAATTTCAACTATAGCAACTTCTACTGGAAGTTGAGGAATAAAAGAACTCCTAATACTTTTATGTGCTTCAAGCAAAGTATTCGTGGTGTTAACTAACCATTTCAAATCCACTTTCTTAGCTTGTTGTTTGGTAGCTTCAATAATTTCATCTGTAACTTCTGCAGCACTTTCAGAGACCCCAGATTTTATAAACATCAAAGTCCTCAGATATTTCAATAACTCCCCAACCCATACATAAAGATCTACGCCTTCTTCAAATACGGCGTTAACTATGGAAAGGGCTTTTGAAACTTTGCAGTTTATTAAATAATCTACACATTCTATATATTTTTCCTTGGAAGAAGCACTCAAGAGAGAATCAATGTTTATATCTCCTTCTACAACCTGCTGAAGCAGAGTTTCAGCGTCTCTAAACCCACCAAGAGAGGCTTCTGCTATTTTCTTAAGCTCAAGATCCGATATTTTTATATTTTCACTTTCTGCAATTTTATTAAGTTTTTCAACGATTTGACCAACTGTTGCTCTTTTAAATCTAAATACTTGACATCTAGATTTTATAGTTGCTGGAACTTTATGATCTTCAGTTGTACAAAGTATAAAATGTGTATTCTTTGGAGGTTCTTCAAGAGTTTTAAGAAGTGCATTAAAGGCCTCTGTAGTTAACATATGAACCTCATCAATAATGTATATCTTCTTCTTCCCCATTGTTGGGGCAAGCTTTATCTTATCCTTCAAGTCTCTTATATCATCTATTCCCCTATTACTTGCAGCATCTATTTCTATTAGGTCCACATAAGAACCAGATTTAATAGACTCGCAGTTAGTACATTTGTCACAAGGGTCTCCGTTTGCCTTTACTTTTATACAATTTAAGGCCTTAGCTAGAATTCTTGCCACAGTGGTCTTTCCTGTTCCTCTTGGTCCTACAAAAAGATATGCATGAACAGTTTTACCTGTTTGAACTTGTTTTGCTAGTACATCAGCAGCTTCATTTGGACGACATATTTCTGTAAATTTTTGTGGACGATATTTTGTATAGTACATAACTGCCTAAACTTTAGTATAAATCTTCAGTTATTGTAAACCACTAATTAACGTTGGAAAATTATGTAAAATAATATAAACAAAAGAATTTACAATAGCAGTGAATCAATGTTTAAACTTTCTATAATTTCTAATTCTTTATCACTAAAATCTAATAACACCCAGTTTTCGACCAGAATATTTTTGTTTTCAGGTCTTCCAACTCCTATTCTAACTCTCCAAAAGTCTTTAGTCCCAATACTCTTAATAATACTTTCCACCCCATGATGTCCTGCAGAGCCGGAACCTATTTTCCTCTTGACCAAACCAAAAGGCAAATCTACATCATCATGTATAACTATTAATTCTTCAGGGCTTATTTTATAAAAATCTAAGATTTTAGAGACTGCCTTCCCTGAATTATTCATAAAAGTTAAGGGTTTACACAATATAAAATCTTTTTGAAGGATAATATCAGACTCAAACTTCTGTGAATTTTCCCAGTCTAGATTTAAACTTCTTACATAATTATCAAGAACCATATATCCAACGTTGTGCCTATTTTTCTTATGATCTTCTCCAGGATTTCCCAGCCCAACAACTAACTTCATTTCTCCTCCTCATGATGAACACCTAAAAGGTGCAACATACCATGCTCTACAAGCTCTGCTATTTCCTTTTCAACATCATTATCATAGCTGGAAGCCTGTCTTTGAGCCTGTTCTTTATTTACTACAATATCTCCAAGGTAAAAAGCTCCATCGTCCTGCAGCTCACCTATTTCAAAGGAAAGAACATCTGTTGGGTAATCTCTACCAAGATATTTCTTGTTCAAGTCTTTCATTTCTTTGTCACTAACGACAGTAACAGACACATACACTTTTTTTTGGTTCAGAAAATCTTTAGCATTCATAAAACTTTTCACCTAGTTACTTTTCTGAGCCATTGGATTTGGATTATCAAGCTCAAAAGGAAATAATTTTGCATACTCTAAATAAATCTCAAGTTCATCTTTTTCTTTCTGAAGAAGATCTGATCTATTAGCCTTAGCGTATGTTTCAATTCCTTCTTTCCTATTTTTTATTTCTTTCCTTAACACTTTAAATACGTCCTCATCACTTAACTCTTTTCCTTGAGCTCTCAATTCTATTTCCTTGTTTTTCACCTGAGATAAGAAAAACCTCAACACACCAAGCTTAAAAGAATCACTGGCTTTTTGATACTCAATTAATTTAGACCTAAGATTATCTACCATCATTTGTTTTTACCCTCCAAATAAAATCTATGCTTTAGCTCTTTGTATTTTCTTCTTTTTATTTCACTAGGTTTAACATAATGTTCCCTATCTTTTAACTCTTGCAGTATACCTGCTTTTAACACTTCTTTATTAAATCTTCTTAAAGCTTGATCTAAACTTTCTCCATGTCTAACTTTTACTTTTGTCATATTTTTGCATCAAACATTTAATGTTCACTAGCAGTTGAACATATTGTTTGATATAAGCGTAATATCACGCTTGGCAGAAAACACCTCCAGACCATCATTTTTAACTATAAATACAATATAAAACTAAATTTTGCTCTCTTCTCTTACAGAATAATGTCATAATAAGTTTCTAGCAAGTAGTGAACCCATCTGACAATATTAAAGGTACATACTGTGAATAATTTATTTACTCAATAACTATCATCCAAACCCTCAAAAGAAATCACTAAACAAATTACTTACAGTATTATATTCTCAAGTATACACACACTACTCAAAATAATGCAAAACTTATACCACATTAGAAAGGTTGAGACAATAGTATAAAGCACCGTTGCTATAATTATTGATTTAGAAGGATAATTGCTAAAAAGTTAACAATTATATATGAAGATCTTTAAGTGTAATTAAGACAGCAAACACTAGAAGAACAACCATACCAAACTTATGAACGTTTGATTCAAAATTGACGTTTACTTTCTTTCTTGTAATGACCTCATATGCTTTAAATGCTATCCTACCGCCATCAAGCGCGGGTATTGGCAGTATATTAGAAAATGCAAAACCAAGAGATATAATTCCAACTGTATCCATTAAGACAAGTGGGAGTCTGGGCCCTCCTTGTTTAAAAACACTCCCTATTACATTAAACACTCCAACAGGTCCTGCCACACTATTAGATATAGGAGATATATCTCTTGTAGCAACTGACAACCCTATTATCTTACCAAAAGCAGTTATTGAATAAGAAAGAATATCATACGAATAAAGAAACCCTGATAATATCCTTTCTATTGGCTTCTCATAGTTTATGGAAACAGCATTCCCAAGATAAACTCCAATTATGGAATCACCTTCTTCAAGACTTTTAGGTGCAACATTTGTTTTAGGAACTACGCTTATTGTTTTAACATTTGATTGTGTTTTATCATTTAAATTTAAAACTTCTATTTCCACCGTTTTTCCAGCCTTTCCTGATAATGCTTTCCTCATATCTGTTACTTCATTTATGCTTACACCATCTATCTTTAAGATTACATCTCCAACATTTATTCCATATTGCTTTGCAGCTGAATTATCTTCCATATCAAACACCACTGTTTTATAAATTTCTTCTCTTCCAAATTTGAACTTGTGATCAAAAATCATTGGAATGTAAAACGTCTTAAAACCATTAAAAAGAAAAAACACATAAAACAAAACTACTGCCAAAAGAAAGTTCATTAATATGCCAGCTGATAAAATTACCATCTTTTGCTTTGGAGATTTAGATACAAAGCTCTTAGAGTCCTTTAAAAACTTTTTCTCCTCACTCTCAGTTTCAGCACCTTCTCCTGCAATCTTCACAAATCCCCCAAATGGAAGAAGATTAATAGAATAAAGAGTTTCCCCTTTTTGCTTTCCCCACAATCTTGGCGGATACCCTATCCCAAATTCTTCAACCTTTACTCCATTTCTTTTTGAGGCAATAAAATGTCCAAATTCATGTACCAAAACAAGAACGGACATAATTATTAAAATAAAAAGTATGTTGAGAATACTCATGTAATTAAATCGTCATGATTTCCTTTTTCTTTTCTTCACCCAAAGTATCAGCCTGTCCAACAAACTCCCTAACAATCTTTTCCACTTCTTCCTTTTGCTTAAACTTTTCATCTTCGCCAATTAATTTATCAGAAAAGAGCTTATCTATATCCTTCATGGCATCCTGTCTAATGTTTCTCATTGAGTTTTTAGATTCTTCTACCTTTTCTGACACTTCTTTTGTAAACTGAACTCTTCTTTCTTCAGTTAATGCTGGAACAGTAACCCTAACTCTATCTGCTTCTTTCACAGCTCCTAACCCTAAATTGCTATTTCTAATTCCATTTATTATTGCATCCATCACACCTTTATCCCACGGTGTAACAGCAAGGTTGTGGAGATCCATCACTGTGATAGAACCAACTTCCTTCAAAGTCATAACAGTGCCATTGTAAGCTTCAACAGAAACATCTGATATGAGCTGGGGAGAAATTCTTCCAGTTCTAATCTGGTTAAGTTCAGATTTTAAAAATTCAATAGATTTAGATAACTTGATTCGTAAATCAGAAATATCCATACCAATGATAATATCAAAAGGAGATTTATTCTCCAACACTAAACTTTACAAATTTAACTATTTCTATCTTTTCCCCAAGCTTAGCAATTGCTTCATTTACTAAGTCTATTATCTTTTTAGAAGGATCTCTAATGTATTCTGCTTCTAACAAATCTTCTACGTTATTTAATTCTTCCGTACACACTTGCATAGCAACTTCATGACACAATTTCTTGAAGTCTTCTGTTTTTGCCACAAAATCTGTCTCACATGAGACTAAAATCATACTCCCAACCTTCCCTCCATTATGAATATAGGAATAAACAAGCCCATCATTAGCCGTTCTATCAGCCTTTTTAGCTGCTTTTGAAGCTACTTTCCTCATTAAAATTTCTTTAGCTTTATCATAATCATCTGCTGTTTCTTCAAGAGCACTCTTAATCTCAAGTACTCCTGCTCCAGTTTCTTCTCTTAGTTTTTTAATCTTTTCCACATCAATTGCCATATATTTACCTCCTGTAACCAACTTACATTATATTAGCAAAAATTTACTTGGAACTCTTCTTAGACTTACTTTCTTCTTTACTCTTTTTTGAATCTTCTTCCAAAACCTCTTCAGTAGGAGATTCTTTAACTATCTTTTCTTGTTCTTCTCTCACAACTTCTTCAACTAATTTTTCTTCTACTGCTATTGCTTCTTCTGGTTTAACCTCAGACTTAACTTCAAGTTCCTTTTCTTTTTCTTTTCTTAATTCTTCTTCTTTTTCTTTCTTTGCTTTGCCCCATTCTTTATAACCTTCTTCTACTGCACTAGATATAGCTTTTACTAACAAGGCTACGGATTTGATAGCATCATCATTAGCTGGAATTGAATAGTTTACTTCCGTTGGATCTGCATTTGTATCAACAATTCCTACAACAGGAACCCCTGCTCTTCTAGCTTCCTTCACTGCAGTCTTTTCCCTTCTTGGATCGATCACAAATAAAACTTCAGGGCTTTTTTTTAAGCTAACTATTCCACCATAAGAGGTTTGTAATTTCTCAATATTTCTATCAATCATTAATCTTTCCCTCTTGGTATAAACATCAAATCTTCCTTCTTCTCTCCCTTTTATCAAATCAAGAAGCTTGTCTAGATTCTTTTTGATTGTTTCAAAGTTAGTAATAGTACCTCCCACCCATCTTTCATTTACATACATAGCACCACATCTTTTTGCTTCAAGCTCAACTACATCCTTGGATTGCCTTTTTGTGCCTACAAATACAATTGATTTACCTAAGGAGGATTGCTCGTACAAAAATCCACAAGCTTCTTTCAAAGCAACCTCAGTTTTCTCTAAATCAATTATATGAACATTTTTAGACACAGTATAAATATACTTCTCCATCTTAGGATTCCATCTTTTTGCTTGGTGACCAAAGTGAACTCCTGCATCAAGCATATCTTGTATTTTTGGTAACTTATATTTTGTCATTTATTTATTTTTTTGAGGGAACAAACGAAGGAGTCAAATAATCATTCGAGTTTCCCTCTTTTAGTTTTGAAATTTAATTTACACTTGCTAATTTCTCACCTGAACCCATTTCTGGGAGAGAGCTTCAGGACATTAGTAAGTTATCACATGAAAATATATTTAGCAATAACATAAAACCATCCTACTTTCATCTTAAATTCCACAACCTACTCACTTCTCTAGTCTTCTTCATGTCCTATAGCTTGACAGACGTTATTAATTATGCTAAGCTCATCCTAGCAGTTCAGAAAGAAGGCATAACCCCGCAATATTGGGTTTCTAGAAAAAATTTCTAGGTCACAGGGTTATTTACCCCATTAAGACGTGACAAACCTTAACTGAAAGCAAATATTTCGGGTACTTGAGAAAAGGTTTATTGAGACGGTAATTATAGTTATTTTCGGGTTTTATCTAACTACAGCCAGTCTCTTAACTGCCCTTCTTAAGTACCCGTTTTTTATGCTTAAATTAAAAAAGTAAAAGGCTGCTAAAACTAAAGTCTAACAGCCTTTCAATACCACTAATTTTACTTTTGTTTATCTTTGAATTTCGTGATGTCTCCTGCAACGTGCTTCATATGACTCTTCAGCTCCAATAACTACAAGTGGATCAGTATATTTAGCTGGTCTGCCATTAACTAAACGTTGCGTTCTTGTAGCAAGATCTCCACATACCACACATATTGCTTTAAGTAGAGTAATATCATCTGCCTTTGCCATAAGATCAGGCATTGACCCAAATGGTTCCCCTTTAAAGTCTAGATTTAAACCATTAATAATTACTCTTTTACCAGTCTGACATAGCTTATCTGCTACTTCTACAACCCCAGCGTCGAAGAATTGAGCTTCATCAATTGCAACCACTAAAATTTCTGGCAAGGCTAAATCCAGTATGTCTTGTGATTTTTCTACCGCCACTGCATCAAACTCTTCCCCAGAGTGAGATGTAATCTTACCTGATTTAAATCTTGTATCTACCATAGGCTTAAACACCTGCAAACTTTGTTTTGCAATTACTACCCGTCTTAACCTCCTAATCATTTCTTCGGTTTTGCCACTAAACATACCACCACAAATCACTTCAATAGATCCTTTAGATTCCATATCTTCTCTCCTTTATTTTTTAATCTACACAGGATTTTATCACAAAGGAAAAAACAGCAAAGAGAACTTAACTTCAAAATAAAGACGTTACAGATTCTCTTTTCTTTTCCTTTTTAAGCAGAGGATTCCTCCAGCTACTATAGTCGCAATCAGGATACCTACTGCAACCATAAAACTTTTTTCTCTTTGCTCTTTTAACAACAACATCCCCTGTTCCACATTTAGGACATTTAACACCAACTTTATCCATAAAGTTTTGTGTCGTCTTGCATTTTGGGTAATTGCTGCATGCTAAAAACTTTCCAAATCTTCCTTGTTTTAACTTAAGAACACCATCAGAACAATTAGGACACTTACCATAATCCTTCTGCTCATTTTCTCCATTTTCCCCCACCAACGGTTTTGCATACTTGCAATCAGGGTATCCAGAGCAGCTTAAAAACTTCCCATACTTTCCAAGTTTAAAAACCAGAGGCTTGCCACATTCTGGACATGCTTCTCCACTTTCCCCAAGGTTGGTCACATCGCTTTTACTTAAGGCCTTGTCTTTCTCAACTAAAGTTTTTTCAAACGGCTCATAGAAATTTCTAACAAGAGGGATCCACTTCTTTTTGCCTTCTGCAACTTCATCTAAATCCTCTTCCATTTCCGCAGTAAATCCATAATCAATAATATCCGGAAAGTGTGCTACTAAAAGATCATTTACTACATAAGCGACATCTTTTGGAATAAAAGACCTCCCATCTTTTTCAACATACCCCCTTGATTGAATCGTTGTAATTGTAGGAGCATATGTAGAAGGCCTCCCAACACCAATCTCCTCCATCTTTTTAATTAACGTAGCATCTGTGTATCTTGCAGGAGGCTGTGTGAAATGCTGTTCAGAAATCAACCCTTTCAAGGCAACTTTATCATTTAATGACAACTCAGGAAGAAGTGTTTGGTCAGATTCTCCATTTCCATTACCAACAGTACTTATCCCCAAGTATTTTCCAATTGCAAACCAACCATCAAATTTCACATAAGAACCAACTGCTTTAAACAAATATTTTTTACTAGATTCTACTTTTATAGTTGTTAAGTCATACACTGCAGGAGCCATCTGACATTCAAGTGATCTTTTCCAGATTACTGAGTAAACTTTTAACTCATCTGATTTTAATTTCTTTTTACCTTTTCCTGGTATAAAAAGCAGATTAGTAGGTCTTATTGCTTCGTGTGCTTCTTGTGCATTCTTAGACTTTGTTTTATAGAAAACACCTTTTTCAGGTAAGTATTCCTTTCCAAATTGATCCTCAACAAATCCTCGAGCATTGTTTACAAAAACCGGAGATAAGTTTAATGAATCTGTCCTATGATAAGTAATTATCCCTTGTTCAAATAAACTTTGAGCAGCAGACATTGTCCTTTTAGCTGTAAAACCAAAAACATTAGACATGGCTTGTTGAAGAGTCGATGTACTAAAAGGAGCATAGGGTTTACTTTCCCTTTTTGACTTTTCAATGGAAGAGATCTTAAACATATCTCCTTTCAAATCACCTTCAATCTTTTTAGCTTCTTCTTTATTTTTTATTTCTACCTTTTTCCCGTTTTTTTCAAACAAGAAGGCTTCAAAAGGCTCCTTTGAGCTCACTTTTTCAAATAGTCCCTTCATCGACCAGTATTCATCTGGTTTAAAAGATTGTCTTTCTCTTTCTCTCTCAACAATTAATCTTACTGCAACACTTTGCACCCTACCTGCAGATAGACCATACATCACCTTTTTCCAAAGAAGTGGGGATAATTTATAACCAACAAGCCTATCTAAAACTCTTCTTGCTTGCTGAGCATCTACTAAATTCATATCCACCTTACCTAAGTTTTTAAATGCTTCTTTTATTGCAGATTCTGTAAGCTCATGAAACACAACCCTTCCAAATTTAATGTTTCCTTTCCTAGGAGTAAGTAAATATTCTAAATGCCATGCAATTGCTTCTCCTTCTCTATCAGGATCAGTCGCAAGAATAATCTCTTCTACATCTTTGGATTTCTTTTTAAGACTTGTTAATGTCTTCTTGGCTTTAGGAGGAACAACATATTCAACTTCAAAATTCTTTTCAACATCAACACCTAAGCCACTTTTAGGTAAGTCCCTTATATGACCCATTGATGCTTCTATTGCGTAATCCTTTGGCAGGATTGATGAAAGAGTCTTAGCCTTTGTAGGCGACTCCACAATTACCAATTTCATATGTTATTCAAATTTGAGTATATCACAGGAAACTTTTAGTCAAGAATATTTATAACTTTGCTTGTTGTAATTCTATTTGATTTTAATCATATTTTGTCATACAATGTAAGCACCAACAAAAGGAGAAAGAAATGGAGGAGATTTCAAGTAGTTTACTAGTTTTACTAGCTAGTCCATTGTTCAGAGCAGTATGTCTTAGCGTAGCTTTTTATGTGTTTTTTGACTTGATGGTAAAGACAACACCAATGGAAGGAAAGGGTTTTTCCCCAGGAGGAAAAGAAGAAGCTCTAAACTCTATTTTTTCTCTACTAATGGGGGTAACTGGGATACTGTTTACAGTAAACCTTATTTTTGCAATTTTCTTTTTTTAATTCTTCTGTACACAGGCTTTAACAAACAACCGTTAGAGCCTATTTTTATGCTAGAATATTGCTATGGCAGTCAAAGCTGTAATTACCGTTCCCAACTCAATACTAAACAAAAAAGCTCAAAAAGTGAGCAACATCACTAGTGACGTAAAAAACACAGCAAAGGACCTTCTAGACACTGTGAAGTTAGCAAAAGATCCTGAAGGAGCAGGTCTTGCAGCTCCTCAAATAGGAATATCACAAAGAATAATAGTAGTAAGAAACTTCTTTGAAGATCCCATTAATCCGCAAGAGATTCATTCCGATGACATAATTTTAATAAACCCTAAGATCACATCTTCCTCTTCTGAGACAGAAACTGATTGGGAGGGATGTTTAAGTGTCCCAGATAAATATGGACTTGTAGAAAGGTTTAAAAAAATAAAAGTAACGGCTAAAGACCTCAATGGGAGCAACTTAAAAATCAAAGCAGAAGGATTTTTTGCAAGAACAATACAACATGAGGTAGATCATCTAAACGGAATATTATTTACCTCAAAAGTAATAGGAAACACCATATCTCAAAAAGAATTTGATGAGATTATTGAAAAGGAAAGCCTCGTATGAAAGTTGCTTTTTTTGGAACATCAAACAGATCAATCCCAATACTTGAGTCACTAAAATCACACTTTGACATAGTACTAATAGTTACTAAAGAAGACGTTGTAGTAGGAAGGAAGAAAATCAAAAGGGAGACTGAAGTCAAAAGATGGGCTAAAGAAAATGATATAAAGTTTCTGGAAATAAAGTTTCTCAAAGGAGAAGATTTAGAAAAAGTGGTTGAAGAAGTAAAGGAAACCAACCCTGACTATGGAGTTGTTGCAGATTTCAGTTTTATTATTCCAAAAGAAATAATTAGCTTATTTGATATCAGACTTATAAATATACACTTTTCTCTTCTACCGAAGTACAGGGGTTCTAGCCCTGTTCAATTTGCAATACTAAACGGTGATAAAACAATAGGAATAACCTTTCACGTGGTGGATGAAAAAATGGACAATGGAGCAATATTATTTCAAAGCTGTTATAGTATGAACGGAAATGAGACAGCAGGTGAGCTTTATGATATCTTATTCAAAATTGCTTCAGATAAACTCCCAGAGATACTAGAAAAATATTCACAAGGTCAAATAAAGCCCATTGTTCAAGATAAAGAACTTGCAACATTTACGTTCTCAAAAACTCATCCCAAAAGTACTTTTATCTTCAAGGAGGACGCTCTAATTGACTGGAGTAAAAAACCAGAAGAAATAGAAAGAGTAGTAAGAGCATTTAATCCGTGGCCTATTGCATGGACATATTTAAAAAACTTGGAAAAGAGTAAGTACTTGATCACAAGAATAAAACTTAAGAAGCATATCGATAAGGACTTAAAAGTTAAAATATACAAAGCAGTAATTAAAGATGGAAAACTATTAATTGAACAGCTACAAGTTGAAGGTAAGAACAAGGTATCATGGAAAGACTTTGAGAATGGTTACTTGAATTCCACTAATTGAGCTTTTGCTTCCATCTCTCTTTGCATATCTTTATCTTCTTTTTTTATTCTTTTTAAACAAGAAGCACAAAGCTTGAATTTGACTCTTACCCCATTTATTAAAAATCTTTTCACTCTAAGATTAGCTTTGTTATGAGATTTAGTTCTTCTAGTAACACGATTACCAATACCTCTTGGTACTAAGTTTGACTTTTGATAGGTTTTCCCGCAAATATCACATACTCTTGACATAACATTGTGAATTAAACCATATTTAGTGTTTTAAAGTCAACAAAAAGACCGGCGATATGTTTAATAACACCAATCCGGTCTTTCGTTTGAGAGACTTTATACTTTAACTTTGTTTAAAATATCTGCTCTATGTGAAAGCCACCTTCCATGAATTCTTGAATAGTATCCATCGGAGACAAAGGTAGCTCCTCATCACACAGTCCACAATCATGAGGAGACCCGGGACATAACCCTTCGCGACGTGCTATACAACTTTTAGAGCACCTAGTCTCAATCTCCTCTGACGATGGTTTCTTCGAAATTGTCAATATGGAAATGCCATTCAACATATCATCTCTCCTTTTTCTGTCTCTCATGTTGGTGATTGACAGTATAGTACTTATTTCTTTCCATAGCAACTTATCAGCTGTTAGAAATACAAAATAAATATATATTATGCTAAAATCGTAAGACAGAGTTACCTTGAAAATTAAGTTAGAATAGGCCGTCTTAGCTCAATGGCAGAGCAGGCGCTTTGTAAGCGTCAGGTTGTGAGTTCAAATCTCACAGACGGCTCCATGCCGAGATACCAAAGTGGTCAAATGGAGCGGTCTGTAAAACCGTTGGCTTTTGCCTTCGAAGGTTCAAATCCTTCTCTCGGCACCAGTGTTTATTAATTTAATCTTAAAAAAGCATGAAAGATTTCATAAAATTTATTAGAGAACAAGGAGTAGTAGGTTTGGCCGTTGGCTTTATCCTTGGGGGAGCAGTATCTGAAATTGTATCTTCTATCATTAAAGATTTAATTAACCCTTTACTTGGTTTGGTATTAGGACTTACAGGAGGACTTCAAACATCAGTATTAAAAATTGGTTCTGCAGAATTAGGAATAGGAAATTTTATAAGTACACTAATTGATTTCTTAATCATTTCACTTGTTGTGTATTTTGGAGTAAAGCTTTTGAAACTAGAAAAACTAGATAAAAAGAAGGATTAATTTTTATTGCCTGGGTAGTTCAGTGGTAGAACGCTTCCATGGTAAGGAAGAAGTCGAGGGTTCAATTCCCTCTCCAGGCTCCATCAAGTCCCAAGTTAGTACTAAGAAAAACCGGCTTTATTCATTTCTGAATTGCCGGTTTTAACTATTTTTCATAGATGGGAACTACATAACCTTTGCTACGTAGATTGTTTCCCATCTCAACCATTTCTTCCTGCAAAACATCTAAAATTTTTGCTGCAGGAAAATTGTCAAATTGGATAACACATCCATTTTGACACCCATACGCTTCAGCGTACGTTTTGATTCTTGCATCAGACCACAGTCTGACGACATCTAATGAGACAAAATATATCTCATCAGAATCCAGCCACAGTTGATCGTGATATTCAAAAAACTCTCTTACCCTGTTAACACACAAGGGAAGAGTTTCTTCAACCCGATCAGCTGCAATTCTACCAATAGTAGCAGCACAAGCGGTAGTAAGAGCATTATCTACCTCAGGGCTAAGAGGCTGCTTCTCACTTGTAGCAACGTTGTTTAGCACAGAGGTAACAGTAGTAGATGCACATCCAGACACCATGGCTGAAAGCAAAATGAAGGCTAAAATCTTCTTCATCACTCTCTCCTTGTTTTTGATTAGTTATGTTGCTATTGTAGCATCAAACCAAATATTAGTCAAAGCTATAGGATTATATCTTTTAATAGCAAGTACATTAGATACCTAAAAAATTCATAATTAAGTATCTAACAACGAGAGGTCCCATTCCTCCTGGGGATTTTGAAATAAAATTCAAATGATCCAGTTTTGAATTCATATCTAGATCACCAACACATTTGTTGTTTATGACACTTGATCCAAAATCAACCACATTGCAAGCATGTTCAATATTTTCTCCCTTCACTAAGTTACAGACCCCAGCAGATAAAATTAGTAATTGACAAGATATTTTGCACTTGCCATCATAGTCTGACAAGACATTAACATTAGCTTTTTGCTTGGACAAATAATAAGCAATAGGCTTACCAACTAAATCTCCATCTCCTATTACAGTTACATCAAGATTATTCAAATTAATTTTGTTTCCATCAATGAAATGTTTCAATGATCTAACAACAGGAGGAAGGGTAACAAAATTTCCTTCATAAAAGCTTTTCTTACCTTCTGTAGATATGATATCAATATCCTTTTCTAAAGGTATTAAATCAAGCAATTTATTTAAGCTTTTTCTAGGTAGAGGAAGCTGAATAATACATCCTGAAACCTTGTCATTATCAAGTATTTTCTTAACCAAACTAATTATAACCTCATCAGAAAGGCTATCTTTGATATACGAAGTAGAAACTGGGATGTTAAATTTGTCACAAAGCTTTTTCTTTATTTCAATAAACTTGTCAGAAGATAAATTCTCACCTATTTGTATTATTGCTAACTCTTTGTCTACTGAGTGATTTTTTACATACTCTTCTATTTTTTTATCAAGAAAGCTTGCTTCTTTTCTTCCATCAAACAACATCATTACGATATTATACTTTATAAAAACAAAAACCTCGCAATTGCGAGGTATAAATTTGCCCCGATGTGTCGATCCACCAAGATCGGATCTCCGTTTGAGTACAGGTGGGTGCTTAGGTTTAAAACTTTCGAATTAAACACTCTTAGCTCCCAGTGAAGATCAAATCGATGGAAGATTTACACGACCTTCGGTTTGTCCGAGCACATCAGGTTTGCTCGATGAGCATTAATAAAATAATAACAAACAAGAGGTAGAGTGCAAATCAAGTATCTTTGTATTTATTGTTACTAAGGCAAATAAACACCTAATATTTTCATTGTTGTATCAACCAAAGGTGTAAGTATTTTCTCTGTAGAATTAGTTAGGACTAAAAACATTAAAATATATGTTCCATATCTCTGAAAATCTTCCCATTGAACAGATAAGTTGTACGGAAGAAAACCATAAACAATCTTATTTCCATCTAATGGTCCAAATGGAATTAAATTAAAAAACCCAAGGGTGAGATTATATAAAATAGTTAATCCTAAAAATACTCCAGTTAAAGAGTTGATTCCAAGATATTTAAAGGGAAGAGATAGAACAACTGCAAGGATAAAGTTAGAAGCAGGACCTGCTAAAGAAATTAATGCTGCATCTCTTTTAGGATTCTTTAAATTCAATGGATTAAAAGGAACAGGTTTACCCCACCCAAACCCCACGAAAAGAAGAAATAAAGTTCCAACAGGATCAAGATGAGCTTTGGGATTTAAAGTTAATCTTCCAAGATACTTAGCTGTAGGATCTCCTAGTTTATAAGCAGCAAGAGCATGAGAAAATTCATGTATACAAATAGATACTATTAACGCCCCTGCTAACAAGAAAAATGTGAGAGGGCTTTGAAACAACAAACTAATCATATCTATAGCATTATACCATTGAGAAGAAAAAATAATCATGTTACAATGTGCGGCGTGAAGCACGTCATTGGATTCATTAAACAATCTATTGAGGAATTGAAGAAAATTCAATTTCCAAGTAGGAGAGAAACTTTAAGATTGACTGCTTATGTAGTTGGAATAAGTATTACAGCAGGACTTTTAATTACATTATTTGACTATGTATTTAAAGAATTGCTAACCTTAATACTTACAAAGTAATTATGGAAGAAACAAATACAAATCAAGTAAATAACAACCAGCTTGATCAAACAAATGATCAAACAACAAGCCAGTTGAATCAAGCTCAACAAATGAGCGATGAAGAAATTGATGAAGAAAATGTTGTTGTAATAAACAAGAATATATCTAATAATGCTCATTGGTATGTAGTACATACCTATTCAGGACATGAAAGCAAGGTAGCAGTAACTCTAAAAGAAAGGATTGAAGCTGCAGGGCATGTAGATAAGGTATTTAAAATATTTGTTCCTCACCAACAAAAAATTGTTGTATCTGAAGGAAAAAAGAGATCAGTTGACGAAAAATTGTTTCCTGGATATCTAATGATTCTAATGGAAATGAGTGACGATAGTTGGTATGTGGTAAGATCTACACCTGGAGTAACAGGATTTGTTGGAATGGGATCAACCCCTACCCCACTTCCTGAATCAGAAGTTAGGACACTAATGAAATTTGCTAAAATGGAAGCTCCTAAGTTTGAAGCTAAGTTTAGGGCTGGAGATTCTATTAAAATTAATGATGGCCCATTCAAGGACTTTTTAGGAAAAGTAGATGAAGTTAATGAGGAGCAAGGTAAGGTGAAAGTTTTGGTTTCTGTTTTTGGAAGAGAAACACCACTAGAACTAGACTTTGCTCAAGTATCTCAGCTTTAAAAGTTAAAAGGAAAAATTATGGCAGTAGCTAAAAAAGGTAAAAAAGTAAAAGCAATAGTTAAACTTGCAGTTGATGCTGGAAAAGCAACACCAGCACCTCCAATTGGACCTGCACTTGGTCAGCATGGTGTATCGATTATGGATTTCTGTAAGGAATTTAATGCTAGAACCACAAAAATGGAAGGAAACATTATACCTGTTCTATTAACAGTTTATGAAGATAGAACCTTCACATTTATAACCAAAACACCAGTTTCTACACACTTAATAAAGAAAGTATTAAAACTACAAAAAGGATCTTCTACTCCAAATAAGGAAAAAGTTGGAAAATTAACTAAGGCTCAAGTTGAAGAAGTAGCTAAGCAAAAAATGCCGGATTTAAATACTAAAAATTTGGAGGAGGCAGTAAAGATAATAGAAGGTACTGCTAAATCAATGGGTATAGAGGTAGAAAAATGAAAAAGGTGAAGAAAGAAAGAGACATAAAAGAATACAAATTAAGTGAGGCCATTAAGAGAGTAAAAGCTGAATCAAAAACAAAGTTTGATGCCAGTATTGAACTTCACATTAACCTTAACATAGATCCAGTTAAACAAGGAATTAGATTTTCAGTGGATCTTCCACATGGAACTGGAAAAACGAAAAAGATTGCAGTTCTTTCAAGTGGAAAAGTTAATGGGGCAGACGTTACTTTAGATGAATCAAGTTTATCTGGAATAGATAGCGGAAAAATAAAACCAAACGTTGATTTTGAGGTGTTTATCGCAGAACCAAAGTTCATGCCTTTACTTGCCAAATACGCAAAAGTTTTAGGTCCAGCAGGAGTTATGCCCAATCCAAAGAATGGAACAGTAACTGAAGACGTAAATACAGCAGTGGAGCAATTTAAAAAAGGAAAAGTAGAAATTAAAACTGAAAAGTTAGCATCCCTTATTCACACAATAGTAGGTAAAGTGAGTTTTGAAGATAAAGCTTTGGAAGAAAACTTTAAAGAAATAGTTAATACACTTAAACAGAACAAACCTGCAAAAGTAGATCCTTTATGGATTAAGAGTATGTATCTTACTTCATCAATGGGACCTTCTGTAAAAGTTGCGATTGAAGATTAATCTCTAATTTCATTAAATTCCAACGTATACATCAACTTTGTTAGACAATACGTATAAAACTCCTTTTTCAATATCAAACCTGCGTTCCGTTGACAAGCCTTTGTCTAATATCACATAGTTCAATATTAAAGTAATAAAATTTGCATGAAGAGGAAGAACATCAAATGGACCTCTCTCATTAACACTACTTATTGTTCTCACGGTACCATCAAACAAGATCTTTTCTTTAGATTTTATACTTGCACTTAGTGTAGTATTCGTTTTTATATCAGTTGTTGTCATACTTTATCAATATCAAGTAATTTACCTATGAATAAGAACTTATCTTCTGTCAAGTTATCATATTTGCCATCTAGTATATCTTTTACATCATTTATAGTATCTTCTACTGATACATATATTCCCTTCTTTCCAGTTTGTGCTTCAGTTACAAAGAAGTTTTGAGTCATATAATTTCTGATTTTGTTAGCTCTTTGATATATTATTCTATCTTCATCAGATAACTCAGATTCACCAACAAGTGAAACTATTCTCTCAAGTAGTTCAGCCTTCTTCAAAAGACTCTTTGCAGTATTCGCCACAAAATAATGTTTAGAAGAAACATTCTTAGGAGTTAAAGCATCTGAGTCAGAATTAAGAATATCAACAGCCGGTAGCCTCCCATCTCTATAAGCATCTCTAGAAAGAACAATTGATGAATCAAGATAACCAAAAACAGATTGAGCTGCTTGATCAAATAAATCATCTTCAGGAAGATAAATAGCTTCTATGGTTGTTATGAAATTATTATTCCTGGAAACTAATCTTTCATGGATATGAGCAACTTCAGAAGACAATGTAGCTTGATAGCCGTCCTCAGAAGGAATATTGTTCATTAGCAGACTAAGCTCATTGCCTGCTTGAGCAAACCTAAATATATTATCCATAAAGAAGATGACATTTTTCCCCATCTCATCACGTAAATATTCAGCTACAGACGTAGCTGAATGAGCAGTTAAAAATCTCACAGATGCATTTTCACCCATTTGTCCAAATATCAATGACACATAAGGAAGAACGCCCCCATTTTGAAGTTCTTTATAAAGTTCTTGTCCTTCTCTCGATCTTTCTCCAACGCCACAAAATACTGACATGTTTTTTCCCAAATCTTTATTGATAATATTATGGAGTATTTCCGTGAGCAAAACTGTCTTACCTACTCCAGAACCTCCAAATAAACCTACTTTTCCACCTTTTAAAAGAGGCGCAAATAAATCAACAATTTTGATTCCTGTTTCCATGAAAGTTACATCATCACTTGTTTCAGAGTATGAAGGAGCTTCCTTAAATATTTCTGATTTATCTTTAGCTTCAATTGGTCCTAGACCATCTAATGGATTACCAAATAAATCCATTACTCTTCCTAAAGTTCTTTCGCCTACAGGAACTTTCATTTTTTCATTAGTATTAACCACAGTAGCCCCTCTATACAAAGGTGCAGAAGTAGACAAGTTAATACAATAAAAACGCTCGGGGCCAGCAGATTCCGCAACTTGAAGCTTGACAGATTTGTCTTCCTGCAACGTTAACATATCGTGTATTTCCGGCTTAGGATCATCATTAAACTCAACTTCAACTACTACATCTTTAATATTTATTATTTTTCCAAATGGTTCTTTTACCTCCATAAAATTCCTCCAAATATTCTAGACTGCAAACCTGCATTTATATCTTTATGCTTTGCCTTGCTTAAATTAAAAGATAAATATCTAATCTTTAATCCAACATTATCGGCAGATTTATCCAAACTAACCATACGAGATGCAAACTTACTTAAACTTGATTCAAACATTGTTTGTTCAAATATTAAAGATGCTATTTGCTTTTCAAAATGTTCAGCAACCTTTTCGACAGAAGGTTCAAACAAGAATCTAGTATCATAACTATCTAGACTTTTTTCAATCTTCATAAGTTCCCCAGTAACCATTGTCTTAAAAGGTTCTTGGGTCAAAATACTCTTAAAAACACCATGATATACTATGACATTAGTGTAATTTATCACGTAATCAAGAAGCTTTTTAACATTTGCTTCATCAGCACCACTATCAGACATTTCGAAAACTTCATAAGGCTTTTTTGATTCAGATTCATCATAAAATTTCTTTCCCATTCTTCCGACAATGACAACATCTGTTTCCGAATCTTTAATGTCATTTTCAAACAAATCATAAGTACTTCTTACTACATCCCCATACAGTCCAGTATTTGATGAAAGAAGAACAGATACAGTCTTTCCATTTGTGTTCAACACGTTATGTTGAGATTTATCTTTGAGCGAGTTTCTATAGACTTTATAAGCATAGGCAATATAAGCAAAAGCTTCATTTAAACCTTGCATAAATTCCCTTCTCTCAAGGATAGACTTTTTGACCTTCCTCATTCTAATAGCAGATATTTCTTCATATGCTTCAATCATATTTAAAAAGTCAGACAGAGATTCTTTTTCCATTTTTAAATACTTTACTCTTTTCATATCTTTGCTTTCTCCATGTAATCAACCAACTCTTTATGCTGTGCACTTATTTTTCCAAGAATAGAATTAAAATCATCAGACGAGTTGATAATCTTTTTTAACTTGTCTCTAAATATAGGATCCTTATCATAAAGCTTCTGTGCTTGAGCCCTATAAAATCTAATTTTTCCAATGGTTTCTTCCTTCAAAATCCCAGACCATATCATAACAAAGAGGAATATCTGTACGTCAATTGAAAGGATTTCTTCGGTAGTTTGATCAAAAAATTGATCCAACTTCTTTCCCATCTCAAGGGTAGCTTTTATACCCTCATTCAACTCTGCTCCAAAGTGTATAAACCTTTCAGTCTTACTGTGAAGATAAAAGAAACTGGACAACTCTCTATTTATCCCCCATTTCACCTTGCTTTGAGTTTGTCTTCCAACTCTTGTAACAGAAAGAAAGTAGTTAATTGCTGGCTTCTTTCCTGACTTAAAAAGGGACTGATCAAAGAATATATGTCCATCAGTAATAGACATTAAGTTAGTTTGAATATAACCAGTAATATCACCTTCTATGGCTTCTGCCAAAGGAAGACATGTGATTGAAGATACTTTATTTCCAAACTTAAAATTTCCTGCTCTTTCAAGAAGCCTAGAATGAGCATAAAAGACATCACCAGGATAAGAATCTCTACCTGGAAATTTTTTAGCAATCAATGATAATTCTCTGTAGAATTTTGCATGGGTAGAAAGATCGTCCAGTATTAATAAAACATCTTTGCCTTTATCTCTAAAATACTCTGCTATTGTCATAGCAGTATATGGAGTAAGATATATGTTTGCAATTGGATCAGATGAGCCAGAAGCAACGATGATGGTTCTATTCATTACACCGCTTCTTACTAACTGATTTTCAACTTTTTTAATAGAATGAAGCTTCTTACCAATACCTGCGTAAATGCACACCGTTCCAAGCTTAGCTTGAGATAGCATTACTTGCATAGCAAATGTTGTCTTACCAGTATTTCTATCTCCTATCACAAGTTCCCTCTGCCCTCTGCCTAAAGGTATAAGGAAATCTACTAAAGAAACACCTGTCTCAAGTGGCACAGTAATTCTTTCTCTAAAATTGATGGGGGGAGGAGAAGCATTAGTATCCCTAAACTCACTAATTCCTGTTATCACCTTATTTTCATGCATAGAGTTTCCCAAGGAATCCACTACATTTCCAAGCAAGCCATCACCAACAGGTATATGAAGAATCTCATTTGATCTTGAAACCTTTTCCCCTACTAAAACAGGAGTGTTTCTAAAAACCATTACTTCTACATAATCTTCAAGAAGAGACGTAACAATACCCATACAACCTGACTCAAAGTACACTACTTCAGACAACCTGGCTTTAGGAAGGCCATTGATGTAGACAATGGGATGTGTTACCTCATCAACAAAACCAGTTTCCTTGTTTCTATCTAGTGAGATATTAAAGTTTTCTTTATAAATATCTACTAATGGCATCATTTTTCTCTAAATAACCTACTAAGAAACTCTTAAGAGTTACATCAACATACCTACCACCTACATACAACTTCATTCCCCCAGTAATGGAATTATCAACATTAAAGTCTAATAAAAAATTACTCTTATCAACGCCACAACTTTTTATCTCCCCTACAATCTGATACAAATTTTCGATAAAACAATCAGATGGAGTAAAAGATAATTCAACTTTTACCAGTAAGGCCTTGCTTATCTCTTCCTGTAGATCTAAAAGAAAGTTCCTTACAACGTTGCTGTTACCTTTCTCCAATAATTCCACTTCTAAAACCTCAAACCAAGAAGGAACATTATCACCATAGTTCTTTTCAGCCATCTTCTTAATGTCAAAACCATCTGTACTAAACATTCCTTGCAATACAAGTCTAATAAAATCACTAGCTTGATTAGCTTTTTCCTTTGTTTTTAACGAACTAAAGAAACTACTTCTAAACTTTTTGCTCACAGCTGATTGAATCTTCTCGTTCATAAACTACCTCAACAAATAACTACTCCCTTAATGTTGAATTTGGGGTGTAACCCATACCAGACTTATTAATTTCTTCCTTTAACAACTCTAAAATCAGTTTTTCATGCTTTATTTGATCTAAATCTTGCATTATCACTCTTGAATATACTTCTGATAAGATATCAAAAATCTTGTTGTTAAGGTTTTTTATCTTTTCTTGCTTGTACAACTCTAACTCGTTCTCAACTTTAGAATATTCCATTTGAATCTTCCCCTCTAAAGCCCTTTTAGCTCCTAAGGTTTCCTCTTTTATTGCCGTTTTTAGTTCATCTACTCCAGACAGGGCCTCCCTTTTCATTGCTTCAGTTGTTTCATAAAGTGTCCTAATATTTTCTTCCTTACCTTGTTGAACGGCGTGCTTATAAGATTGGAGTAATTCCTTATTTATATCTTCTAAAGACTCTGCTTGCTTTTTGTATATTTCAGATAAATTATCATCTAATTCCTTTCTACTTTCTTGAGTGATAGCATATGTGCTTCTTAAAACATTTTGTGCTTTCAATTGTGCTCTGCTTAAAATTCTTAAGGAATCTGTTCTTGCTTTGTCCAATATTTGTAGAGCATCTTGATAAGCATCTTCTCCTATATCATCCATGCTCATTGCTTTCTTTTTCTTTCTTCTTTTTAAGTTTTTTTTGTTGAGAACAACTACAACATACACAAAAAGAAGAAATGCCATCACGATCAATAGGCAACCAACGACAACTAAATGAGTATCCCCGGTAAAAAGAAACTCGTCTGTAAAGTACATAGGCAGATTCAATTTCATATAGTTATTATAATCACAGAAAAGTCAATAATCTAGCTGCTAGTGCTAATATTAGCTACCAGAAGCTTTAAGGATTAAAGAGTAAGGATAAGGTAAGCAATGCCCAGGCCAATTATCATAATTACGAAGGTCATTGCAAAGTTAAAAAATATCACTTTTCTAATGCTTCCCCCAGCAAGGGGGTTCCTACCTAAAGCTTCCACACTAGTACCAGTAATCTTTCCAAAAGAAGAAAATCCTATGACAAAAGAGGCAAATACAACCGCTATCGCAAGAAGATATCTTAATGCCTCTATTGGTGTCATAAAGGGAGAAGTTAGGCTATTTTTCAGTGTATCTAGTAGATTTTTACTTATACTGGAATCTACGAAGCTAGTTTCTATGCCCAATAATACATATATTTGTCCTACCTCTTCATTGTCAGAGGTACCAAAATCCTCAAGAGCAACTCCTAGAACTTGCCCACTTTCCAAAGCTTTCACGCCCGTTCCAGGTATTTCAGAACTCGTAATATAATCACCTTCTTTTATGTTTCCATATTTTGTAGAAATATTTACGAGAACTTCCCCCACTGATGTTACTAAAATAGAACTTGTTAAAGACCTATCCTCAAAAGACACTGCAGGATTGTCAACTACTACACCAATCATATTAGAGTCATACATTTTTGACGACAGAACATATCTAGACCCTATATAACTTATAATATCCCCTACCTTTCCAACTCCTTGATCAACAGGCACAGAAACAGCTTCTTCATAAGAAGCAGCTAAAACTAAAGGTTTAGCAAGGATTATAAACAAAACTAAAGAAACATATTTTACCCATTTTAATTTGGACATTGATATCAATCATAGTTAAAAAACTAAGAACAAGCAACAGCACGACATATTTACCTTTAAATGCTCATATTTCTTAGAACAGAAACCTAGGTAACATAAAAACATGCGTTCTTATAACGAGCTGAAAATGTCATATTGAAATAGAACAAAAAATTTCAAACTTTGCCAAATGCTCTATCTAAAGCAAGAAAATTATGACAACAGACAAAAGCTAATTTTATAGACATTTTGCAAATGTTATAGAAGTAAAGTGTTTTTTAAGATTCTAAATTCCACTTCTTAACCAAATCTATTAAGCAAAGCAACTATCAATCTATCTAATAACTATCTAGGTCTTTCACCTATTAGGACATGAAAACAAATTAAAATACTTATTGATAAATAATAAACTTCTCACTAATGTAAAACCAGACAAAAATTATTGTATTAAAATAATGCATATCTGATTTTTTATGCTCTGTAAACTCAATAAGATAATCTTAGATATAAATATAAAAACAAATATGGAGTAATTAAGATAATCAATAAGTTAGTTTATTTTACATAGAGAAATTTAAACTAAAGTTTCGTTGAAATCCAGAACACAACATTGTATTTGTATAGAAGAAATATTAATACTAAAGCAAAAACATAGGCATCTTATATAAGACAAAATCTACGAAGAACTACTATGAACAATATGACAAAATATAATCGAGTAAAATGAGACATCAAAACCTTTCCAAAACTCGTCAGCAAAATAAAAATGCTTGACAATCACATATAACATTTCTACAATTACATTAAACTCTACCAAATATTATTGTAGCAATATTTAGTAAAGTTTTTTGATATGGATCTGCCTGCCCAAGAAAACACAAAAAAACATATAGACTCAAAATATAACTTTCATAGATTTAACTACTTGAAGGTTTCTCAAGCTGCAAAAATTCTAGGGGTATCTTCTTCTTCACTCAGACGTCTTGAAAACGAAGGAAGAATTTCTTCCGAAAGACTTCCTGAGAATAACTACAGAGTGTATAGACTTGATCTTATAAACCAATTGAAATCAGAGTTGGAGGAGATTCAAGACCCATTCACTAAGGAAAAGGGTTCAAAAGTGGTTAATGTCAAAAACCTTTTTGTGATACCAAAAACCATAGATGTAAGACC
>JAAZNV010000013.1 GCA_012798115.1 candidate division WWE3 bacterium
GTTATTCAATCGTCTGCTGGAAAGATAATATTTGGTGGTATAAATGGTAATGGTAAAAGTAGCAGTGATGAGAAAAAGGACTGATAATACCTTAGGTTTTTCCTCTAGATACAATTAAAAAAACATTCCACAAGAAGCGACGTACAAAGCGCTGGACGCAGAATGTTTTTAGAAGCGTGCATTCCGTCAAAGACGGAATAAAACCATGCCTCCGAGCAGGCGAAGCATGATAGCTTACTTAGTGTTTAATTTATCTTATTTAAAAAGTTTAACAAGCGATGAAGATTGAGAGATTGTATATAAATGTGTGTTGTGTTAAGGAAATTTCACTAGTAATCCAATGTAGGTTAGTCAATTATACATATTTACATAAATACAGCTTTATGGTATATTTACAATTGTTAGTAAATGCATTAGACCTATAAGTCTAAAATGTGTTGTGGATAATTATTTTTAGTGGGGATAACTATGAATGAAAAAAAGAAAGTTAGGGTAAAAACAACTATTTTACTTGATAAAACATTAAAGAAGTTTGCCAAATTGTACGCAATTCAAAATGATATGAGTTTGTGCGAATTGATTGAGAGAGCTTTGGAAGAGAAGTTATTAAGTAAATAAATACTAGGTCCCATAGTGTTGACAAAATCTCTGTTTAAGGGTAAAATCCTACCTGTAATGGAGATATAAGGTACTGCTTGTTAATACTGCATCATTAATTCTTTTCTTTCTGTCTATTTTTATTGTATTGGCGTTTGTACTTGTGTTTGGAAGTGTAGATGCTAATACACTAAGATAGGGTACTTTGAAATATGAATAACAGGTTTCCTTACTTGTCTTGACCATGTAGAGATACGTGTTTGTCAGGATGGGTGAGGAAACCTAGGTAAAGTAAAAAGAACAAAAACATCTAAAGGAGAGAAAAATGGAAAAGAGTAAGAGTGGAAATAAAAGTAGAATAGGATTAGGCCCTATTCCAAAAGATCCTCCAAGAATTGAAGACTACCTTGGAGATGGCAGTGAGAAGAAAACCAACACCGGTAAGAAAAAAATCAACGGAGGAGGTGGAACAGGAAAGACTCCTGTAAAGTCTGTAGGGAAAAAAGTTACCCCCGCCTCGAAACCCTCAAAGCCAACAGGCATTCAGAAGCCAAAAACCGTGGAAAAAGTATCGAAGGCAACAACATCCCCTTCAAAAAAAGGGAAGAACTGGTGGCCAGTTATAGGGCTACTAATATTAGTGGCTCTTCTGCTACGGTTTTTATTCTTCTCTCAGTTCACATGGACTGGAAGAGGTTATGTTGTTGAACCAAGTCCTGTTCCTGTTGCTGAAGTGAAAGAAGAGGAAGTAGAAGAAAAATTTGAAAAGGCCGAAGATGTTGCCGTAGCGAGGTTCTCTGACCTTGGAATGTTTTTAATTGATGGAGACCCGTTGGTTAAAAACTTTAAGGTTGAAGGGGCAGAAATGGAGTATATCTGCTCTACTGACAACGGGGTGTTTATCTCCATGGATCCGGGAGTAGTGCAAGGTTATGACACGGGAGATTTAGGGGCTGTAGTTTACGTGGAATGCTCCAAAGGATCTAAAATTGTTCTGCAGACCGACTTCTGGAATGATTACTCGAAACATAACTCCATTCATCTTGTGGAGATGAAAGATTCACTCTCATCTTCAAAAGCTGTAGAAGTTCTTAAGACGTATAAAGTTGATGAGGGAAAGCCACTGGCTTTGTTCATTAAGATCAATGGAGAAGTTAATAAGTATTAATCCTCACCCAAAGCGCCCTCGTAAAGATATCAGAAATGATAAAACTAACGAGGGCTCTTCTTTGCTTGAAATTAAATAAATAGATATCATTTACTAGATGAAATCTATTTCTATCTTTTTTAAGAAAATATCCTCAAACAAGTACAATAACTTATTAGTTTTACTTATTGTATTTCACATATGTTTCTTTGTTGTATTCCGTTTGTTGGATAAAAACTACCAAACTTGGGATAGTGCTGGACACATAAGTTTAAGCTATAGAATTGCTAATGAGATGAAAAGATTGATACTGAAGGAAGAGAAAGCTTCATTAGTATCTATACTTAAAGTTTCTGATTATTATCCACCGTTTGTTCAAATTATAGGGGCAATGATTTCCTTGGTGCTTGGTTACAAATCGCTGTATTTACTAACTGAAATTTTGTTCTTTTTTATCCTCTCTATTGTATTCACGTATAAACTTACATTAGTAGTCACCAAGAATCCTAAGATATCTTTTCTGACCACTGTAATATACTCCTTGTTTCCCCAAATAATTGATCAGTCTCACTACTTTCACTTAGATATACCATTGTTGTCCCTTATACTTGTTTCTTTGTATTTCTTGTATCTATCGGAGGGTTTTAAAAAACTTAAGTATGCCATATTGTTCTTTGTCTTCTTTGGATTAGTTCAAGTAACAAAATGGTATGGCTTTGTGTTTATAATTGTTCCTGTTGTATATATGGTCCTTAACAATCTTCTGAATAGATTATTATCTGGTACAGAGAAAGTAAAGATCCTTAAAAATATACTTTTCGGTTCCTTGTTATTTTTGGTAATAGTGCTTCCTTGGTATGTAGAAAATTGGAGTACACTTCTTTCCTCATCTAAAATTTTTTCGTTTGGAGAATCAGACGATCCTACTAATTTGATTCAAGCTATACTTTACTATCCATCTAATGTTATTACATATCAGATAATGTTTATTCCCTCCGTTTTGCTTGTTATATCAATCGTTCAAGAGATTGTTAGCAATAAGAAAAAAGGTTTGTTTATTATTCTTTCTTTGCTTATCCCGTGGGTTGTTTTTGTTTGTATAAGCAACAAAAATTTAAGATATATACTTCCTCTTACTCCTATATTTGCATACTTAATATCCTCTTTAACTGTCAAGATATCTGATAAGATAAGATTCGCCCCGTATTTAATTGTTTTGTATCTGTTGCTAGCTTCTAGTTTTCTTAGCTTTAATCGCTTTAAGAAGGAAAGTAAGTACTTAAGGCCAATGAGTCTACTATTTGCAGGTATAAATTATGAACATTGGTACTATTCAGATCCAACATTCTACTCTTATAAACCTGAAAAATTTCCATTGGATGAAATTCTTAGTTTCATATATTCTGATGCAAACAGAATCAGAAATTCCGTTGGAGTTGCAGTTTTAGTGGATTCCAATGAAATGTCCGCAGCAACATTTGAGATGGTCAGGCTTGAGAATCATTATGATAATATGTATATGCCTGTTCCTTACTTTCAGTTTCAACCATTCAAAAATGATGCTGAAATAGAAGCATTTTTTATTGATACGGTGTCAGAATATGTTATTTCTCCATCTAACCCAGGTCCAAAGGGACTTAGAAACTATACAGCCTTAATGCAATGTATTGAATATCTTGAGTCTAGTAGAAATAGACTGTTTAAGGGGATAAAAACATTCACACTTCCTAATGGGGAGAAGATAACTGTATACAGAAGGATTGATTTTTCTGAAAATAAAGATATGACTGAAGGTTGCAAACAAGATGCAGGTATCATTGATGGGGTAGAAACTATCAAACTAATGCCTGGATACACATACATCTTGCACACAGGGCATTTTGCCATTGAAGACAAAGTGTCTGGGGGATATAAAAAAGGGGTTATATACGTTGTTCAGATAACAAATAGTACTTATGAGGGTGATCTTCAGATCTACAACCTACCCAAGTCAGGATCCTCTCTTTGTGTGAAAAAAGGTTTAGATTTTGATCCGATAGAAGATGTAAAAAGACCATTAAATCTTGACGACCAGTGCGGTAAGGAAGTACCTTGTGTAAAGTCAGTATTAGTAACGTGGAATGTAGGAGACTCAGAAGCTAAAGTACTAGAGTATTCAAAAGATTCTTTTAAGTAGCATTAATTTTTTCTTCCTTTTTTCTTTATTAATACTTATATATACTTATTTTGTGGAGACTAATTTGAGCAAGAAAAAGTTTGTGAATATTTTCTTTCCAGTGTTGTTAGTAGCAGTCTCTGTGTTTCTTTGTTTTAGAAACTACACTCCAGGAACATTTTTGACTGGTTGGGATACTCTTCATCCGGAATTTAACTATAAAGTGTATTGGCATAGAATTATATTTGGTGCATGGCAATCACATCAAGGGTTGGGGGCTGTGGCTTCACAAGCACATGCTTCTGAGATACCGCGTGTCATTTTAATCTCTCTTATTAACCTGTTTTTTTCGATGGACAAAGTTAGATATTTTTATGCATTTTTAATGCTCATCCTAGGACCTTTGGGCATTTATTTCTATCTAAAGAAGATAATACTTGAGAAATTTAGTGAAAACGCATCTTCAGTTGGCTCTTTCACTGGTGGTCTCTTCTACTTGCTCAATCTTGGAACTTTGCAACATTTTAATGTTCCTCTTGAGATGTTTTTAACACATTACGGTCTTTTGGGATGGTCATTCTTGTTTTTAACCAAATTTTATTTAAATGGTAGAAGGAAGGATCTGTTTATATTTGTTTTGATATCCATTTTTTCGACCTCCCAGGCTCATACCCCAACTCTTTTTTATGTTTATCTTATGTCAATTCTGATTTATTTGTGTTCGTTAATAATAACTAATAAAAAAGAATTACAAAATAAAAAGAGGTTGTTTTTGACAAGAAGTTTAATTCTATTTGCAGTTACGTTATCTGTAAATTTGTTTTGGTTTTTACCGCACTTATACTACGCTTTTAGTAAGGGAAGCGAGGTTTCACTTTCAAAAATACATCATTTGTTCTCTGATGAAGCTTTTCTGGTGAATAAGAAGTATGGAAATATAAAGGATACTGCCTTGCTTAAAAACTTCTTATTTAACTGGGGTGTCTACGGTGGTGAGAATTTTTTTGTTGATCTTCTCAATCCTTGGATTATTCATCTAAGAAAACCTTTAGTTTGCGTTGTTGGTTATATAATGTTCGGTTTTATATTAATTGGCTTGATAGTCTCCTTAGTGAAAAAAAATAGATACTCTCTTTCATGGTTATTACTGGGTTTAGTTGGTGTATTTTTTATTTTTAACGTAAACCCGCCTTTTGGTTTTATATTTCAGTTCCTGCAGAACAATATTTCTTTGTTTAAAGAAGTATTTAGATTTCCTTTTACCAAATTCTCGACTATCTTGATGGTTGCATACTCAATTTTCTTTGGTTATTTTGCAGGTTTTGTTTCTGAATTTGTTCAAAACAAGTTAGGTAGGGTATGCCCTTTTATTGTATTGCTCGTTTTATCTTCAAGTTTAATATACTTTTCCTTTCCAGCATTTAATGGTGATTTGATCAACAAGTATATGAGAGTTTCCATTCCTAATAGGTACTTTGAGATGTTTAAGTATTTTGATGAGCAGGATGAATATGGTAGGGTAGCTGAGCTTCCTACTCATTCCTTCTGGGGATGGGTGTTTCATTCGTGGAATTCAGCTGGTACTGGATATCAAGGAGCTGGCTTTCTTTGGTTTGGAATCAAACAACCCTTGTTGGATAGAGAGTTTGATAGGTGGAATATCTTAAATGAACAGCCCTATAGAGAGCTTTCTACAGCTGTATATTCAGAAGATTCAGTAATGCTTATTAATGTCTTAAACAAGTATAAGATACGATGGTTGATTGTAGATAAAAGTGTTGTAGCTCCTGGTTTAGATCAGAAAGTATTATTCTATAAAGAAATCGAAAATTTACTTTCAAGTATCAATAATATCACGTTGGAAAGAGATTTTGGAGAAGGCCTATTGGTTTATAAGTATTCCCCAAAGACTAGTTTTTCTAGGTTGGAGGTAATAGATAAGCCATTTGTAACCAATAGTTCTTTGTTCAAAGAATATTATGACCCCATATATTCTGTGCATGGGAACTATGTTAGTGGAAAAGGAGTTGAGTACCCCTTTTTAGGAGTTAACCATGTTGATGAAAATATAAGCAACGATTCTATTTATTCAGATGAAGATTTCGTTTACCTTAAAGTTCCTAGTGGAGCTTCTATAGTTGGAGAATTACCTGTTGTCCCAGTTCGGGTTTATCTTAGGAGCAACGATAGTGGAAACTACTTTGTGGATATAACTTTTAATGGAGAGTCTATCAATAAAGTAGACTTGCTGGTTGGCGACAGAAGTGGCGTAGTAATTAAAATAGGAACTGAAGTTTTTGACGTATCTAATGTTGATGTTAATTCAGCTATTGGAGATGTGTTTGTTTCTCCATCTAAAGGACTAGAGGTAACTGTATATAAGAGTGATGGTAATGTAAGTCCTAAGAAGATTTCTTATTCAAGCCTAGAGAATTGCGACACTATGAGATCTGGGTACTTTTCTAGTTACTCGGTTTCCATGATTGATAATGGTTTTAAAATTACCGCGAAAGATACATTAGCTTGTTTAACAGTTCCACTTTCCGATGTCCTAAGTTCTGAAACATCTTCCTTAGTAAGCGTTAAACTTGATTCTCCCACTGGCGTAAACGCGGATAGCTTTTGTATGTTAGATGACGCAACTGGTTTGTGTGTGGATTTCTTTGAAGGTGATAAATTTCTTTCTATCATAAGAGAAGATGTGAATAGCTACAGTCTAAGATTCTTCTCAGATGCTAGGAATGAAAAAGGAGATGTAGTAAAAGAATTTAATAATATAAAGATAGGTACTTATAATTCAGTATTGAATACTAGTGTAGATGTTAGTTTGGATAATTTGAATATTGACCTTAGTAGTCTTGCTTTTAGTAAGCAGAAACAGTTTACAGTGCATCCAACAGAGATACCTGGAAATAGGAGAAGTTGTAAAAGGGGTGTGGGTTTAGGAGATTCTAACTTTATAAGCTCGGAAAAAGGTTTAATATTTAACTCGACAAAAGGGTCTTTGTGTGACTCTTATGAATTTCCATTAGCTTATCATAATACAGGTTATGTGCTTGAAGTTAAGGCAAAACATTATAGTGGTGTTCCATTAAGACTGTGTTTGACGAACGAATACTCAAAGAGATGTGATCTTGATGTATCCCTTCCATCCTCCAATATAGATGAATCTTTTTTCTATTTTATCCCACCTATGGGGGACGGTGTTGGATATACATTGAATGTTTCAAACTATGTGTTTGGTGACACCTTAAGTAGGAACGAGCTCGAGTATTTAAGCTTGGTTCCAGTTTCATACAATCTAATTAAAAATATAACTGTTGGTAATAGCACGAATTCACCAGATCAGACGTATGTTCTCAATGAAGCCTATGATGATGGGTGGTTGGCTTTGTGTGGTTGGAAAGTGTGCGGTGCTGAACATGTAAAAGTAAATAATTGGGCCAATGGTTGGGTGTTTAATAGATCTGTACCAAGCGGAATTATGATAGTTTTTTGGCCCCAGATACTTGGATTTGTGGGTTTTAGCTTTTTAGTACTAGTACTTCTTTTGTCCTTTAGATATAAGGAAAAAGATAGTACTTAATGTTCATGCATAACACTCTTGTCCTAAGGCCCCATAGTGTTGACAAACATTAATTTCTAGGTTATAATCCTTCCATAACGTTGGTTATAACAAACCAACTTATTTCGTAGAGTACTAAGTTTCCTACCGTACAGCTTAATAGTTTCATATTCTGTTACTATGAAAGTATATGAATTTTGATGCTATTTAGTAAGTAGGTAAAAATAAATGAATAAAAATAAAATAAAGTTAATAGGAATGTTTACAACTTTATCAATACTTTTAACATTATCTACTAAGCCAGTGTTTGCTGGACAGTACGGTGATGATTGTGATGATTGCAATACAAGATTTAGAATCTCTAAAGAGGTTAGAACTTCTGGTGATACATCTTGGAAAGACAAAGTAACTAATGTTAAAGAAGGGGAAGTAGTAGAGTTTAGAATCACAGTAAAAAACAAAAGTGATGGTGAAGTTGGAGATTCCGACAATATGGAAACCAAAGACTTTTTGCCTGATGAAATGGAAAAAGTTGGAGGAAATGGATTAACTGAAGAGTTTGATGATTTTAATCCTGGGGATACAAGAACCTTTATTATTACTGCTAAAGTAAAAGATAGTGAATACAATAAAGATGTTAAGTTCGAAAAGTGTGTGGTAAATAAAGTAGAACTCAGATGGGAAGATGAGTTTGAAGGGTCAGATACTGCTACTGTTTGTTATGGCAACATAGAGCCTTCTGAACTTCCTAAAACTGGTTCATTAGATACCTTAGCTATAGTTGGCTTAGGTTTTCTAACAGCTGGTTTAGTGACTAAGAAAAAGTTTAGTAGATAATTTAGCCTCTTGCTTGGGCAGGAGGCAGAATGGTTGGGTTTGGCTTGTCCTTACGCGACCATTCTGTCTCTTGCCTAAGCATTATCTCATGACAGCATTATCCAAATCAATAAATATAAAAAAGATCTTTTTATTTATGGTAACTTTCTTAATTTTGTGTTTCATATTTATTTCATTTATTTTTCCAGATTTTCTACATCTAAATGGCGTAAATAAGTTTGTTTTGGATAAATACAATTTGATTAAATTTGGCAAAAAGATAGAAAGTGAGGAAGCAGAGAAGTATTCTGTATTTGCTGAACAACTTCACCCAATTTATGGGGCCCCTAAGAAGTTAATTATTGAAACATTAAACATTAAAGTTCCTATTGAGCCAGTTGGGATTGATACTTCTGGGTATCTTGAAACACCAAGAGATTGGAATACAGCTGGGTGGTATGAAAAAGGTGCTAGACCAGCAGAAAACGGCAATATTTTGATAAATGCTCATTATGACAACAATCTGGGAAACCCTGCAGCTTTTTATAGGTTGAAAAATATAAATCTAGGTGATAAAGTATCCGTACTTGATAGCTATGGTAAGGAGTATACCTATATTGTAGTTAGTACTTACTACATAAATGTAGACGATCCTAATAGGTTAAAAGTGTTTGAAAATAATAAAAAGGACAAATCTGCCATGACCTTAATAACATGTGGTGGAGTTTGGATTGGGGGAACATATAATAAAAGATTTGTAGTAAATGCAGAACTTATTCAATAAACATTGAATGAGTCTTGAAGTTGGGAGGTAGCTCGGGGCAGTGGCTATCTCCCATCTCCAGGAAATTTGTTTGAGTGTTTTCAATACTTGCTGAATTAATTTTTTTAGTTTATTATTCAAAGTGAATTGGAAACTTCTAATTTCCTTTGTTTCGAAAGAATAAATTCCAAATGTACAAACTTTTCTCATGCTTTAAAGTATAAATTTCAAGCGTAACTTGTTGCGCGATGCTAATATGCCTATTAAAAAACAAAAAGAAGATACTAGAAGGAAGAAAGTTATAAGTGAGCAAACTGCTACAGTAACATCTAATGTTCCTGCAATTAGTGATTCTACATCTATCCCAATTAATGATGCAGCTCCTGTTGTAGATCCGCAGATGGATAAAGTATTACATGATACTGGGCGTGGAAATCATGGCAATAACTACAATGGAGATACCATAAGAATAACAGGAATGCTTGAAATTTTAACTGACTACGGAGTTATTAGGCAAAGTGAAAAAACAGATGATGATTTGCCAAGAGATGTTTACATTAGCCATTCTCAAATCAAAAGATTTAACTTAAGAATGGGTGATGTAATTACTGGTTTAGCAAGACCTCCGAAAGAAAACGAAAGGTACCTTTCATTGCTCAAGATAGAGACTGTTGGTGGTATGGACCCAGAGAATGCAAGGAAAAGGCCTGTATTTGCAAAGTTAACTCCAATATTTCCTAATGAATGGTTGAAGCTTGAAACAAAGCCAGAGGTTATTTCAACTAGGCTGATTGATTTAATATCTCCAATTGGAAAAGGTCAAAGAGCAATGATAGTAGCTCCTCCTAAAGCTGGAAAAACATTTCTTCTTTTAGATATTGCCAATGGTATTACTACAAACTATCCAAATATCAACTTGCTTGTGGCGTTAATAGGGGAAAGACCAGAAGAGGTTACTCATTTTAGTAGAAGTGTAAGGGGAGAAGTTTATGCTAGTAACTTTGATGAAAAAGCAGAAGAACAAACTAGGATATCAGAATTATGCTTAGAAAAGGCTAAAAGATTAGCTGAAATGGGTAAAGATGTTGTTATACTTGTGGATTCAATAACAAGACTTGCTAGAGCTTATAACATGGTTGCTCCTCCATCTGGTAGAACTCTAACAGGAGGGTTTGATCCCGCAGCTTTATATCCTGCGAAACACTTCTTTGGAGCTGCTAGAAACCTTGAAAACAGTGGTAGCTTGACGATTATTGCTACTGCTCTTGTTGATACAGGATCAAGAATGGATGATGTCATATTTGAGGAGTTCAAAGGCACTGGAAATATGGAGTTAAGACTTGATAGATCCCTTTCTGAGAGAAGAATATTCCCAGCTATAGATATGAAGTCTAGTGCTACCAGACATGAAGAAGATCTTCTTGGCAAAGATACTTTAGAAAAAGTTTATAGATTAAGAAGAATGATTGACCTTCTTGATGATAGGGATGCAACATCGCTTGTAATAGATCAGTTGAAAAAGACCAAGAGTAATAAAGAATTCCTTGAATCCCTGAACAAGGGTGGAGCTAAATAATATTAATTGCTTTATTCAATTTGCTATAACCTCATACAGTTGGTAGAATTTACCGCGTTCACTAAATAGTGGATAATAATTTATACAATGGCTTTCACAATAAAACGCCCTTCGTCAAAGAGGTTCTTCCAGCTTAGTTTTGAGGGTTTTAGACCATCAGGGCGAAATAAAATAGAACAATTCTTGTCCTTATGGTCGGATTTCTTTCGATCCTTAACTTCTTACATTTTCAAGAAGATTTGGTTGTTAGTTGCCCTTGTTATTAAAATAATTACATTTTTGTTTGCTATCCCCTCTGAAGTTAAGGATTTCCTTACTAAGAAGCTAATATGGTCAAGAGGAAAGCTTGGCAGGCCCATTGCTACTTGGTTTGTACTGGGGTTTTCACTATTGGTTTTTATATTTGGAGAGGTATTTAGTAGTTCAACTTTAGTGGTTAACAAGCCTGTTAGTGCTGATTATTTAAAAAGTACCACGGATATAATTCCTAAAAAAGAAATGGCAGTTACTACTCTTCCATCAGAAAGAAGAACTAAGTCTATTAATTATGTTATTCAACCTGGGGATACCTTGTATACGATTGGTAATCAGTTTAAAGTTTCCATAGATGCATTAAAGTACATTAATGGTCTTACTGATTCTTCTATATTAAGCATTGGGCAAGAAATAGTTATTCCACCTGTGTCTGGTTTAATTCATAAGGTAGAAAGCGGGGATACTATTGGGTCTATTGCTGAAAAGTATGGTGTTGCCCCTCAGGCTATTGCAGATTTTAACTATATACTGGATACTTCAAAGCTTGCAATTGGAACGGAGCTAGTTATACCTGGAGGAAAAATTCCAGAAATTCCTCTTCCTATTATATATGTTCCTGTATCGTCTAGTGTGCAGGCAAAAGCAAATAAAAACTTTTGTGTATGGCCTACAACGGTTAGAATACTTACTCAATATTACTCTTGGTATCATAATGGTCTGGACATAGCATCTCCATCTAGTCAAGGCATGCCCCCTCTTTTTGCATGTTCAAGTGGTACTGTGGTTAGAGCTGGGTGGGACCCATTTGGTCTTGGTCTTCACGTTAGAATTGATCACGGAAATGGGTTTATGTCCATCTATGGGCATATGAGTAGGTTGGATGTGAGTTATGGAGATAGGGTAAAAAGAGGAGAGCAAATAGGTTTAATGGGTAGTACTGGAAATTCAACTGGCCCACATGTACACTTCATGGTGCAATACAATGGTGTTTCTCAGGATCCACTTAATTATACACAATAACATATAGTGTCATAGTAGTTGAAAGAGAACATTTATTTTATTATTAGTTATAATAGATATATGGTTGATATAGTAGAAATAAAAATAAAGGCTGGAGACGGCGGAGATGGAAAGGTTTCTTTTAGACATGAAAAGCATCTTGCAAAAGGTGGTCCTGATGGAGGGGATGGTGGAAATGGGGGGAGCATATATTTTATTGCAGATAATAATCTGTCTACTCTAATTGACTTTAGATCTAAATCCTTATTTAAGGCTGATTCTGGGCAACCTGGGGGTAAGAAAAACATGACTGGAGCTTCTGCTGAGGATTTTCTTATAAAAGTTCCAGTTGGCACATTAATTTATGAACTAAGTGAGGATGAGAAAAAAGAAGATTTAGTTGGAGATTTAGTTGAAAAAGGGCAGATGTTGTTAATTGCAAAAGGTGGTCATGGTGGAAGAGGTAATTATAGGTTTAGGGGATCTGTAAACCAAACTCCACAACAATATACTCAAGGAACTAAAGGTGAAGAGAAATTGGTGAGACTTGAGATTAAACTGATTGCAGATGTAGGCTTAGTGGGAGCTCCAAATGCAGGTAAAAGCACTTTGCTAAACAGACTGACAAACTCTAATGCTAAGGTTGCAGAATATCCTTTTACCACTTTAACCCCTAATTTAGGTATATATAGAATAGAGAGTGAAAAAAATATTGTTTTTGCTGATATTCCTGGGCTAATTGAAGGAGCCTCTCAAGGAAAGGGTTTAGGAGATGAGTTCCTAAGACATATTGAAAGAACAAGACTTTTGGTTCATTTGATAGATCCCATGAGTGGTAGAAACAAAGATCTGGTAAATAATGCTTTAGAAAGTTATCAAATGATTAGAAATGAACTGAAGGAGTATGGTCATGATCTAGATACTAAACAGTCAATTGTTGTTGTTAATAAGATTGATGTGACTGAAGTAAGGGAAGTATTGGAAGAAATAGGGAATAGGCTGTCTATTTTAGGGGTAGAAGTTATTGGAGTGTCCTCAGCGACTGGAGAAGGTTTGAGTGTGTTATTAAACAAAATATCCTTTGCATTAGAGAATATACCCAGGAAGTCTTCCTTTGAGACTAAAAGTGTGGTAAAGAAATACAATATTGATAACCTTCCCAATAGAAGGATAGTATTCAATAAGGGTAGAGTTATAACTTTAAATAAAAGACTTTAAAGTGTTGTATAATTGTTTCTTATCTGGGGCCGTTGGCTCAGTTGGTAGAGCGCTTCCATGGCATGGAAGAGGTCACCAGTTCGATTCTGGTACGGTCCACCATTAGAAATAGTATCGGGGTATTAAGGTCTATTAATGTAATCGTCGATTCTCTTTTCTAAGACATTAACTCTTTTTTCTATCTCATCGGTTTTGTAATTCTCCTGTATAGAAAGAGGTGTTTCTGGTAGTAGAAATATAAATATAGGAATTAGTACAGAGGCAAAAATAATGATCACATATCCTAGAAAGGATTTATTACCCAGAATGATATCTAGTAGGATTACAAAACCTGCTAAACATAAGAACTGTAGAATAACAAAAATGAGAGCATTGTTTAGAGATGTAATTCTGCTAAATATCTGAATATTTATTGATATGAAAGTGAAAAGCGCCGCGAATACTCCTAAGACCTCTGTGTATTTTATCTGTCTATCCTCAATTACTTTATTTACTTTGTTATCTACGAGCTTATCTATTTCACTGGTATAGATTTCTGTCTGTGAGGAAGATGTTGGAGAAGGGGTTTGTCCAACTTCTGGGCCACCTGTAGATGTTTCTTCATTGTAGTTAAGTGTTTTAGTACTGCTTAACATCATATTAGTTAGATTTGGCAGTACTTCTGTCTACGTTGATAGCAACCACTTTACCAAAGTCCTTTCCGTTGACCCTTGCAGATACTTCATAAACACTCTCTACTGGGAAGGATAAACCCACAATGTTTGTGATATATTGAATGTTTCTTTCTTTTCCCACCTTCGGCGTCACCACATTTTCCAAGCTTATTATTGGTTCTTTCGCACTGGAGTTGATAATTGTTAACGTTTGTTTATACTCCTCATCCTTTTTGTCTTTTTCTTCCAAGGCATAATTAGTCACGATTGATAACCTTGGGTGTATTGCTGGAAAATTTGGTGCGAATATTACATCAAAAGTTTGGATGATATTTAATCTACCAACCTCATCTGTGAAAGCATTATCGCAAATAATAGCAAAATTTAGCTTCATATCAACTTTATAATAACGCTTTATTAATTTGAATCAATGGTTGCTATTGGTGGCAAAGGCTCTGTTTAGAAATAAACCCTGCCTTAAAAAGCAGGGTTTGCAGGTTTATTTCTCTTCTTTTTCTGTTACTTCGTAGTTTCCATGCTAGTTATTTTGTTGAGGAAGGGCTTTTGTATCTAATTTTTGTTCAGTTCCTTCCCCAGTGTTCTTTAATGGCTCTTGCGTGGAATCTTTCTGAATCCCAGTTAATTCCTCAACAGTTGGTTTTGGTTCGGTTGTTGCTCCTGCAACTGCTGACTGTGGTAAAGAAGCAATTTCTTTTTCTATTAATTTTCTATCCTCGGAATCTTGCGGAACAAGAAGCTTTGCAATATCAAATTCCTTCTTAGCTTGATCATATTCTTTAAGCTTTACTAAAGCTAAGGCAAAGTTATAGTGAGCATTTGCATAATCTTGCTTTAAAGATGTTGCTTGTCTAAATTGGTTTGCTGCAGAAAGAAAATCTCCCTTAGCAAAATACACCCCTCCTAAATCAAGTCTTAATTTAGGATTTGTAGGATCAAGTTGAATAGCTGTGTTATATGAGTTAATTGCCCAGTCAGAAGCATTTTGAGCCACATTAATTAGGTTTTTGTATATCAGTGCCCTTGTTTCCCAGTTGCTTACATTTAATGGTCCAACAACTTCAGTTGCAAATCGGGAATTTTTTATAGCTTGAGATACCAAAGTTTGGATGGTTTGCTTGTCAGTATCCGTTAGGTTTTGTTTTGAAGCTAGAGCGTTGGCAAGAGAAACATTTGTCCTTGCGAATGAGTCATAGTATGTATCTCTGTTTGGATTATACTCAATAGCCAACCTTTGGTAATTGTATGTTCCGTTGCTATCGTTCTTTAGAATTGCTACTAAAGACTTTCTCATAAAGTACTCTCCAGCGTAATTCTTAAAGCTCACAAATCCAAGATACCCTACTAACAAAAATACTGGAACACACAAAACATACTTTGTATACTGTGATGCTATAACTGATCCATTGTCTGTTGCTATGGAAGACAGATTTGTAGATTCAATTATTAATGGTTTAACATGCTTTGCTTGGTTTTCTGTAGTAGCATAAGTTCCGATCAAAATACTCAAGAAGAAGAATAGTAAGAATATATTTAGGATGCTGGCATATGTAAAAAGATATGATGCCAACAGCACTGTTACTAGAGCACTTGCTATACTAACTAACCCTGTGTCTTCTCTAATCTGCCTTGATGAGCTTACAAGCTTTAATACCTTTGATACAAATATTAAGGCTATAGCAGTACCTACAATTCCAATGGTTCCAAGAACATTGAATAATTCGTTATAAGGTTTATCAAATCTTTTATCCCATATGTTAGTATTGTTTGCAGACAATGGTTTGTATCTTGTGTAGTTCAGGTGAAAAGTAGAAGGTCCCGTTGCAAGTATCGGGTAGTCTTGAATTGTTGATGTTGCAATATACCAACTTTCTCTGGCTGGTAGAGAGACTTCTGAAATGTAGTTTTTATCTATCATCACATTTCTTGTTGTTGGAAGTAATGTAGCTCCAAATATTATTGCCATAAACACAATTGGAGTAACTAAGTCAAACTTTTTATTTGTTAATAGTTCTTTGTCCGCAAAAAGCAATATTGAAATTATTCCAGTTAGAACCAATACCCATCCTAAGGGTGTTCCTGTGATTGCAATAAAGAAAAAGTTAATGATAATTGAAACAGATAGTCCAATCTTGGCAAACGAGATGTTCTCATATATTGAGAACATTAATGCTGTCGTTATTGACAAGGCTGCCAAAATCACAGCATCTTTGATTGATCCTGTTAAAGAAAAGTTTTGAATCCTAAAAAATGATTCTCCTAGTGCATATATTTTGTAGTAACTGAGTATTGATACTATTGAAGACAATGTAGAAGAAAATATCAAAGCATACAATGAATTTTTAACTAACTTTGTGTTTCTGTATGAAGGTGTTGACAAGTAAAAATACCCGATGGTTACCAAGAGGCTGAGGAGACCTAACCATCTTCCTTGTGTACCGAAGATACTATCAGTCTTGCTTATTGAAAAAACTGTAGATAAAGCTATTACTAGAACTAGTGCTATTAGAGGCTTATCTAGTGAGGACTTGATAAACTCAATTTTCTTTCCAGTAACTACCTTAAGACCTAAAGTAATTAGTAATATTAGGAAAGACAAGGTTATTAGTGCAAGCTTATTGAAAGAAAAGAATTCTGTTGTTGTCGGCAGAAAGAAAATTGGTACTAGAAGAATGGTAAGGAAAGGTATTATGTTTGATACTTTATCAAGTATCGATGTTTTAAAACTAGATTGTTTCATACCTAAAGTGTATGAGTGTAATACACCAGTTGTCAAGTGGTAAAAATTAGACTTGAAAACGTTTTCTCATTACGGGAATAACACTGGAAAATACTATTGTGTAAGCCACCAGCTAAACTCACTATTATAAGATACTGGTGTGTCTAGAGTTAATTCAAATCCTTCTTGTGGTTTGATTTGAGACACCCAATATCTACTGGCAGGTGTGTAATCTTGATTGAATGATACGTACACCTTTGAATTAGCTTTTATTCCTTCGGCAGTAATAAAAACCTTGCTTTGATTTTTGGGTACAAAAGATGTTCCATTTTGAATGATTTGCGTTTGTTGACTAATGTCACTCACTGTCATTATTTGACTCTTTGACTTACCAAGATGTATAAATCCTAATTCACTAGCAAGTGTTATTGATACTGCAATAAGGGTTAAATATATTACAACTTGTTTTCTAATCTCTGGCGATGATACTGCCATTAAGAAGCTTTCTATCTTGTTTTTGGTTTTAAGCTTTTCGGATATTTCTTCGTTTGTGTATCCTTCAGATTTTAGATTTTCTATAAGTATTAATCTATCCACAGACCATGCAGGGTAGTGTCCTTTAATGTTACCCTTTTTATCTGCCTTTCTAACCATGTGTGAGAGCCATCCTATCTTTGTATAGTATCTTAGTCTGTTGTAAGGGTCTCCTGACCCAAAGTTAACACCTTTTGATTTTGCCTGTTTTATTAGTTTGTCTATACTAATATACTCATCCATTAGTTAAAATTTGGGGCAGAATTTACTTAAGAGTGAGTTAATTATAGCAGATTTTCAAACTCTAGTGTTAATAGATTTTATCTAGTTGTTTAAGCACTTCATTAATAATAAATTTACAAAAGTGTTTGGATGTATGGACATACAAAGTGGAGATTACCCTTGTTTGTTAAAGGAAATCAAAGACCCTCCGAAAAGACTTTACTACAAGGGTAATTTTAATAGCAATATATTTGAAAGTTGTGTATCTGTAGTTGGAAGTAGAATAATAAGCAATTCTAATAAGAGAATAATTAAGCATTTGTTTTCAACTTTAAGTAAATCAATAACAATAGTATCTGGGTTTATGAGTGGGGTTGATGCAGAGGCTCATAAGCAAGCTTTAAACTTTGGGCTAAAAACAATTGCGGTAATGCCTTGTGGTATAGATCATATACACCCTGAAAATCAGGTTGATTTATACAATGAAATACTTTGTAGTGACGGGTTAGTTATTTCTGAGTATGACTATGATTTTAAACCTGAAGTTTGGTCATATCCAAGAAGAAACAGAATTGTTGCAGGAATAGCAAAAGTAACCGTTGTAATTGAAGCTAAATTAAACAGTGGGTCTCTTATTACTGCCAGGTTAGCAAATTATTATGGTAGAAGGGTTCTTGTACCCAAGGTACCCAGTCCTTTATCTGGAGGCATTTCACTTTTAAAGAATGAGTTTGCTGAAGATATAGAATCTGGAGTTCAAATTAATGAGTATATTGAGATGTTTAATAAGAACCGTCTCGAGAAAAAGAATTTTGTTGAGTACCAATTAGGTTTCTTTGATGGTTGATGTTAGGGACTTGAAAAACAACAATAAGTGTTGTATATTCGGGCCATGAAGTTAGAGAAAATCTCTAAAGCTCTGTCCGATAAAAATAGGTTACAAATTTTAGAGTTCTTAAGCGATGGGCAAAGAAATGTAAGCGAAGTGGCTGATAGACTCAATGTTGAGGAGAACCTAGCATCTCACCATTTGAGAGTTTTGGCTGCTTTAGGATTTTTAAAGAACGATAAAAAGGGAAGAGAAGTGTTCTACAGTTTAAATGAATCTAGGATAGTGGGACTCCTTAGGGATATGAGAAGAAATCCTAAGTTTAAGTCTATCCTCGTTGATTCTTTAAAAGACTAATTGCTCTAAATTTTTATACACCCCATGCCCAAGTGTTTCTAGTTGTGTTTGTTTTTGCTTTATTTTCTTCCACCATCTGTCGTTAAATATACGGATAAAGTTTATTTCCATCCGTGTCTGTGAGCAATACCCATTCGACACTGCGGGTAATATGCGTTTAATAACAAAAATAATGAAATAAAAATAAAAAGATAATAGTCTATTGAATGTAGAAAGAACTTTATAAACAAAAAAGTTTTTAGTGGTTATATAACTACATGAAGGAAAAGATATCTTCTTTTATTTCAAACGTAATCAAAAAGAATTTAATGGTTGTTGCAGTCTTACTTCTCATGTTAGGTGGAATAGTAGGCTTTATATTTGCAAGGAAGAAAGTAGCTACTAGTTGTGTGCTTGCAATGGAAGGTGTTGTTCAGGATCAAAGTAAAGAAATTAAGAAAATAGTTGTTGATCTATCAGGAGCAGTAAAAAAGCCAGGACTCTATGAATTAGATGAAGGATCAAGAGTAGGGGAATTACTTGATCTAGGAGGAGGCACTACTGAGGAGTCTTCTGCATTATGGATTTCAAAGAATTTAAATCTTTCCAAAAAATTGGAGGATTCTTCTAAGGTTTATATTCCTTTTGAATGGGAAACTTATTCCTTTCAAGAAGATGAGATACTTAATTTAGTAAAACCAAGTGATCTTTCTTCTAATGGTTCTAGCAATAAAAGCCAAAGCGATTCAAGCGAAAGTACCAACTCACAAGAGGATTCTTTAGGAGATGCTTCTAGTGCATCATCAAAGATAAATGTTAACACAGCCACATCTTCTGAGTTAGATGCTCTTCCTGGGATAGGCCCAGCCTTTGCTGAAAAAATAATAAGCAATAGACCTTATTCTGACTTTTTGGAGTTTGAATCTAAGTCTGGGTTATGGAAGTCAGTATCAGCTGGAATAAAGGATTTAATATCATTTTGATTTGCTTCTAATGAAAAGTGTTAAGTATTATCTTCCTTTGTTAATTTTAAGTTTTCTTGTTGGTATAAGGGTTTATGTTAATTGTTTTGATGGCACTGTTTCAAAGCAATGTATAGAATCAGAGGAGTCTATATTTACTAATAAAGAAAAATTTCCTGGGAGATATTTCATTAAGTTTAGAGAAAGCTCCATAGAACTCTATAGAAAATATTTTCCAAGTCCCCATAGTGAGCTTTTAATAGGAATGGTAATGGGAGCAGATGAATTGGGGAAGATTCCAAAGTTTAAGGAATCTCTAAAGAGTACAGGAACGATTCATGTAGTTGTTGTTTCTGGATTTAATATAAACTTAGTATTCGGCTTGGTTATAGGGTTATTGGGGTCAAAGTATAAGACTAAGAATTTAGTAATTGCTCAAATTGTTACATTACTATACTCAATGATGACTGGGTTTGAGCCTCCTGTTATTAGAGCTTGGGTTATGGGAAGTTTAGTGTCTTGGGCTAAGTATTATGGCAGAGGAATAGATGGTTTTAGGGCGTTGGTGTTTACAGCTTTGCTTATGATTTTGATCTGGCCATATTTTTTACTTAGTGTAAGCTTTCAACTGAGTTTTTTAGCTACTTTTGGTTTGGTAACATATGGAAACTTTTTTCAAGGAATACTAAGAAGTATATTTAAAGTAGAGTCATTTATAGTTGAAGATCTAAGCACTACCATATCTGCTCAAGTATTTGTTTTGCCGATTATTTCACTTTACTTTGGGAGAATAAGTTTAGTAAGTTTCATAATCAACCCTCTTGTTCTTTGGACTGTCCCCATTTCTACTGTTTTAGGAAGTATATTTTTGATAATTGGGTCCATCTCACACGTTTTAGGCAGTTTGATTGCCTTCTTCATGTACCCCTTCTTAGATATATTTACATCGCTAATTTGGTTCTTTGGAGGATTTACTTTTTCAAGTGTATCTTTTAGCGCTAACGCAAAAACAGTGTCTATTTACTATCTTTTTATGCTTCTAGGAGCATATTTAGTAAATAGAAACAAAAGGAAAGCATATGAAAGTAAATGACTTAGTATACTCAGTGTTCTTATATTTTGTATTATTTGTTCTTATTTTCACCTTGAAAGATAGTTCTTCACAATCAAGCTTAAAGATACATATTTGGGACGTAGGGCAGGGGGATTCTGCATTAGTAGTTACTCCTAATGGAAATAAAATATTAATAGATGGTGGAGATAATTTTGAATCTGATTTTAAATTATCAATGCTGGTTCCATTTTTCTCGTGTGAAATAGATGTTGTTGTTTTAACACACCCACATAGTGATCACATTAGAGGTTTAAATAGAATCGCTCAAAGATGTAAAGTTTTCACTGTTATATTTAACGACGTTGATTACACTTCTCAGGATTACTTGTACTTTAAGGATTTAATTAAGAATTTAAATGTTTTAAATGTTTATAAAGGAGACGAGTTTACAATAGATAATGTTAAATTAAAAATTCTATGGCCAACAAAGGAATTTTTGCAAACAACAATTAATGATATAAATGAAACATCAATAATGATCTTTTTAGATTATAAAAATTTTGAAGCATTATTCTTAGGTGATGCAGGATCCAATGATTTATCAAAAGTAGATGTCAACTCCATAAAACCATTAATAAATGAAGGTCTTGATATATTAAAAGTTCCTCATCATGGCTCAAAGTTTGGTTTGAATAAAGAATTTTATGCTGATTTGAAGCCCAAAAACTGTATAATATCAGTTGGAAAAGATAATATGTTTGGGCATCCATCAAAAGAAGTTGTTGATTTCCTGTTGGAGTCTAAATGCAATGTGCTAAGGACAGATGAACGTGGAGATATCGTTGTGACTTTTAGATAGTTTTATGGTGTCGTTTTCATGTGAATAAATAATTGATAATATGAACTAGGAGTTTATTTAGTTAAATAAACAAAATTGATGATTAGTGTATCCGAACTAATAAAGGAAAACATTAAAAGAGCAGTGAAAAGTTTATACAACATAGATGCTGAAGATGTTAATGTAGAACACCCTGAAAATGAAAGCTTTGGAGATTTTGCTTCAAGTATTAGTTTATCTATTTCTAAGGACTTAAGGAGAATACCAATTGAAATTGCAGAAGAATTGTCACGTGAACTCTTGAGCTACAAATTAGATTTTGAGTCAGATAGTAGCTACTACCCTATTTTTTTTAGCATAGAAGCTGTTCAACCTGGGTTTATTAACTTTAAAATGTCTCAGGAATGGTTAAAGCAGCAGTTAACTAATGTACTTACAAGCAACTCAAGTTTTGGATCAAACAATATAGGCAGTGGTAAAACTATTATCGTTGAGTATTCTCAACCTAATCCTAATAAGCCAATGCATATTGGTCATTCGAGAAATAATTTCATAGGAAGCTCTTTGTCTGAAATCTTCAAGTTTTGTGGTTATAACGTTATAAGGATGAATTACATGGATGATTGGGGTACGCATATTTGTAAGTCAATGCTTATGTATAAAAAGTATAAGGATGGTGAGGAACCTTCTGGAAAGCCAGATCATTATGTTGGCAATCTTTATATTATGTACGAAAAAGAGCATGAATCTAATCCTACAGTTTTGGACAAGGAGTTGTTGGAAATGTTTAGAAAGTTAGAGAATCACGATCAGGAGACAGTTGAATTATGGCAAAAGATTGTAGGTTGGGTGTACGAAGGATGGGTAACTACTTATCAGAATGAAAACGTAGTATTTGACGTTTGGACATACCAAAGTGAACACACTAAAGGTGGAAAAGATATCGTGAATTTAGCTATTGAGAAAGGAATTGCTAAAAAGGACGAAACTGGGGCGGTTGTTGCAAGATTAGGAAAGTATGGGATTCCAGATAAAGTTCTTTTAAGAAGTGACGGTACTTCCATTTACATAACTCAAGATACACAGCTTGCTAGAGACAACTTTGAAAAATATAAGTTTGATAAAAGATTTTACGTAGTGGATTGCAGGCAGTCTGGTTACTTTGTTCAACTGTTTAAAATATTGGATTTGCTTGGTTTTGATTGGGCTAAAAGACTTTACCATATTTCCTACGGAACAGTATCTCTTCCAGATGGTTCGATGTCTTCTAGACTTGGTAATGTTGTGAATGCTGATGATGTGTTTGATAAACTTGTAGACTTAGAAGAAGATGAAGCTAGAAATAGCTTGAAAGATGTTTCGAATATTAAAGAAACTAGCAGGAAAGTGGCTTTGGCTGCTTATAGATATGGAATGCTAAGAGTAGATTCCAAGCAAGATATCATATTTGATTACTCAAAAGTAACAAAATTTGAAGGCAACACTGGTCCTTATTTAATGTATTCATATGCTCGTGCAAAATCTCTTTTAGAAAAAGCTGGTATTAAAGAGGAAGTAAATTTTAACCTTAAATTATTTGAAGATCTACTTTTAGTAGAAAAGGAAACACTCATCTTAAGGGGTATATACAAGTTTCCAGAGATTGTCTTAAAGTCTGCTAATAATTTTATGCCTCATATTGTGGCTAATTATCTTTATGACCTAGCCCAAAGGTTTAATTCTTTTTATGCTGATATACCAGTCTTAAATGCAAAAGGAGAAGAAAGAGAATTTAGGCTTGTCCTTGTTAAGTGCTTTGCACAAGTAATGAAAAACGGTTTAATGCTTCTTGGTATAGATGTAGTTGAAAAGATGTGATAAAAGAAAGATAAAGCGTATGGAAAGAAAGAAAGGTAAGGAAAAGAAACCGAAGAGGAATAAATTATTACCCAGATTTTTAAGATCTTTAACAGCTGTTGTATTGTTGTCATCATTGATTCTAGGAATTTCTCTTTTAATTAGAGGGATCTCAAGTGTAAGCTCAGAAAGGAAAAGTTTATCATCAGTGTTAATATGGGATGTCTTTGAAACCTTTGGCTTAACCGAGAAAAACATCTCTCAGCTAAATGTTCAAAGGCTTTTGGAGAATCATATTGGTAAATCTAAGACAAATAGTATCTCTGAATATGATAGCAGTTCATTAAATGAGATTGATAACAGCTTATCTTTATCTTCTAGTAACAATAAAGAAGCTTTGTTTAAAGTTTGCATTATTTCAGATATACATCAGGATACTACAAATTTATCCAAGTCTTTAGAAAAGGTACTTGAAAATGAATGCATGTTGTTGTTTGTTATTGGAGATGTTACAAATTATGGAGACATAACTACCCTTTCAAGTATAAAGGCAGTTTTAGACAATTCCGGTATCAAAGATTATTATGTCATTCCTGGAGATCATGATTTAGCTCAATCTGTTGGCTTGGATAACTTTGAGGAAGTGTTTGGTAGTTATTATCACTTTGTTGAGTTTGCTGATGTTAGATTTTTACTGATGGATAACAGTGCAAACTACACTCCAATTAATAAAAAGCAAATTTCTTGGATGGAAAAGAATATTGAAAATACTGACTTTGTGATTTTATCTCAGCCTTTGTTTACAGATGGATTAAATACTCCTTTTAATTCTATTTACATGGGTAGTACTAGAACTGCTCCAGATTCTTCTAATTTAAAAGAAAAGCAGCAGGTTGTTAAAGATCAAGGGATTTCTATATTAAATTTGATACGGGATACAAAGACTGTAAAGGCTATAATATCAGGGGAGCACCATAGGTCTAGTGTTTTAATTGACCCTGTAAGAAGTGATCTGAAACATTACGTGGTTGGGGCAGTTACCAGTACTGTTAATGATTACCCACAAAGTGCTATTCAATCATCAAGGTTTTCAGTTATGTACTTATTTGATGACAAATCGTATTCTATTAAAGATATTTCTCTAGACTGATAAGTGATCTTTTGGTATAACAGTATGATGGAAAGAACTCTTCTTGTGATAAAACCAGATGCAGTTAAAAGAGGTATTGTTGGAGAGATTCTCCAAAGAGTTGAGAATATGGGTTTTGTTATTAAAGCTGCAAAACTAGTTCAAGTTGATGAGAAGTTAGGAGAAGCTCATTATCCAAATTCTGAAGAATGGAAGAGAAATGTAGGTGTTAGAACAATAGAAGATTGTGAGAAATATGGAATGGATTTAATGGAAAATATGGGAACGACAGATCCGATAGAGATAGGGAATTTGGTTAAGAAGTGGAATGTTGATTATTTGTGTTCTGGTCCTGTTTTTGCATTTGTTCTTGAGGGTTTAAATGCTGTAGAAAGGTTAAGAAGTTTAGTTGGACATACCGTGCCTACAAAGGCAGCACCAGGAACAATAAGAGGGGATTATTCACTTGATTCAGCTATCTTGGCTAATATGAATAAGAGATGCATTTTAAATCTTGTTCATGCTTCAGGTACAGTGGAAGAAGCAAAGGATGAAATTAACCTTTGGTTTAAGAAAGAAGAAATATTAAACTAACTCATTTTTTAGTTTTTATTACCCTGTTATAATCACCTTGTATTTGTATGTGGAAGGGTCGCATAGTGGTCTAGTGCGGCGGTCTTGAAAACCGCTATACCTGCAAAGGTATCGAGGGTTCGAATCCCTCCCCTTCCGCCATTTCTTTTGACACTCATTATCTAAGGTTCTACACTTTAAGTACGTATAAATTTTCTTTGAAAATATGTTTAAAAAGATATTTAATTGGATAAAAGAAAATAAAGTAATAACTGTTGTTTTTGTAGTTTTAGTATTTTTATTGCTAAAGAAATTTAATAATTATAGTGCCTATAAAAGGGTTTCAAGAGTTGATAACGCAGGTTATAACGTAGAAGAAAGCACGTTAGTTACAGAGACCCCATCACTCGTTTCTCAGTATAAAGGTGAAAGAAAGTTAGTTACAAACTCAAATTTTTCTTTGTTGGTAAAGAAGGTGGGTGATGCTGTTGACAATGTAGTAAAAGAAACTGAATCTACGGGAGGCTTTGTTGTTTCAACGGCAATTAGTAAGGATGAAGGAGTAGATATTGCAAGTATTGAAGTTAGAATTCCTAGGGACAAGTTAGAAGGTTTTTCGGAGTATTTAAAATCAATTTCTGTAAGAACAGTTTATGAGAATATAACTGGGTATGATATAACAGATGAGTATACAGATTACACAACAAGATTGGAAAGCCTTGAATCGTCTAAAGCAATATTAGAAGATATTATGAGTAAAGCTGTCACTGCAGATGAAGTATTAAATATTCAATCAAGAATCTTTGAAATTCAAGACCAAATAGATGCTTTAAAAGGTCAAATTAGTTACATGGAACAAGCTTCAACTACTTCTAAGGTTAGTATAATAATGTCAACTGATGAATTAAGTTTGCCGTATACTCCTGCTAAGATATGGAGACCTGATGTTGTATTTAAGCAAGCAATTAGGTCTTTGTTTAGCTTATTAATAGCAATAGGAACATTTGGTATTTGGGTAGTGGTTTTTTCACCAACTTTGTTGTTCATAATGATTATTAAGAAGACTTTCTTTAAAAGAAAAGATAAAAAGTAGGTAGTTTTGCGTTGATTTTTGAATATATTCTTGTTGTGTGTTATGTTACTTTAGCTTGTAATCTCCTTTGCTGGTAAAATGTTTGTATGTGTTCTAGCCCCCGTAGTTCAACGGACAGAACGTGCCCCTCCTAAGGGCAAGATACAGGTTCAATTCCCGTCGGGGGTACCAACACCAATTTTTCCTTTTATAATAAAATACTGGATGTACCCTTACTGGGCAGAGTATATTATTCTTATGTATCATGGAGCAGTTATTGACCAAGAATTTAAAGATAAAAGTTACCCAGAGAAGTTCAAGCTATTTGCCAAAAAACAAGATGGGAGTTGGGGAATATATGGAATTGAAATAGAGGACTCACAACTTGAAGAAGTAATTAAAGATATCCGAGAGAACTTAAGAGAAACAGAGAATTGGTATGCGCATCTATATAATGACAAGAAGTTAGTTGTGATATTTAAGGATAAAGTATTTAGAGTTACCTCACACACTTCAAGCTGGAAACCAATAATAGAGCATGGTAGGAAATTAAACATTCCTGAAGAGCAACTAGACTTTTGGCCAAATAGATTCCAAGACGAAAAACACTACTTTGGGTAGTGAAACGAGAGTCGTATTGTTATAATTTTTGTATGACAGGTTTACTATTTATAATCCTAGCTCAAGTTGCATATGCCTTTGGGGGTTTAATAATTAGAAAGTACCTTGAAGGTTACAATTCTGTATTTGTTAGTGCTGTTATGGCAGTGGTTAGTGTGGTATTTTTCCTCCCAATAATACTTTTCTTTTTTAAGTCAGAAGCAGGTGGCTTAACGTTTAAGAGTGCTTTTGCCTTTTATACTTGCTGGTATTATATGGCTAGTAATAGCTGAAGTTTTGTACATCATTGGTTTTCAGAAGTCACCATCCCTGGCTCTTGCTTCCCTCATGACTTTGTTTTACCCACTTTTTTCAACCATACTTGGAATATTTTTCTAAAAGAATCTTTAACAGTTAAAACCATAGTTGCAGGGATACTAATGATAGGTGGTTTCCTTTTCCTAATTTTTTAAATATTTTTCTAACATAATTCGTATAAAGTTTTGTATGGGTAGCCATCAACCCCCCTGCATGTTAAAATTAATACATGGAAAACGAGGCACTGGAACTCAAACCTTTAATTAGCGAAAGCTTTGAATTAATACCTCCTACAAACAAAGACAAGGCTGAAAAATATGAGGAATTAAAGTCAGTTCTTGAGAAATATGATATTGAAGAGGCAGTTTCTAACATCCTCAATCTTAAATGGAAACAAAAGGTATTTGTGAATGATACTGATAGTAAATTTGGAGCAGATTACAAATTACCAAACATTGCGTCTGTTAACTACTCTCGTGGCGCTTTGGGAGCTATGGGAGTAGCACATGAAATGGTTCACTTACTAATGGGCCAGAATAGTTGGACAGATATTCCAGAAATAAATGAGTACATACAAAAACACGAGGACTTAAAAGACTTTTCAAGAATGAGAACTGTTGGTTATCCAATAGAGCAAATGGTTGCATACCTTCTAATGAGAGATGTGGCTCTTGATATTTCTGAAAGTGACGAAAGCGTAGATAAAGAAAGAATCAATTCCCAATACAACGATGCCTGGTTTGCAAGAATACTAGACAGTGAATACCCAACCGAACATTTAAAAACACTCGGAAAGAAAATAATTGATGATTGGGAAGCTAGACCTAAAGATGTACCCGTCACTGATTGGATAAAAAAGCTCATTACTACCGAGTAACTGCACCACAAACAATACTTCGTATAAAGTTTTGTATGGGGAGGCCAATACCTACAGTGCCCAGAGAGATTAACACAATATGACAAATATGATTCTTGTTTATATGACTTGTGATAGCGTTGAACAGGCTAAAGATATTGGAAAAAAGCTGATGGAGAAACGCTTATGCGCTTGTATAAATATATTTCCCAACATAAAACCTATGTTCTTCTGGCCGCCTAAATCTGGGAAAATTGATGAAAGTGATGAAGTTGCTATGATAGTAAAAACGATAAAGAGTAAGTACAAAGCTTTAGAAGAAGAAATATATAAAATTCACTCTCACGATACCCCCTGCATAATAGCTATCCCCACAGAATACGTGGGTGAAAAATATTACAATTGGCTATTAAGTGAGCTGGAAGAGTCTATAAAGTAGAAACTATTAATTCAAGCTAAACATAAGAGATTCATCAGATAAAACCTTGTGCCAGTCCTTGAAAATAGCTACTATCTCCATAGTTACTTGATTCCAAGAAACTTCAGCAGGGAGTACCAAAGTACCATGTGAATGTAGGTTACAAGTCTTTGTGGGCAACAAAATATCTAGTTCATTAGAAGGTATTCACGAAGTAAAGTATTTTGTAAGATATGCGATAAACTTCGGATGAGGTTCTGTATTACAAAAATGTGGGTTAATATGGGATAATACCTACAGTTATGGGAAACATCAATATTAAAAATATCTTCGCATGGATTATTGGGGTTTTTCTCTTACTTTTAGGGGTGGTAGGAATATCAGATAAATACTTCTTTGGACCGCTACTGCTAGTAATCTCTGGAATACTTGCTGTGCCACCTTCTTTTAACTTTATTAATATCAAACTTAAAGGCAAAATAAGTACAAGTCTTAGAATTGTATTAGCAGCGATTCTATTTGCTTTTGGAGTAAAGTTTTACCCACCAAGTGCTAGTAACTATGTTCCTCCTGCAAACAACAATACCTCTGAGGTAAAAACAGAACAATCTGAGGTTAAAGTAAATACGGGTGTAGACGCAGAAACAACTATAGAAAAAGGGATCGTTGTGTCAGTAACCGATGGTGATACAGTAAGAATAAATCTAAATGGAAAGGAAGTATCTATAAGATTAATTGGAATAGATACTCCTGAGATAAGCCACCCATCAGAACCAGTTCAATGCTATGGACCTGAAGCAAAGAAAGCGCTAGAAGAGCTAATTTTGAATAAGGAAGTTATATTGGAGAAAGATACTTCTGATAAAGACAAATACGACAGATATTTAAGGTACGTGTGGATAGGTGAGGTTATGATAAATGAATATATGACCCAAAATGGATATGGATTTGCCTCAGCATATCCTCCTGACATAAAATATCAAAATCGTATTAACGCTGGTGAACAAGCTGCAAAATCTGCTCTAAAGGGATTGTGGTCAAAGGATACTTGCAATGGTGATGTTTATACTGGTACTTATAAAGACCCAAACAAGAATGTTACAGAGCCAACCCAACCAACTACAAATACAAATTCTACATACGTAGCACCTGTTGTTCCCACAATGCCTCAGGACAATAATTCATCAACGTATACCTGCAACTGCAAGAAAACATGTCCACAAATGAGTTCGTGTGCAGAGGCTCAGTATCAGCTAAATGTTTGTGGGTGTAGTGCAAAAGATGGTGATGACGATGGCGTAGCGTGCGATAGTGATTGTCAGTAATAAGAACTTAATATTATCTCTCTAGAGAATTGTCAGATAAAACCTTGTACCGCTCCTTGAAAACAGCTACTATCTCCATAGTTATTTGATTCTAAGTAATTCCTGTAAGGGGGTGCCGTTTCCGGGGTGTAGCTCAGTTGGTAGAGTGTACGGTTCGGGACCGTAAGGCCGGCAGTTCAAATCTGCCCACCCCGACCATAAATCTAAAATTATGTTAAGTCAACGCTTTACTTGATCCATTTTTTCGTGAAATTCCTTCGATAATCTGCTGGATGTTTCTCTGTTGCTTATTTCCGTCGCGACACCGAGTTTCAGCATGCCTTCGCTAAAACTTACGACATCTTTCCCTTTAGAAATTGCCTGTTTGCACTCCTCTAATGTTTTGTATTTCCTTATACTATCTGTGCCAAAAAATATCAGAATAGGATCATCTGGCTTGCCTTCTGGCCTCTTTAGTTCAAACCTAACACCAACTGCAAATCCGAAACTACTGCTTCCGTATGGGAATGGCTCGACTTTCTCAATAGGGCACTCGTAAGCTGCTTTATTAAATTTTAGGAGGTCACTGTAATCGCTAGCTTTTATTCCAACAACTTGAGTTTCGTAACTTTTTAATTTCTCAGGGGTTACCCGCACATCGCCAATGAATCGCATAAAGCCTCTTTCATTGTCAAAGTATTCTCCTATGGTTTGTTGTATTTTTTCAAAAATACTTGTTATGGGAACATAATAACATATTAAAATCTTTGAAAAACAGCTGCAAATAACGTTGGCCAACATTAGCTATTCGAAAATTAATACCCGTAAAAAGATTGTTGTCCGGATCTGCAAGTACTAATACATTTGCATTGAGCGATTCTGGATTCCAACTCTTAGATATTGATTCTGCAAGTGGTAGACCAAGGTTAATTGTCTCTATGCAACCAGGAGGTGATAAGAAGTTAGGGAAACACAAAGAAGCCCTTGATTTCTCAAGAGCTCCTTAGTACCAATGTTATTGCTAACATTGGTGTAAGGATTATACCAAATTAATAAATTCTGTCAATAGGCTTCTTTTAGACTTAGATAGTATGTACAATATTTATGTGAGTTCTGTTAGTAAGAAAAAAATTCTAAATCTTTCTAATATCCTTATTTTCTTGGGAATTACATTTCTTCTCCTATCATTTGGTCCATTGATAATACAAGAAGCATGGTACTTTATTAGAGAAGTAAAAGGACAAGAGTATTTCTTGACAAAAGAATCTAATCTTAAACAAGAAAAAGTTAGTGTATTTGGGGAATTATTAGCGAAGGACCCCATTAGAATAGTGCCTATAAATAAGGATTTCTCTATTGTTATTGAAAAGATTGGAGTAAATGCTCCAATTGTTCCGAATGTGTCTGTTGTGGATGAAAAGCAGTATAAAGAAGCTTTAAAAAATGGAGTAGCTCATGCAATTTCTTCTGATTATCCAACAACATCGCCTAGTAATGTTTACTTATTTGCACATGCTTCTCTTAACTTTTGGGATTTAGGAAAATATGCAACAGTATTTAATTTGCTAAAGAAATTAAATTACAAAGATAAGATACATATCTTTTATCAAAACAAGGATTATGTATATGAAGTAGTAAATAAAGAAGTTGTGAAAGGGTGGAATATAAATCCAATGAAAAGGCCTGCTATTGAACCACTCTTGACCCTACAGACGTGTGATCCTCCAGGAACTACAATAAACAGATTTGTGGTAACTGCAAAACTTCTAAGTGTAAACTAAATTTGGTTTATCTTATGCCAACAGTGTACAAATCCGTTTGCCCACTTGACTTAAAAGAGGTTAGGATAATGATTTTATCTCCACTTGGAGTGCTAAATGCAAGATTGGAGTACAAGGTATTATTATAAATTTCTGTTTTGTTTGTCCCATCTATTCTAATCAAGCTTACGCTGCCCTTGTTTTCTTTTTCTATGTCTCCTTCAACCAAAATTAAATGAAAACTATCAGAGTACCAGCTTATCTTTGGTTGGGGGGCATTTATGTTAGTTGTAAAAACTAATGTTTCAACTTTTTCTCCAATTGGAATAGGATTCTCAAAGTTATAAACTCTGTACTCTAAATTATTTCCATTTTGTTTTGTGAACAAAAACTTCTTTTCGTCTGGTGCCCATTTAACATCCGATGATAAAGCTAAGTTTTTAATCTCTTGGTCTGCACTTAATGGATTTATAAAAGCAGATCTCTTTTCAGAAAGTTGAGTTTCCCACTCTTTAGTTATTTGTGTTGCTTTTAATGTAGTTTGAGCTGTGTTCGTTTCAAGATTTACAAGGTAGTAAATATTACCTGGCACTTTCACAAGTAAACTTTTTTCGTCTGGTGCCCACGTGATTTCTTCTCCTATTGAGTACTTGGTATATAAAGTATCTTGAATGGCAATAGTTGGGTTTGCTCTAAAAAGACCAATTCCAGGGCCATTTAATGGTATTACCCATATACCTGGTTTTTCTGAATCAAGCGAAAAATAAGCTAATTTTGAGAGTGTGGGGGATATACTTGGGTACTTTGCTCCTGTATTAGTTAATGGTTCTAATCTTGGGCTTTGAGAAATTAATACTGCAGTTATGTCTGTAACAAGTTGTTCAAAAACTTCAATGTTTTTTACCCAATCCACAAATCCCTTTTTGGAGATTTTTAAGTAGTGTTCTCCTGGTTTGATTCCAGAAATAGTATCATCAGTTGCTGTTCTTATCTCATTGTCCAGATATACACTAGCTCCTGTGGGTAGTGATTTAACACTGACCATCCCAGTTTTATTCACATCGATTACTCCTTTATCTTCATTTTTGTTTAATCTGTACCCAGAAGTGTAAAGATACAGAAGAGTTGTTAGTCCTCCCAAAACTATCATGGTCAAAAACGTCTCAAGGTATCCTAACTTCTTAAGTCTTATTTTAATCTTAGGAAGCTTAACTTTTTTATTTACATTATTTGTGTTGGATATCATGTGAAGTAAATTTTACCACAGCTTTGATGTTATTTCTTATCTTAAGCAATGTATAATATGCCTATGAAATCAAGGGAAATATTAGGAGTAAGAATAGATTTTGAGATGAGTATTAATGATGTTTTAAAAACAATCGAAGAACACTTACTGAAGGATGGAAAAACTCACTATATTTGTACTACAAATCCAGAGTTTGTCATAGATGCACAAAGTGATAAAGAATTCTTAAAGATAATTAACAATTCTGACTTATCAGTTCCTGATGGATCTGGGGTTGTATATGCAAATGACTATATGAATAAGGTAGAGAAGTTAAAGAAGGATTTTTTGTTTCCCATGAAAGCTTTTGTTTGCGGAACATATATGGGGATATCTTCTCTTTTCAAGAAGGTGAAAAAGGGAAAGCTTGAGACAAGAATAACTGGAGTAGAACTTACATATAAAATATGCGAAATGGCTTCAAGAAAAGGCTATAGTGTTTTTTTCTTGGGGGGAAGGCCTAAAAACATTCTTGGCAAACATGTAGAAGATGGTGATAAAGATACTGCTGAGAGATCTGCATTTGAGATGACAAAGATGTATCCAGGATTAAATGTTGTTGGAGCAACTTCAAGGTTTAGTAAAACGATATTAGATGATGAGGAAACTTTAAAATATATTAAACTTTGCATGGCTGAAAAAGATGTTGATCACATAGATTTTCTTTTTGTTGCTTATGGACATAATTATCAAGAAAAATGGATAGTAAGAAACAAGGATAAAATTCCTGCCAAGGTATCAATTGGAGTGGGAGGGACTTTTGATTATATTATTGGACAATGTGATCTACCACCTGAAATATATGTTAAGAAGAACCTTGGTTGGTTGTATAGGTTACTTAAACAGCCATGGCGTGTAAAACGTATACTAAAAGCTTTTCCTATGTTCCCATTTAAAGTGTTCATTAATTCCATACATAAATAATATATTACTTACATTAGTATAATCATCATCTATTGACATAGTTGATTTGAGGTGGTTTTATTTAACTATGATAAAACTTGAAAATAAACTATATAGTTCCACTGAAGTAGCTGCCATCTTAGGTGTAAGTCTAAGATCTGTTTACAGATATCTTGAGGAAGGTAAGTTGAATGCTGAGGTTAAAACAGCAACTGGGAGACATAGGTTTACCAGACAAAATATCATTGACTTTTTATATCCAACTGGAGTTCCTGAGGGAGAGGTGGTTCTTGAGCAGCCAGCAGAGGTATTAGTTAAAAAAACTGTTAAAGTTACAGAACCTGCTGTTGAAGAAAGTGTGGAAACAAAAGAAGAAGTAAAAACGGAAGTAGAAGAAGTGGAAATCAAGGAACCAGAAGTGGAAGAGAAAGTAATTACACCGAAAGTAGAAATAAAGGAAGAAAAGATAAATATTGAAAAGGAAGAAGAACAAGTTGATTGGCTTGCAAAATTCAGGGAAGCAGCAAAAAAGTTTGAAGAAAAAGCAACTGAAGAAGTTACAGGGTTAGGGGCAGTTGAAGAAGAAATTCCAGTTGTCGAGGAAGGAAGAATGTTTTTCTATAGAAGTAGATTAGGGGGGCTAAAAGATATTGCTCAAAACATTGATAAGACATCAAGAAACTCAGGGTTAGACTACGCCTTTACTCTCAACGCTGGTTTGTCCTTGTATAGGCCAATTAACCCATTTTCACTTCTTCATGTTTATATTAGATCAAAAGATAAGGATTTTTTTGAAAGGATTCTTGCATTGACTCCTTCTGATGAGAGTAATGCACAGCTTTGTATTATTACCTCTGACGAGGATTCCTTGTACAAAGAATCTGATGAAATGCATGGTTTGAGAGTAGTAGAAAAGAATAAGTTAGTTGAAGACATTAGTAAGATGGACGAAGATCTCTTGAAAGAAGCTGAAAGTATTTTGAAATAGCAAGTGTCAAAGTGTTCTTTTATTTGACAATAAGTTGTCATTTTGCTATAATCTGCCCATAAACAGAGAGCCCTATCCGAGGGGAACATTAAAGCTTCTTGTGCCGTGGGCAGGGGTACAAGAAACCGTTTCCTTCGGGTAGGGTTCTTTGTTTTAGTTTTAGTGCTTTTGACTGACTCTTTGACATACTCATTTCTTTTGTGGATAATTACTCCTGTGAAAGAAGTGGGGTTATTAATAGACTTATATCAATCTCCTACACAAGAAGAAAGTATTTTTAAGTGTGCAGTATCTGATTTTTTTATTCCTCTTATCAAATTAGTAAAATCTTTAAAGAACGTAAACATCTCCTTAAATATCCCATTAAGTACACTAGAATTATTGGATAATTATGGATATCAGTCAGTTATTTTAGATATACGAGATCTTTATGAAAACGATAGGATAGAAATAGTTGGATCTGCCGCTTACAATCCTCTTTTAACTAGAACTCATCCTAAGATCGTTGAAAATGAGATTATCTTGAACGAGTATGCTCTTGGGAGTTATTTTGGAGCTAAACAAGGTTTTGAGGGGGAACCTTCTATAATGATAAAAAACATTGAAGGATTCTTACCTACAGGGCTTCTAGTCAACACTGATGTTTTAAATATTCTTAGTGACTTAAGCTATACATGGGTGCTAGTTGATGGCAACGTGTTGCCTTCTTCTTACAGCAATAACTTTGTTTACAAATACAGTGCAGGTTTAAAGCTTGTGATTCCAAACATTGAGATTGGAAATTTAGTTAATCAGTTTAACATTAAGAGCTTTGATGAAATTTGGGGATCTATGAAAAGTGCAGAAAAAACCATTGGAGATAAAATAATCATACTTATTAATAACGATATATACCACTCCAATGAAATTACAGGACCGGATTTTTATAAAAAGAAGATGAGTATGATTGACCAATTAATTGAGAACTTTTGCAGAGAGAATATTTCAATAATTAGCATAAGAGATGTTGTAAAGAACTTTAACCCCAAGTTAACATCAGAGTTAAAAGATCTGTCAACCTTTATCGTGAACGAAAATATATATGAGAATGCTTACTCTTCAGAAGGCAAACTACAAAACTTACTAAAACGTGTAGAGAGAAAAGTTGAGAGTTCCTTTTTATCGATACAATATGCACTGACAGAAGATGACTTTAGCACCATTTCTATGTGGAAAGACGATGAAGTTAGAAGAATATCTGATAATAATATTCATAATAAGGTAAGCTTTTATGCTCTATTATATAAATATGTATGTGCAGATAAGTATATAGATGCATATAGAGTAAATGGTATTGAAGCAGCTTCTAACCTACCTAAAGTATTCTTGGGAAAATATATGACTTATTTAAGAGAACTCATTAAATACCGATCGGATGAAGTACTTACAACTGAGGTTTTACCATTAGCGGAAGATATTGAAAATGCTATTAAATAATTTTCTTTTAGTTTTAAACATGTTTTCTATAAATAGCTGTTTTTATGTTTATATACCAACATATAATCTTTTAATGTTTTTATGATTCCTTGTAAGCAACGCTTTAGGTTTACATCTGTAATTTTTTGATTTTGTAAAGCTCTCGCTACGTAATTGTCTATTATGCTATAAGGCTATCTGCTCGTTTGTTGTTTCAACAACATAAAACTAGGTTTATCACTTAGTGTTCTTTCCTGATACTTATCACCAGTTTTTGCTGTAGTAACAGTAAATACTTTCGATTTGGCTGGAAAGAGGAATCTTTGTCATGCTTTTATTCATGCAGAATAGTATTTAGATTTTCGAGGAATAGCGCACAAAAAGAACCTCCTTTGTTAGGAGGTTCTTTAGTATAGTAAATCGAGAATGTTTGCTTTTAGTTTATTTCAACTCAACCTTTGCCCCAGCTTCTTCAAGCTTCTTTTTTGCGTTTTGTGCATCCTCTTTCTTGGCACCTTCAAGTATTGCTTTTGGTGCAGATTCTACTAAATTCTTTGCTTCTACAAGGCCAAGTGAAGAGTTAATTTCTCTCACTACTTTAATAACTGCAATTTTGTTTGCACCTGCATTAGTTATTACAACATCAAACTCTGTTTTCTCTTCTGCTGGTTCAGTTGAGCCATTTCCATTTGCAACAGCAGTCCCTGCTACCATTACTGGTGCGGAAGCGCTAACTCCAAATTTCTCTTCTAAAGCTTTAACAAGATCATTTAATTCAAGAACAGTCATTTTCTCAATCATCTCCATTACTTTTTCAGCATCTTTGCTGATTTTTGTTTCTTCCTTCTTTTCTTCTGTCATTAGTTAGCACCCCCTTCCGTTTTCTTTTTAGCTATTGCATTAACTGCAAATATGAACTTTCTTTGTACGCCACTGATTGTATTTACAAATCCTGATATTGGAGAATTCATACTAGATACTATCTTAGTAAGTAATTCTTCCTTGGAAGGGATGGTCTTAATAACACTTACCTTTTCAGCTGAATTATAAATGCCCTCAATTATTGCTGATTTTACCTTGGGCAAGTCAATGTTCTTGGCAAACTCAAATAATGCTTTTATTGGAAGTATTGGATCCTTAAATCCAAATATTGTCATAGTTGGTCCTTCTAGATCCTTCTTTGCGTCTGTGATACTTTTGTCCCCATTTTCATCAATTGCTGCCTTGAAAAGAGTATTTTTAGCTACTAACACCTCGCCTCCAGCGTCTTTTACTTTTTGTCTTAAGGCATTGGCTTGATCAGCACTAATACCAGCATAGTCAGTGAAAGTAATAGAATTAGCTGTTTCTATCTTTTCTTTTATTTCTTTTACTAACTTTTTATTTCTTTCGTTTGGCATATATCCTCCAAA
>JAAZNV010000014.1 GCA_012798115.1 candidate division WWE3 bacterium
CCATTATCAAAAGACACCGTATCAGGGTAGAAAATAAGCAATCCCATTTTAGAAATTTTAATTGGTTTAGCTTGTTTGGGATTTTCCATTGCAAATTTATAAGCAGTTAATTGAGTTCTGTACTTTTCGATTTTATCTTCACCCGGTTGGCTGATTTTGAGGTCAACAAGTGTATAGGTATCATCAGAGTTTTTACATATTAGATCGTACTTTCCTTTAATAAAGCAGGTCGTGCCAGGGACTGTAATAGATTCTACAAAACCTTCTTGGCTGATTACTTGGCAGTCTGGTAAGGTATCGGATAGTGTATTAAGATTCTTGCCCACAAGACTCCCTTGAATTCTGGTATTAAGCGCTGAAAACACACCGGGCATAGGCATACTTGGTTGAGTAATCCCATATTTTATTTTGAGGTAGTAACAGTGTTTGCATTCTTCATAGAGATAGGCGAAGTCTGATGGTGATAATTTGTAAATACTCATTATATTGTTCCTTCAATCAAACTTATCTCATCTGAGTCAAACCCGTATAATTCATAAAATAGTGAGTCTATCTGCTTTTCATAATTATTAACTTCTTTCTGCTTCTCTATATTAATAGAGTAGTCGGTAGTGTTAGTTATATCGAGGATATCATTAACGAGGCTGATAAATGGCTTTTGATCTTCTAATGAAAGCTTTATTACTGGGATTTTTTCTACAGCAAATTTTTTCCATTGGATAGTGGCCATACCTGAACTATTACAAATTAGAGAAAAATAAAAATGGCATAATTTTGAATTTAAGAAAGCTAGTAAGTACTTTAAAGAATCTCCAACCATTAGAAATGCACCGGCTAGAATATAGTCTTCCTTATCAGAATATGCGAACTTATTCCTATTTGTAAGCTCAATCCATATAATTTTTTCACTCGTAAAATCTTGCATAAAAGCACAATCCCTAAGATTATAAATAGTTTGGCCTTTGTCCTGCCGTTTCTCGAGATTAGACTTATATTTATTTAAATGGCTCTTTATAGAGGGAAAGTCTTCAACATCTATCCTTGGAATTTCTGAACCCTCCTCAGTTTTATAGCCGTTGTGGGTAGTAATTAGGTATAAACCTGACTCTCTATAGAAATATCTGCCTATATCCCTGCCTCTTATAATTGGTTTTATTATGCTTTCAGATTTTTTATCCTCTTTTACAACCTCTTCTTTTATCTGATGGTCAATAATGAAGGCCTCATTAAAACCGGTTTTAATTCCATAATTTATTCTTATATTCCACTCAACCAATTCGGTCCCTCTGTCTTCTATTATTTTCTTGATACTTATAATCTCAGGTTTTTCTATAGTCCATTCCCTTTCGTTTAGGTCATCTTGAAGAAATTCAAATTCATAGGGATTTCCAATACTTCTAGAGAAATAAAACCTGTTTTTACTAGTGTGTATTTTTGAAGCTATGAGTATAAGTGTATTTGTAATCGCTTCGAAAATATGTTGATCCCCAAAGTTTATTATATTTCTAAGTGTCACGTTATATTTTATGTAACTTCTTAAAAATGAGCCATATCTTGCACGCAAGAATTTATTAGAAGTAATAAATGTTAAAGTTCCAGTAGTGTTTAGTAGCTTAAAACCCCTCTCATAAAAGTATGTGTAGAGATCTGATACTGAATTATATACGTCATATTCCTTTTCCAGCCCCTCCTTATACGTAATTTCTTCTTGTCTTACGTAGGGTGGGTTAGCTATTATAACGTCAAAGCCTCCCTTGTCTTGAAATACTTCGCTATAGTTAAGCTTCCAAAGGAAAAATGGACGAATATTAGCTTTCTTAAATTTTTCAATTTCCCTCAGTTTAATATCATTCTTCTGTTCCTTAATCGTGGCTTCTATAAGATCCCAGGTTAGGGCATCAATCTGCTTCTTTATAGAGTCTTTTTGTTTTTTTTGTGAAATACTAAAGAATTCCTTCTGAAGTTCTTTAAGTTTATCTGCTTTTAACTTAGCCTCACTAACGAGCTCAAATAGACTAGTATTGTTCGCCTTACTTTTTGTCGCCTTACTTAATTTTTTTAACATTTCATTGTGTTTCTTTATTTCAGACTCTATTTGAATCCTTCTGTCAGAATTAAGACCGCCGTTGGAGTATAGATTGAAAAACTCTCTTTGTAATTCATTAATCTTGTTTTTAATTTCATTCATTTGTGAACTGCTATCATAGGTTGGATTGTTTATTATTTCTTCATCAAACAGTTTTATACCTTCGTATTCTTGGAGTAGACTATTACCTTGCATTATTTTATAGTCGAGGTTCGGCAATGGTTTTATAAGGTTTATGTCTTTTTCTTCTACAATCAAGGACAACCAAAGTCTAAGTTTAGCTATTTCAGTGGCACCGAGGTCTATGTCTACACCATATAAATTATCTTGAATTGCGTGATGTTTTAAAGCATAAACAGACCTATCTCCATCTACTAAATAACTTGAGATGATACTTCTTACCTTAACGATTTCGGTCATCATTCCTACCAAAAAGGCACCAGAACCGACCGCAGGGTCACAAACTCTGATATTGGATAATGCTTCATCTATTTCTTTAGCGTTTGATACAACACTTGCGGGCAACTTATAAAAATAGGTCGCAGTTTCCTCTCCAGCTTTAGTTACCACCTTATCGTTCTCGACAGCAGCCTCGCCAACTTTAATAAGTGTGTCTATGTCTTTCTTATCAATTTTTTCTTTTAGCTCTCCGACAAGGTAATTTGCTAAACTCTCCTGGCACATATAATGTACGATCTCACGTGGTGTGTAATATGCTCCTTTTGATTTTCTATCCTTAATCTCCAGCAGGTTTTCAAATACTTTCCCGAGCATCTCAGGATCTACTGCAACTTCTTTTTCTAAGGGCTCATCCTCCTTAACTGTAAAGTTATATCTGTCGAAAACATCCAATATTGCTGTCCCTAAATCTCCCTCAGCAGTTTTTTCCTTGTTAGAAAAAAGGCTATTTGGTAGTTGTATGTCTGTATGTACCCAGTCGTAATTATTTAATGGATCAAATAAACCTCCGTTCAAAAAAGGAATCTTACTGTTAAATCTACTATAAAAATTATCGGGTCTTTCTGTAGCGAGTGCTTCGTAGAAGAGTGGTTCTAAAATATCATTGAAAAAGTTAGTGTAATTAGTTATTTGACTATCAAATAATTTCCTAAGAAAATCTTTTGGACCCGTACCCCATTCATCGTCTCGCTTTACACCAAACCACCCCTTTTTTTGTAAGAAATATAAAAATACAATTTGTCCTAGAAGTTTTTTGGAAAAGTCAGATGTGCTAATACTCTTATCTTCGAAATCTTTTTTTATCAAAGGGTCGTTTTTCAGTTGTTCATCAAGCTCATCCTTTACTTTCAAAAACAATTCTCTATATTTTTCAAAGAATTCTTTGGTTACCTTTTCAATATTAAAAGCCTCCTCAAGTTGGTTTAATGTGGGGTTATCCTTATCATCCTCGATAATTGGTACGAGTCGGCTTTGAGCAGTGTGGCTTGATTCGTTGTTTCCTACAAGAAAGGAAAATCTTTTAGCGGGAGTTAATTCCTTCTTAATCTTTACTTTACCATTTTGGCTGTTATCGATAGCATACTCCATTCTTACTAGTGAAAAGCGCCAATCGATCTCGTTCGGGGAAACAAATGCTACTAAAGCAGCGTCCTTTAATATGTCTCCTCTACTGCCGTTTAAGTACCAAGCAACAAAGTTTCTTTGCATGCTTCTTGCTTGCTCCAGTGAAGTTTCTTTGTTTAGATTTACTATCAATATGTCAATTTCGTTTTCCTCAGAGTCTTTATACTTTCCAAGCCTTTCAAGTGTATTTATATAATCTCTATACGCGGTGGGGATATAATTACCACGGTATACAAATGTTTTTTCTTCAAATACGTTTAATAGGTTTTTAATGAAATAGTGGAATTTCTCTTTATCAAATTTGTTTTCAAAAGTGTCTTTAACAATCTTTCTGGCTAATTCTTTATTCACCTTACTGTCCTTTCCCAGTGAAATACTCAGATAGTATTACTTCCCTAGGGCCAGAAGTCTGTGCAGAACTCTCCGCTAAAGACTCTTTGAAAAGCTCATTAGGTATATCTCGTTTACAAACTGCAATTACTTTCAATGGGTCAATTGATGATTTTAATTCCTCATCTATTTCTTGTTTTAGCACTTTCAGAGTTTGCCTTGGTAATACACCTTCCTCCAATAAACGTATAACGTCTTTAAGATACTGTTCTTGATCCTCAGTAAATCCTTGATAGTGTTTGATTTGATTACTATTGAGATATTTCAATAACTGAGTTGCATTATCTCTTCCACTTGTTTTCTCAGCGATTTCGGCTTCATCGGTTGTTGCAAAGGTAAACTCTTCTTTACTTTTTTCTAATAGTTCATAGTAATTCTTTCCCATCTTTTCTCTCTGAGTTTCTGGTTCTACTGTTAATAGATTAGCGGTAGTTATAAAATCTAATTCGGTCGCTGTCTTACTGTCACTCAAGTAGAACTTTTCAAGTCTTCCCTTTCTCATGTATGAAAGCAGGGAGTTTTTATGCTCGTTTTGTGTACGTGCAGTACGAGCTTTTCTGGGAAGCCTCTTTATTTTTTCGAACAAATCTACTTCTTTATCGCGAATATCCTTTATTACATGTAAGAACTTAAGCTCGCTCTCCTCATCCTTACCTTCGCCAGTGATAGTCTCTTTCATAGTCAACTGTTGGAATAAGTCGTGAGATTTGATTTCTTCTCCATCAGTTAATAAGCGAGCGTCATTACCCAACATCTCTATAAACATTTTAATTTTATATTCAGCAGCTTCCTTTAGTTGTATTTGATTATTGGCTTGCTGTGTTGGAAAGAAATTAAAAGTATATATAACATCAAACTTTGTATCGACGCGATTTATACGTCCCACTCTCTGCATTAATCTGGTTGGATTCCAAGGAAGGTCGTAGTTTATAACAACATTGGATCGGTGTAAATTTACACCTTCTGCTAAAACCTCTGTTGTAACCAGTATTCTAAAGTCATCACTTCTGTTTCTAGCTCTTGCGTCGAAGTTGTCTATAACTTGATTTCTAATAATGTTACTTGAGGCACCAGTAAAAAGCAGTGTTTGGGTAGGAAAGTTACTTTCCAAATTCTTCTGAATATATTCTGCTGTTTCTTTAGATTCTGTAAATATTATTAACTTATTTTCCTTTAAGATGTTGTTTGATTTAAGGTTTGAAACAAATTCCAAAAGCTTTGGATCCCTATTAATCTTATTCCACAATTTCTGTATATCTGTAAGTATCCTCATATCATTTAATAGATTTTCTTTAAGCTGCGGATCGAAGTCATCTGTTGAGTATTTTTGAGCCTTATCCTCATCAATTAGCCTTTGTACTGCCTCATCATCATCGTTTTCAAGCATTTCAAATATCTTGTCTACATATCCTTTACTCACATAAACGTTTCCCTTCTCATATTCGTTTATAAACTGCTCATACGAGTAAAGAAATCTTTTTAATGTTTGCTTGAATGCAAAGAAACTACTTTCAAGACGTTTTATCAGGAGTATTTTCATGAAACGACCCATATTTCTTTGTCCTTGTTCCTCAATGTTTTTTTGTTCACCGGTGAAATAAAGCATCGGCATATATCTTGAATAGGTAAATTCTTTTGTTATTAATTCGATGGTTTTATTAAAAATCTCATCCTCCTCAGTATCTAGTTGATAAAATATCGGTTCGGGGTTCGCTACCTCAGGAAACTTTAAATTTTGCCTTTTTAAATCCTCACCAAAGTATTTTTGTATCTCGCTTCTGGTTCTTCTAACCATAAGGTGCTTTAGCACCTTCTCACGAATATCCCTTGAGTTTTGTTCTACCACAGACATATACTCCTCGTGGTCATCTTGTCTGTTTAACCCCTTAAGGTTGTTATCAAGTTTTGCAAAGAAAGATTCAAGATTGGGTAGTCCAGGCAAAGTGCTTTTTTTGGATTTTTGAAAAAGTTTTATTTGGCTCAGAATATCCTTAGGTGAATTATTTAAAGGTGTGGCTGTAATTAATATAACCCTCTTACCCCAGCATATTTGTTTTAACAACTCGTATCTTCCTGTGACTTCGTTCCTAAAATTGTGGGATTCGTCTATAAAAACATTTTTATACTCCTCGGTTCCTTTCGCCACTAGTTTGTGCAATGATCCTATCGACTCAAAAGTTGCCGGTATATTGAAGTCTTTGAATACATTTCTCCATGAACCCAGATTTCTCTCGTCCAAAAGGTTAGGAGGTGCAAGAACTAAATTCCTACCCTCAAGTTGTTGGGCTAGCATGGAGGCGATATATGTTTTACCAAGACCCACGACATCCGAAATGAAAACACCTCCATACTCTTCAACAATTCTTTTTGCGTTTAATACCGCCTGTTCTTGGTATTCCAAAGATTTAAAATTCTCGGGTATGTATTTATAAAATAACTCCTCAGATTGACTCAAGTCTGTTTTAAAATACTCATATAAAAACTTCAAATATAACTCATAAGGCGTGATCGTATCATTTAGCCAAGTTCTTTGCTGTACTGTTTCTATATATTTCTCGCTTACATCTACTGCCGACTCCCACAAGTGATTAAATTGTTTCTGTGCAAAAGAAACATCCTCAGGTCTACTCAATTCAACGTTAAACTCTAGGTTGTCAACAAGACCACTTTTTGTAAAATTGCTCGATCCTGTAATAACCCTTCCGACATCTCTATCTCCTTCCTTAAAACCCATAATATAGAGTTTTGCGTGTAGATTCTCTGTAGGATAAGCCTTTATCTCGAGCTTGCCCGATCTTAACCACTCGATAAATTTGTACACACCTTTTTCAACAGCTTCGGAATCTTTGGAGTTTTCTAACTCACTAAAAATCATGTTTTCAAAGTGTGTTTTTGTTTCTGAGTAAGAATATTCAAGCTCAAGTTGTTTTGATTTCTCTATGAAAGTAGTTACTTCACTACTGGTACCTATACCAATAAGTATTCTTATTTTATTTGTTGTTTCTAAAGACTCGTATAATTCATGGAAACCACTTGAGTAAAAATACCCAACCAAAACATCAAAATACGCAGTATCTTTTATGAGTGTTCTAAATCTATCTAAAAGGGAGCTATTATTCTCGTTTGTAATAAAGCTTGTGTCTGTGCTCATATTGTCATTATAACTCAACTTATAAAGTAATCGAATATTGAAAATATACTAATGAAATATTATATAGAAGAGTGTAGGTAATTATTGACTATTTACTGTATTGACGGGAATAACCTTTTGACTAATCTTTTTGTTAGTGCTATAAAAGAATTACAACTTAATAGAACTTAATCTACCAAGGGAGGTTTGAAATGTAATAAATTTTGCCTCCTTTTTTGTGGAGGCTGAAAGGAAAGTATGTTGCAAAACAGACCTCTACAGGTAAATAACGTATCTGTAAAGAACCTTGTACCTAGTTTTTATAATCCCCGTAAGTGGTCGAAAGAATCCGTAGAACAGTTAAAGGAAAGTATTAGCAAATTCGGACTAGTAGATCCGATTATTGTTAATAATGCCAAAAACAGAAAAGGTGTCATTATCGGAGGACACTTTAGATTTCATGTAGCCAAACTACTAAATTATAATGAGATACCCGTTGTATACGTAAATATTCCGAATATAGAAAAAGAAAAGGAGCTAAACCTGCGTTTAAACAAGAATATCGGAGATTGGGATTACAAACTTCTGGCTGAATTTGATCCGTCAATCCTTGGAAATATAGGTTTTTCCGGTGAGGATCTTGATGACATATTCGGCTTAGATGAAACACCAGAGATTTTTGACTTGGAAAAAGAGCTGGCAAAGCTTGATATCAAGAAGATCCGAATCAAAAAGGGAGATGTATTAAGACTGGGTGAAAGCAAACTCATGTGTGGAGACTCAACAGTTGAGACCGATGTATTAAAGCTTATGGGCAAAGAAAAAGCTGATATGTGTTTTACTGATCCCCCATACATATTGGACTACCTTAAAGGAAAGAAGAAGGCTGGTAACGCTATAACAGGATTTGGAGCTAAAAGAGATAGAAGATATCTGGAAACTGATGTGTTACCAGATGATTTTACTGAGAAATGGATGGCTAACATTCATAAAGTCCAGAACGAAAGCTTCTCAATTATTGTTTATGAGAACTGGAAAAACCTTAGAACTATTTGGGGCGAAATGGAAAAGTACTGGAAGGTCAAAAACATGATCGTGTGGCACTTGCCCAATAGAACCCAAGGCTTCGCAGGAAAATACAGATTTTTCTCTAAGCACGACATAGCAATGATTGGTGCAAGTCCAAATGTTGATATACCGTTTAACTTAGAACCTGAAAAAGATGGCTTACAGAATGAGTATGAGACAGCTCTTTACGCAATTTCTGGTAAGCCGCAATGGGAAAGCTATAAACACGGTAAGAAATATCAGCCAACAGATTTTATAGAATACGTAGCATCGGATGAAAAAAGCTCTGGCCAAGGAATAATCTTTGGAACCAAGCCTATTGAGATACTCATCCCCTACATTAAGGTGCTAACAAAACGTGATGACTTAATAATAGAACCATTTGGTGGCTCAGGATCGACGCTTATCGCTGCAACAAAGATGAAAAGGAGATGCTACGTCATGGAAAAGTCCCCCGTGTACGCTGAGGTTATTAAAAGAAGGTGGGAAAAGTTAACAGGTAAGAAAGGAGAAATAATCCATGAATAAAACAATCCAAAAAAGACAACAGAAAGAAAAGGCATTACTTCTAGAACACTTGGAAAAGACGCCTATTATCCAGTTTGCCTGTGAGAAGACAGGAGTGTCCCGAGCTACATTTTACAGGTGGAAACTGGACGATAAAGAGTTTGCTGAAAAAGCTGATAAAGCATTGCAGGAAGGTGTAGCACTTATGAACGACTATGCCGAGTCACAGCTAATATCTTCAATCAGGGATAAAAACATGACAGCAATAATATATTGGTTAAAGCATCGACATAAAGAGTATTCCAACAGAATTCAGGTTACAGGATATATGGAACATAAAAATGTAGAGATAAGCGCTGAATACAGAGAGCTTATCGAAAAAGCTTTGGACTTATCTCTTCCGGAAGGAGGCATAAACGATGCTTAAAGATAACTACCCTAAACTAATATTAGATAAGGCTGTTTCTGATCCGATATTCAGAGAAGCCTTAGTAAGAGAAAACTTTTATTGGTTTATTCTTATATATTTTCCGGATTACATAACCTATCCGTTTGCTAAGTTCCACAAGGAGATGGTCTTCTCACTTCAGGAAATTAAAGACAATTTGATAATTGCTGCATTTAGGGGTTCGGGCAAGTCAACAATTGTATCTTTGACTTATGTTATTTGGTCGATGATCGGAAAACACAATAAACGATTTGTAGTACTTTGCAGCAACACTAGCCGCCAGGCAGAGCTTTTAATGTTTAACATTAAGAATACCCTGGAAACGCACCCACTACTTAAGGATGATTTGGGACCTTTCTCCGAGTTTTCGGAAGAGTGGAATGTGTCGTCTTTAGTATTTAAGAAATATGACGCAAAAATCATGGCCATCTCAGTGAACGAAAGCGTAAGAGGTATAAGATACAAAAACCAAAGACCTGATCTGATAATTTTGGATGATGTAGAAACCCTAGATTCAGTAAGAACAGAGGAAAACAGAGACAGGCTTAATACATGGTTTGATAGAGACATAATTCCCCTGGGAGACGAAAAGACAAACATCATAGTTATAGGAACCATAATGACAACAGGTTCCCTAATTCAGACTTTAAACGAAAGGATAAAACTTAAACTTCTGGCAGGTTCGTCAAAAAGATATCCAATCGTAGACGAAAAGGGAAAGATCCTTTGGCCTGATAGATGGAAAACAAAACAGGATATAGAAAACTACAGAAAAAAGTTTGGAATTGTAGACAGAACATGGGAAACGGAATACCTGTTAAACGACTATGTTGAGGAAGATCAGATAGTTAAACCTGAGATGATTAAGTACTACGATGAACTGCCCTTTGGTTCTGCTTATTTCTTAGGTGGCTACATTGGGGTTGATCTTGCAATCTCTATGAAAACGACTGCATCAAAAACAGCTATAGTGGCAGGGTATGCTTTTAAGATAGATGGTAAAAGTAAATTATACCTTCTGGCTAATCCTGTTAATAAAAGATTAGACAGCCACGAAACTATAGAAGCGATAAAGAATCTGGCTGATAGTATGCACTCGGGTAGAAACACTAAAATATTTGTAGAAGATGTTGGGTATCAAAGATCTGTTATTGAAACACTTAACAACGAAGGGTACAACGCCAACCCGTTTGAAGTAAGAGGGCAGGATAAAGAATCAAGGCTTGAGATTACACTACACAATCTTGTTCAGGGTCTAGTTCTGTTTCCAAAGAAGGGATGTGAGGATTTGATCGTTCAGTTGATAAGGTTCAGATTAGAAAAGTTTAAAGACCTGGGAGATGCATACTCCATTGTTGTTATAAAGGCATTTGATGAGCTTAATAAAGGACCTAGTGTTATATCGGTGCCTTTTAAATGTGTTAAAAACTCAAGTAACTACTTGGATTATGGACACAGACATATACCTAAATTCTCGATCGAATTGCCTTCTTAGGTCTGGACTTGAACTGGTTTATACGTCATCCATTGTGTTGCAATGGAATCACAACAAACACTCAAATACTGCCTGTATGCAAGAAAAAGCTCGGAGTCAGATGAACGCCAGGCAATGTCGATTGACTCTCAAATAAAGGAGATGTCTGCTCTGGCTGTAAAAGAGCAACTTCAGATAGTAGATATAAAACAGGAATCTCACTCGGCTAAAATATCAGGAGCAAGACCTCTTTTCATGGAGATGCTTTCTGATCTGAATAACGAAAAATACAATGCAATTTTAACCTGGGCTCCAGATAGGTTAAGCAGAAATGCTGGAGATTTAGGATCCTTGGTTGACATGATTGATCAGAAAAAACTTTTAAGAATTAGAACTATCAGCCAATCATTTTCAGATAACCCTGCTGAGAAATTCCTGCTTATGATTCTTTGCTCACAGGCGAAGTTAGAAAACGACAACCGAGGCTTGAACGTTAAAAGAGGAATAAGAAGCAAGTGTGAGATGGGTTGGAGACCATGCCCGGCACCTTTGGGCTATATTAATTATTCTCATGCGGGAACAAAGAAGGTAATGCTTGATAAGGAAATAGCACCAAAGGTAAAGGAGCTATTCGAGCTTGTTGCAGAAGCAGGCTACAGCGGAAGAGACCTTAAAAGAATGATTGACCGGGAGGGAATATTTAAAAAGCATGCAGGAAGACAGGTTCCTCTATCCATGATTTATCGAATACTTAAGGCATCTTTCTACTATGGGAGGTTTGAATATCCTGAAGGAAGCGGAAACTGGTATACAGGCGCTCATGAGCCATTAATCACAAAGGAGCTTTTTGATAAAGTGCAAAAGAAACTTCGGGTTCCTATCAAACCCAAATGGGGTCAGAAATATTTTCTGTTTAAGGATTTATTTAAATGCGCATATTGTGGAGCAAGCATAGTAGCTGAAGAAAAGTTCAAAATACAGGATAACGGAAATAAACATAGGTACGTTTATTATCACTGCACAAAGAAACTTGATTCAACCTGCCCGGAACAATATGTAACTGAAAGTATTATTAGAGATGAGCTTATAAACTACGTAGTTTTTGCTGAAAAGAAACATCTGGACACCATAAATATCACTCCTGAAATTAAGAAAAGGATGGAAGGTTTTAAGAAAGTGAAAAATCAGGTTCTATCCGAACAGAAAATCGAGAACGTTAGCAAAACACTAAAATATTCTGATTACTTCAAATACATAATTATTAACGGAACCAAAGAGGAAAAGGAGATAGTACTAAGCGGATTGAAAACTCCTCTTTTTATTCATAATAAATCGATTCTATCTCAACCCTTAAACTAAAAAACTTATCCACAATAAACCCATGGGAGAACAGGGACTCGAACCTGCTACCATTTCAATATTATCAAGCCATTACAACATAAAACGAGGTTCGGATTGAAATTTACGAAGCGAGTTATTTACAAGGTGTAACAAGGCTTTTAAGGCTTTGTGGTCTCGTAGAAGCACTCTCTGGCTGGGGGATAGGGATTCGAACCCCAATAGGCGGGACCAAAACCCGCAGTCCTACCGTTAGACGATCCCCCAACAATCATAACTAGTGGTGTAATTATATAACAAAGAGAAAAGGTCTGTACTAAAAAGTAAAGCACAGACCTTTCTTATTAAACAAGAGAAAGAAGATTATTTATTTGTTCTTCTCTCCTTTTTAAACCTTGAAGTCTAGCCAAATATCTAGCTAGATACAATAATGGTTTTCCGATCTTGTCATGGATAGAAACATAATCCATAAGCAAACCATCAAGCCATACATTTCTTTCAAGCTTAGGAGTTTTGTTCCAAACTTTAATTAAAGCCTTTATTTCTCTTCTTAGGATAAACTTAAGTTTATCTTTTTCTCCTAAAACTTCTGTTGCAGAAAAAAGACCATGCAAGAACCAAGGAAGATCTTTTCTACCTAGATTTTCTGCTATGCTAACAGCTTCTTCTGCACAGCTTAATGCTTGGACTAAACCACTTCCGTTTAAGTAGAGTTGTTTTCTTGAAAGATTTCTGAGTGCTACTGCTTGACCATTATAGTCTTTAGCTTTTACAGCAATTTTATAAGCTTTCTGCCATGTTTTTTTAGCTTTTTCTTGGTTGCCGTTATGGTAGTAAGAAAGACCTAAATGGCTTAATACTTCAACAATCTTTTTATTGTCTCTCTCAGCAAACAGTAAAGTCTTTTCAAAACATTTTATTGATTGCTTAACGCTTCCTTTTTCTCTTTCTTCAATTCCTAACTTTAACAATTCTTCATAAGTTGGAATCTTCACAGCCTTTTCCATTATCTCTCCTTTTTTGTGTTGATACGTTGCTATTATAGCTTCAATAGTCAAATAATCAACTATGAGATAAGAAGATAAGATGCTGTGAAGTAAGGAAAAGTTATGCTTGTCTTCTATTTACTGCTCCAAAAGCTTACTTATTTGCTCTATTCTTCTAGATAAATTGAACTGTTCAGCAATAATTTTAGCAGTATATAAATCTGCTTTCGTGTTATAAACCTTATATCTATCGATCAAAAGACCAGTTAACCAAACCCATTTAGCTATTTGATCTTTTGTCTTTTGGCTAATATTATATAAATCTTCGGATTCTTTTAAAAACCAGGATTCTATTTCATCCTTTGAGGAATTATTAGCAATCATTGCATCAACAACTCCATGATCAAACCAGACTATATCTTCCCTACTTGATTTAAAAGCTAGCTCCCTAGCTTCTCTTGCAAGATCAATAGCTTTTATTTTGTCTTCAGTATTAAATTCTGATCTGGATAATTGCCTTAAAGATACTGCTTTATAGGAATCGTTATTCAAGTCTCCAGCTAATTTCTTAGATCTTTCAAACATTTCTTTAGCTTCTCCATATTTCTTTAAATGCCAAAGAGTTAATCCTTTCTCACCTAAATATGTAAATAGCTGATCAGAATCAAGTTGTGCTTCATCAATCTCATTGAACAAACCTAAAGCTTTATTTAAATCTCCTGTTTCTCTTTCATCTCTTGCTATACTTAGTTGTTTTTTAAATTGATCTTTATCCATATTAACCTCCTTGTAATGGTGGGCGATGTAGGGGTCGAACCTACGACCTTTCGGATGTAAACCGAATGCTCTAACCAGCTGAGCTAATCGCCCTAATATTCGTATTTTAACAATTTAATTAAGAAATTTCACTTCATTTTTCTTTGATTTCAGGATATCTGTCGGGGTTATTCAAATAGTACTTAGTCCATTTATTATCCTTAGTAACACCAACACAATCTAAATAAATTCTTTTATCAAACCCTCCTACTCCTTTTCTTTTTTCCTTGAGTAATTTCTTAAACTCCTTATCAGATAATTTAAGGTGATATCTTAGATAATCAGTAACTTCAATAACATCAACTAACTCTTCTTTAAGCTTATCTATATCTTTTATCTTTAACATTTCTGTAGATTCTTCTACTAATTTTAAAACTAATTCTTTAATAAACCTCTTTTCACTTAAAACCTTTACACCAACTGGTTTTTCCCCACATTCTTTCATAAGCTCAACTATTCTATCTCTGACAAGCTTCTTGAAAGAAAAGTACCTCATGGTCTTAGTCATATGGTAATTATATCAGTAACAAACAACTTAGCTATTCGTTAATCGTTTTTAAGTTAAAATGAAAAATGGGATTGATAATCTCTCCTATTAATATGGTCTTATTGTGTAAAATACTCCTGTTAATCATCGTACCAGTATAATAATCTTGAACTAACATAGCTTGCTGCTCCAGATTGTACTCCCTAAAAGTTTTTCCATTAGCAATATCATCTCTAAGATTATTTTCATTACCATTGTTATAAAGTGCTTCTACATTCGTGAAATACAACCAATAATAATTAATCCACTTTGGTATCCATGCAAGACCAAATCCTTGGCCATCCTGGTATTGCCAGACATGTGTAAGCTCATGGACATAAACAGCGGTTTTTATTTTATTACATGCATAATCTTTATGAACATAGATATAGTTTCCCCATGTAGAGGCTCTTGCTAACAAAACCTTTGGAAAAGGTACATAACCGTATGTATGTATTGAAATTACAGAACCATCAATTCTATCTCCAAAATAAAACAAAGCATCTTTATAGTTGTTAAAACTCGGGCACCTAGAATAAAAATCGTATCTCTCAACGATTCCAAGTTTTATCAGAGTTTTTTCTGGTAAAAAAGAGTGATTTGGTGTTAAAGCAAGCAATACGTACTGAAAAGCGATAAAAGTGCTTATGAAATACATCACAATATATTTTAAAGATAGTTTTCCCTTCCCTACCACCCAAAAAGTAATGCATACAAATACTAATGCTAAAATGATTGTTAAATTCATTGTTAACTTTTCGCTAAACGAAAAGACAATTATACTTACTATTGTTATAACAGAACTAAGGACAAAAAATGCTAACCAATATAAACACAAGGTAAGGGTTTTCTTCATAGTATAGGAAAAGTATATCAGTCTTGTCATAAACAAGGTATCGGAAATCTTTAGATAACCACATAAAAGAGTAGAGTTGGTGGGGAGGGTGGGAGTCGAACCCACATAGCCGGTTTTTCAGACCGGTGCCGTGACCACCTTGGCTACCGCCCCATATTTCATATTCCTTGGAGCGACGGACCGGACTCGAACCGGCGACCTTCTCCTTGGCAAGGAGACGTTCTAACCAGCTGAACTACCGTCGCAAGATAAGATATTATAACATTAGAAAAACTAAATCCTCTATAGACTACCAGCTTCCTCCTCCGCCCCCACCGCCTCCGCCACCTGAAGATCCTCCAGAAAAACCAGAAGAAAAACCAGACGAGCTAGAAGTGGGAGTCATAGAAGAGCGAATGGAGTTAGAAAAGCTATGAGACATTGCAGTAAAAGCATAAACACTAGAAAAATCTTCTCCATCATACCAGTCAGGTTTAATCATATTTAAGTCTTTAAACCTTTCAGCCCATATCTTTTCTACACCAAATGCAGTTGCATAAGGTAGCAGTTTTTCAAAAAACATTTGATTTTGAGCCTGAAAATCAAGCTTCTCATCTTGACTTTTAAGAAAATTAAACAACGACTTTGCTTCTGAATACTTCTCTACTCCAATAAGAGTTCTTTTTGCAGATTTTCTACCAAAAACAAGAGAAGCAATAGCTAATGGAATATTCATAGTAAACACAGAAACTACCCCAAGAGCTATCATTTTTGCTTCTATATTTGATGGTTTCTTCTCAAACATTTGACCATCAAGTAACTCATCTTCAATACTTTTCTTAAACTTTTGAACAGACTTCAAAAAAGATTGAGAATCTTTTAAACTTTTAACATTAACTTCATCTTTGTTCTTGAAGATAATATTTAATATATCTTTCTCAAAACTCTTGATACTAGAATCCTCTAAGTAGTTTTTAGTTTTAATAAGAATGAATTTATTTTTATCTTCATGCTTAATCTTTAAATAACCTCTTTGAGCAAGATGAATAATAGTACCAGTAAGCTCCTTATGATCTATAGATTTATCAATAATAAAGCCTGTTTCGGCTGGAGAAAAAACAACCTTGTTTTTGTATTGTGGTGGCTCAAACCATGCTGGAAGTATCTTTTCATGCTTTTTAGTAAACTTCTTTTCCTTAATGGATTCTACTAAGATCTTTACAGGCAATAAAACAAACCAAAGGAAAGATAAAATTTTAACTATTATTGATGAAATTTGATCAATAAGTCTTGATTTATCTTCTTTAGGCTCCAAAACATTAACTTGACCTTTAGGAAAAGACACTGCAAATGTTATACCTTCTTTTGCATTTAGTTGCTTACTTGAAGATACTAAAGCACTATTATTTACTTGATTTATATTTTTAAGACAATCTTGAGATGTACTTCCTTTATATCCTTCATAACAAACTACGTTTAAGAATCTACTATTTATACCCGTGTTAAATTCAACCTTTGAAGAAGCAGATAAGATAGGAACTTCCCATTCATTTCCTGTAAAATTCCAGTAAAGCTCATCGTGATCAGAAAAGTAAGTAAGAGCACCTGATACTAAGTATCTAATAACATATATGTGTTCTCCAGTTATTAGCTTATCGACATCTCCTATTTTAATAGATAAGTAGCTAGAATTATTTGATGTTGTGTAATTATATGCATTTCCCTTTTCATCTATAACAGACTGAACATATGTGTCTAGTTTATATATTTTTCCATCAGAATTTTCTTTAGTTACTGGTATATTTCTGTATATCCCATGTTTTTCAAGTGATCCAAAGTCATAGTGAATGTTTTCTTCTACAAGGATAGTTCCATCTTTGTTTATCTTTATGTTTGACTGAAAGTTTTTAATGGATTCAGCAAGTGCAGATTTTCCTATACCTTTAGACAAAGATAAAACAAAGGCTAAAGAAAATATTATTAAGTATTTAATATTCCTTTTCATTTCTTTGGTGGGCGGGACAGGACTTGAACCTGCACGGGTTTTACCCCATTAGCTCCTTAGGCTAACGCGTATGCCAATTCCGCCACCCGCCCTAGATAATATGTAGATTATACAATAAAATGCTAGTTTAATAATATAAACACAGTTATATAACCAAAAAGGCTATAATATTATTACTTAAAAAGTAGACTTAAACTTATGAAATGAACAAAATAGAAAACCTACTAAACAACAAGAACATAATAAATCCACTAACTATTACTATCTTGATATATGTATTTTCGTTGTTAATCTTAGGATCTTGGTATAACTTTCCTATAAGCGATGACTTTTATTACACTATGCAAGTAGAAGCTTTTTCCATGGGTATCTTTACAAAAAGTGCATTAATAGGACCAACTTTAATCCTTCAGTCATTTATAGGATTAATATGGGGCAGATTATTTGGTATAAATTATGCGTCTCTTAGAGTCTTAACAATACTGTTTTCCATCTTATGTATTGTAATAGTAGATAAAATATTAAAACTACTGAAGGTAAAAGATACAACAAGACTTCCTACTCTTTTATTAATATTGTTCATTCCACAGTTTTATGCTTGTTCTGTTACGTTTATGTCAGAAAACTACTTTTTATTCTTTATACTTTTATCTTTATATCACTTTCTTTCATTTTTAAACAAAGATGATGAAAAACATATGTTATTAGCATCTATATTTGGAGGTCTTTCAATAATGGTGAGACAGTATGGAGTTGTTCTTCTTATCACTTACTTATTTGTTTATGTAATGTTAGTGCTAAAGTATAAGAAATTAAACATAAGATTAATTCTTGAACTTCTTGTTCCTTTTATTTTGCTAGGATCTTTAGGTGTGTTTTGGCCAAAATTCAAAAGCTTATCTGATCCTAAGAGTATGGATGTTTCTTTGTTTTTTGTTGGATTTAAAGATGTCATTCCAAGAATATTCAACATTTGGGTATTACCTTACATAGGCTTTTATTTACTTCCTTTTTCAGTAGTTTTGTTTGGCAAAATAAATAATAAATTAAAAGCATTAATAATGATTTTATCTGTGCCTCTTTCATATTTAATATACAAAATAAATATATTTAAGATTGGAAACTTATTTTATCTGGAAGGTCTTTATGCAAGATTGGTTGTAAATATTAGACAAAACTTGTTTAATAACGTTCCTTTTAAACTATTCTTAGCTTACTTAATTTCATTATCGTTAATTACACTTTTAATATGGATAATACAAAGCTTAGTATCTAAAAGAAGTAGTTTGGAAAAAAAGAATTTTAAGATTAACTTAAAATCAATTACTAAAGACTTAAATACTCTTACTCTTATTGTTTCAATAATAGGTTTTTTCTTAATAGTCATGGTTACAGATAGAGTATTTGATAGGTATCTTCTTAATTTCTTTATTTTCCTTGTAATCTTAGTTTCTTATATCTTTAGCAAAAACAGATTAAATTTAAATTCATATTCTTTATTGATGTGTATTTTGATTAGCTTTGTTACTTTTCTTGTTACGTTTGATTACTATAGAGGGAATCAACTTAAATGGGTATTAGCAAACAAGTTGTCAACTGAATACAAGGTTGATAAATACAATATTTTTGTTGACAATGTTTATGCAAGAACAATGTATATGTATAAAATGCAAAACTACAAAGGACTTTATCCTGCAAAACCAGCAGAGTATCATCCATTTTGTTTTGTTCAGGAATATGTAAGGCAAAAAGATAATGTTATTAATAAACTTGTTAATAGTTTTGAAGGAAGAGGTTTTGTGAAAAAATATATAGAAAATCCTAAGATTTCAAATGCAGGGTTATTGAAAGAAAAAAGTAATCATTTTGATTCTACAGATATATTAATATATGATGTTGAGTATCCAAGTCCAATATATAATTTATTAGGAAAGAAGATGTTTATTAGAGCTTTTTGCTTATATAACTACAAGGATTTGCAATAAATTAATTTATTGGTGCCAGAGACAGGACTCGAACCTGCAAGCCTTACGGCACAGCCTTCTGAAGACTGCGTGTATACCAATTTCACCACTCTGGCTGATTAGAAGTATTTTAACAGTATTTAAAAGAATATAAAAAGCCCGGAATAATAAAAAGTACCGGGCTGCTAGTAATGCTTACTACTTTCTTCTCTTCTTTTTTCTACCGTTTAATAAACCTGTTTTTTCCTTACGGTTCTGACCTAAGAAACGAGGCTTGTGGGACACATTAAATACGTGTACCCTTAACGCGCATAAATTCACGTCCTTGTAGTTTTGTGACAAGAACTCTCCTTTCTTGTTGTTAACAGTAGAATACTAACACTAATCTAAAAGCTTTAAAAGATCTTTTGGCTGATAGATTATATAATCAGGGTTATTTGAAGATAAGACAGACTCTAAATTATAGCCCCAAGCAACTGATGCTATCTTTACTCCAGAGGATCTTGCAGCATTTATATCTCTTATTTCATCTCCAATATATATAACATCGTCCTTGTTTGCCTTGCATTTCTTAATTGCCTTTTTAAGTAATTTATCTTTGCCTAAATAATTAACAGTGCTATATATAAAGTCAAAATAGTTTAAATTATTCTTTTCTAAGAACTTAAGCACGTTTCTTTTAGAATTAGATGTAGCTATTCCCATTTTAATATTTCTTGAGCTTAGTTCTTCTAAGATCCCAGGAAGTCCCTTAAAAGTACTTATGTTCTTTAGTTCTTTATGCATCTTCCTTTGAATTTGAAACAAAAACCAAAATAGATCTCTCTTTCTAATACCAAGTGTTGCAACAAAATCATATAACCCCATTTTTCTAAATTCTTCAAAATTAATTTTTTCTTTAGAAAGAAGTTTTCTTTTTCTGTTAAATTCATAAGCATAATTAACAGAATAAGAAAGGGTGTCTGCTAATGTTCCATCAAAATCAAATATTAATATCTTACTCATAAATCAATTAAATCACATTTAAGTAATTAAAAAAGGGTGAAGCAACCTTTTAACACTAAGCGATAAGGATTGAGCAGCATATCTAACATTAGATTTTGTAATACCTCAACCTCTCAAAGTTCTTTTCAGGTTCAAGTTTTGTTTCTTCAAGAAATTCTTCTTCAACAATTTCAGGGGTAAATGCATTTTTGTGTTTTAATAAAGCGTTTCTTTTCTTATTAATATATTTTGTAATATCAAAATAACTAACGTCAGGATACGAATATGCATCAGAAAATAAAATCTCTGAAACTATATGGGGTTCTAGATTATACTTTGTAAAGTGATCAGGAAAGAAACCTCTGTCTCTTGAGTAGGGATATGCTGCATCTATTGTTAAAAGTGCAGTATGTCTGTGATCTCGATGATTTACCCAATGGGTTTCAGAATTAAATGTGTTTATGTTATCGAAAGGGTTTTGAGTAATTATTATATCGGGCTTAAATTGTCTAATGTGAAAAACTACTTTTTCTATATTTTCTAAGTTATCTTCTAGTTCACCATCAGGTATATCTAAATTAAAAATATCTTCTTTTGCTAACCCAAGTTCTTTCCCTGCTTCTAATTGTTCATTCTTTCTAATCTCTCCAAACTCCTTCTCATTTATATCCGTTCTGTTTTGAAATCCCTTGCCACCATTTGTCATTGCAATTGATCTTACTTTTTTCCCTTCTGACAGTAATCTTGCTACAATGCCACCGCATATAATCTCGTTATCATCGGGATGTCCTAACACAACTAAAACTCTATTTTTATCCCCAAATATTTCTGAAAAAGAATCTTTAATCATGCTTATATTTTACCGGTTTTTAGTAACTTTTAAAATGGTGAGGACGGAGGGATTCGAACCCTCGACAACCCGGTTAAGAGCCGGATGCTCTACCACTGAGCTACGTCCCCATGTCTTATGTATTATACATTATGTATTCACTGTTAAGAAACAAAACAGCGGTTCTTTTGCAAGAGCTACTTAAACCGCTGTTATCTTCTTAATAGAAGGTTACTTCTTTTTCTTTCTTTTCACTACCTTCTTCTTTACAGCTTTCTTTGCTGTCTTCTTTTTCTTCTTTGCTGGCATGTTAGGGGCCCTCCTTTTGCCTTTAATTAAGTACACTGTTAAACTAACTATAATTCTTCTTCATTATCTTCTTCCTCATCGTTATCTTCTGATTCATCAAAATTATTTTCATCTGCATCTTCTTCACCACTCATTTCTCTTTTGACTTCAAGATACGTATCCCAATCTTCATCAGTTGCATCATCAGGTAATGTATAACTGTGATCTTCTTCTAATTTCTTTTTAATCTCTTCTTTTGTTAACAAACAAATGCACCTCCTAAAAAACAAAAACACTTTGTATCAAAACAAAGCGTTTCTAATTTTTTAAATTTTTATTCTTAAATTTTTTGGGCAGGTCTTATTCATTTTCTTTAATAATAAAATTGTTATTTTTATTTTATTAAATGTCAATACTTAATAAATATTTTTTAACAAAAATAATTTTTAGAAAATTAAAAAATTATAAAACAGAATAAATAGGAAAAAGCGTAAAAATCAGAGTATCCTTGTGTGAGTTGGTTGAAACTATAAAGAACGTAGCTTATATTGAAAATTATTTCTACTCCAAAACCAAAGAGGAGGGTGCATTTGAATAGGTAGTATACCAGAATTATCTAATACATCCCTCCATCTTTTAGATATTTCTTCCTTTGTTAATACTTCCGCTTCTTTTTGTGTAATTACATTAAGAATTACAGAGCATTTAGTTATATGGGTGTCTGGAGCAATATCAATATACTCTGTATTTCTTAGAGGGACTTTTCCATACTCTATCATAATAAATGACCAATAATTAAATATCTTGGGTCCACTTAGATAAGGAAAGTCCCTTTTTAAATCTTTTTGAATAAGTTTTTTTAATTTAAGAAAATCAAAATCTACTGATTCAAACATTTTAGTCAAAGTCTCCCATTTATTACCAATAGTCAGCGATAGTGTTTTCCATGTTTGAATGTGTTTATTAGGCTGCAACGCAACTTTATATTTGAGCAATTTCTTTTGTAATTCCTCATTAGACATTTTAGTCACCTTTTCGACAGAAAACACATCTGAGGTTAAATTATCGAGGTATGTATATTTAGCGGCTTTCCAAAGTTTATAACTGTCTCTTTGGTAGTTTAGACTCATGGGAAAAGTAAAATAGGCCAAGCTCTTTTCTTTTTCATTATCTTTAAAACCAGGGTTTGTATCTTCTGGCATTACAGAATAGCCTAACAATCCTTCTTTGTAGGCGTCTAATAACTCCCTACATTGTTTTTGGAGTAATACACTATCAACCATAGTTATATATTACATTGTTATTATAGGAAGAAACAATTCAAATCTCATTGGCACCCACTTATGGGAGCTGGTTGGAACTGTAAAATCAAACTTTCCATTACAAGCGTTTACTTTACCAATAACCCCTTCCCACATGCAAAGGTGCTACTCCATTTTGAATTTTATTAACAAGATTAGCATTACCTAAAGGAACTATCATACCATCGGTGCCACTTTTAATTTCACCTTTTATACTTTCATAAGTATATGGAATACTCAATTGCCGCCAGCCATATTTTTCATATAAAGGAACTGTACCAGGAGCTGCTGCTAAAAAACCAAAGTCATATGATTGAGATTTTAAATGCTCCATGGCGTATGTTATTAGTTTCCCACCATAGCCATATTTTCTATATTCGGCTAGTATTCCAATGCTTAAACCTCCTATGGAAACTTCAATTCCCTCATAACTGCCCTTAGACTTATGCAAATCTAGAAAACCTACAATTTTGGAACCATCTTTTAACAAAAAATGTGCGTAGGGTATATTAATAAAATCTTCAGAAGCTTCAATATCATCTATCATGCTGCCGAAAACTTTTTTCTGCATTTCATGCAACTTATATTCCTCTTCAGAGCTAAGCACTTCTGTAAATTGAATATTTACCGACTTCTCTTTTTCTACATCAGCGTGATTCATATATACTTACTAACACTATACAAAAAGTCCTTGGCGCCTCCAGAGAGACTTGAACTCCCGACCCCTCGTTCCGAAGACGAGTGCTCTAATCCACTGAGCTATGGAGGCTTACTTGCTAACTATATTATACCTAAAAATACATGATAAAATTAAGAGCAATGAAGAAAAAGACAAAAATATTCATAGTTGTATATATAGTACTTCTCATTCTAGGATCCTTGTATGTTAAATCTGTGTTAAAAGAATCCCCTGTTGAAGAAAAAGAAGCAGAGGAAGAAGTAGAAGAAACCCATCTAGTGAACATATCTTTGAAAGTAATAAATGGAACAGCTACAAATATGTACAATGCAAAATTAAAAAACGTAGACACTGTAAAAGATTTGCTGGAAGAAATTAGGGATCACAGTGATTTTTCTTATGAAATTACAGAATATTTTCACAAAATAGAAATTGATACAGTAAACAAAGTTAAAACTCCTACTGGATATAAATGGATAGTAATGTCAAACAACAATGACATTACAAATGATATTGGAAACACTTATTTAGAAAACAATGCAGTCTATGAATTAAAACTAATCAAACAATAGTTTCTTGCTTTCTTACTCATATCTCAATGCTTGAATCGGATCTTTTTGACTTGCTTTAATAGCTGGGTAAGTACCAAAAACAACACCAACAACTGCAGAAAAACCTAAAGATACAAGAATTGACCATACTGGTATTTCTGCTCTAACAAAGGCTTTCAAAGCAAAGGTAGCTAACCAACCTAAGATAAGACCTATAATTCCTCCTGTAATGCTAATTAAAACTGCTTCTAACATAAATTGAAGTTTAATTTTTTTGGATGTTGCACCAAGTGCTTTTCTCAAGCCAATTTCTCTTGTTCTTTCAGTAACAGATACAAGCATAATATTCATAATTCCAATACCCCCAACAAGAAGAGATATTCCAGCAATTGCACCTAAAGCAATGGAAATGATGCTTAAAATAGAGTCAATTGATTCTAAGAAGTCTTTCTGAGTAAGAATAGAAAAGTCATCTTTCTTTAAATCTTTCATTAGCACTATTTCAATTTGTTGAACAAAAAACTCCAAATCTTGATCATCTTTTGCTTTAATTGCAATAGTACTTATCTTGCTGTTAAAATCTTGCATTAACGTTGTGTATGGAGCAAGGGTACTTGCATCAAAATTAGGACCTTTTTTAGCCATTACTCCAACAACCTCATAAGTTTGAGAATCTATCTTAACTTTATGGCCAACGGAATTTTGCCCATCAAATAATTCATCATTTACAGAGTATCCTAAGACAATAACTCTTGCTTTAGTTAATTGTTCTAACTTAGAGAAAGATCTTCCATACAATATTTCAATATTAAAAATATCTTTACCTTGATAATTTGAACCTAGGATAGTCGCATAATATTCTTTTGTTTTGTATTTTATTGTTTTTCCTGTTTCAACAGAGGGTGTAACTGCATCAATATATTCTTTTGCATAGGTTTCTATTAAGTCAACATGTTTTTCTTCCAGCTTTCCACTCATCATTCCTGCACCAATGTTACTATTTGAACCTCCAGTACTAACTTTTCCTGGCATTACATAAACTGTATTAGAACCTAACAGTTTAAACTGATCACCAATATAGTTTTGAACGCCTTTAACAAGAGAAGTTAGAGTAATAACTGAGAATACGCCAATGATTACTCCAAGCATAGTCAAGAAAGATCTAGCTTTATTTAAAAGTAAAGAATCTAACGATGTTTTAAATGTTTCATTTATCCTCATTTACTACCTTCCCATCTCTTAAAGTAACTCTTCTCTTAGCAATTAAGGCTAAATCACTGTCGTGGGTAACAATGACAATAGTTATTCCTTTTTTGTTAAGATCTATAAACATTTTTTCAATTTCTTCACCTGTTTTTGAATCAAGATTCCCTGTAGGTTCATCTGCAAGAACTATTGAAGGGTTATTTATTAAAGCCCTAGCTATTGCTACTCGTTGTCTTTCCCCTCCAGATAACTCATTTGATTTATTGTTAAGTCTTCCCTCAAGTCCTACTTGTTTAAGTAACTTCTTAGCTAATTCTTCTCTATCTCTTTCTTCAATTTTTTGTTTTGAATATTTTAATGGGAGCATAACATTTTCAAGAACTGTAGATCTAGGTAAGAGATTAAAGTCTTGAAATACAAATCCAATCTCCTTATTTCTAACTTCGGCTAATTCTTCCTCCGTCATTCCCTTAGTATTCTTATTATTTACGATTATTTCCCCACTTGTAGGAGTATCTAAAAGACCAATCATATGCATTAAACTTGATTTCCCAGCCCCAGATTTACCTGTAATTGATAAGAAATCACCTTTATAAACATCTAAATTTACATTGGATACAGAAACTATCCTAGTTTTTCCCATATCGTATACTTTGCATACATTTTTAGCTTGTAGTACTGGAGTCATAGTTTAGTTAATAATTTTAGTAATATAACCTTCCTTAATTTCTACCTCATCTTTAGCTGGAACAACTATAATTTTATCTATTGATGTCTTTACTTCTGTATACAAATCACCCTCAAGTCCAATTTCAATGCTTTGTTTCATGGCCTTACCTTTATCTGATACCCAAACATACGGCTTATCATCGTCGTCAAAAAGGATATCACTATACAGTAAAGAAGGAACTTCCTTGGTAGACGAAGCAACAAGCATGTAAGCATCGCCTGTCATCCCAACAGCAAGATTATCTTCTGGTGATTTATCTATATCAACTTCTATGGTAAAACTACCATCAGAAGCATTTGCATGAGAAGGAAGCTTATTTACCTTACCTGTAAAAACCTTATCTCCATAAGAGTCTAGCTTTATTTCAACTTCTTGATCAATTTTTATGCTTCCGTAGTCTTCTTGATCAACCAAGACTTCAAAGATAAAGTTATCAAGGCTTCCAACAGTCACAACTGTTTCTCCTAAAGTTGCAGTTTCCCCAACCTCTTTGGTTATATCAATAACAGTTCCATTAATTGGGGAAGAAATATTTGTTTTGGATAACGTTGCTACTTGAGCTTGATAACTGGCTTCTGCTTGGCTTAGAGATTCTTCGTATTCTTTAAGCTTAATTCCATAAGCTGTTGGCCCTCCTAATAGATCTTCGTTATCTTTCTTATTATGAATGAAAAGCTCCAATTCTTTTTTAGCAATATCCCTTGCATCTTTATAATATTGAACAGTTTGTTTTTGAGTATCGCTATCAATGCTAGCCAATATTTTTCCAGTCCAAACCCCTTGACCTTCTTTTACGTAAATATCTTTAATAGCACCTGTTGAAACAAAACTAACATTTGCTTGTTCCTTGGCTTTTACATACCCGCTTGCAGATATAGTCTTTTTTACCACTCTATTTTCAATGCTAGTTTTCTTAACAACTGAAGTTAAGTTTGTTCTAGAGTTAAAGTAAATGAACATACCAACTAGGATAATAATAAATGGAATGAACTTTCTAGTTTTCTTATAAATACTTTTCATAGTGTGTTATGTTATCATTTTAGCATGATAAAACTATTCAACCATCGCCATCCTATAAGACAAGTTAAAAGTTTTAAGTATGCTTTTGAAGGCATCCTCCATGCCATAATTAACGAACCGAACTTTAGAATTCAAATGTTCATTGTAGCACTTGCATCATTCCTTGGCAAATTCTATAAAATAACAAATATAGAATGGTCAATTATGATAATTGCTCTTGGGCTTTTACTAGCTGCAGAAATAATAAATACAGTTGTAGAAGAAATAATGGATCATTTTACCAAAGAAAATGATCCAGTCGTTAAAATAATAAAAGATTTATCTGCTAGTTTCGTATTAGTGTTTGCACTTACAGCAGGAACAATTTTATACTTAACATTCTACCAAAAGATATTTTAATCTAAACTAATAACCTTTAGAAACAATTTCTTCTAAAGTTCCAGGAGCCATAATGTATATCCTTACAAAATCTCTTCCATCTCTTGTTAAAGTATGAACAGGTTCATAATGTTGTGTCCAATAAGATGCCTTTTCTGATAAGGTATCATTAGTAAAACTTTGAGGGTTTTTAACGTGGATATAAAAACCTGCTTTGTCAGAACCTTTTTCTAACCCAACGTAATGTCTAGCTATAGATTTTCTTTCATTAGTAGTATAAGCATCGATCTCAGGATGAGCTAAAATGAAATCTCTTATTCCTTCCCAATCTCTAAAGTATGGAAAACCAAACATACTTAAATGATATACAACCGATGGCTTTGGAAATGTCCAAATCAAAAACTTTTCTTCTTCCCAAGGATATTCCTTATTATTATCAACAAATACTGCATATGATTGAGCAGCTAAAAATCCAAATAAAAGAAAGGATCCTAAGAAATTGAGCATCTTAACTAAATCTACTTCAAATATCTTGAATGCAAAACTCTCTAAAGCTACAAAACCAAAAGCTAAAATAATAAACGACGGTAGTATATAGTTATAAATATGTGTACCTGGAAGGTACATTACAAACTCATAAGCAAAAACTGAAAGACCCACCCACAGTAATAAACAAGCCACTTTCAACTTTTCTTCATTTATTAAACTCATAAGTTCAGTGGTTCCTTTAAAAGCTCTTGTAATAATTTCTGGGACTTTAATAATCTTGTGAATCTTTTCCCTGGAAAGACCTAACCCAATAAAAAGAATGCCCATTGCAAAAAGAATAAGATAAATGTGAATAACGTAAATAGGTTGATAAACAGTAAATAAATATTTAGAGCTAGATACTTTTCCAGATTCTTCGCCAGTTATCCTAGAAGCCCAGTAATCCTTTGTTTTATCACTTACAAACATTGCAAAAGGAACATAAAAAGATAAAAGAAGAAAAGAAGAAAGAATTCCAGATAACACAAATGTAACTAGCTTTTGTTTTTTTGGAAGATTTGTATTTTTAAACCACTTAAATAGTAAGTAAAAAACAAATGGAGCAATAAATATACCATCATAATGTGAAAGAATAGATAAAGCCCAAAATATCAACCCAAGATATATACCTTTAACTGTATATTTTTCTTCTTTAACAGATAAACTTAAAAAATATAAAGCTAGTACACTAAACAAGATAACAAAAGACTGATATTGAGCAATTCTAGAAAAAGCTACAAAGAAACCGTTTGTTGCCATAAAAAGAGATGCATAAAAAGCAATCTTTTTCCCAAAGTTAATCTCAACAAATCTAAAAAAGAAATAAACAGCTAAAAACCCTGCTATTGCAAAAGGTAGTCTTACTAAGAATTGGTTGTTATATAAAGGATCTAAAAACTTTAGAAGATATGTAATAATAAACTGAACTGGGCCTTTTCTTTGATCCATAATGTATCCAAAAAAAGATTGACCTGGCAAAGGAAGATATAATGCTTTTATTTCATCTCCTTGAAAATCTGAATATCCAAGATTTACAAATCTTAAAACAAAAGAAATTACCAAAACAATTATCAACTGAATATTTTCCTTTATAAGTTTAGCTGAAAGTAATTTTTTCATTGCTATTATTTTATATTATTTTACTCCATAAATATAAAGTTCGTTCATTGCTCTTGTTGCTGATACAAAAGCTTCTCTTGCTTCACTAAAGCTTTTAATCTTTTTTAAATTCAACCCAAGCACATAAACTTTAGAAAACTCTAATCCTTTGCAATCCTTTTCACTCATCAAATAAATTCCTTTTGATGTATACCAGGTTTTTTCATTTGATTGGAGCTTAATTATTTTCTTTTTAGCTTCTTTAATGCTAAAAAGAATCTCTTGTGCCTTATCAAGATAATCATTAAAACATATTATTCCAATGCTTTTGTTTACTTCCTTTAGATCCTTTTTAATATCAATCTCAAACTTAGCAAGTAAATCTTCACTTGTTCTAAATAGTTCTATAACTGGATCATCTCCTACTCTATTTATAGATTTAGGAAGGTAATCTTTTGTGTAAGGTTTAAGTATCTTATTTGCAAGACTTATTATTTGTTTTGTACTTCTATAGTTCTTGTTTAGTTCGAATTTTGAAGCATTCTTAGCTTCTTTGATGATTTCAGGAATAACTTTCCAATCTTCAATTCCACCTGGCTCTAAGGATTGATTTAAATCTCCAAATAAAGCAAATCTTCCTCTTAAGACTATCTTGCTCAAAAAGAGATATTCTAAAGCACTAAAATCTTGAGCTTCATCAACAACACAATACTCAAACTTTTTCATTTTCCTTATTCCTACCAATTCAGAATAAACATACAAGTAAACCAAGGTTTCACAGTAATTGAGCTTCTTCGAAGTATTTATTTCCAAGTTCTTTACAAATTTTCTAAGGGTATCATTTCTAATCTCATTTTTGATTTTATTTGCTAATCTTAATATTTTTCTTAAGGCTATAATATTTTCTTTATAAAACCATGTTCTAGGAGAATCTGGATTTTTTCTTAACAAATCTTTTTGAACGTTAAGTTCTTCTATCACATCTTCTAAGATATCAAAGATGTTTTCATAAGGAGTTTCATCATAACTATACTTAAAGCTTGCAAAAGATTCAAGATCAGGATCTTTAAATATATCATTTATTTTCTTTTCATACTTCTTTTGAGTAGCCTTAATTAAAAATTGAATTTTTTTAACTTTGCTTGTGTTAAATTCTCCTTTTCTTTCCATATCATTTAAATCAACACTAATACCCAATCCTTCCCTTAGTGCCATGTTAAACGCTACTTCTCTTATGGTTTTATAGGAAACATCAAAAATACCTAATTTTGGAAATAATGTAGATAAATAACCAGATAAAATTTGGCTCTTAGCAACAAGAAGACATCTTTCAGGTCTAATAACTTTAGGGTAATTAAAAAAAATGTGAGCTAATTTATGTATTGCTACTGTACTTTTTCCGCTTCCAACACATCCTTGAACAATACATATTTGTCTTGGATCCAGCTCAATGATATCAAGTTGAGATTCTTGAATAGTTTGAATAATATCTTCAAGTACACCTCCTGTTCTTTTTTTAATTTTTTCAACTACAATAGTAGATTCATCTAATTGAAGATCGTTATTGTAGTATCTAATGAATTCTCCATCTTGTATTTCAAATGTTCTTTTTAACTTTAAATCCTTAATCTCTCTACCAACAGGAGTATCATAAAATACATTCTTTTGAGGATATCTGTATCTATAGTAAACGGATGCTACTTTGCTTCTCCAATCAGTAATAATAGGTTTATCTTCAGTGTATGAAAACTTCCCAATATAGTATTGATCTTCTTTCTTAGTTTTGCCATCATACAAATCTACTCTAGAAAAATATGGCTCCTTAAGTAAAAATTCTAATTCTTCAATTACTCTATACTTGTCTCTAATGTTTAAGGCAGCGTTTTTTTGTTGAAGTTGATCAATAAACACATCAAAATCAGTCATTTCATAACCAAATGATCCAGTACCACCTTCTCTTAGCTCTTTTAATCTTTCTATATTTTCACTGCTTATCACACTTAACGATTCACTGGCTGATTTACTAGCTTTTCTAAGTTTTGTTTTAACACTTTTTAAATGAGATATTTCTTGTTTTTTAACCCTAGGATTCATAAATTAAATCCTTCTTTACCAACTAAAACTACATATTCTCCCCTTAGTTTTTTATCTTTTAAAGTTGTGAGTAATGAAGAAACACTACTTCTAACAAATTTTTCATGTATCTTTGTCATTTCATTAGCTAAACATACATACCTATCTCCCAATACCTCCTTTATTTCTTCAAGAAGTTTTATAATCCTATATGGAGATTCATATATAACAAGAGTTGACTCTAAGTTGCCATAGCTTTTTAATATTTTTTTTCTGTCACTTGATGACTTAGGTAAAAAGCCGATAAATGAAAATTTATCAGTAGGAAGTCCTGAAGAAATAAGAGAAGAGATTACTGCTGATGGCCCAGGGATAGATACAATATTAAAGCTTTCTTGTATTAAATCTCTTACTAACTTATACCCAGGATCAGATATTAATGGGGTGCCGCTATCTGATATTATGGCAATGTTATGCCCAGAGCTTAATATATCTATAATCTTAGGAAGCATAACATTATGATTTTGATCTCTGTATGAAAGTTGAGATTTAGTAATATTATACTTTTTAAGTATTTTATCTGTTTCTCTTGTATCTTCTGAGAGGATTAAATCTACACTCTTAAGTGTTTCTATTGCTCTAAGAGTAATGTCGGACAGGTTCCCTATTGGTGTAGCCACGATAAAGAGAGTACCTTTGTTCATTTTTTACTGAATAACTCAGTACGGATGAACAGTATATCACTTTTAACCCTCTAAGTGAAGTTAAGGCAAGAGGATACTACTACAAAAGAAAGCCCCTAATAAAGGAGCCAAAATAAGGAGAAAACACGTATAAATTACTACTTTAACCTTTGGATTTCTTTATGAACAGTGTGCCTTCTTAGTTTTGGGTTGTATTTCTTAAGTTCTACCTTCCCTTCTGTATTAATACGATTCTTTTGTGTGATGTAGGAACGCATACCAGTTTCTGTGCACTCTAGTGCTATTAATATTCTATTGCCTTTCTTCTTAGCCATGTATTGCAATATATTATAAAATCGTTTAGATTTCAACTATATTATGGAAGCTTATGATCATAAGAAAATAGAAGAAAAATGGAAGGACATATGGTTTAAAGAAAATCTTTACGAAGCTGAGGACTTTTCTAGCAAGCCTAAAAGATACATTTTAGCAGAGTTCCCTTATCCGTCAGGTAAAGCTATACATGTTGGTCATGCAATGAGGTATACAGTTCCTGATGTTTATTCAAGGTATCTAAGAATGAAAGGTTATAATGTAATGTTTCCAATGGGATGGGATGCTTTTGGTCTTCCAGCTGAAAATTATGCCATTAAAACCGGAGAACATCCATCTAAACTAACACATCAAATCATTATTGATTACAAAGAAGCAGTTCAAAGAATGGGATATAGTTTTGATTGGAACAGAGAAATAGCCACCACTGATCCAAGTTACTATAAGTGGACACAATGGTTATTTTTAAAGTTTTTTAATGCGGGACTTGCAGAATATAAAGAAGCTCCTGTTTGGTGGTGTGAAAGAATGAAAACAGTTCTAGCAGATGAGGAGGTAATAAACGATAAGGATGGGAACAAAATATCTGAAAGAGGTGAATACCCTGTTGAAAAAAGAATGTTTAAGCAATGGGTATTAAAGACCCCTCAATATGCAGAAAAACTCCTTGAAGGTTTGGATAAAGTTGATTTTCCAGACACAATTAAAACAGCTCAGAGAAATTGGATTGGTAAAAGTGAAGGTGCTGGAGTTTTATTTGATATTGAAGGAGAAAAAGCTCTTGTATTTACTACAAGACCAGATACTTTGTATGGAGTTACATTTATAGCAATAGCCCCAGAAAACCCCTTAGTTACAAAGCTAATTGATAGAGTTAAGAACAAAGAAGATGTCTTGCAGTATATAAACAAAGTAAAAGACAGATCTGACCTAGAAAGACAAATTGAAAAGGAAAAAACTGGAGTAATTCTGGAAGGGATAAGGGCAACTGTTCCTTTAGCAGGTAAAAAAGTTCCTGTCTTTGTTGCAGATTATGTTCTTGCAGGATATGGAACTGCTACCGTCATGGGAGTTCCTGCTCATGATGAGAGGGACTTTGACTTTGCAAAGAAGTTTAATTTAGAAATGGTGAAGGTTATTGAAAGCAAAGAAGGAAAGGTAGAAGAAAACAAGTGTTATGTAGGAGAAGGTACTATGGTAAACAGTGATAAGTACAATGGGATGAAATCTGAAGATTTTAAACAAAAGATAATGGAAGATTTAGAAAAAGAAGGATTAGGGAAACAAAGTACAATATTCAAGATTAGAGATTGGGTCTTTTCTAGGCAAAGATACTGGGGAGAGCCTATTCCACTTGTTCATCTTGAAGATGGAACAATTAAGCCTATTGTTGATGTTAACAATCCTAGTGATGTCAAAAAGAAATTACCATTGGTTCTACCGGAGCTTCCAAACTATAGTCCTAACGAAGATGGATCTTCCCCTCTTGATAGAGATAAAGAATGGGTAAATACTGATTTTGATGGAAGAAAAGCAAAAAGAGAAACAAATACAATGCCAAACTGGGCAGGATCTTGTTGGTATTACCTAAGGTATTGCGACCCTAAAAATGATGAAGCTTTTGCAGATAAAGAAAAGCTCAAGTATTGGCTTCCTGTAGATAAATATTTTGGAGGTGCTGAACATACAACAATGCACCTTCTTTATTCAAGATTTTGGCATAGGTTCTTATATGACCAAAAACTAGTTCCAACTGAAGAACCTTATCAATGGAGACTAAATGGAGGCCTTCTTCTTGGAGCTGATGGGAGAAAAATGTCTAAGTCTTATGGTAATGTTGTTGAACCAGGAGAATACATAGAAAAATATGGTGCTGATTCCTTAAGACTAAGCATATGTTTCTTAGGGCCATATGAGGACACATATCCTTGGAACTCCAACAGTATAAAAGCTACAAATAGGTTAATTCAGACAATTTACTCACTAAAAGACAAGTTAAGTAATGATAAACCAACAAAAGATGTTGAAAAGAGCTACAACTTGATGGTTAAGAATGTCACCAATATGATAGAAAATCTAAAAATAAATACTTGTATTAGTGAAATTATGATTTTTGTTTCTAAATTTAAGAATGAAAAAAAGATAAATGAAGACATATACAAAGGATTAGTTAAAGTCATTTCTCCATTTGCTCCTTTTGTAGCGGAGGAGATATGGCAAGAAATAAACAAATTTAAGGAATGGAAAAGGGAGAACAGTGTTCATTTACAAGAATGGCCTTTATTTAATGAAAGTTTAATAGAAGAAAATATACTAACCATTCCAGTTCAAGTTAACGGAAAGGTAAGAACAAGCATTAAGGTAACAAAAGATGAAAGTGAAGATAGTGTCAAGGAAAGAGTTGAGAATAATGAAAAAGTTATTAAGTATTTAGAAGGAAAACCAATAAAAAAGTTTATTTACATAAAAGGTAAGATTATTAATGTTGTTGTTTAAACTATCTTAGTTGGTTTGATTTGATTTTTAATATAGTTTCCTTTTATAATGTGTACACTCTCTTTTTGTTAGGAGTTTTTGTGGTTTTGTTTTAACGCAAGCAACCACAAAATCTAAAGTTCGCATTTGATGGGATACGTTGTGATACTAATCTGGGTTGCAACGCTCCCGCGGACACCAAGCCAGAAGGACGGACATTTTTTCTTTAAAATTTGTCCGTCCGTTTTTGTTATATTAACCTGTTGTTACTTATTATTACTTTAATCTAAAAGTTACAGTTACACTCTTGGATACCGTAGTTGATCCTGGCTCTACTGAAAAACCACTTCCACCAGCGCCTCCTGCACTATCCATTGTTTTTAACATTGGGTAACTATTATAAGATCCAGTTTCTACTATACTTATTACTTCACCAAGCTTTTTACCGCTACCAATGGCAAGCTTTTCAGCCTTATTCTTTGCATCTTCTATAGCTTTAGAAAGGATTTCTGCTTCATTAATGGCTTGATCGTCTACTCTAAGGTTAGGACCCCACATTGTACTGTTTTCTACTTTTACTAAAGCAGCTGTTAATTCATCTGATTTAGTTAGATCCCTCAATGTTATATCTACTGTGTAACTAGCATACCAATCACCTGATTTATATTTTGTTACACCGTTTTCATAGTAAGGATCCTCTCTTTGGTATACATTTAAGCTTTGAGTTAGTATGTCCTTAGGTTCAATCCCAAAGCTTTTGGCTGCATCTACAACAGTTTGAGAACCAAGTGTGGCTGCCTCTACTGCTTTCGACTTATCCTTGTCGTGTTTTTCTACAGTTACAGAGTATGATGAGATTTGGTTAGTAATTTGAACTTCAGCAGTACCACTTACTGTTATGGTTTTGCTAGTCTTCATTTTGTAAAACCAGTAGCCACCAATTATTAATGTTATTACTAAAAGAACAGATAAAATAATTACTACTATATTTTTCTTTTTATTATTTTCTTTCATGAAATAATAATACCATATGGATAAATACCCTATCTTAATATTTGTGAGAGGACTCCCAGGATCTGGAAAGTCTTCGATCTCTCTAGAGCTATCGAAATTTGTGAATGGTAAAATAATAGACCCTGATATGCTCGAAGCAAAACTTCCAAAGTCTTTAAGAAGCGAAAGATTACGAAAATTCAGGGCTTGTGTGAGAAAAACCAAGGGATATTTAAAAGAAGGCAAAAACGTAATTTGGTGTCAACCGTTTAGAAAGCCACAAAATATAGAGTTGCTAGTAAATATGCTAGAAAGAAAAAGTTCAAATACCTTCTTGATGGATATATCAATTCCTTTGGAAGTTTCTTGGATTAGGAGCAAAGGTAACTTTCACAACGAGAGAGAAACCTTTGATGATTTTGTTTCTAAGTACTCATCTATTGCTAATTCTTGCACTATACCGGTATTAAAACTAAATGGTGAAGACAAAATAGCATCGAACGTTGATAAAATTCTAGCTTTCATAAGATATAATATTTCAAATGAATAAAATAAGCATTAAAACAGACAAAGAAAAGGAAACAATGAGAAAAGCAGGAAAAATACTTGCTGAAATGTTATTGGAACTTAAAAACAATATTAGATCTGGAGTTGATGTTTGGGAATTAGAAGAAAAATTTATACAAATGTGTAAAGAAAACAATGTAACACCTAGTTGTAAAGGATACGATAGTGATGGTTTTTTACCACCTTTTCCAACAGGGTTATGTTTAAGTATAAATAACCAATCTGTTCATTGTTATCCTAAAAAGGGAGTCATTCTAAAAAATGGAGATATAGTCAATATAGACACAGTAATAAATCTTGAGGGTTTACATGTGGATAGTTCAGTATGTATACCAGTAGGAGATGTTAGTAAAGACGCCAAAGATTTAATAGAAACCACAAAGAAAGCTTTATATGAAGCAGCAAGTAAAGTCAAACATGGAGTAAGAGTTGGAGTTTTATCAGAAACAATTCAAAAAACAGTAGAAAAAGCTGGGTTTAATGTACTAAAAGACTACGCTGGACATGGAATTGGTTATTCAATGCATGAAGAACCAGAAATAGTTTGCTATGGTAATAAGCATGAGGGGCCAAAGCTTAAAGATGGAATGACAATATGTATTGAAACACTTGTATGTACTGGGAATGATGAGGTCTTTAATGTAAATGCATGGGAAACAAGAATGAAAGATGGTGGTTTATTTTGTATATTTGAACACACTATTTTAGTAACAAGAAAAGGTTATGAGATTCTTACAAGATAACACTAATAAATAACTTAATTAGTACCCGTTCTCTTCCAGTTATATAAATCTAAAAACCTATCCCAATAAGTAAATGTATATTTTTGACCAATTCCTGATATGCGTTTAGAAACATAGTAATGAACATAAGGATGGTAAATAAATATTGCAGGAACCTGATCATTTACTACTTTTTGGAACTCGTCATAGTGAGTTACTCTTGCTTCACTATCAAGTGTGTACCTTCCTTCTTCTAAGGCTCTATCTGCTCTTATTTGATCAAATCCAGACAAATTAAGCCCAGGGTAATCCTTTTGAGCAGAATGCCACAAAACATACCTATCTGGATCTCTACCTACTTCTTGACCGTAAAATAATACTTGAAAATCTCTTGGTTTAATTACTTTCTCAATAAAAGAATCTGAGTTTTCTTTCTTAACCGTGATGTTTACACCTAACTTATCTTCCCATACATTTTTAATCTCATTAATAAGATTAACATGATCTTTTTCATCAGGAACTTTAATTTCTAAAGATATATTAGGCAAAGAGTCAGTAAAATCAGGATCATACTTGTCTGTTAATATTTCTCTGTTAGTGTATAAACTCCTGCTAATTGGACCTTGAACGGCAATACCCTTGTCAATGATTAAGTCTTGAATGGGTAATACCTTTTCAAGTTTTACTCTTAAATTTTGATCCTTTAACACTTCATCTCTTAAATTGAAGTAAAGAGAATAATAAATACCTTGAACAGGGAACTTATAATCCTGAAAGTTTTTAAGATCATTGCAACAAACCTTCTCTGAAGTAAAACCATCTATCTCACCTAGTTTAGCTGCAGTAACAAGTTCTTCTTCATTGGGATAGAATCTAAATACTAGTCTTTTTATTTTGTAATCTTTTTTTGTAGTAACAAGAGTAATTTTATTAACAAAAGATCCAGACTTCTCTACCCTAGCCACTCTAAAGTCACCACTTGATACTGGTAAAAGGGGGTTCATCTTTTCTTCTGCATTTACAGGCATTATTCTTACAGTAAGAAGGCTTAAAAATGGGGCATATTTATTTGGAAGAGTATATCTAACAGTAAGTGCATCAACTTTATCTGTAGCAACACCTGCAAGATCAGGAGACTTGTATGAAGTATAAATTAAGTCATCAGATGTAATTTTTCTACCGTTGTTCCAGTATTGGTTGTCTTTCAGTTTAATGGTGTAAACTAAACCATCCTCAGACACTGACCAAGTGTCTGCAAGATCTGGAATGGTTGCACCATAAATATCATACTTAAATAGTCCTCTAAAGATTAGGTTAGACACAGTTCTTTCTATTTGGTTATCAGCCTGAGTGGGCAAAAAAGATTGAGGTTGCCCAATATCACCTTCAACATACTTGGTTGTTGGCAAAATAGCAAGAAAAAGAGAATATATGTAGATTACAATACTTTGGATTATGCTCATTTTAGATTAATTCTATCAAAATATATTTAAATATGCTTAGTTATTTTCTTATATCTTATAGTTGACAAGACGTGCTTAGAATGTTAAGATTAAACCCTAACGTACTGGGAAGTTTATTCTGAAGCAAAAATAGTCTTAACTTGTACATCTGAGTAAGCCGAAAGGCTACAAAGAGAGGAGAAATCCTTTAGACAAGGGTAAATTATTGAAGCTGAAAGAAGAAAACTTCCAAAATTCTGCTAAAGCCTTAGGTATAAGACAACTTCTACCTAAGGCTTGTTTTTTACCTGTGTACTATTACAGCCATCACTTAATGCCACTTTAACTTTTCAAATAAATTTGCTTAAAAAGGATATTTACTGATATTATATGGAATATTCTAGGCCTTATCGTCTAACGGTTAGGACACTGGGTTTTCATCCCAGCAATCCGGGTTCGATTCCCGGTAAGGTCACCAAGTGAGATTTTGATTTGATATATTCCCTATTAGCTTGAAAAGACTAGATAATTTTGGTGTTCCATATACTATCTTGTACTCTTTATTATTTTCTCCATGTCTACTTGTTTATGGTCTTTTTTCCTATTCTCTAGCGTCTTTTACAGATTATTGAAGTACTTTAATTTGTGAATCCACATCTAATGAAATAAAAGGTACCTTACTAATGCCACTTTCTAATTTTGTGGTAATATATCGTTAATAACAAAAGGAGAGGTGAGAAATGTTTGAGATAGAAAAGTGGGTGCAAAAAGGTCGAGATCGGAGAAAAGAAGATCTTGAAGAACGAGCAATACAAGGAGAACGGAAGGATCCTGAAGGAACAGCAAGAAAAGCTGATTTTGATAAGGCTCTGACTTATATGGAGCCTTATATTAAAAAGATAGATGCCCTAGCTAAACAAGCATCTGGAGTTGGAATAAACTTTGAAGGTCCTACTCAAAGTGTATGGGAATTTGGTAAGTATGATACTCCAAGCTTATATGAAGTTTTTGACATACATCCATTGTTTCAGCGCGTTGTAGAGCACCCTGGTTTTGATTGTGCCCCAAATTACACAAGTTACTGCACTTTGTTTATATCATGGGAGCTATGTGGGTCAGGGTTGCTCCACGGCATTAACAGTTACTACATCGGAATAACCAAAACAAATAAGGGCATTCTGATCCATATTCATAACAGGATTGAAGACCCTCTTTATGATATCAATCTATTTACAAACTACTGTTCTGATCTTGAAGAAGAGTTTGGTGAGTGGATAGCAGACATTGTAAGAACAAGAGGTTTGTAGTAACCCTACTAAGTCCCTTCTAAGAATAATTAGAGAAGGGACTTTTAATTTACAATAATGATATTATATCCTTATATATGAATGAAATTTCTACAACTTCTGATAGTAAACATTCTAGAAAAACATCATCAATATTCTTTTATATTGTAACCTTTGCTTTATTTATTGTAGGTATACGTTACTTTGGTAATATTGGAAATGATATAAAGCTATTTAAACAAGTAAAGCCAATTTGGTTGATTACAGCATTAATGGCACAAATAGGAACATACTTTTTTAATGCTATTACATATCAAGTGTTGCTGCAAAAGCATGAACACAATAATAATCTTTCTTTAAAAGAGTTATTTGAAGCAAGTGTTGTCATGCTCTTCTTGAATCAAACAATACCAAGTGTAGGAGTAAGTGGAGGCACCTTCCTTTTAAAACTACTTCATAAAAAGGGTGTTTCAACAGAAGGATCAATATTTATAGTACTAGCTGATCTATTCATTCACTATATTTCAATGATACTTTTTGCTATCTTACTAATTATTTTGACACCTTTTTTTCACTTCCCTCACAATTACATTATTATCTTAATAATTGGAATAGTAATTTATTTAATACTTGGAATAGTGGTAACAGTTGGGAGTAACAGAAAGATTCAAACATTTATATCTTCAAAGATAAGCCATATAGGTTTAACAAGAAGGCTTCTTCAGAAGTACAAATCCTCAATTGGTATAGAGTTTAATGGTGAGAGAAGACTAATAGAAACATTAGCTTTAGATAAGACTGCAACATTACACGCCATAGTTTATGACATTGGTGTTGTTGTCTGTGATATTTTTACTATTTACACACTCTTTCTTGGTTTAGGTGTTTCAACTAATTTTATTGCTATTACTACTGGTTATATATTGATTCAAATTATTACTTTATTACCAATACTGCCAGGATCCTTATTAGTTTATGAAGGTGGTATGTCATTTTTCTTTAGTCAATTAGGATTACCTCTAGAAACTTCTATTACAGTAACCCTCTTATATCGTTGCCTTTCATTTTGGATCCCAATCCCATTAGGTTATATTCTTTATAGAAAGCTCTATAAAGTAAACGATGAGCCTATTTGACATCCTCTAGTATGTTTGACTAAATTCACTTCTTAAGTACAATCCAGCTCAATAAACAAATATCTAGAAGGAGATAAAATGTTTTTATATTACATGAATTTTTGGGGCTTTTCCAAAACCTTAGCACCATTCAGCAACACTATAGGGGTATTAATATCCTTGCTAGGGCTGATTATGTTTGTTGAACGTGGCATCAAGTTGGGATCATATAAACAGAAGGCTTTAGGTAAACGTCCACTAGAAGAAGATGATATACATAAACTTGACGAAGTATATCTAAATAAAGGAGTGATTAAGTTCAAGAAAAAACTAGATCAACGCATTGTGCAACAACCAACGTTGGCTGCACAGGTCCCGCAGGGAGACACAGAAAGAGACTTTTTTATACTCTATTTGTACACCAAAAGAGAAGGTATAAAGATATTAACAATAAGTACTCTGTTAGGAGCTGGCCACATAATCTTTAATGAGTACGTCATTGGAATTGATCTTTTGGTTTTTCTGCTTGGACTCCTAATATGGACTATTAAAGGAATAAAACAGTATTTTTAACTACAACACTACAAACTAAACCAACTATATTCACATAGTTGGTTTTTCTTTACCAAACAAAATGCTAAAATAGTAGCCACATGAACATATACATAGGCTATAGATTTGTTTGCCCTTTCCGCTAGTCTATTTGACTGCATTTCTTCATTAAGATACAATTCCGCCAGTACCAAAAGAAAGGAAGAATAATGAGCCTGAACAAGAGGTGGCTAAATGAAGTTGTCGCTGCTGGAATAGAGGAAGCAGCCCCACAAATCGCAAGTAGAATCATAAATCGAGACGATGTAGATACCAAAGAGCATGATCACAAAGTAATTGACCTTCTTGAACAAATAAAAATCTTTTACATAATGTACCCTTTTGTTGATGAAATCGAGAGTCTTATGCTTCAACTAAGGAAATTGGGAATGGTCGTAGAAGGCCCTTACTTAAACAGTCCAAACGAATCAAACGAGTTATTACCATGTAACTTGTCACGCAAGGCAAGTAACATTCCATTTTTCTTGAAGGAATTACCACATGATCTCGAAGATCTATGGATTGGTTATGTTGTCTCAGGGTTTTGGTGGTCAATTAGAACTAAAGAAGCATCAGAAGGTATGTACAAGCTAATGATTATTGCAGAACAGCCAAATACTGATGAAGAAGAATACACTCCTTTATATATACTCTGGAGAAAAGACATCAAAGATTTTAAACCAAAAACCGATCTAGATAACATACTTAAGACTCTAGCTGGTTTATGCAAGAACCAACTATTTGATTTAATAATGGGATCTCGGTTGTGAACCAAATTAGAACCAATCTTATAAAACTAAAGGTTGGTTCTCCCTTTTTATACCTTCTAACGCAATTTGACTATATCTTTCACTTATAGTATACTTACACACAATAGACTAATCTCAGAAAGGAGATTAAAATGTTGGATTGGTTCACGATTATAACCGAGTTTGTTAAATCGGCATGGGAGGAGGCTTACATCCCTCCTACAGACGTTTTAGTCCCAACCTACTTTGGATGGATAGCAATTGCAATTGCAATTATTAGTATGTCGGTACTTGGCCAAGCTAGGGATAATCTTAAGATACAAGCTTCAGGGAAATACCGACAAAAAAAACTATCAGAAGCAGAGAATCTGAAGAAAAAAGGGATAACATACGGCATTGCCCTCATTTTGCTTGGTATAGTAATTTTGCTTCTGCAAGAATATGTTTTGCAAGCACTATTTGCAGTTATTTGCTTTATTGCAGCAGCAATTGTACTCTGTGTGGCCATGGGATTAGTAGCTCTCTTAATTATCATTCTTATAAATGTGTCTATGGGGGTGATTTTCTTATTTGAATAAAAATGGTGAGGGGAATTAACCGGTCTAAATATAATTTAAGACCGGTTTTTCTTTGCCAAACAAAATGCTAAAATAGTAGCCACATGAACATATACATAGGTTATAAGTATAGAAACGTGGAAGATAAACAAAACTTAAAAGACAGTCTTCAGAAGATATCAGAAGCTATGTCATCTTGTGGTCATAGCGTATTCATACTAGGAAGGGATAAATACAACTGGGACCATGATTCAGTTCCTGCTTCTAAAAGTATTATTCCAATAATAAAAAATATTAAAAAGTCAGATATTTTATTTGTTTATGTTGAAAATGACAAAAGAAGCACAGGATTAACGTTTGAATGCATATGTGCAAAGATACTAGGTAAAAAAATAGTAATTGCAGCTAGAACGAATATAAAGGGTAATTTCTTTAAGAAATTCTCAAACAATATAATTGAATTTTTCAGCACTGAAGATTTAGTACTTAAAATCAAGAATTCTCTAAACTCCTTGATATAAAATATTAAAACAAATTAAGTCCTTTGTTTAACCCTAAGTGATATTATGTACAAAATGAATAAGATAAAACAAAAATTAAGGAGAATAACTAGCAAGTATCATATGGTTATTCACATACTAATTGGGTTACTTGCATCTTTAATTGTTAGATATTTGTTTCTAGACTACAACTACTTAAAAATATTATTCTTTTCTATCATTGGATCAATTCTTCCTGATGTTGACCATCTTTTGTACATTTTTTGGTACAAAAAGAAGGAAGACTATGCAAAAGATGCTAGAGCCTTCTTAAAAAAGCACCATATCAAAGCTTATATTAACTTTGTAAAAGAAAATCATAAGAAACTAACTGATGTGTACTCTCACAACCTTTTTACAGTTTTTCTTTCTACTGCTTTTTGTCACTCATACTTTAGTGAAGAAAAAGTACTTGGAGTAACTCTTTGCTTATCAATAATATTTCACCTTTTATTTGATGTAGCAGAAGATTTTCTTTTGCTAGGAAAATTAAATAGCAACTGGATGCTAAAATTTGGCAGGGATAATCCAAACAAATATAAATCAGCTGAGTAAGCTATAAATATTTTCTACCTTTTAACTTCTCTGGCATATACTCTTGATCTGTTTTCTTAGCTTCTAAACTATGTTCATATTTATAACCTTTACCATACCCTATTTCCTTCATAAATTTAGTAGGAGCATTTCTAATTTCAAAAGGAACAGGTAAGTTACCATACTTTTCTACGTCTTCTTTTACCTTCCCATAAGCAGTATAAAGTTTATTTGATTTAGGAGCTTTAGCTAAGTATGTAACAGTCTCTGCAAGTGCTAAGTTGCACTCAGGCATTCCAATAACCTCACATGCTTTAAATGCAGATACAGCAAGAATAAGAGCTTGAGGATCTTCTAAACCTACATCTTCTGATGCAAATCTAACTAATCTTCTTGCAACATAGATAGGATCTTGTCCTGCTTCAAGCATTCTGCCTAACCAATATAAAGCAGAATCAGGATCAGAACCTCTTAAAGACTTATGAAGAGCAGATATTGTGTTATAAAACTCCTCACCTTTTAAATCAAATCCTAAATTTCTTCTCTGAAGAGCATTTTCTATGTGATTCATTTCTATCTTTTTTGATTTACTTAAGTTTGAAGCTATTTCTAAAACATTCAAAGCAATTCTTGCATCTCCGTTTGAGGATAAAGATAAGAAATCTAAAACATTAGACTCAACTTCTATTTTAAGTAAACTCACTCCCCTATTAATAATTGTTTTCAAATCATCTTCATCATGCTGTTTAAGAATCAATACTCTACATCTGGACATTAATGGTGATATAACTTCAAACGATGGGTTTTCAGTTGTTGCACCAATGAAGATAATGCTTCCCTTTTCAACATGGGGAAGAAGTGAATCTTGTTGTGCTTTATTAAATCTATGTATTTCATCAACAAATACAATAGGAGGTATCTCATCCTTTTCTTCAGGAAGAATACCCAAACCCTTATCCTTTCTATTTTCTTGATTGGGAATTATCTTTTCTATTTCTTTAGTAGATGTGTTTACTGCAGAAAATTCATAAAAGGTTCTACCAAGTTCGTTTGATATTATTCTTGCTAAGGTAGTTTTTCCTGATCCTGGGGGACCCCAGAATATTAATGAAGGAAAGAAATCAGTTTCTTTTGATCTTAGAAGAAGAGTTTTAATTACACCTACTATTTGTTCTTGACCAACAAAATCATCAATACCTTTAGGTCTTAATCTTTCTGCTAAGGGTTGAAGAGACATATACTAAGTTTACACTAATGCAAGTTTCGTGTAAACTTCGGGTTTGGATAATTAATAACAAAGTTTGACAGAGAAGCACTGTTCTGATAGATTACAGACCTTAAAGGTAAATGGACGTGTAGCTCAGTTGGCTAATTTAGAGCGCTTCCATGGCATGGAAGAGGTCGGGGGTTCAAATCCTCCCGCGTCCACTAGAGACATTAAGCATTCTTGATATGTCTCTAATGTTTACAGGGTGCTAAGTTAATACGGTATGTTCACCCCTTCATACTGTAACCTCTAGCACCACTTTATATTACTCGCTAATTTTTATAAGAAGATTAGCGAGTTTTTTTATCCTAGTTGATGATATTTCTTAACTATTAATAAACACAAAGCATATAATGTATTTAAGTTAATTATGGTAGATACAAATGAAGGTAAAATTAAACAAATAGAAAATTTCTTAGACTCAAGGTATCCATCTTTTACTATTAAACAAATAACAAATGCAATTTATAAGCAAGGAGTAAAAAGTTATACTGATATATCAACAATCAAGAAAGAGCTAAGAGAAGAACTTAAAGATAAGTTTGGAAATGTATTATCACTTAAACCAATTGCTGTAACTAAAGAAAAACAAGCTCAAAAGATTCTTTTTGAAACAACAGATAAGCATAGAATTGAATCTGTAAGGATGGTTTATAAACCAAATGAAGAAAGAAAAGTTGAACATCAAGCTTTATGTGTTTCTACTCAAAGTGGGTGTGCAATGGGATGTAAATTTTGTGCAACAGGAGCTACAGGGTTTAGAAGAAACTTAACAGCTGATGAGATTGTAGATCAGTTTTTATACTTTATTCAAGAAAACATAAATCTTGATACAGTATTTTTTAGTGGGATGGGAGAACCTTTAAATAACCCAAATTTTTTTAAATCTCTTGATATGTTTATCAACTATATAGGGCTGAGTCAAAGAAAGTTAAGTGTTTCAACATGCGGAATTACATCTGGTATTAGGAATATTACTAAAAAGTATCCTCAAGTAAATATTACATTGTCATTACATTTTCCTTTTCAAAGACAAAGAGAATCTTTAATGCCAGCAACGAAGAAATATCCATTACCTGAGGTATTGACTGCATTAAGAGAACATGTGTATAAAACAAATAAGAAGGTATTTCTAGCTTATGTTATGTTATCTAAAGTAAATGATACTGAAGAGCATGCTAAGGAACTATGTAGAATAATTAATAGGTCAGGAAGAAAAAATTATCTTTTTCATGTTAATTTGATTAAGTTTCATGAAGGCTCTACTTTATCTTCTTTCAAACATTCTACAAAGGAAGATTTTAATAAGTTTTGCAAGATATTAGAAAGTAAACATATTAATTATACTATTAGACAAAACTTTGGGTCTGATATTGAAGCAGCTTGTGGTCAATTGTATGCAAGATACACATCCAAATCTTCCAATTTGACAAGATTTTGAGGTTTTGATAGATTGATATTCTTGAAAATTAAAAGGAAGGAAGTATTTGGGACCTAGATCAATTGGTTAGATCGTCCTCTTACCAAGAGGAAGGTTCTAGGTTCAAATCCTAGGGTCTTATCTAGGGCATTTGGGTAGATCCTCCTTTCTATGTTTAGGATAAGAAATAAGCCCTCCTATCCCTGCATTTCCCAAATGCCCTTAAAAACTTTACTCGCTATGTTTAATCTAAAGACGTAGCGAGTTTTTTTATTTCAAAAAAGGAGGATATAGTCTATAATATCAAAGACAATCTCATTAGATTAGGGGGCGTAGCTCAGCGGTAGAGCAGCGGCCTTTTAAGCCGCGTGTCATGGGTTCGATCCCCATCGCCCTCACCA
>JAAZNV010000001.1 GCA_012798115.1 candidate division WWE3 bacterium
AAACTGGAGAAACGGTTATCCAGTATCGAAAGCAAGATATGGGCTTTGATTTTAGCAATGCTCGGATTCATACTCACCATGTTAGGATATATGATATTTAAATGAACACTGTTTAATTATGATTATACTTTTTATACTGTTTTTAAACAATGTTCATTAGTAGGCAGATGTTTACCAGTATATTTTCTTGATTCTTTTATATACCCCCATTTTCCTGATTAAACAATGTTCAAATTTTACCGTGATTATCATGGCGTGGAAACTATACGAAGGCAACTGCTTCGACCACTTCCACAAAATAGAAGACCATTCCATAGATATGATCCTCTGTGACCCCCCATACGGCGCTACCCAAAATAATTGGGATTCAACTATCCCTTTAAATCCACTTTGGGAAGAGTATAAAAGAATAATAAAGGATAACGGAGCTATTCTTTTATTTGGATGTGAACCATTCAGTAGTAAATTAAGATTATCAAATTTGGCAATGTATAGATACGATTGGATCTGGCACAAAACAAGAGCAGGAGGATTTCTCAACGCCTCCAGAATGCCCCTTATATCTCACGAACTAATATCAGTCTTCTATAAAAAATTACCCACCTATAACCCCCAAATGGAAAAAGGAGAACCATATACCAAAAAAACCCCCAATAATGGGGATGGGAGAAATTATGGTAATTTTAACAGGGAGAATACAACTAAAACAAACGAAGGCTATAGATTTCCCCGTTCTGTAATTTCTTTTTCCAATAACAATTATAAATCATTACACCCCACCCAAAAACCACTTGAACTCTTTGAATACCTAATCAAAACTTATACCAATGAAGGCGATCTGGTTTTAGATAATTGTGCTGGTAGTGGTACAACCGGTGTGGCAGCAGAGATAACAGGACGTAATAGTATTTTAATGGAGAAAAAACCCGAATACTGCCAGATAATCAAAGACAGATTATCAGATATTAATTTAGACCAATATCAACCTCAAAGAACCCATATTCCTTTAACTGATTTTTAATTTATATTTCTTTTTTATTTCTTTACAAAACTTAACAGATAAATTTACAATTCTTTTACAAGTGATATAAATGGCAGGCCGGCCCGGTGCAGTGGAAAACAGCCCTTATAGAAAAGAAATTGAGGAGATGCTTAAAGAGGGTAAGCCCGACACCGACATAGCAGGATGGCTTAAGGATAAAGGCAAGCCCATATCACGGGTTACGATTAACAAGTACAAAAATGAGAAGTTTAACATCCCAGTAGAGGCCCGTAAGAAATATAATGAGAAGAAATCTAAGGAACGGTTAGATGGGGCCTCTAATGGTATGGTTTCAGATATTGAGAAGATTGATAAATTTATTGAGATGGTTGATCCGGAAATATTGAAAGAGGCATTACCTAAAGACCAAGCCACGGCAGTTAATAGATTTTTACAGACCAAATACAAGATACTGGGAGTAATAGACGATAAACACTCCGTTGAAGTGAACGTGAATAACAACAGCTTCGACCCCAATAAGCAAAAGAAAATCCTTGAAGATGAGGGATCGAATGAATGAAACAAAATTATTCATTGGAAGGACTCGATCCCAGGTTCTTAAATGACCTTTACCTTTTTTATCAATTCTTTGTAGCGAATGAGAAGTTTGGAAGTGAAAGAAAACCAGCACGGCACATAAAGGAACTAACACGCCACCTAATGAAGTTAAAGCTCGGACAGTTAGATAAACATTTGTGCGTTTCAATGCCACCCAGACATTCCAAGAGTTCAGCGATCACAATAGCATATCCATTATGGCTTATATTCCAAGACCCCAACCTAAATATCCTAATCATCAGCAACACCGGGACGTTAGCAGAGAAGTTTGGATTAGAACTCAGGGAATTTGTCAAACAATGGGGCCCATATTTTAATGTTTACCTTGCAGATGAAAAACAATCCAGCACCTGGTTAATGTTCTGTGACAAGAACAAAAAGCTATATAACGGTTCAATAAGACTCACCGGTGCAAAAGGTGGAATAACTGGTTTTGATGCAGATTACCTGATTATCGATGACCCATATAAAGGTGAAGAGGAAGAGTTCACACCAACAGCCTTACAGAAGAAGATAGACTGGTATTTAACAGTTGTAGACCAGCGTATAGAACCCAAAACCAAATTCCTTATTTTACATACAAGATGGCATAGTCAAGACCTGATAGGATACTTCAAAGAGAACCTACAGGATGACTTTATTTTTATCGAATTTCCAGCGATAAAAGAGGATG
>JAAZNV010000002.1 GCA_012798115.1 candidate division WWE3 bacterium
CGCTTAAATCTACTACTGATCGCTCTTGCATAGCAATATTCACAATCATGCAAACAACCAGTAACTGGATTCCAGCTCATATCAGTCCATTCAATTTTAGTTCTGTTCATATTTTCACCTTTTACAATTTAATATATTATACATTTTAATTTTCTCCTAATTCATAGCCTAAATAGTTTAAAGCTCTTTCTAAAGCTTCTTTATAATTTTTTGCTTTTATTGTAATTCCTTCTCCAATGTCGGCATTATATAAAGTATATTCATTCATTTTCTCACCTTTTACAATTTAATATATTATATGTCTTTAAAGACCAAAATAGTTTTCGGTAGTAGTGGTTTGAATGGATGAAGAACAGATCCACCTTGATGCTTTTGAATTATACTTCAAATTAAGACAAGAAGGAAATGGAAAAACAAAAAGTGTCGCTGGAGTAGCATCGGAGTATAATCGGAGTGAATCTATAATATTTGAATGGAAAAAGAAACTCCACTGGGATGACCGGGAAGCTGTTAGAAGTGCAGAGATAAACGCAGAAGTCCAGAAGAAGACTAATAGCACGATAATAGATAATAAGAGTAAGTACCTATTTTATCCACCAATACGGGCAGATTGACAAGGTCCAAGGGCAAGTGTTTGAGTTAGACTGTCCGTTATGTATGGGAATCATGGAGAAAATAGTTAAAAAAGACGCATAAAAGGTGAATGAATATGGAAGAATCAGGATGGATAAAAGTAGATGACCTTAAACCCCACCCTAAAAATCCAAGGGACCATACAGAAGAACAGGTTAAAGAAATTGCTAAGAGTATAAAAGCTCATGGATGGGGCAGACCAATAATTATTAGTAGTGATTATTATATCCTGGCTGGTGAAGGAGCATACTTAGCAGCCACAGAAGAGTTACATTTATTGAGCGTTCCTTACAAATTCTTAGAGCCTAAAAGAAAACATGATGAACCGGAAGCCATCAGTTATATGTTGGCTGATAATAAGCTCGGTGAAAAGTCAGACTGGAATTATGAAAAATTAAGTTCTAATTTTAATGATTTAAAGGTAGCTGGTTTTGATGTGGAATTATCTGGTTTTGATAATGTTGAATTGAAAGAAGTTGATAGGAAATTAAGTTATTTAAATGATAATATTCTTGATAATAACCCTTATGTTGATGAAGAAATCCCAGAAAGTGAACCTGAATTTGATGAATCTATTGCTGACACTGTTGAAATGATTAAATGTCCGGAGTGCGGTCATGAGTTCCCAAAATAAATTCACAGTCATAAGCACCTTTTCAGGATGTGGAGGCTCATCACTTGGTTATAAGTTGGCTGGTGGAAAGGTTTTATTAGCTGTTGAAATGGATGACAATGCGGTTGAAACTTATAAACTAAATTTTAAAGACACCCCTGTTTATCACGGTGACATTCATAATTTAACAGTTGAAAAAGTATTTGAGATAACAGGACTTAAACCTGGAGAACTAGACATTTTCGATGGGAGCCCACCCTGCCAAGGATTCAGTACAGCTGGTAAAAGAGAGTTCTGTGACCCAAGGAATCAATTATATAATGAATACATCCGATTACTTAAAGGACTTAAACCTAAAGTCTTTGTTATGGAGAACGTATCCGGACTTGTTAAAGGTAAGATGAAACTTATCTTTAAGGACATACTGACTGAGTTAAAAAAAGCCGGTTATAATGTTAAAGTCCGTTTAATGAATGCTAAGTATTATAATGTTCCACAAAGCAGACAGAGGCTTATTTTTATTGGAGTAAGAAATGATTTAAACATAACTCCAAGCCATCCAAAACCACAAACAAAACCAATAACAGTTGGAGAAGCATTAAAAGATATTGAACCTGAATTCATTAAATATAGTACAAACCCATTTATTCAATCAGTTATTCAGAAAGTAAAACCTGGTGATCAGTTAAGCAAATATCATCCACAAGGAAATTATTTTAATTATATGAAATTATCAAAAAACAAACCAAGTCCCACAATTACTCGATCAGGATTTGGGCAGATGTTCAATGAAGATAATCGATATATCACAATTAATGAAGCCAAAAGATTAGCATCATACCCTGAGGATTTTAAATTTGTTGGAAAATATGAAGAACAATGGGCTAGGATAGGAAACAGTGTTCCCCCTAACTTTATGAAAGCCATCGCCACCCATATTTATAAAAACATTCTAAGTGAAACCCCATGAAAGAATTACAACGCCACATAGATGCCTTTGAAATATACTTCAAAAAAAAACAAGAAGGCAATGACACTGCAAAGGCTATTAGTTTATCAAGTCTTGAGTGTGGCTTTAGTGAAACTTCACTTTACACATGGAAGAAAGAATTTGATTGGGATGGCCGGGAAGCCATAAGAGCAGCAGAAATCAATAAGAAAGTTGAAGAGAAAACAGACAGCACGATAATAGAGAATAAAACTAAGTACCTTTCTTTTTACCATAAATTATTAGACAAACTAATAAAGGATGGGTTCAACATTGACATTAAAAGTCCAAGGGATTTGGACTTAGTGGTTAAAGGTGCATTGTTGTTACAGGGTGAATATACTGAGCATACTAAAATAACAGACGAACATGATCACACCTTCGATAAAGACCTGCAGAACAAAATCTTAGAAGAGGAATTAGATTGAATGAACCAATATTCCTTAGAAGGCCTCGATCCCAGGTTCCTAGATGATCTTTATTTATTTTACCAGTTCTTTGTAGCTAATGAGAAGTTTGGAGAGAACCGGAAACCAGCGAAACACATAAAAGAGCTAACCAG
>JAAZNV010000003.1 GCA_012798115.1 candidate division WWE3 bacterium
TAGGCGCCCAAAACTAAAACTGTTATACAGACCAAACACTAGTCTGGTTAATACCGCAAATAGCGGTTTAGTAGAGAAGTATTAAGTTGTAAAAAGAATTAGTTTTGCTAGATACCGTTCATAGGCATCTATCAGTAAAATTGGAGTAAGAATGTAGAGAACTCTCTTATAAAGTTAATAAATAAGAGAGGGGCTCTGGGCATCCAAACACCAATCTTACTTACGATTAGCAATATAATACAATGAGTGATAACTTGTCAATACCTTTTTTATTTATAAGTAATTACCTATTAATTAATACTATTTATCAACTAAACATCAGTATCTCCGGCTTAAATAAAAGCAGAATTCCTATGATTATCATCAATAGACCTCCTATAAGTCTAGACCACTTAACATATTTTGTTGTAACACCGGTCATCTGCAAAGTTATCATGGCTACAAAAAATACGAATAAATCGTCCAGCATGAAAAAAGTTATATATAAAAATATGTAAGAATAATATTTAAGAATAGAAAGATCGTTTAGGGCAAGAACCTGTGTATAAACAGCCGGCAAACCTGCAGAGCAAACAAGTTCGACTAAATTCACAGCAAAAGCCAAAGCCATAATGCCGATGAGCGCCATTAAGAAAGATTTATCGGCTGTTATTTTACCTAGTTTATCAAAAACGTTCCTTCTTTTTTCTTCCCCAACAACATCACATCCAGAAGTATCTTTACTCAAAAATTTCTTCAAACTCATAAAACCACCGAAAAGGGAAATTACAGCGATAAACGCTCTTACCCAAAATATAAAGCCAACAAATAAGAATAGATTTAACCAGGCAACCATAAAGAGAAGATATACCGAAGCAGACGAAATTATAAAGGCTATACCAAGTACCCACATCCTTTTTCTACCTTTCATCCCTAAGAGCAAACTTATTAGAAAAAGAAGGACCCACATTGCACAAGGATTAAATCCGTCTAAGAATCCAAGAACAACAGTCAATGCCGGAAGTGAGAGACTTTCTAAATCAAAACTGCCAAATTTTGGAAGTACGGGTTTACCAGGAATCTTATCCTGAACACACTCCTCTTCTTTATCATCTTCATGCTTGTCTGAATTTTCCGGCCGCTCACTATTAATAGCTGTTGATGCACTTTCTTGGGGTTGGATAGGAACATCTGGAACTACCGTTTCTTTAGGGGATTGGGGCTCAAATATATCAAAACACCCATTTGTTTTATTATCTTCGATTAGTTTTTGTATCTCTACACCTGTAGTTTGATCACTTAGATATCCGACCAAATACTTATCTCCAATAACTAAAAAAGGTACTCCGTTTACTTCTGTATTAAGTTTTTGAGCCGCCTCAATAAGCTTATCTCTGTTTTCAGTGTTATTGTAAACCTCAAAATCATGCAAGACTAAGCTGCTGTCTTTTTGTACAAGATTTTGTAGAAATACTTTTTCTTTAGCACAATGCGGACACCCCTGACCCCAAAAAAAGTATAAATTAACCTTTTCGGCAGCATGTGAACGACCTGCACCTAGCATGATCGTAAAGACTAATAATAAAATACTTATGCACTTAATAAGCTTCATTTTATTTACCAATATTTTCATTAATTAATTTTATTAACTCACTCTTTTTAACTTCTCCTGTTAGTCTAAATAATTCTTCTTCTTTTTTATCCAAAAAAATAAACACCGGCAGTTTGCTGTCTACGCTGTGTTTAACAACCATGTCCTTATCTTTATCAAAATCAAAATATTCCGTCACAAGGTTTGGCATTTCATTTTCTATCTCCTGCCATCTTGGACGCATAACTAGGCATCCTGAACACCAAACTGCACCAAACTTTAGTACCTTCATCTTTGGTCACCTCCTTCAGTTGTATCTGCAACAAAAGCGGCTAATGCAGTTGTTATTGGAACTGCAAGTATTAGTCCAATACTTCCAAGCAGAGTTCTGATTATTTCCGAGGATATAATTTCGTAGTTTACTACCTCATTAAATGTTCTTGATGTATCTGTAAAAAGAAGGAGTAGGGGTAGAGAAGCGCCCGTATACACAAGAATCAAAGTATTAATCATCGAGGCAATATGATCTTTGCCTACATCCATCGACCTTTTAAACAAATCTGAAAAATTAAGTCTTCTGTTCGCATTTTTTAACTGAAATACAATTGCTGACTGGGATATTGTAATATCATCAAGAACACCCAAAAACCCGATAATTATGCCTGCCAGAAGAATACCGCGCATATTAATTGTTCCACCTTTCATTATTTGCAAAAATGAAGCCTCGTCAGTTGTGTAACCTGTGAGTTTTGCGCTTCCTACATAAATAGCAGACAAAACAACTGTTATAGCAAGTGAAATAACAGTACCTACAATGGCAACAGTTGTTTTGGTATTTAGTCCGTGAGAAAGATAAAAGGTAATGGGTATAGCAATGACCGAGAAAAGTAAAATAATAAGAATCGGACTCGATCCGGTACTAATTTTTGGTAGTACAAAAGAAAATATAATAAAAAATGTTATTAGCATTCCCACAAATGATGTAGCACCCCTCTTACCGGCAATAACCACTGATAATATGAGAAATATTAAAAACAATGATAATAACTGACCTCTTCTAATATAGTCACTTACATATAGATGCAACTCACCATTTTCGTCCTGAAATCCTGTTAATACTAAGGCATCACCTTTTTTATACTTTTGAGAAACAGGTGTATCTCCAGAGCCATTTTCAACATTAAGGATTTTACCTTTTTGATCTTTATCCGCAATCTCAACTTCCAGTTTTTGGTAATAACCTCCACTGGTATTTTTGTTTTCCTCTAAAACGCTTTTAATAACACCCTCATATGTTTTCTGTACGGGCGATGCATCCATTTCCTGAGCGGATACTTTATAGGGAAAAATAAATAAAAAGGCGAGAATTAAAATTGATAGTGGTTTTAGCAGGTTTCTAGTTTTCATATCGATTATTCATCTATTTTATTTATTTTTATTGCCTTGCCTTTAATTAGAGCTTCAGCGACCTTTTTACATGCTGAATCTACAGTTCTGGCAAAAGTGGGCTGTGATATACCCATTTTTTTAGCAGATTGTGTTTGATCTAAGCCGTCAACCAGGTACAACTTTATAGCCTCTATCTCTTCAGCTAAAAGCTCGACTTCCTCTAATTCCCTAAGAGGAATACCTCTGGGCTTAAAGTAATCAACATCCGGGTTAAATTTTAAGCAACGTTTTATTCTTGGTCTTGTCATAGACTTTCTGTTAAAATAAATACTACGGGTGAACCCCGCCTGAGTTTAAAAGCACAGGCAGGGGTTCGCTTTTATTTTTCTTCCTCAAGCTTCTTTTGTTCGGCTTTGACCTGTTCTAACTCCTCTTCCAATTCTTTTTTATATTGACCAAGGTCTTCCTTTACCTGAGACTTTGTTGGAGTAGAAAACCAAGACCTAAAACCTCTACCAAAGCCTCTTCCAAACCCCATTCTTCTTCCCATACCTCTACCATCTCCGCAGGGTCCAAAACCTCTTCCAGTCATAGGACCTTGTCCTTGAGGACCTGTTCCATCTCTATATGGCATCTCGTTCACCCCCTTTTCTAGAAATAACTAGTGAATACATATTCATAATAACACCTTGTGAAACCATGTCAAATATTGAGACACGCCCTTTTTATACTGTCTCATTTGTCTCATTTACATCCTGGAGAAGATTAACGTTCTAGACCGACATGCTCAGCCAAGCGGAACGCTCAATTTCAAAACCCTTTATATTTGCTTTCACACCAACGAAATCTGGCTGTTCTAAAATCTTTTTCCTTAATTCCTTGTTTTTAGATATTTTAGAATTATTGGTTACCTGAACTGCTTCATATAAGTATTGGTAGTTCTTTGTATAGTTATACGCAATCTCCCCGTTATTTAACCGCATATCTCTTATTACAAGCTGAAGCAGTTCTCGTTTCTTATCGGGTTTTTTCATGAGGAATGCCTCATCAGCCTTTTGAGCGACTTCGTACAAAACAGAGGTTTTATCATAAAAGTTTCTATCTTTATTATTAAGTTTAGTTCTTTGAGATTCTATAGCAGATCTCTCACTCATATACTCGGCATATCGTTCATCATGAAAGGCTTCTGTAATCTTTCCGTCTAGCTTATCGTTATACAAGCTAACAAGTCTACTTTTTATTAATTCCTCCCTCTTGTTTAATTCACTCAACACTCTTGAGTAGTCGGATGATTCTATTCCGTAACTTTCTTTTAAGGCTTTTCTAATCCAATTAAGTAAGTCCATATCTTTAACTTTTAGTGCTTTAAAAGCAGGAACTAACTTTTCAATGAGTTCAAAATCTTTTACCGTTTTATTTTGTTTACATTCTCGGTAGTGATTACAGTGACCATAGACTATACCTTTATGTGTTTCCCAGGTTATTGTTCCACCACACCCAGCACATTTTACTAGGCCTTTAAATGTGAAGCTGTGTTTACTTACTTTCGGCGCTACTTTCCCTGCTAAAATCTCCTGTACCTTGTCAAATGTGTTTTTATCAATAAATGTTTCCTGGTTTCCAGGTTTTACTTGTCCATTCCAAGTGTTAAGTCCAATATAAAACGGGTTTGTTAAGTATCTGTGAACCATACTTATAGACAATTTCATACCCGTGAGAGGCCAAATTTTGGCATTTAGTGTATCTGTTAGTATCGAAAGGGAACAAACTCCTCCTGCGTACGTTCTAAACATTTCAATAATAATTGGTCGCATTATCTCGTCCGGAACATGCATTCTACGACCCTCCTCGCCGACAGATCTATAACCAAGTGGTGGACGAGTAGGTAACCAGCCCTGAGATAATTTCTCTTTTTGTCCCTTTTTAACTTCCTCGCTGAGATTATCTATATAGTACTGGGCGACAGATACTTTTATATTCCATATAAATTTTTCGTTCGATTTAGAATCTTTTGAAAGAACAAAACTCTCTTTAACAAAGTGGACCTGATGTTCTGGATCTTCATTTACCCACTCGTTAACGGCTACCGCGTCCTTAATGTTTCTGCTTAGCCTGTCCGTTTTTTCTACAACTAAGGCTTCAATTCTATGCTTTTCCGCATAATCAAGCATTTCATTAAAAACCTTTCGTTGTTTGCTTCCGCTAGCTGACTCCGAAATAGAAAACACTTTAACAACATTGAAACCCAACTTTAATGTGTATTCTTCGAGCAGCTTCTTCTGTGCAGGTAGTGAATAACCGGATTCTTCTTGTTCTCTTGAGCTAACTCTGCAAAATATTAGTGCTTTTTTCATAATTAATGCTCCCACTGGGGCGATCAGAACGGTAAAGTTCTGCCCAATGATAGCATTAAAAACTTTACCCGTATTCTGACCGCAGATAATTATATGTCTTTTTCCAATAACAATCTAATATGTCCAAATAAACCAAAGCAGACTGGGGACACAGGTCATATATAAATATATGACCTATGACCCTCATTCCTCGCTTAATGGCAGCAAATTATCTGGATGCAAAACGTACGAGATTTCGCGACCTTTTCTAATGCTAGTTATTGCGCAGGAATCCACTAATACTTTTATTGCCCTTTTTATAGTTTTCTCTGATACACCTTTTCCAGTACCTGTAGCAAATACTTCTTTCCTTGTTACGCTTGGTCTGTCCTGCAGCATTTCAGTAATCAACGACTGTATTTCCATAATTTTGGTATCACTCTCATCTTCTATAACATCACCTAAATATTCAAACCCTGTTACAACTGTATTTTCTTCATCAAGGTTACCAATAATCATTCGAACCATAAACTTATTAAGTTTTATTGAATCCCTAGCCTTAGTTTGTTTTAATGTTAACTCCTCCTTAGATTTGGCTACAATTTCAAGTCTAAAGGAAGTAAAGATTTGAGCATTTATGTTACTCGAGCCCCTAAGTCTTTGACTATCGCTTCTGTATAAACCCTGTGCAGGTTTATTCTCATGGTGCAGTGATAGATAAGCAATATTTGGGTAAAGCTCTCGTATAGCCTTGAAGAATGCTTGAGTATCCCCAGAAGAAGACTCGTTGCCAACCATAAAATCCACAAACGAATCAAATATCACTAATCCTATCTTTAATTCATTAATTATTGATGTTAATGTTTGGGCAAATTCCGAGTATTCTCCCTTGTCGTCAGTTAATTGAAATCTTTCCGGATACTCGAGGCAATATATATTTGGTGCCATAAGACCTAAACCTTTAACACGCTTCTTCAGCAGTAATAACGGATTTTCTTTGTCTATTATTAGAACATTAGTTGGAGTAGATACATGAAAGTGCTCTAACCAATCTTCTCCCTTGGCCACAGCCTTTGCAATGCTTAAAGCAAGTAAAGACTTTCCTGTACCCTCTGCACCATAAATGAAGCAGAACCCCTCACTATATAATATTTTATCTATTAGCCAGGGATGTTCTTCAAATTCTTTTTTTGCCAAATCTTGAGTAGAGATAATGGAAAACTCTACAGGACGATGTTTTGTTTCCCACTCTTCCTTCGTTAGGGCACTTCCCATAAGAACCTTAAAGTCTTCCTCGTCTTTATTTCGTAAAAACTCACAAGTATCCTTGGTATCTTCTGGAAGTGTTATTACACGAGCATGGGGTAGGTATTCTAAAACATTTCTCGTTCCGTTCTTTCCAGCTTCGTCATTATCATAGCAAATCCAGACATTCTTCTTATCAAAATAGGTAGCCCATTCTTTATTAAAAGTGTTTGATCCTCCTGTAGATGAAAGGGCAGGTATCCCGCCCTGTTGTAATCTTAGGCAATCTATCTCGCCTTCGCACAAGACTATGTTCGGTAAGTCTTTTACTGCGTTCAGGTTAAACAAAACGGCATGTGATCCGGAGGAGTTTTTATACTTTGGTTCTCCTCCTTCTTTTGTGAAATTTAGGTTTCGGGATTTTGTAAATATAATATTTCCTTCAGTGTCTTTAACAGGTAGATCTATACTATTTTCGGTACAAGTGACTCCGTACTCCTGTTCGAGAAACTTCCAAATTAGTCCATGCTCTGCTAGATACTTCTTAACTTTTATAGGTAACTTATTTTTACTCATCGTTAACTCCTGTTAGCAAAATAAAATAAGAAACTAGAAACTCTCCAAAGTTCGCCAAATCTTTATCAGATATAACTACTTTGAATTTATGATTAAATATTTGCTTTAATTCCAACAATAGGTCTGATGAAAGCATGTTCACTCCTGATAAATTCTACTTTTGAGTAATTTAATACTTTGGAAATAGGATTTAGGCTCAACTTGTAAGTTATCGCTCCAAAACATTTTTAAAATATTTCTTAGTTCTGAGGAATCTTCAAAGCAAAACAGAACTTTCTGGGGAATGGTATTGTCTAAGTTAACAACTGGAAACCAAAGGGTTAAAACTCCTGCAAGACAAAGGTCGGCACATTTATATAAATTTTTATTTGCATTCTCTTTTTTCATCAATATAATTAGAAAGCTAAAAATACTTTTTATTAGATTTCTATTTTGAGAATAGATGAAAATGTGGGTTGAAAAAATACTCTTTAAAGAGCCTTCTTAAGGCTTACGGGAGGTTTAAACCCAACCAGTTTTGTGTAGTCTTCTAAAGCATCTACAACACCCTGTTTAGATATGCAACCATCTTCTGATGCGATCTTGTTATAACTCATTTTTAGTGCATAGTGTTGCCAATACCATTTTCTGTGACGTATTAGTTCATCGTGCTCTCGCTTCGGCAATTTCCTACTTTTATCTATTTGTTTAAAAAGAATACGTGCTTTTGTTTTAATAAGCTTTTCTACTTCCTCCAACTGTGTTTCTTGATCAATCAGTATTGCAACCATTGGGCTATCTAGTTCTAATGTATATTCATCTTCAAAAGGATAAATAAAACAATATGAAGTTTTCGTTGGTAATTCGTTATCTGTGACCTTTCCACAAAGAATTGTATATTTAATAACATCTGTGAAACTGTCACCTCGGCGAAACCTTTGTTTGAGGTTACTGGTACATAATAGTAATTTCATATACCTGTCATTAACAGGGTAGTTCGCGTCTGGATTTTTCTTTATGTATTTACGTCTGGTATTAATCCATTTCTTAGCATTTTTATAGGAAAGCATCTTTCTCAGACCCAACGCCTCTCGTACTTGTTTTACTTTCTTTAAAAATTGAAAATTATCAACCAAAGAACAAACATTCACATACTGTTGAGTATTTTTATCTCCTATCTCTTCAAGATCTACTTTGTCTTCGATTCTAATATTCATATTAATAACTAAGGTAGAAGAAATACCTTTTATACAAAAAAGTACATATTCATTTCTTACAGATTTAAACTAGCACTAATGCCGCCCAGAATAGGAATGGGTTTTTCACCAGTAGTTAAATCTAATCCTTGTTTTAATGAAAACTCGTCTTTCTTTTTACGCTCAAGGTACTTTAGAGCTAAATAAGGATCTTTAACTATCGCTTGAACTACCGTTTTTCTAGCCAATAAAACTGGGTTACTCTTATATTGCTCTTTTTGCTCGGTAAACTTCGGATTTTTCTTCTGAAACTCGTATAAAGTATCAGGGTTAATACCAGCATTAAGACAAGCTTCCTGGTCTGTACAGCCTAGTAAGAAAGCTTCTCTTAGTTTTCCGAGTGTTTGACTTGTTATTTTTATTGGTCTAGCCATACATATATTATGGCCTATATAGTAGGGACTTGGCAAACACCCTTTCTCGTTAACAATCTACATAAAAATATGATAAATTTATATTGTAATTGAATAAAACACCTAAACCTTCTAGGCATGGTGCAAAAGTCCGAGTAAGTGAACGGAAGCTCTCCGTTTAGCAACTTACTCGGTCGTGTGGGGAAACTCATACGGGTAATCTGCAATGGTTATCGGCTAGCGGGGAGCTTATGTTTTGTTACATAAAACTCCCAAACATATATTTATATGACTGGGAATAAAAAAATTTACAAGGATACAGACGGGGCGGTATTTTTAACAGTAACACTAGTTATACTTGGGTTCCTTTTTGGTATATACCAGCTTTTCTTATGGGTTGGTATGGAAATTACTACTCTCGTATTAATTTGTTTAATCAGCGGTTTTGCAGTAGGTTACGAATGGGGAAGTAAAAGTAAGTGATCTGTTTTCTTTGCCATGGGGAATAACATGCATACAGATTTAAGTAGATATAAAAATTTTATATACGACAACATAGAGCTATTAGAAGAATTGGTAGCAAAGGAGCCGTTATTTGAAAGTGCAAGGTATTACACTTACATCTCTAAATTAAGATTAGCCGAACACAGCTTTAATTTTCTACTAGACGAATTCATGTTTGCGTGTATGAAAGCTGGAGATATCACAGATATTATTTCTTCAGATGACTTTCACAATATTAAGCATAGAAGAAGCAAGGTAGCAGAGAAAATTAATGCAATCATTTCAAAAGACCCAAACAAGATAAAGGTTCTTAAAGATTTATTGGATGGGTATAAAGAAAGAGTCTGAAACTATTCACAAAAAGATTTGACCAAATTACAGAAATTAACAATAGAAGTTCTAAAAATACCCAAAAAAGGGAAGGATATGATTGAATGTCTGCTCAAATCTTTCGATTACACTCTGATAAAGTCTTCCCTTTCGGGCAATTGTGTGTTTAGAATTAAGAGTTAGGTTGCACTAACTTCTTCTAAACAGCGTACTTAACAGAGTCTTATCGCCTTTTGAGGCATTGTTTTCCCATTGTAAGGGCTGCAGGTTAGAAATAGTATCCAAACCTCCGGCGGAAACGGGAACTAGATGATCAATTTCCCAACCGAACTTTGAATTTCGATTGCCGTAGTTCTTCCTTTCCATAAGAGCTCCGTAGCAGTCTTTTCTAACGTAGTTAGTGTCGTAACCGACCACAACGATACCCTTCGCCCACACAGAGTTAATTTCCTCATTTGTGTATGATCTAATCATAATGTTTTGTTCTCGTACCTATATTTGTTGAGCAGAGACCATTATAGATAGAGATGAATTTAATACTGCGTTAAATTTACGCTCTTAATATATAGCTGTCAACAATTACGTATTAGTGGACAAGCCCTTGACTGTATTGTCACGTAGCCATATAATAGTCTGATGCACGAAACGCAAAAAAAGATACTACAACTAAGCTCCTCCTATAACTTAAGCAACCTAAAACTTAGAGAAATTGGGAAGTTAATTGGCAGCCCACATCCCCAAGTTGTGAAACACCACTTAGAGCAGTTAAAAAAGAAAGGATTCCTTAAAGTAGAACCTACTTCCGGCGATATTTCAGCTGTAAAACCCGGAGAGATTAGCTCGAAAAGATTGGTTAGTATCCCTATTTTAGGAAACGCCAATTGTGGAGAGGCTACAATGTTTGCAGAAGAACAGCTATCAGGATACCTAAAAATATCCACAAGCATTTTACTGCAAAACCTATTAGCAAAAACTAAAAGTTTATTTGCAGTCAAGGCTTATGGAGAGTCTATGAACCGATCCAGCATCGCAACTAATATGGGAATGACCAAAAACATAGAGGAAGGAGATTACGTAATTGTTGATACCGCTGTAGGAAGTCCTAAAACTGGTGATTATGTCTTGAGCGTAATTGATGGTTCCGCAAATATTAAAAAATTCGTTAACGATACTCGCAACAATCAAGTTGCCTTGATCTCAGAATCTTCTTTGGATCTGCCCCCTATATATATCGACTCATCAATGAATTACTTGATAAACGGAAAAGTTGTACAGGTTATAAAGGCACCAAAATATAAGTGAGCCTACTCTGCAAGTCAGGCTAAGATATCCTCATAAACAAACCATTCAGCTACTTCACAGTTTCTAAAATCATCCCACTTGGACAGCCAAATTGAAAAATCACCACTTTTACTTTTAACAATCAGTTCCAAATTACATTAAAAATTATGTACCAATTTAAACTTAGGAACTTTCTGTAATATAATAAACTAATGAACACCCTTGTTTGGTCTAAATTAGATGAAAAAATAACAAAAGTTGGTTTTAGAAAAATAATCTCCAAAACATACAGGATGCCCGATAATACAGAAGCTATTTTTGATGTAGTTGAAGGTGGGGAGTCTGCATGTGTGTTGGCGCTAACAAAAGAGAATAAGGTAATTTTAACTGAACAGTTTAGACCAGGTCCAGAGAAACTTCTCAGGGAAATACCTGGTGGTGCAATTGATTCTGGTGAATCTCCTCTAGAAGCAATTCAAAGAGAATTAAAAGAAGAAACTGGATATAGCGGGAAATTAGAGTATCTTGGTAAAACATATAGATCCGCCTATTCTACAGGTATAAAACATTTCTTTCTGGCTAAAGACTGCATAAAAGAAGCGGAACCTACAAAAGAAGAGGGTGAATTTATAGCTGTCAAGGAAATTGAGATGAATGAATTTTTGCAAATCGTTAAAAGTGGGGATTTAACAGATTTAGATGGCGCACTTTTAGCGCTTAATGCTCTAAGAAGTAGCTGAAACAATAGTTCCAACAAGTTCCCAAGTGCTCAGCCAAGAACCTGTAGTGTTTGACTCACAATTAGACTTGTAATATAATCTTCCTGAACTACTAAAGATAAATAAAAAAGGAGAAAAATGAAAAAAAAGTACTTTTCCACTTCCCCCGTGCGATAGTGAAATATTTCACAAAGGGGAATCTATAATGGCTCTATACGGCCCATCAAGTAAAGTAGAAACTTGGGTTAAAGAAATTGCTAAGAAAGCGAATGCGAAGGTTGACTGGCACATAACTGGAGGGATTGCACATGTTCTTCATTTGGGTGACTCCGACAGTCGTGCAAGAGTCGAAAAGGCAATTGACGAACTAATAAGTACTTGTCCAGGGGAAATTATTAGAAGGTATTCTCCAGGTGATAAGGGTTTATACCGTGAAGGTGTTACAGAAGTACCAGAAGGTACTATTGCTGTAAGCACTGAAAGTGGAGAAAACGAATTCTTCATAAAACCATAGATAAAACTAATAAGGTAGTACTAAAAGTCAAATCTTCATAAAGGGTTTGACTTTTTTATTTCTATTAGTTACTTACAAAAGTTCCAACAAGTTCCAATTATTCGTTTGATTTAGCTATGTTTACCATATTAACCTTCAGTAATCAACTCCTGTATGAGTAGGGTACATAGGTAACACTTTGAACTGAGATTCAACATACTCAATTGGGGTTAATTGATCAAGGCTCTCGTGTGGTCTGTAGGTGTTGTATTCAACTAACCAATCCGTCATTAGTTTGTTAGCTTCGCTTAA
>JAAZNV010000004.1 GCA_012798115.1 candidate division WWE3 bacterium
GTTCGGAGCGTACACTGCTTATTTAATCTTCAAAGTACTAACGGGAGGTTTATAGGGTTAGAAAAGGTTTTAAAGGAACTGGATAGGATGTGGAGTATACTAAAGATAATAGCTTGAAAACTAATCAATTCAAACCCCTATGAATTCGACTTAGACTATATTTGTCTCACAGGTGCTCACATCCCTAGAATTTCTTTAAACAATAATATGAGGTGAAAAAAGATGGTTGAAACACAAAACGAACTACAAACAGCTGAAGCTGAAACAAAACTAAACGACTTAACTTTCCTGCAAGGAAAAGTAAACGAACTAGAAAAAGACTTAAAAGAAGCCCGGCGATGCTGGAGGGAAGAATTCGACAAAAGAAAAGCCACTGAGAAAAAATTAAACAGCCTTGGACAAGGTACAACCTTCAAAGACATTGAGAAACTACGAGAAGACATCACAACAAAGAAAAGATTAATCTACGAAACACTAGAACTTATCCGCTCTAAAAAGGAATCCTTAGAGACTGAACGAGGCATTGATAACAGTAAAGTATTAGAGGAACGGGAAGGACTACGAACGCTTAAATCACAATGTGAACAGGCGTTTAAAGCACGTAAAAAAGAATTAGATGATAAATTAAAAGAAATCAGGCATGATTTAGAAGTGAATAATGAAGACGAACGTAAAGAATTAGGCATGACTAAGCCACAGTGGAAGGAAGATGTTAAACTACGAACACGAGAAGTAGAAGATGAATTTAACCAGGAACTCGCTGATTTGAAAGCCCAGCAGGAAAATAATATCGGCAAGATGGAGAACAATATTCAAGAACTGCAAGACGCTATCACTACAAAGTACGGGCAGTGTGAAGAGGAAATACGAAAACTACGACAATCAGTCGAACAGATGAAAATACGACTCAGCGACTTGGAGATGGCACGAATTAACCGTATAGCATATATTCACGCACTTGAAGAAACAACTGAGTATAAAGACGAAGGAATAACCACAAAAATAGGGGAATAATAAAATGGCACGTGAAGAAATAAAAGGAACCGGAGTAGACGGTAATTACTGGAAACCCAATCAGGAAGGTCAAGAAATAGAAGGAAAGATTATAGAGTTCATCTCAGGAGACTACGGCGAACAGATGACTATCAAAACGCCGGATGGCAACATGATAGACTTACCAGCACACTCTGACCTGCAAGATAAACAACGCTTCCTTAAAGAAGGCGATTACATCTACGTCACCCTTGAAAAACTAATCCCAAACAGCAATCCAAAATACAATGATAAGAAAGTCTACAAAGTCGAAAGGGAAGTCGAGGAACAGGAGAAATTAGATGACTAATAATGTACCTGCCAGAAGATCAACACAAAGACCCGCCCGGAAACCACGGGAACCTGCAATAGCACAAGAAGGAAGTTTCTATAAAGCTGGCGGCCGTGAAGTTCCAGACGCTCGGAAAGTACAACGAGAATCCAATGAAAAGAATATCCCTTATGAAATACTTCACACCAAACAAACAAAGGAATATGCGGAGGTAATAGTTAGAGCGTACGCTCCTAACGGTCAGTACATTGATGACGTAGTGCATCATGATTTTGATACAATAGGACAACTTAAAGCATTGGAAATGCTTAAAAAACAGGTTGCTGGAGATCCTATTTATCTGGACAATGAGGAAATAATTGTTTTTGAAGATTTAGGGAAACCATTCGACGAAAAAGGAAGGCCACTCCTTACAGGTCAGGGATACCTGAAACTATTAACGGAAATGGCACGTTTCAGGAATTTCTCTATACGTGATGCTGTGACAAAAGCAGCACGAAGGGCACAGTTAAAAGTCCTGAATAAGGAATGGAGAAATGAAGGGGAAATCAAAGCAGAGCAGGATGAAATAGACACGGTAAATCAGATAATCAGTGAAGAACAAAGCAAGCAGGGACCAAAAAAAGCAAGGGAACAGGTAGGTAAAAGAACTCCACGAAAACAACCTAAAGAATCTGAAGATGATAAAACTGTAGATGCTGAGTACAAAGTCAAAGAAAAACCAGAGAAACCAGAAACCCTTGACATGACTGGAGTAGACCTCGATGAGTTAAAGGGTATTAATAAGAACCTGGATAAGTGGATAAAAACCTGCATGGACCAGGATAAGCCTAAGACAGAGAAACAGGTCTGTGCCTGGTGCGAAGACCTCCTCGACGATAAGAAATTAACACTCGACGAGTTCAAACAAGTACGGAAAGCACTCGGACACGATGTTAAATAAGGGGTTCCCCTTCAAATATTTCTTTTTAAAAAAAACAAGGGGGTGAACTCTTTAAGCGACAAAACAGTCCAAACCATCGAATCTATCGACCTATCTGTGGACGAAAAAAAGAAAGAAATACTCTTTGAATTTTATACTAACCAAGGGGCTGGTAAAATAGCTTTTTGGGTAGATAGTCCTGGATTGTATATCTATGAAATAATAGTTGCAGATGAAAAAGGGGAAAAGGTTGTAACAAAATTCCCAGAAGCCAAACCTATAACTAAAATAGGTAAAAACAAAGGATGTCAACTATACACACGGATACGTAAAGTATTAGAAGAAAACACAATAATACCATTCCCAAACAGTAAAGAAAGCATCGACAAACGATATAACACATTAATGGGTGATATATACCTTGCAAGTCGTCAACTTAATAAGAACATTATAAAAACCTGGGAAAAAGAACTCACTAAAATATTAACTCCAAGTTGGTTTGAATATATAGGAGACTATGAAGATTACCCTATCCACATACGGACTAAAGCTAATGACCTGTTAATGCAGAATAATTTTGTAGAACATGTTTATGAGGTCATAAATAAGAAGGTTGTAGCTCAGAAAAGCAAAGCAATTTTATCATTCCTTATTGATCTTTCATCTGTTTTTGATAAAGCACTTCACAGCGTAGTAACTGCCAATCCGGGTAAAAGTAAATCCACAATAGTTGAAACAACCTTTGATCTATTCCCATTACACCGCCGCTTGGAATTTAACAAAAACACTACCGAGTCCGGATTAATGAACATGACCCGATTCAAAGAAGGACACCACATCTTATCCCATAAAGTCATCAAATTAGGAGATTTTGGGGATGTAAAAGAACAGGACGAAAGTAAAAACCTGATAAGCTTCTTTAAAGAGCTTATGAGTGAAGGAAAATATGATAAAATCCTTACAGATATGCAAGATGAATTTGGCCGGGCAATGGTACTCAGGATCCGAGGTTGTGGATCTGTAAATCTCCAGGTGGTAACTCCTAATGTTGAAAGCCAGTTCCAGAGCCGTAGTCTCGTTTGGAGTCCTGATGATAGCCGTGTGGTGCAAAGGAGTATTAAAGAGTTCCAGGAGAACGAGTTATCCCGTTATGAGATGGGATACCAATATACTGAGACTAGGGACGTTATAGCTTGTGCTATTGATAGCATTTTCCAATTTGTGGAGAAAATAGAAGATAAAGGAGCCAAATTTGATGTTCTTAACCCCTTCACTAAACATTTTAACACTCTTTTGAACGTTGATGAAAGCCCGAACGCCAACCGGGACAGATTAATGGTTCAAACCATCCCCAAACTGGTAACCATTGCAAACTGCCACAGGCGGGACTTGTTTTATAATTCAAGATATAATACTTATGCCCTTATTGTTAGTGCTAAAGATTATATTTATACTGTTAAAACATTAGGTAAGACTTTATCTTATTTTATTCACAAAAAAAGCGAAGCTTTACAAACATACATGGATATTATTGAAAATAAACTAGAAAAAGGCGTTTTAAGGGTTTTAGAATATGATGAGCTTCAAGGTCACTTTGAAAAAGGGAAGAGCACAAAGGACGTTAATGAAATAATAGATAGTACTGATTTTTACACATACGCAGATATCGCTAAGCATACAACAGCCCACCCCAAAACTGTTAGTAGATATATTAATGAGTTGGCCGATTATCGCATGCTTTATGTTGATAAAAGCCACAGTCCTCACCGGATTTATGTGTGCGCTGATTATAAAGAGAGGAAGAAGGAAGCGTTCTATAATGTTATTGATTTTGAACGTGAATATACTGAAAAAGAGCTTAAAAGAATGGACGTTAAGGTAATGTCCGAAGTTAGAGATGAATCCAAGATAGATGATTATTACCAAAAGTTTATAAGTAATGCTGAAGCTTATGGGTGGGTTAAATGTCCAATGTCCAATCTTGATAGTGAATTGGCGGGAGATACGGTTTAAATGAGCGTTAATATAGTTCGTATAAACATGAACCAAAACATCGAAGTCATCGAGGGTGGTCGACACATTCCTGTAATTGCATGTCCATCATCAACTAAGATGTTTTAGACAGTTAAATTGAATATAAATAAATTTAAGAAGGACGATTTAAGAATGTCCTTCTATTAAAACTTTTATATTGTGGTGTGTATGAATAAAGCAAAGTTAAAGTATAAAGCCAAAACGGTTGAGGATATAAAAGATCTGATTGAGGAAGGGTACGACCCAAATGATATGTTAGATTATTATTATGTCGAACTCACAAAGGATGCAAGACAAATCAAAAAGTACAGAGAACAATTTGTCTATTTACTTGAAAACTATGGAAATATAATCGAACTGAGAGGCAAAGAAGGCACCGTTTATAAAAATCAAGGATTATATGAATGGATAATAGATCACTTCTGGAGCAAGCATTTCCAGGATGATGAATATAGACCTGGCTTTGCAAATTCATATGGAATTATTTTAGACAAATTAAGCCATTACAAAAGACCAATTCCACAAACAATTATATTTTATACTTTTATTGCTATTCAAAGAGAATCAGAGCTTAATTCTGAATTAATAATTAACCAGCCAATATATCTTAGAAATTATGCTAAATATTTTTGGTTAGCAAGAGATGAATTTCCAGACTTATTTAAAGTTTCATGTAATCTATGGCCTGCTTTTATTAGAGATAGGGGAACATTATCCCTAAAAACTATTTTAAAAGCCGTTGACGATAGAATATACTTTGATGAATTACCAGATGACAAACCTAAAAAACCATATTCTCCACCACCCAAACCCCCCAAATATATCCCAGAAAGCCTAGAAGATTTAATATCCCACGTACATAAAGAATCAACCTTTTTAAACAACCAAATTTATTTTATTGTAGATGAGGAATGCAGATTTGTTAAGATAGGGATTTCTAGAAATCCAGAATCTAGAGTCAAAGATCTACAAAGTGGAAATCCCATTAGGTTAGAAGTTGCCTATCATTTTCCAGGAGATGGTGAGGGTGAAAAAGAGTTACATAGATATTTAAAAGATTATCGGACTATAGGGGAATGGTTTAGAGTTAAGGATGAATTAGAAGAGTTTTTAAACTCATTAGGATATGATGGACGCTCCCATGTTACAACAGGAATGAAACCACAACATGATTTTAATAGAAAATCGGAGCTGGATAAATTCTTTAAGTAAAGATTTTTTGATGAAACTTTTTCTAAAAGTTTCATAGGTTAAGTGTGAATTAAAAGAGGTGATTTAGGGTGGATTATAAGAAATTATGGGAAGGAATGAGGGATTTATATGAATGGAAAATGTGTATCGTGGTAGGTAATAAAGAACCTTCTTCAGAGAGGGAAATGGATAGATTACACTTTAAACATGTTCTAATTGAGATGGAAAGGCTTGAAAAGGCTGAAAATGAAGGGAAATTATAGAAAAATGGGTGATTAGGTTTGGATAAATACGATGATCTTGCAGCCCGGCACGGTGTCAAGCTGGCACCGTTCACTGCAGGTTATTTGGATTTATACGGCCCAAAGGGTGTAAGTGTACTTGAGAGGTTTATTAAAGCGAATCCGGATGTTAAAGTGATTAGTACAACTGAATTAGTGGAGTTTGTTAAGAGGGAAGAAAA
>JAAZNV010000005.1 GCA_012798115.1 candidate division WWE3 bacterium
GGGATTGATCTAACTATTTGAATTATTCTATCTTTAAACTTTGACATGCAGGGTTATTATATGAATGTTAAAATAGCAATGCAAAACCTTTGGAGGGGTATCGAAGTGGTCATAACGAGCTGGTCTCGAAAACCAAGCGTTACGCAAGTAGCACGTGGGTTCAAATCCCACCCCCTCCGCCAATAAATTATGCAAAGTTTTAATAATCTTAAGAAGGAAATACTAAGTGTCTTAAAGAACTCACCTCTTGCTTTTGAAGTTAAGCACGCTCAGCTCGTTCATAAATGGGTACTTGAGCTAAAGCCTGATGCAGACGAGCCATTACAAATAGCTGCATTAGCCCACGATATTGATAGAGCAGTTACAGGGATTACAGAAAAAGATTTGAAAGACTTTTCAAAATTAAATGGGTTTAAGAAAGAGCATGCACAAAGATCAGCTAAACTTATATCAGACATTTTAAAGAAACATGATTACCCAGATACTATTGTTGATAAAGTAAAATTCTTAGTAGCTAATCACGAAGAAGGTGGTGATAACGAATCAGATGTTCTAAGGGATGCAGATAGTTTAGCCTTCTTTGAATATAACATCCCTTCGTATATGGAACGTAACAGTCTAGATCGAACAAAAGAGAAAATGAAATTCATGTTTAATAGAATGTCTTCTAAAGCAAAGAAGAAAATTAAAAACATTGATTATAAAAATATAGAGATTAGAAAGTTGGTAGATAGGCTATAAGTGCCTCTTATTCTTTTTGTCTAACTCTATTTCTTTAATCAAATCAGATACTTCTCTTACCTTGTCCTTTGGAACAACTAAAAGTACATCTTTTGTATTAACAACAATAAATCCATCTAATCCCACTGTAGCAAGAAGTTTTGATTTTTCATCATTTATTAAAAGAGAATCTTTTGTTTCTAGAGAAGATACATTCCCTTTAACTAAATTGTCTTCTTTCTTTTTAATTAAAGCTTCTTTTAATGCATATAACGTTCCTGGATCTGACCACTCTCCAAGATCTGCTTTAACCACCACGGCCTGCTCGCTTGATACCCTTTCTGCAATAGCATTATCAAAATGTATTTTTTCTAACGTTGGATATATACTCCTAAGTGTGCTTAGTTCTTTCTTTGTTCCAATGCTTCTTTCTATACTTACTAAATCCTTATGCATTTTTGGTTGATATTTCTCGTAAAGAGATAAAGCAAAATCTAAGTCCATAATAAAATAACCAGAATTCCATAACCATTCTCCAGATTCAAACATCTTAGTACATACATCTAATTGAGGTTTATACATCCATTCAATAAACTTATATGCTCCTGGTTCGATTATCTTTCCTGTATGTATCCACCCAAGATTATTATTTGCAAATCTTGGTTTAACACCTACAAAAACTATTCTATTTGGGTTTTCCTTTACTAGTCTTTCTCCTGTCTTTAGCACCTTGACAAAGTTTTCTTCGTTCTTAATCAAGTGGTCAGCCCAAAGTATGGCAACAGGCCCTTTATATCCTTGTTTTCTAAGTCTTACTAAGTTATATCCAATGGCAGGAGCTACATTTCTTAAACATGGTTCACCAATAATGTTTTTTCTTGAAAGTTTAGGGAAGTATTTCTTAACCATAGGAACGTAAGTATTAAGTGTGCTTATATATATGTTGTTTAGTCCAAATGTTTTTACTCTTCTTACAGCCAGTTCAATAGTTGACTTGCCATTAAACATTTTAATAAATTGTTTTGGAAATGATTTACGAGATAAAGGCCAAAGTCTAGTTCCTACTCCACCTGCAAATATTATAATTTTCATATCTCATTTTATCATTTTTGATGTATTCACATGGTAAAATCTATGTATCTTGGAGGGATCGCATAGTGGTCTAGTGCGCAGTCCTGGAAAGACTGTATAGAAGTAATTCTATCGGGGGTTCAAATCCCCCTCCCTCCGCCATATAGAGATTTGTTGTTATGAAGGGCTATTTCAAATTCCAAGGTATATTTAATGTGTAGTGTGTTAAATTAATTAAAGTTTGGGTTTCTACCATAAATCACAAAGTCGTCTAGTATGTGTTTTAAAGATTCATACACTTCCGTTTCGTTTATCTCAATGTACTTTGAAAAATATTTGCACACATTATTAACATCTCTCAGGAGTAGGCTCTCAGCATTGGTGTTTTCTTTTACATCTATGCTTTGGGGGAAATCTATTATATATGGTTTTTCTTTCCACCAAAGAATATTAAACTCCGATAAATCTGCATGAACAACACCTACATCAAGAAACTTTTTCATGTTTTCAACAATTAGCTCAAAGGTCGTTTGTGCTTGTGAAGCATTTAGTATTGCATCTTTTAACTTTGGCGCGGTTTTAGCTTCATTTCCAATAAACTCCATTAAAATAGCAGTTTTTACTGAAGCTATTGGTTTTGGGATACTACACCCTTTTGAAAACAATCTATTCAACATTACGTATTCCCTCTTTACCCAACCCTCATGAATAAAATCTTTACCAACTTTTGTTTTTTTCATTGTGGCTTTTCTTAAACTAGGTTTCTTGATGTATTTACCTGCAATATAACCTTTGTTGTCGGTAAATGCTCTAGTGTTGTAATCCTTATAAACCTTTAGCGCTGTAAGTTCATTATTTAAATAAGCTTTGTAAACAATAGCCTCTTTACCTGTCTTAACAATATCCCCAACAGTTATAGTTATTTCCTTTTCACCAAAACTAGCAATTATTTCTTGAAGATCTTCCATGCTCCCCTTAATTTTACACTACAAGGCTTCATAACAAGTAATATACAGACGTTTTGGCGAAAGAGGTTCTAGTTATCGTCCCATCCCTTCGTCACAGATTAGCTTTGGAACCGTATTTAAATCTAATTATTTATCCTTTGTGAACAGAGCTTCTTTCTGGGTCTTCTCTTTCAGAAACTAAGTTATGAGAGATGAGGAAGAAATGTAGTTATTAACGTAAAAAGTGTATAGATGAGCACTGCTGTGATAGTTTCACTATCCAAGATCAAGCACGGAAGTTCATAGAAGGTTAAAGCCAGACGTTCGTCTTGGTGGATGGTTTTGCTTGTTTATTTCTCCCAAAAGCTAAATAAGCTAAGTGCTTAAGTTGCTATAATGTTAAAGTGCTTACAGCTTTTCTATACCTCATATCAATAGTTCTTTGTTTTATTCCCATTGTGTTTATACTTGATGTTATGTTATCTGGAAAATCTCCATTAGTAACTACCCCTACTCATGCTCGTCAATATTTAAAAGATAACCTTAACTTAAATGAAAATAGTATCTTTTATGACTTGGGATGTGGAACAAGCTCTCTTTTGATCAAACTTTCTTCTTCTTTTCCTAGGTCAAAAATCGTTGGAGTTGATAATTCTCCTTTCTCCTATTTAATTTCAAAAATTAGAATACTACTAAATAGATCTAGAAACATTTCTATTGAATATAAAGATTTTTTTAATGTCAATCTTTCACAAGCTACGCATATTTATCTTTGGATATATGTAAAAGATATGGACAAGCTCCTAGATAAATTCAAAAGTGAACTTAATACTGGCACTTTAGTTTATTCGTTAGATTTCCCTTTTTCTTACAAAGAGCCTGTTGAAAGAATTAACCTTGGAGAAACACATAAGTTTGGGCATACCCTCTATATTTATAAGTTTTAGTACTAAAATTGATTAGCTTAGTTTTGTAAATACACTGAAACTGTGCTATATAATGCTCAATGGATCAAGTAGCAGAAATAAAACAAAAACTTGATATTGTAGATGTAATAAATAGTTATGTGACACTTAAAAAGTCTGGCAGAAATTACAAAGCTGTATGCCCTTTTCATAATGAAAAAACCCCTTCTTTTATGGTTTCTCAAGAGCTTCAAATATATAAATGCTTTGGGTGTGGAGTTGCTGGAGATGTCTTTAACTTTGTTGAGTCTATTGAAGGTGTAGATTTTCCAAGAGCTTTAGAAATATTAGCAGGTAGAGCTGGAGTCAAGCTAATAAGATCAGAAAACATAGATACCCAATCTTTAATTAAAAAGACCATTTATTCTATAAATGAGTTGTCGACCCAGTTTTATCAATACGTGCTTCTTAAGCAAAAAACAGGAGAAAAAGCCTTAGCTTATTTAACAAAAGAGAGAAAGCTCAAAGAAGAAACAATAAAGGAATTTAGAATTGGTTATGCTCCTGATTCATGGGATACATTGTATAAGTTCTTAATAAGTAAAAAGATAAAGGTAGAAGATATGATTAATGCAGGAGTAGTAGTTAAGAAGTTAAGTAGTGATGGTTATGTTGATAAGTTTAGAGGAAGGGTAATGTTTCCTTTGGTGGGAGTTGATGAAAGAATAGTTGGTTTTACAGGTAGAACCTTATTCAATAGAGATCCAAAGTACTTGAATACTGGAGACAGCCCTGTTTTTCATAAATCATTCTTTTTATATGGACTAAATAAAAGCAGGATTTCTATAAAAAAAGAAGGAGCATTGTTTGTTGAAGGACAGATGGATTTGATTTCTGCCTACCAAAATGGGATTAAGAATACTGTTTGTGTTTCTGGAACAGCCTTAACAGATAATCAACTAGTAATCCTATCTAGATATACTCAAGACGTTAATTTTTGTTTTGATTCTGACTTTGCTGGTGTTGAAGCTTCTTACAGGGCAATAGAAATGGCAGAAAGAAGGAACTTTAATGTGAAAGTTGTAGTTCTACCTGACAAGTATAAAGACATTGATGAGTTCTTAAAGGTAGATAAAGAAGGAGCTCAGAAACTTATAAAAAATGCAGTTCCTGTATATGATTACTTCTTAGCTACCACTCTAAGGAGACATAATAAAACTACAGCATTAGGAAAGAAAGCTATAGCAGAAGAACTAATCCCTTTGTTTTCTAAAATATCTAATCAAGTGCTTCTTGATCATTATGCTAAAAAGTTAGCATTGGAACTAGATCTTTCTGAAGATACTATATTTTCAATGATTAAGAAAAGGAGTATTAAAGACTATGATTACGAAGAAATAGAAGAAGCTGATCAGAAATTACCTGTTGAAAAGCAACAAACAGAAGGCTACTTAATATCTTTGGTTTTAAAGTCTCCATTAGACTTAGCCAAACAATATGTTAAAAGGCTAAAGAAAACTGATTTCTTGAATGAGGAGCTAGGTGAGATATTTGAAGAAATTTGTGATTGTCTTGAAGATAGAAAGACTGACATAAAGATAAAAACATTAGTAAATAGGTTTGATGAAAGGAAAGGAAACATAATTACAGAGCTTTATATGTGGGATCTGGAAGGAAAGGATGGGTTTGAAGAAGGAGATCTCGAGAAAGAGCTGAATGTACTAACCGATAGGGTCAAAAAGGCATCTACTAGAAGGCAGTTGAAAAACTTGACTAGTGAGATTAAAATAGCCGAAACTAAGAAGGATGAGGAGGAGGTAGAAAGGCTTTCTAAAAAGTTTGAAAAGTTGTCAAAGAGTCTTTTGTAGAGTATAAATTTTTTGTATATTTAATTCCCTTTTTAATTATTATGCCAAAGAAAAAGAAAAATATTTCTAAAAGAGAATCTTCCAAGAAGAAGGTTAAAAAAGTTATAAAAAAGGTTAAGAAACAAGAAGAAAAGAAAAAGAAGAAAACAACTAAGAAGGTTGTTAAGAAAGTTGCAAGGAAAGAAGAAAAGAAGAAAAAAGTAAAAGCTAAAGCTTTAAAGAAAGAAAAAGTACCAAGAATAGGAAATAAACCTGCTGTTGAGAAGGTAGTAAATATATTTGAAGATGAGATTGGTGAATCACCAAAAGAAAAGAAAGAAAAAAGATTAAAAATAGATACTAGAGAACTTGGTATTAAGAAACTTGTCAAAAAAGGTAAGAAGCAAGGTTACTTAACGCTTGATGACATTTTGGTTTTGTTTCCTAATGCGGAAGATGATTTAGAAACCTTAGACTTCCTTTATGAAAAGCTTCTTGAAGCTGGGATAGATGTATTTGATATGGAGTCTGAAAAAGAAGCTGAGAAGCTTGCTAAGCTTGAAGAAATAGATTTAACAAAGATTAAACTTGATAAGACAACTACATCAGATCCAGTAAGGATGTATTTAAAAGAGATAGGTAGCTATAACTTATTAACAAAAGAAGAAGAAGTTGAACTTGCAAAAAGAGTTGAGAAGAATGATGAAGAAGCTAAAACAAAGCTTGCTAGAGCTAATCTTAGACTTGTTGTTTCTATTGCTAAGAAATACATGGGGAGAGGCCTTCAGTTTTTGGATTTAATTCAAGAAGGAAATATTGGTTTGATGAGAGCTGTTGATAAGTTTGACTGGAAAAGAGGTTTTAAGTTTTCAACTTATGCTACTTGGTGGATAAGACAAGCAATAACAAGAGCAATTGCAGATCAAGCTAAAACTATTAGAATTCCAGTTCATATGGTTGAAACAATAAACAAATACAAGAAGATTGAAAGACAACTTGAACAAAAATTAGAAAGGACCCCAACTCCAGAGGAAGTTGCAAAAATTATGGGCATAGAACCTGAAAAAGCTCATGAAATTGTTAAAATATCCCAGAATACTACGTCATTAGAAACTCCTGTAGGTAAGGAAGAAGATACAAGATTAAAAGAGTTTATTGAGGATGAAGCAACTTTATCTCCATTTGAATCTGCAAGTAGAGAGTTGTTGAAAGATCATATTGGAGATGTTCTTCACACTTTAAATGCTAGGGAAAAAAGAGTGTTGGAATTAAGATTTGGCTTAAAAGATGGAAGAACAAGAACTCTTGAAGAAGTAGGTAAGGAATTTGGAGTTACTAGGGAAAGAATTAGACAAATAGAAGCTAAAGCTCTAAGAAAATTAAGACATCCATCAAGAAGCAAAAGACTAAGAGATTATCTTTGAAGAATTAACCGTGAGACTAAAAAGAGATTATTACATGCAAAGTGCTTTAAAGATAGCACCAAGCCTTTTAGGGAAGGTACTGGTCAGAAAATATCCTGATGGAAGAATTATTAGATATACCATTACCGAGACTGAAGCTTATTGTGGGGAAAAAGATAAAGCTTGTCATTCTTTTAAAGGCAAAACCCCAAGAACAAGAATAATGTATGAGGATGGTGGTTTGGTTTATGCCTTTTTTATATATGGTATGTACTGGATGTTGGCGATTGAAGTGAACTCAAAAGATAAGCCAGAAGCTGTGTTTATTAGGTCTTTGGAGGGGATTAGTGGTCCTGGTAGGGTGGGAAAAATACTTGAGATTGACAAGAGTTTCTACGGAGAAGATTTAACGACCAGCCAAAAGATTTGGATAGAAGATTTTCCTAGAAAAGAAGGAAAAATAGTAAGAGGCAAACGAGTTGGAGTTGATTATGCTGGTGAGTATGCTGAAAAGCTATGGAGGTTTGTACTTTTGACTAAGCCTAAAGTACCAAACAAAATTGGTAAAAAACCTCTGAAAACGCTATAATCCATATGATATGGAAGGCAATATAATTTTAGGTAAAGGTGAAAATACCTTGTCAGAACAAGAAGAAGACAAAATAAGTATGGAAGAAGAATCAAAGCCAGAAGAATACCTGGATGTTGTAGATATGGGAAAAGTGGATGTTGGAGACAAAAAGGAAGAAACTTCTGCTAAGGAAGTTGTTGAGATTAAGAAAGGTTTTGAAGAGACTAGAGAACTTAAAATCTCTGGAAAGAATTTATCCAAACCATTTGATGATTATATTAAGAGATTTAAAGAAGCAGTGGTTGAAGAAAATAAGTATGCTTCAAATCCTGTATATGTAGACGAAATAGCATCAAAGGTTGCTGTAGTTTATGAAAAAGTTAGAAAAGTTATTGATTGGAAGGAAGAACATCTGCTTAAAAGATCTGCAGTAGAAAGGATTCTAAAGAGAAGGTTAGTTTCAAAGATTTATGGGATAAATATACTTCCAGATATTAATCCAGAAGAAATAGCAGAACCTTTTGTTCAGGAACTAATTAGAAGCGGTTATTTTCCAAATGGAAAGATAGGAAGGGAGAAGATAGTAGATATTCAAAGACTCTTGGAAAAGTACTTGTACATATTGAAAAGTGAACCAGTAAAAGCAGAGGATGTTTCAAGTGGAAAGTCTAAGAAAGAAATAAAAGCTGGAGCAAAAAAGAAGATAAATTTTTATGATTGGATTATAGGGATAGCTTCATGTGAGGTGGAAGAAATATTAGACCCCCCTTTGAGAGAAGACGCTCTAATAGATTTTATGACAGAGTGTTTATGTGACAGAATAAAGATTGTCCCAGATGGAAAGATATCTAATGAAGAAAAATATATTCAAACATATGTTGCTGTTCATAGAACTTTATATAGTTTGGATGAGCCTATTATTAACTTTCATTTACTTAGATATAAGTATCCTCAGTTTTTTAAATCGAATAACTATACACAAGAGTTTACAGAGAACGCTCTGAAAATATGGGAAGAAATAAATGGATATTTAAATCATCCTAAAGCTTCTGAGTTTTATGCTGTAGCAGAGAAGTATGATGCTGCTTATCTTATGGTTGGTGATTCAATGAATAAGTTGGAAAAATCCCTTGATACTGTAGATGAGAAGGTTTCAGAGCCGCATATATTTTTATCTCTTGTTGAAAAATCCTATAAGGAAAGGTTAACAACTTTAAAGAGAAGGTTGTTAAATTTGGCTATATTTTCAACACTTTCTATATTCGTTGCTGGGGGAGCAAGCTTAATTATATTTGAGCTACCTATTGCCAAGCTTGTCCATGGTAGGTTTTATCCGTGGGCAATTGTTGCAGATATGGGCATTCCAACTGCCTTAATGTTTATTCTTGTTTGGATGATAAAGCCTCCGTCTGATGATAATTTGGATGTAGTAAAAGATGAGGTGGATAAGGTTTCATATGTGAAAGAAGAACTTGATGTTTATGAAATTAGATTAAATAAAAAAATGAAGAAGTACCTAAATTTTATGTTTGCGTTTATTTATTTAACTGGTGGTATGGCTTCTCTTTATTTTATATATTGGGTATTTAAGATTGCTGGTGTTCCGTGGACTTCCTTGTATGTTGATACAGTAAATGTTGCTATGGTAGTTTTTGCAGCCATGGTTATAAGACAAAGAGCTAAAGAACTAACCATAAAAGAGAAAGCAAATATTGTTGAATTTATATTAGATTTCTTTTCTATTCCTTTAGCTAAGATAGGTGCATGGTTTTCACAAAAATGGAAGGAATATAACGTTGTAAGTGCTTTCTTTACTGCTTTAATTGATTACCCTTTTTCAAGTTTCGTTGCAACAATAGAAGGTTGGAGGAATTTTATTAAGGAAAAAAAGTCAGAGATTCATTAAGTGCCTATCTTGATGTTTTTAGTGATAGGGTGATTAGTTGCTTGGTGCTGACTTAGAAGGATTACCATGTTTCACCCATTGATTGTCATTTTTTATCCATGTATCCTCGTCCCCTCCAAGTACAAATCTTATAACAAAAATTACAAGTAAAAAGATGATTGTTATTAGCAAAAAGAGTGTTTTTTTCTTCATTAATTTAGTAAAACTATGTATAAGTTAAGAATTGCTGCAAATGTTACCCATAAAATATAAGGGATAAGAAGAATTGCGGAAGGAGTATATATTTTGTGAAATGCTTTTATTGTATAAACAATTGCGCACCATAAAAATATTACGTCTATAAAAGCAAGAAGTGGGGATCTCAATCCAAAGAAAAGAATAGACCACAGCAAGTTAAGAAAAAGTTGAGCGTCATATATCCTTATTGCTCTATCTGAAGTTTCTTTATCCTGTGCCCTTTTGTTTACTAGGTATGCTGATATCGCCATCAAAATGAATAATATTGTCCAAGCTAAGGAAAATGCCCAATCCGGTGGGTTAAACATTGGTTTGTTTAAGGTGTTGTACCAACTTCTTACTGCTGGTGCAGTAACAGCTCCTCCTATTAAGGATACAAGCAAAACTTTAACCAAGTTAGAAATTATATGCTTTAGGTTTTTAAGCATTCATTCTCATTATGCCATTGCAACTGATGCTAGTAAATGTTGCATAGGATCTATGTTGTTAGTCTGTTCATTAGACAACTAACTAATGCTTACTTAGAAAGTTTTCAAGTATTCTAATTTATAGGTTTTATTTATAGTATTCTCTGACTTGAAATAGTAAGTACAAAGAAAGTACTGTGCTTATTATTCCTCCAATTATATCAAAGTTAACAAGCGAGTAAATTGCACTTAGAAGGATAGAATAAAATAATAAATCCCATCCTTTTGTTGACTTAGCAAACAAGCCTGATATTGATAAACCTCTTAGCACTAAGTTTGCAATGAGGAATATTGTTAATATGAAATACCTTACGCCTACATGTGCAAACATGTAGTTCCTCATCTCGTAAACCTCAATATAAGAACCAAATCCAAGAACAGAAAGTATTGTTGGTATTGCTGCTACGACAGAAATAATTACTCCCCATGGTGCAAGCTGTACAAGCAGATCCTTAATATTTTTAGGTAGTGCAGGAGCCTTTTTAACATACTCATCTATAGTTTTTATTAATTTTTTAATATGTTTATCCATAATTCCTCCTTAGTTAAGTAAGCTTTGCAAATAAATGCTTCTTATTAAATTAAACCTTTACGATGATGTTCATGTCAAGCAAGGAGATTGCCTTATTCTTTGATTAGTATTTATGAATGTAGAGCTATCAAACATTTAGGTCGAGTATCATTGGAAGGTGATCGGATACATTTAAATTTGGAACTGAAAATTTATTTATATTTAAATCTGGTTTTATAAATACATAGTCTGCAAATAATTGTTTGTTGTTTGGGTATTTATTCCACGCGAGGTTGTTTCTTGTTGTTGGTATTTTGTATTTCTTTATTAAGTTTACATAACCATTCTTTTCAAACATTTCTATAGATTCAGTATGTGGGTCTAGATTAAAGTCTCCTCCTATTATTTTTATTTCATCAAGGCCTTGGAAGAAGCTTAAAATTTCTTGTGATTGTTTTATTCTTTCTTTGGTATCGTCCTTGTGTTTTGGACGCGGTGTTCCATGAACATTACATATATTTATTAATTCGTTGTTGTACTTTATTTTTGTGTTTAGTGCTGTCCCAACATTTAACATCTCTTTTAATAAGTAATCGTTAGATACAATTTCCATATCGTTTTTTATGTAGGTAGCTTCATGAAAATCATCATCTCCTTTCATATCTTTAAAGTTAAATATTTCATTGTAGTTACTGAAAATATTCTTATACATTTCTCTTGCTGCTTTACCTACTTCTTGCAGACAAAATACATTTGTATCTTTTGATTGTTCTTTTAAGAATGTTTTAATGTTGTTTATTTCGTGGTAACTCCAAGTGTTTAGGAATAATATCTTCATTAGAAAATTATAACTTTAATATTTCTTGTGTTTCTATATGGAAAATAAACCAGCGTTTTGAATAGGTAACGCTGGAGACCTTTGTAAAGATTGGGTACTTTCTAGTCCCTACGTGAGGATGAACTCCCACTCCCACCAAGAATAATACCTGCTCCAAGGACAAAACCAAAGTCATACCAGTTCCCATTGTTGTGTACATCGTAAACACTTACATCATCTGTAAACAAAGAAATAAAGAACGTTATTGGAGAAATTATTCCGTGCCACAAGCCTGACCAAAATCCAGCAACTTTGCCGTTTTCATCAGCAGTTTTGACGTAAGGATTAGGCCCTGGAACGCAGGAAACCAGAAGAAACATTAGTCCAATAAGAATAATGAACAAAAACTTTTTATTCATTTTGACTCACCTTTCTTGTTCTTTTGTTGAGTGGATTATATTATGAAATAACTACGGCGCAACCAACTAAGCGGAATAAAAATTAAGTTTCTTGTTGAGTAAATAATGGTCGGAGAAGTAAAAAGAGGTTTAATCAAAGGGTTAAACCTCTTTTGAGGAGTTGCTTAATATCAGATAAACTTGGGATACATAGTCTTGATGGCAACACTCAATAGCAACGCTTGAGCATCGTCGAAATTTGCCCTGAACTCTTTCCCCACTAAATCTTTAGGTCTTTCCACCTCAAAGTATTTCATTACAAGAGTAAAAGCTTCTTCCTTTAAGAAAGCTGTGCTTATTGTCAACGGTGTCATATACCCTTTTGGATGGCTTTCTACCCTTATCGCCCAATAGTTTTCTTCCCGATCAAGCAAAAGATGTCTTACGTTTGGCTTAATGCGTATAATCTTCCATACATAAGGATTATACTTTTTCTCCCTTTCTCGGTAAGTGGATATTTTTAAGCCTCTTTCTTTTGGATAGTGGGATCGAAGGAAGTTTTCCAAAACTTTTTTTACATCAAATTCGAAGTAGTCTACATCAAAAGTATGGTTTCCTTTAAAATCCCGTAGATTCTTTACCCCAAGACTTTTCATCAAAAGTTCCAAGGTTCTAGGATTTATGAGTAATGAGCCACCAGAACCAGCTCCATCTCCACTAATATGCAACCAAACTACGTAGTTTGGTTTCATTCGCTTTACAAAGTGGATCTTAGCTTTCACATTTTCCATATTTACCTCTCCTTTATTTGACTTTGGAGGATTCTACCATACAAAACTTGTACGATCAAACACTACAAGTTATGAGCCCATTATATAGAACTTCATATGAAGTATTGTGGGAGCCAATACTGGTAGAAGTTGACTAAAATATGTATGTATAATACACTACAGGGTGTAAGTAACAGCTACTTACAAACTAGCAAAATGCTGGTTTATTGACAATTACAGAACGTAGGAGGAGAAATGGGAACGGATTCGTTGTATAACCAAAAGCTTATAAAAGCATACCCTTTTGTATCTGATATCTTATCAGAGCAGATGGAGCCGTATAATGGGCAGGATGACGGTCGTCTAGATAACCTCTTAATCATCCGTGTGCAGAAAGCAGATGCAGACCTTATGTTTAAGCGGGCTCATAATTTAGGACTTGGAAATAGTGATTCGTGTGCTTTTTCTACTATTCGCCAACACGAAATGCATATTGGGAAACGTGGGGAATACATGTTTGCTATTGATAATTCGGAAAAAATTATTAACCGTGTTGACTGGCCAAGAGATCGTGAGGAACAAAGGAAGGCAGACCAGCTTTGTGTCTATGCCAGCGATATTTTCTGGTCCCAAAGGCATGAGCGTATTTACTCAGGCTCAATTATTGAGAAGGTAAAATACCTCGTTTGGGTAACTGTTGAAGCTTGGTATACAGATAATAAGTATACGGATGACAAGTATACAGGCAACGAGAGGGGTTATAGGAGCAGATTTGGAGAGTTACTTAGTACCTCAATCCGCATCACAATTTATCAAGAGCCTGAGCAAGGGTTTGAAAAACTACTAAAGGAGTCAAATTTGTATGAAAGCCTTGTACTTGATACTCGGTTACTCCAGCGTGGCTTAATGATGAGGGATGTTGATATTATTACAATGAGAGGCATGTTGGGAGAAATGTGTATTACATTTCAAGATGAGGTGTACTTCAATGGGATGAAGGAGATGCGTGAGAAAGTTGAGTTTCGTAGTGCATCGGGGAAGTTCGGTGCCGTCCGAGTTCTTTGTGCCGAAATGTGTGGGTGTGACTTTGTCACGTTGAGGGACGTTGATAGCCAAATTACCTTTCGAGTCTACTCAGATTTCACGCACATGCATGTAGTTGGGCAGACGGGGACACTCCCTCAAATCCGTAATCTTGTTAAAACAGTTGTACGGATGTGGAATCAAAACACTGAAGCAAGAAATGCGTTCAAAACAAATGAGGATCTCTATGTTGTGTAAATAAATAGACACTCAACCTAAAAGGTGTGCGTGAAGCAATTCATTCACACCTTATTTTTGTATTTAAAAGCAAAGGAAGGAGACTGTATTATGAGGATATGTTAAATTAGTACCCTTTAGCTAGTTGTCTATTTAGCATAGAACCTTTATACGAAAGGTTGTAGATGTGACTAATAAAAGAGTGTTTTATCCCAACTTAATCATTAAGGTTCCTAAAGACATTACTATTGCTGCAATCCAGCTGTATCTTGTTGGTTTGTCCCTGAGGAATAAGTAGCTAAAAATTAAAACAAAGAATATTTGCAATCTTTTTATTCCCAAAACTAGTGCAATAGGCCCACCTGTAAAAGCAGAGAAAACAAGTAGAGTGGATATGCCATAGGTAAGACCATTTGCAAGTAAAATAACAAAGTTATCTTTGAATTCTTTAAACCACTTTTTATGTTCTTTTTTAAATAAGTATGCAGTTAAGATGACAATCATAATCATATCTTCAACTAACAGGGTAAATGCTGCGTTTATTGGTTGGGTATTGTTTATTCCTATCTTATCGAAAATTGCAGTAAGGGCATTTAGCATTATGGCAAAAAGGAAAAGAAGATAAGATTTGTTGGTAAATAAGAGCTTAAGGGGTTTTAAGAGATCTTCCTTGGCTTGATCTGCATTTAAGATATAAGAACCTATGATTGTGAGGAATAAACCAATTACAGGGACAAGTCTCAAAGACTCTGACAAAAATAGTAGACCGAAGATATAAGTAAAAAATCCGTTAAAAGCTGCTAATGGGAAAACTTTAGATACCGAATTGTTCTTTATGGTTTCGTTAGATATGGTTTTTGAAAAAATAAATGTTAACGAAGAAGCAACTACTCCAAGGAAAAACATTTGGTTTAAAGAAGGCAATCCATTTTTTATTGCAAAGTAAGCAATCAAAGGAAGAGATAAAGTAAAAAGCGACCAGGTTAGCACAGTTGCACTTACTTTATTTAAAACCTTTTTATTTAAAGTTATCTCTACTGCGCCTGTAATAGCTGAACAAAATGCTAACCAAAACCACATGGGGTAATTATAACAAGAGAGCTTCTTTGTGTAATAAAGGTAGTTTTATTGAATGATTAAGTGGCTGTTTTCTCTATTACTTTATGTTTAAAAGTTATATTGTTCTAACCAATTTAGGAATAAAGTTTTGTCATCTTAAGTTGTAACTCTTAAAACGCAGCCCTCTACCATCAAAGAGTGTCCTATATACCTAGTAGTGTCTGCAATCTGCTAAATATTCTTCATTCTTGCTTGGGTTGAAATCCATTAGTGGAATGTGTTCAGTCTTTCCTTTGTTTAATCAACTTTAGAGAGGAATCCTATTTGGTATAGTTCTGGAATCTCTCTTTCTAGCTTTTCAATAAAGTCTCTTCTAAGAATATCATCTCTATAAAACCAATAGGGATTTCTCCCACTCTCAATATGTTGTAATGATTTATATTGATATGGCTAAAAGTTGATTTTGTTATTCGTTTATTGGAGGTAAGTGTGCTGTTCTCATGAGGAGGTTATGCATTACCTTTATTTGTGTTCAAGATTTGCCTCATTAGGAACTTTATACGAGGAATTAGTGGCGTTTGGAAAATAAAAAACCAGGCTTTTTGTAGAGTCTGGTTTTGTTTGTTCATTTATAAAGCTTATCTGTATCTGTAGCTTCTTTTACTGCGAAATTAGCATCTTCCCCTAATTCTTTGAGTAATTCCAACAATCTGAGTGTTCTCCTTGCATTTTCACGTAGAAGATTCTCACGTGTGTCCACGTCTGTTATAGTTGATGTTGTTAAGAGTGCTTGGCCATATCTTATGGTTTTTGCTAATTCTGTTTTCAGGTTTTTTACCCTAAAATTTCTCTTAATTTCTTTAAACGAGTTTTTAATTGTTTTCCGACACATAGCTCTCCTTGTCTTTTGTATCTTGAATATTAACTTGGATTATATATTAAAATACTTTAACCAGCAACCACTACAGGGTATTAACTCTCGATGTGAACTTTATGCGAACTGCAGTATATGTTTTCTTGGTATACTTTAAAAGTAATTGTTTCTATTAAGGAGGTTTTATGGATAAACTAGAAAAAGATAATTTATCACTCAAAGAAAAATTAGAATCTAGCATGACACAAGAGCAGGTAGAAATTTTCCATCAAAAAATAGAAAAGTTGGGAGGAGAACTCCATGATATTTGGAGAGAATCTAGAAAAAAAGAAGATGGTACTTTTGAACCTCGTGTAAAAGCTACAAAAGATAATGAGTGGATTAATTCTCATGGAACTAACCAGGTTGACATTGCAAATACTAGCTTTGAGAGTTTGCCAAACGACTGGCAAGTAGAAAACAGGGCATCAGCCGAAGTTGCAGTCTCTTTGATATATGAGGCGAAGATTAATAAGAAAGCAATAGATAGTGCTTTTGTTGAAGAAGCTAGTTCTGTTGTACATGATAAGTGGCTTGAGAGAAACTCTAGTTGGGCACCTGCTGAGCAAAAAGTAAGTTATTCAGAACTGCCGGAAGCCGAAAAGGAAAAAGATAGGGCTATTATTAGAAAAGGGGTAGATGTAGTTAAGCAAGATTGATTCTTGTTAATGACACAAAAAGACATTATTGTCTTCTCATACAAAGGGAAGGTAATGAAGGGATAAAAAACACCGTAAGGTAGATAATCACTTTTCTACATAATACGGTGTTTGTGAAAGCTTAGCACTATGTTAACTGATTGCCGTATTTCCAAAATTTTTTTAGAAATGCTACTGCCAAGAGATTTGTGAAACCAGATAGTCCTATGTAATCCAACTCTTGTTCTAACTTATCTTGGATATCAGCAGGTTTGCTACCTTTACGTATTTCTTGCTGCATGGCAACTGCCCAGCCTTGAATGAATTTAATAATCTCTTTTGATAGGTTGTCCTTTCGTTGGGCCCAACATGTTCTTAGATACGGAATGAGTTTATACCAAGGAACTTCCATCTTTTCTGTAGAAAGAAGTTGGTAAACCCGTTGTTTTTTAGCTTTGCATTCCGCATGGTATTTTGCACACTCCTGTTTCCACAATGCTTTTCGAAAAGGGGTGCAACTTTGTTTAAGAGCATATTTCCACTGACGTAAAGCCTCTTTCTTGGTCATTTCTGGAGAAACAATAATTTGAATACCATTGAATAAACAAGTTATTCTTGTTCCCGATAACTTAGAACGATTAACCATCTCACTCAAGACACAATCAATATGTTCACCTGCATGAGGTCGGTAGCATACAAAACTATTTACACGCTTTTTCCAGTTGTTTGACAAACTATACATTAATATTCTCCTCTCCTTTTATTGTTTTATTTAGGTTAGTTTAAGATTATACCTTGAATACATTCTTGCGTCAAACACTACAGGGTTTGCAAGGTTAGTGAGTGTTTAAGGGAATAAAAAAGAACCTCTTGAAATTATCTTTGAGGTTCAGTTAGTTCCACTGCAGTGATATCTAATAACCTGTTAATAATCGTTAGGAAATCACGCCAACGGCAATTCCAATTGTAAGGACTAGATATAATAAATTGTGAAGCTAGCCCACCTGCTTTAGTTGTCTCCTCGTTTGGGTATGTTCCACAATCATTTAACTCAGCCATCTTGGCCCGTACTTTATCAGCAACCTCATTTCTTACGTTTAGTATCATTTCAAACTTTAGGTGGCTGATTTCAATTTTAGCCACAGTAACGTTTGCCTTTTTCCATTCAAACGTTTGATTTGCCACAACCCCTCCTTATTTGGATTTTCTAGAATTCTAACACTTAGAATATCATAAGTGCCCTAATCAATCAAGCTATAGGATATTGTCTCTCATTGCAGAATTTCATGCGAAGCGTGGCAGGGAATTGTTTTATTTCAGAAAGTAGTTGTCGTTCGAGAATTTTACCTGCTCAATAAAGATTTTACTGAAGGCCACAGCACTTAGCTGTTCATAAAATAGAATAGTTGCTTTTTTGAACTGATCTATATCTACGTTTCTGTATGATAGTGGTAGTAAGTCATTTGCAAGAAGTATGGCGTTGCATAGCATTCTGGCAGTTCTCTTGTTTCCATCAGAATAAGGTTGGACATATGGAAACATAACGCTGGCAATAAATGCCTTAAGATATGGATCCGTTACCTTATTTACCATTTCAACAGTTTTTTCTAAAGCCTCCTTAAGTTGATGCTCGTTGCCTAAGGGTCTGTAGATGGTTCCTGTTATTCCAACCTCGTGTCTCCTAATTCCAGTTGATATCTCAAGTCCTTTGACCAAGGTGTTATGAAGTTGGTTTATAACTGATATAGAAATCGTTTTGAAATTTCTTTTGTTTGCTAGAATATTATCAAAGGCATGTTTATGATTTAAGATCATTAGGGTTTCTGCTTTACTTTTACCACTTGCCTCTTTTTGTTCCTTGATTAAAGACTCTGTTTCTAACAAGGTATATGTATTTCCTTCTATTTTTGATGATTTCCAAGATAGCTCTATGGTAAATCTTTCCAGTTCCCTTCTGATTAAATCTGGGGAAATACCCTTTGTTTTATCTGAGAAACTTACCGTTGCGTTCTTTAATGGCATTAATATATCCGCTAGTTGAGGATCTGTTAAATATTCAAAGATTTTACTGTCAAATGTTTTTTTGGCTCCCACTCGTTGATCAGGGTCGTATGAAAAGTAATTTTCTATATCAAAAACTCTCAAAAGAGGATTATGGGAAATTGGGTAGTACATCGTTGCCTTGGCTTTGCCTTCGGATCTGATTAACTTTAATTTTATTAGTAAGTTAAGATCTCTTATCAGTGTGGGTTTAGAGACGCTGTATGTTGGGAATAGCTTTTCAGCTATCTTTTCTCTTAAAATTCCGCCTGATTGATTGATGATGTTTGAAATGTAACGTTGGCGTGGTGTAAGAATCGTATCATTCATATATATAAATCGTATCATTTTGAGACGATTTGTCAATCCCTACATATGTGGGAGGCAATTATATTTTTATGACCTGGGCATAAGAAACACTATTGTAGATGACTTCAGTGAGTTGGAGCTTAGAACTGATCTCGGATGTGTTTGGAGAATTTTTTAATTGTTGAGAGATTAAAGTATAGGGAAAATTCCGACATCTTTGCTAACCAATACTTTTGGAGGACCTATGATAAAGGAGAGATTGATTTGGTGGAATAAAAAGAGTTGAAAATTAATTCAACTCTTTATTAAAAAGTAGTAATAACTAAAGATCATGTTCTTCCTTTGGTACGTGTAGATTTTCGTCCAAAAACTTAATGAGATTCTGAAGAACTACAGTAAAAAAGATTTCCAGTTTGTAGAAGTAAAAATCAGTGTGCTCGCTATTCTTCTCAATGTAAGGTCCTTGTATAGGAATCTCTTTTAATATTTTTCTTATTTCTTGTTGAACATCTCCCGAGATTCTATCAGTGACTCTTAGAATCATCATGTCTTTTGTTGGCAGGGACTCAAGACGAGCCTTGGTAGGCCATATATACAGTATCATTTCTATCTCCTTAACTTTGTTTGTTGGAATTATATAGAAACAACAAACTTGTGTCAACTACTACAGGATGTTGGCTCCCCCGAGTGGATTCGAACCACTAACCTTGTCCTTAACAGGGACCTGCTCTACCGTTGAGCTACAGGGGAATACTTAGCGTACAGATACTATCACACTAATTTTTAGGGTTCAATGCTCCTTCTTTTTCCTTAAACATCTTATCTAAAACAATAAAAGAAAGAAAAGTATTTAGCACAAAAAACCAAGGATAAGCAGAAACATCTAAACTAAATAAGCTAAATAACGTTTCAACAATAATTGGTAATGTCATTGTGTGTATTCCTATTCTACATGCAGATAAGAAATTAATTTTCTTTTTCTTTAACAAGGATAAAAGATAAACTGCCAAACCTATCCATAAAATGTACATAAGTTTGTAACCAAAGAAATCAAACAGAATCTGCCCAACAAACAACACTAAAGGCAGCAAAAAAGGAACATACTTAATGTATTTATAAACATTATTTATTCCTTCAATAGCCTTTGACTTATCAATGTCTGCATTAGGCAAATCCTTTACAGGGTAAGCCTTAATACCAGAAGCATTGTCATTAGTTAAAATATTACTTTCATTAACCAAAGCAAATGTCTTGAAGCTACTAAAATCATTAATAGTTCCTTGTTTATAAAAAACAACAGCATTATCAACATTAGCACTATACTTTTCTTTAATAGATTGAGGCATTGGAATGATATAGGGTTCTGGCTTGTTTATACTCCATTTTCCATCCTTAATGCTTATAACTAGATCATCTGGGTAAATATTCTTAACTTCTTCAACCCCAGTCTTTAACCATGCTTTAGTTTCAGGCACCATTTTTATACTAACAAAGGAAGTAAAAATTAAAGATACTAAAACAGCTAACATTAAGTAATACTTAAAAGTAAAGGAAAACTTAGTTTCCAAAAGCTCTTTGTAGTACTCTGGTGAAGATATACTCTTCTTAAAGACATAAAAAAATGTTTTTAATTTATTCATAGCAATATTCTAGCAAATAAATTAATAAGAAACAGATGTAACCTGGAATGATAAAATAATATTATGAATTATCAAATATCATCAGACAATATAGAACTAACTCCAAGCATGGAAGTATTAACAAAGGAGAAATTTGAAAGAATAGAGTCAAGAACTAAAAACCTTCCTAAAGATTCTTGCTTTGCAAGAATTGTACTAAACTCTGCCCCTGAAAATAGATTTAATGTGAAAGTAAATTTAAGTTTAAGTAGTAAGGAATACTTTTCTGATGAAGAAGACTACTCCCTTGAAGGAGCTTTGATTAAAGTAGTGGAAGAATTGTTGGAAATGATGGAAAAAGATAGTATAGTCCAAAGAAGAAAAGACCTAAAGGAAGAAGAAAGAATAGAAAAAGCACTAACAGAAGAGGTATGAGTTTGGGTGATTAGCTCAATTGGCAGAGCAAGCGTCTTATACACGCTCGGTTCCAGGTTCGAGTCCTGGATCACCCACCATAATAAACTATTTTCCTGGTTCATTTAAATGATATTAATACTTAAGGATAAAGCCACGAAAGAACAAATTAAAAATATTACTGAAGTGTATCCTGGGTACACAAAGGTGGTTGTTGATATAGAATGTGGTTTGTTGTCGGCAGGGGGTGAATATCATATAGATTGTGAGCAAACATTGCTTGAAAATGGAAGTATTCAAGAGAATTTATGGGGAGGAGGTTATAGGTTTGAAAACAAAGAAGTTGATTTTATAGGATTAACAAACTACAAAGCAGGTATTAAACACTTCTCTTACGAAGTATCAATTCCAGAAATCAGGGAAAGGATGGAAGTAATTATTAGGGGAATCTTTGATAATGAATAAGTCTAAGTTGAATATAAGAATGGATCTCATGCGTGTTGCAAAAATAGCATTAGAATTGGATAAGCCTTTTGAAGAAAATATTGCAAACGTTTTTATTAACAAAGCTAGGTCAGAATTTGAAGAGAACCTGAAAGATGAAAATAAACTTAAAGATGAGCTTATTTCTTACCAGAAGGAGATTCCAATCATAGCTCTTGATACTAAGAAGAGAAAACAGTGGGGAGAAAAGATAATGACTATTGCTTCAAGATTAGGAACTTTCTAGCGTTTGCTTATACATGTGCTAAATATACAAAAAACGACCTTGCATAGGTCGTTTCTTGATTTTAATTTTAATTATTAATTACAAGATAGAAAGTTCTGTCTTATCCATCTTTTCTGGTTTTTCAACGTAATCAAGATATTTCTCAGTTGTTGAAATTCTCTTGTGTCCTGCTACCTTAGCAAGATAAGTAATGTTAACACCATTTCTAATATGATTAGCAACAAAGGTATGTCTTAAATCATTTACCTTAGCGTTTTCTACACCTGCTAATCTAAAAAATCTGTCAATTGTAGATCTAATGTTTCTAATAAGAAGGGGTCTACCTGATTTTGTAATAAATACGTTAGTAGATTTATCTGATTTTACTCTAGTGTTATTAATATATTTACTTAATGCCTCAACAGCTGCTTTATTAAGAGGAACTATTCTTTCTTCCCTGTTGTTTTTTCTAGCAATAAACAATGAACCTGTTTCTCCTTTAATATCTAAATCTTCCAGCTTCATTCCTGCAAGCTCTGAAATAGTAATTCCTGCTTGGAGGAGAACTTCAATCATTGCGTATGATCTATTATCGTCCTTTGCAGCATCTCTTAATGCTCTATATTCAAGCTTAGTTAAAATTCTTGGAGCTTTTGTTTCAAACTTAGGGTGCTTTAATTGGTCTGAGATATCTTCTTTTAATATACCTTCTTTGTTTAAATACTTAATAAAAGTTCTAGCAGCATTTGTCTTTCTTGAAATAGACTTTGGAGTGTAATTTTCATTAGCTAAACTCTTCATAAATGATTCAAGATGTTCTATCTTCATACCTTCAACATCATCTACACCTTCTTTTGCTAAGAAAGTTACTATTTGTTCAATATCTTTATTGTAAGCAACAAGAGTTGCTTCTGACTTCCCATCAGCTTTTAATTTTTCTATAAACTTTTTATGAACTGTTTGTAATTTAGTCATAGTTTCCCTTCAGACAGGAATAATAAATAACCTTTAGTTGTTGCCTATTATAACAAATAGGAGAGCAGAAGTAAATTCTATGGGGTAGAGTATCAAATGTATTGAAAACTGTCAATATATTGCCTATTATGGGGATAATGTCCAAGGTAACTAAATTTAAGTATATGCTAGGAACACTTATCTTGTTTATTGTATCCATAAGTTTGATTAAGTCTTCGTTTCAAGTGTTTAAAAGTAAGAATAGACTGGATGTTATAAAAAGAGAGGTAGCTGAGCTTGAAATGGAAAAAGAGCAGTTAGAACAAGATATAAAGTACAAGCAAACAGAAGAATATATAGAAGAAAAAGCTAGGAATAACTTAAATCTAGTAAAACCAGGAGAGAAGGTTTATGTAGTTGTTGGTGAAGATGTAAAAAGCAGCTCGTCAAGTAATGTTCTTTCTGGGTCAGATGAAAGAGAAGAAAAAAATAAAAAGGATGAAAACTGGTACTCATGGTACAAATTATTCTTTTAAACCTTCTTTTTGACTTTAGCATACTTATTTGTTAGATTTAGTACGAAATAACGCGGGATGGAGGAATGGCACCTCACCGGGCTCATAATCCGGGGGTCCTGGTTCAAATCCAGGTCCCGCAACCAAACGTTCTTATTCTTATCCTTGTGTTGCACATCAACTTTTCTTGTCCTTGTATCCTGATTTGTTATAATCATCTTGTATTTTGCCAACGTAGCTCAGCGGTAGAGCGGGCGTTTCATAAGCGCTAGGTCGGTGGTCCAACTCCACCCGTTGGCACCAAGTTAAAATGAAGTTTTCAATCATTTGATGTATACTCTTTAAGCTATGGCTCAACAAAAATCTAAAAGCAATAAAAAACAAGAAATAAAGTTTGAACTGCCTAAAAAACTACCAAAGAAGGTGATAATTCAAGTAAAAAAGCAAAGTTTCTTTGGTAGTACTCCATTTTTGTTATTGCTGGGGTTATTAATATACTTAACTAGCTCACTTGGTAGCTCTTCTTTTCAACAAGAGATTCCTATTGGTGATCTAGTAAAGAAAATAAACGAAGAAAAAATTCAAGATGTTGTTGTAAATGGGGACAGAGTAGATGTTCTTCAGAAAGATGGAACAAAAGTGTATGCAAAGAAAGAAAGTGGTATTAGCTTTGATCAAATATTAAGTAACAACAACATAGATAGATCAAAAATATCTGGAAAATTAGAAGTAGTGCATAAAGTAAATTTCCTTGATGTATTATCTCCTCTTTTAATGTTTGTACTACCAGTTGTTATCCTTTTCTTCTTTCTTAAACAAATGAAAGGACAAAGTGGAGAGATAATGTCTTTTGGAAAGTCTAGAGCAAAGGTATTTACTAAAGGGCAACAAAAGGTAACTTTTAAAGATGTTGCAGGATGTGAAGAAGCCAAAAGAGAAATGATGGAGATTGTGGATTTTCTTAAGTATCCTGCAAAGTATAGAAAACTAGGAGCAAGAATTCCAAAAGGAGTTCTATTAGTTGGCCCATCTGGAGTTGGAAAAACTCTTCTTGCTAGAGCAATTGCAGGAGAAGCTGGAGTTCCTTTCTTCAGTGTTGCAGGAAGTGAGTTTATGGAAATGTTAGTTGGGGTTGGGTCTTCAAGAGTAAGAGATCTATTTAATATGGCAAGAGAAAGACAACCGAGCTTAATATTTATTGATGAAGTAGATGCTATTGGGAGACAAAGAGGAATGGGGATAGGAGGGGGACATGATGAAAGAGAACAAACGTTAAATCAAATATTGATAGAAATGGATGGCTTTGATGTTAGAACAAATGTTATTGTTCTTGCTGCTACCAACAGACCAGATATGCTTGACCCAGCTCTTATTAGACCTGGAAGGTTTGATAGAACTATTACCATTCCATTACCGGATTTGCAAGATAGAGAAGAGATAATAAAAATACATATGAATGGAAAACCTATTGATGAAAAGGTAAGTGTCGAGAAATTAGCAAGAAAAACAGTTGGATTTAGTGGTGCAGACTTAGAGAACATGCTAAATGAGGCAGCTATTCTTACTGCAAGAGAAAATAGAGATAAGATCATAGAAAAAGATCTAGAAGAAGCTTCGTTGAAGGTAACAATTGGATCAGAAAGAAGAACACTTCAAACAGATGAAGAAAAGAAAATGACTGCTTACCATGAGTCAGGGCATGCTCTTGTTGCTGCAAGTGTCAAAGAATCAGATCCGGTCCAGAGAGTTTCTATCGTTGCAAGAGGGCAAACACTTGGACACACAGATGTCCCTCCAGAGAGAGATAGGTATCAACTCACTCAAACAAGGATTACATCTTTAATAACCACTATGTTGGGTGGAAGGGCTGCTGAAGAAATAGTATTTAATGAGTTCACAGCTGGAGCGTCAAATGATATCAAAAGAGCTACAGAGTTAGCTAGAAAAATGGTTACCGAATATGGTATGAGTTCCTTGGGTCCAATTAATTATGAAGCAAAAAGTGATTTTTCATGGCTTGCCAAAGAATTTGGAGAATCTTCACAAATTAGTGATGAGATGTCATCTAAAATAGATTCTGAAATAGAAAAGATAATAGGCTCTTGCTACAAAGAAGCTAAAGTGATTTTAACTGAAAAAAGAAGTACTTTAGACAAGGTTTCTACTAAACTCTTGGAAAAGGAAACACTTGACGGGGACGAATTCAAGGAGTTAATTAACTAAAACACTAAGAAGGAGAGAAAAGATGAATACAGGTATAAGTGTGGGATCTTATGTTGGAAAGATTAATCTCAAGCATGTTCATATTGGCGATAGGTTGATTTTTAATGATGGTAAGGTCATTGCTTTGGTTGAAGTTTTAGCAATAGAACAATTTGGAAATGTGAGATATCAGGTAATTGAGTGTTTGGGTGGTGATAAGGATAGCCTTAGTTTTGACACTACTTTAAATTGGACTGATCCTTGTTTCCTTTACTTCTTACCAGGGGACCCTTCTTCTTAAAGAAGGGTTCTTCTCTTCTCTTCTCCCATATCTTATAGTTTGACATATAAATTAATATTTACTATAATCCTAGTTAATACTTAAAAAGGAGAGTAATCATGCATGTAAATGTATTGACTGTTTCTTCCAAGGGTAAAACACGGGTCAGAAAAATTTGGAAGGATGATAAAACAAAAAAGTTCTCATTTGGTAGAATTTTTACTGACCCAAAAGGTTTGTGCTTGGAAGTCAAAAAACCTTTCCTTCAGCAGTTTTTTTGTTTTTTCAGAAAGATCCTCGGCCTTGGATGTATTCGTATTGAAATGAATCGTAAAGCTGTAAAGCCAGGGAAGAAAGTAATTCTGGAGCCAGGCGAAAACCGCTTGGTGTATAAAATCGTCAAATCAGGAAATACTATTGTTAAAGAAAGAAATGTTATTAACGTTACGTTTTGATCTATTTTTAAGACCCTTGGATATATAACCCTAGGGTCTTTCTTTTTATCTTCTTTTCTAAGATAATTCTTATCACCATGCTCATTGATTCTCATTGTCATTTAGTTCATAAAAATTATGAAATTCCTTTAGAACAAATTCTTTCTGAAGCAAGAGAAAATGATGTAAATAAATTTATTACCATTGGGACATCAATTAAAGAAAACGTAATTGCAATGCAAACAGCAGAAAAGATAAGAGATGTTTATTGTTCTATTGGAATATATCCTCATGAAGATAAAAAGATAACAATAAAAGAATTAAGAAACTCTCTTAAGGAAAACTTAAAAAGATCAAGTAAGATTGTAGCTATTGGTGAATGTGGAATAGATATATCAAACTGGGAAAATGGAAGAAAGATAGAAGATCAGATAGAACTTTTTGAAATGCAGATAGACCTTGCCAAAGAGAATAATCTTCCAATTATTATCCATAATAGAAATGGTGATAAAGAGGTTTTAAAGCTTTTAGAAAAACATTCCAGCTTTGATTTAAGAGGGGTAATACATTGTTTTGACTCAACTTGGGAATTCGCACAAAAAGTATTAAACCTTGGTTTCTATGTTTCCTTTAGTAACTTAATCACTTATCCAAGGAAGGATGACGTTCTTGAGGTGGTAAAAAACATTCCAATGAATAGATTTCTAGTAGAGACAGATGCTCCTTACCTTCCTCCTCAAAGCTTAAGAGGTAAGAAAAATTATCCAAAATATGTTAGAATTGTTACTGAAAAAGTCGCACAGGTAAAACAAAAAACCTTTGAGGAAGTATCTAAAGCTTCATATGAAAACACCTGTAAGCTTTTTAGCATATTATGAGTTCATTTGTAGAAAAAAATGATAGGTTTGTACATAGATCCCTTGAGGTGCTGCTTGGTGTGTTGACTTGGAGTTTCCTTACATCTCCAGTGTGGTTAGGTCTTCTTTACCCTCCAGCTATAGTATATCTTTTGACATTTTTAACTGTATATTGGTCGTATCTTGCGTTAAGGCATACTATTGGATTGTTTAAAGGGTATAGATTATATGAGGAAGAAATGGCACAAGATTGGTATCTTGAATGTAGAAAACTAGATTTTTCTAAACTTCCAGATAAGGAAACATTGCCCTCAAATTTATCTGACATTAAGCATATGATAATGATCCCAGTTGTTAACGAGCCAGATCAAGTTCTTGGAGATTGTATAAATAGTATCTTTAATCAAACGTTTTCCTTAAAACAAATAATTATTGTATTTACTGTAGAAGAGAAATATTCAACTGAAGTGATTGAAAGAATTAAAAAAATAATTGGAGAAAAAGAAAAGGACTTTTATAAAATAATGTTTTTTGTACACCCTGCTGGTATACCAGGAGAAGCAATTGGTGATGGTGGTGCCAATAGAGCTTGGGGATCTTCTCATGCTGTAGAAGAACTAAGAAATCTTGGAGAAAATCTTAGGAATTATACTTTTAGTAATCTTGACTCAGATCATGTGTTAAATAGGCAGTACATTGCCAGGTTTACTTATGCGTACTTAACAACGGATAAAAGAGATAATCACTTTTACTCATCAGCAGTTCCTCTTTTTGATAACAACTTGTGGAGAGTTCCTTTAATGATGAGATTAGAGGCAAACGGTGTAACATTAGGAGTTTTATCTGACTGGGCAATATCGAAAGGAAAGGTTAGAAAGACTTTTTCTGCATTTTCCACGTCACTTCAAACATTAATTGATGCTGGATATTTTGATGTAGCCTTAGGAGCAGACGATACAATCTTTTATTGGAGAGCTTTCTTTGCAAGAAACGGTGAATTTGATGGAGTTCCATATTTTATTCCATATTCTGCTGATGCTGTAGAAGGAAAGAATTATCTTGATTCTCATAAAAGTTTATACAAACAGCTTTTAAGATGGGGGTGGGGGGTAGTAGACTTTCCTCTTTCTGTAAAAGGGTTTATGAAGAATAAGGATATAAAAGTTTCAAAGAAAGTTGGATGGGTAGTTAGGCATTTAAAGGAAAGAGTTCTTCTTGTGAACACGGTATTTTTAATAACGTTTGGTTTTGGGATTGTTACTTTGGTAAATCCCTTTGTTAAACAATCAAACTTTGCATACAGTCTGCCAGATATTATGAGCACTATACTTACCTTGACTCTTGTGTTTTTAATTCCAGGAACATTTTTTAGAAGAAAGTTTGCAGTGCCTCCTCCAAAAGAATGGTCAAAAGTTAGGAGATTTCTTACATACTTTGAAGGTCCTCTAATAATGTTGAATATGTTAACGTATTCCTTTTTGCCTTGGGTTCAAGCTCAAACAATGATGCTTTTTGGGAAGAAGTTTAAGAATTTATATCACACTGAAAAGATAAGATAGAAAGAACAAAGCAAATGAGATTAGATAAAAGGATATTAAAGACAACAGAAAGTATGTTAATAAAGCTAAGGGATAAGACTTTATCAAGGTTTGTCCTAACGTCTTTAATGCCTCTTGCAACTTTCTTGTACACTCTCTTAAGATACAAATTTATAAGTGATGAAGTACCTTTTTGGTATACAAGAATTTGGGGAGATGCTCAACTTGCACCTAAACACACACTTTTTTTAATTCCGCTGATATCCCTTGCAATTAGCTTATTTGGATTATTGTTGATCATGATGAATAAATATTATATTAGATTCTACGAAGATGCAGTTTGGACGTGTGTTTCTTTTTGTAATACTTTTTTATTTGCTTCTGTATTTAGCATTATAAACAAAGCTTCTGCTCCTTTTACTTCAATAATTAATCCATTGTATATAAGTCTTCTTCCATCTTTTACTATTTCATTCTTATTACTTCACTTTATCATGCCATCTTTTATTGATCTAGCCCAAAGGAAAAGGTTAGTTACTAATCCTCAGGTTCACATTCACCCTGGAATGATTTTAAAGTCCCCATCTGCAAGAGGAGGGGGTTTTGTTTATGCAATTGTCTTTTTACTTACAGCCTTCTTATTTGTAGGATTTTCTAAAAACTTCTTAGGTTTTTATTTATCAATAATAATGACTGCATTCTTGGGTATATTAGATGATTATCAGAATACTCATCCTTCTTCAAGTTATAGATTAATGGAAAACCCTGTTCTTAGGTTATTTCTTTTGTTTACTTCTGTACTTCCGGTTATTTTGTCTGGAGTAATGATTTATTCAGTTACCAATCCATTTGGTGGTGTTATAAACTTAAATATACTTGAAATTCAAACTAACAATGGTGTCTTACCCATTGTTCCTATAATTGTTACTTCCGTTTGGGTTGTTTGGTTAATGAATGTTTTATCATGGTCAAATGGTGTAGATGGTCAATTTCCAGGAATTGTAGGAATAGCTTCTATTATAATAGCTTTGCTAGCCTTAAGATTTAAAGACATTGAACCTAGTCATATTCAAATAGCTACTCTTGCAGCTATTAGTGCAGGTGCTGCTTTTGGATCAGTCAAATATAACTGGTATCCATCAAAAATAATGTGGGGGTTTGGGGCTATGTCTGCTGGGTTTGTAATTGCAGTTTTAGCAATACTTGCCCAAGCAAAGATTACAGTATCTGTTCTTATCGTCTTAATCCCTTTCTTAGATGCATCTTATACTGTAATAAGACGATTGGTTAAAGGAAAAAGTCCTTTTAGAGGTGATAAAGGTCATTTGCATCACATTCTTCTTGACAGAGGATGGAGTGTTAGCAAGGTAGCAATATTTTATTGGTTAGCTACCATGTTTTTTGGAGTAATTGGTCTTCTTTCCCCAGAGAGGCTAGTGTTTAAAATAGCTCTTATTATATCTGGTGTCGTGGAGTTTGTGTTAATAATTTTAAACATTAGTTTAACAGGAAGAGATAAAGTAAGATCAGATACACAATCCTCTTAACCATAATTTGTTTGTAATTTAATCTTCCTTTAATATTTATACGTAGAATAGTGTATAACAAAAAATTTAGGTTAAGATGAGACTCCTGATAATTAAAGATGATAAAGAATTGCTTAAAGATGTAATTAATGAAGTCGAGAAAAATTACATAGTTGATGTTGCTTCTAACGGATCTGATGGAGCATATTTATCTCAAGTTAACGACTATGATGTGATGGTGATAGATTCAGATCTTCCTGACATTGATAGTGTTGAGGTGTGTAAAATGACCAGAGATGCAGATATAAAGACCCCAATCTTACTCTTATCTGGAAACAATGAGCCATCATGTAAGGCTAAAAGTTTAGATGCTGGAGCAGATGTTACTTTTTCAAAGCCAGTAGATGTAGATGAGTTTATGGCCCAATTAAGAGCTTTAGCAAGAAGAAATGGGATGTTGTGTAATGGAAGTATGATAAAAATTGGAAGAATGGAAATAGATTTGAAAAAGAAACAGCTTTATGTTGGTGATAAGCCCTTGCCTTTAAGGAGAAAGGAATTTGATCTTCTTGAGTATCTTTTGTTAAACAAAGGAAGAGTAGTATCTAGAGAAGAAATATTAGAACATGTTTGGGATCAAGGGATTTATGTGTTTAGCAATACCGTTGAAGTTCATGTAAGGAGCTTGAGAAACAGATTAAATAGATACGTTGGAAAGAAGTTTATTAAAACAATAAGAGGATTTGGTTATAAGATCGATGCTTGAGAAAACTTCTTAAAACCACTATTATCAGTATAGTGCTTCAAAAAATATATCAAATAATTAGAACAGCAAGGCCTAGACAGTGGTTGAAGAATGCAAGTATATTTGCAGCTCCTATCCTTGCAGGAAGGCTCTTTATTGGCGATACTTTTATGCTTTCCTTTAAGGCATTTATTGCGTTTTGTGCCATTTCTTCTGGAGCGTACTTCCTGAATGATATTGTAGATGCACCAAGAGATAGGCTTCATCCGATTAAGAAGAATAGACCTATTGCATCAGGGAAGCTTTCTGTTCCTCTAGCAGCCTTAGTCTCGTTACTTCTCATATCTGGATCTATAATTTATTCCTTCTTAAATCTTGATGATTATTTTTCAATGCTTCTTGTTTTTTATATCCTTCTTCAGCTTGCTTATTCCTTTTACTTTAGAAATGTAATCATCTTAGATTCATTAATTGTTGCATCTGGATTTGTAATAAGAGTGTTTGCTGGAGGGTTTGCATCTAGAACTTCTGTTTCATCATGGCTTGTATTAACAACAATTGGAATCTCAATGCTTTTAGCCTTTGGAAAAAGAAGATCAGAAAAAACCATTCTTGCCAAGGTCTTGGGAAGTACAGAGGATGTAGAAACGAGAAAAACATTAAGACATTATCCAGATACCCTTCTTGATAGTATGATTTCCATGTCTGCGTCTTACACTATTCTTACATACTCCCTCTTTACATTTATGACTTCTCCTTCAGGAGTGAGTTCTAGGATATCTACATTCTTACCATCGGTTTTAAAAAGCCCTAAGCTTATGATGTTAACTATTCCTATTGTTATATATGGTGTTGCAAGATACTTATATGTAATCTATGAAAAAGAAGAAGGAGAATCTCCAGAAAGGGCTTTATTGTCTGATAAGCCTTTATTGTTGGCTGTTACCCTTTGGGGGCTATTAATAATGACAATAATATTCCTTCTTCCTGAAATTGGTTAATTTAATTGTTTGCTGTATACTTTTAGTCTTCAATACCACTTGATTCAGTTGATTGGTAGTATTCTCTTTCCATATTCATTATTGCTTCTTCTACTTCATCAGGAATGTTTTCATTAGTAATTTCTATTTCTTCAACTTGTTCTCCTTGTCTTTCATCCTCAGCTGATAAAACTGTAGATTTATCTTCATATTTTATTATTCCCATTGATAGGATTGGAAAGATCAACATTCCAAGAAGTATTATAAAAAGCCCAGAATTAGCAAGTGTTTTAATAAATTTCTTTAACATTTATTCCTTTTCTTGTAAATATCTATCATCTTTATCATAATACTCAACATTCTCTTTCCCTATCTTTATTTCTTCTTCTATGTCAAAGATAAATAAAACTGTAGTAACAACAGTAATTGCAAGAGTGATAAGAAACACCCATTTATACATAAGTCCTGATAGTGTCATAACTCCATTAACAAGTAAAAGCAGATAGGAATAAGAAAGCCATATAGCCCCTTGAGTATACAAATCAAAGGAACTTTGAATTAGTGATGATATTTTTAGCGAAAATAATCTAGATGTAACACTAGGTTTGATATGTGACTCATGGAAAACAAGAGATTTAATAAGAATAAAAAGCAAACCAAGAATGAGTATTATTATCATGACAAGAGCAGAGTAAGAGTTAACTTTTACGTAATCTTCTATACTTCCAAATACAAAGCCCTTTGTTGAGACCTCAAACTCTAGTTTGAGGCATTTAGAAACAAGGACTATAGAAATTATCCTTGTAGCTAGAAGAAGAATAGCAGGTAATATTGCTTTATCTATTAGTCTTGTTAAAACCTTTGAAACCATACAACTTGCCTGCTTTACTTAAAGTACTAAGGCAAACCAAGAGCAGGACTGATATGATATTACTACCATGAGATTTGTTGAGTCAATGACGCAAATATTTAAAAAACCATATCTTTTGTTTTTTTCCATTCTCTTGTTTTTTACACCACTGATATTTGTAACTAACACAAACGAACTCTTTGAGTTCCCAAAAATGTTCTTTATTTACTTCTTTGGTCTTTTTATAATTTTCTTTTTTATTTCTGATTTAATAATTAATTCTTCAAAAAAAACAAAACTAATCAAACCTTCTATTGTTGTTTTTTTATTTGTCTTTTTTACCTTTTTATCTACTGTATTCTCTTCACATATTTTAACGTCCTTGTCTGGTTACTATTCAAGATTTAATGATGGACTTTTTTCTTACTTGGTATTTTTTGGTTTGTACTTTGTAGCAATCAATAGGCTAAATGGAAAAGATCTCTTTAAGCTATTAAAAATATCTCTTCTTCCGATAATTCCTATTAGTATTTATGGGCTGGCTCAACATCTTGGCGGTCCTAATATACTTTGGAGTTTACCTGCAGTTGAGAGAGCTTATTCAACAATAGGACAACCAAATTGGCTTGCTCAGTACATGTCTATTCTTCTTCCTATCTGTTTATTATTTGCACTAACGGACGACTTCAATAATTTTAAATACTGGCTTTTTATTTATTCCTTAGGATTTTTTTGTCTTTGGGTTACATATTCTATGTCTGGCTTAGTTGGCTTCATTTTTGGAGTTGTAGTTTTATCCTTGTTGTTAGCTCATAAAAGAAGCACACAACACTTATTGTTTGTATCTGTACCAAAAGATATCTTCATTAGGATTGTCTTTCTTTTTGCTATATCCTTCTCTATAAGTATTACAAATATAGGTTTATTCAGAGGAAAAGTTAACGATGCAGTTATTGATACTAAAAAAACGATAAGTATAGTTAAGAAAGTTTATGCTTTAAGCAATGATTATGAGATATCTGATCCAGGATTTATTAGAATAGAGTTGTGGAAGAGCACATTTAATCTCATTAAATCTTCCCCTAAGGTATTTTTAATTGGAACAGGACCTGAGACTTTTCCTTATACCTTTCAACCTTTTAGAAATACAAAACTTAATTATTCTTCTGAATGGGACTATGTGTTTAACAAGCCACATAACTATTATTTGGAACTATGGTCTGAGTCTGGGATAGTAACTTTATTGACATACTTTGTACTTTTGTGTTTTTTGTTTAAAAAACTTCCTTTGTTCTTATACCCTTCCCTTGTTGCGTTTGTAACGACAAATATATTTGGATGGCCTACGGTTTCCACTACTATTTTCTTTTGGTTTTTAATTTCTTGGGCTGATATATGGAACAAAGAACCAATAAGATAAATGAAAAAAAGAGTAAAAAAGGAAGACAAGTTATACTTCTTGGATTATTGTGGTTATTTTATCTTGCTGTGCTTTTCTTTTTATCTAAAATTTATCTTGCAGATATTTACTTTAAAAAGTCCCAAGCACTCCTTAATATAGGAGACGAAAAGAATGCTTTTTCTTATGTCAATAAAGCCATTAGCCTTAATCCTTATGAACCTAACTATTACAGAGGGAGAGCTAAGGTTAATACAATTAGGTTGGTTGCAGTTGCTAGTGAAGAAGATGTGAAAAAGGATATTTTATTTGATCTTCAAAAAGCTTACAGTTTAAATCCTACTAATTTAGTTACTATTAGAAACTCTATACCTCTTTATTATTTTATTGCAGTGAGAGATTTAAGTGTCGGCCCAGGCGCAAGCAATGTTGATGAAAAGTATATTGATTACACCAAGGAGTTTTTTAGAGCTGCAAAAAGAAATTATTGGAATGATGTTGGTGTGATATCTTCACTTGCTAAGTATGAGAAGAAGTTAGGATTAAAGATTGAATATGAAGAAAGCCTAGAAAGGATAGAATTTTTAAGACCGGATCTTCTCAAGTGGAATGAATCTTTTAGATAGTATACGTTTAGGTCTTAAGGTTATTAAACTACCTAAACTTATTGTGACAAGGACACATAAGTTGAAGACACCCATCCTTCTATGGCATCTGATATCTTTATCTTTATCCAGTCAGTCTTTTCTTCAATCACATTGTATGAATTACCTGATGTTACTCTAGATATTTCTGTGCCGTTCAAGCTTGGTTCACTTCTAACTCTTAACCACCCTGTTGGGGTGTCTAGTATCTTTGCTGTTTTGGAAGAAATACCCAGAGCAGATAGTGTGTTTAATGCATCTTTTGCTTCTTTTGTAAGTCCTGTACCATCTGATATTCTTCCAAGGTATGCTCCTTTTTTAAGATCTTTCAGTGCATTAAACTCTTCTTTTGTTTGTACTATATTTCCTTCTGAGTCATAGATATTTCCATTAAAATCTATGAAGTAGTCAAATACGTTTTCCTTATTTAGTCCTGTATCATCTATGTTTATTCCTCTTGTTTTATTCCAATACAAGATACCTTTTACCCAGGATGACGTATCAGATGTTAACAGTGTATTGTCTGAGGATAAATCGTAAAGTCCTGCAGATCCCTCAAATGCTTTTACACCAGATAAAACTGGATAAGGAAAAAGTTTAATAGAACCGTTTAGTGTATATCCTTTTTGGATATTTATTCTTGCAGTTTGAGTTTCATATCCAGAAAGAGAAATCTTTAGTTCATAATCTCCTGTTGTTATTGATGACGAAGAAAACGGAGTTTTTCCAACTTCTGATCCGTCAATAGATACTGTAGCACCAGATGGATCAGACACAATTCTTAAAGTATCATTTGGATTATCTTTATCAAACCAAAATTCCTGTCCTGAAGAAAACACATCAGAAACTCCAAGATCTCTGACTAACCCAACTGCAAATGTTTCCCCTTTTTTAGAAGGTAAAAATTTTATTGTGGTTTGATATTGTTGAGAATCACTTTTTATCGTTACGGTATTTGTTCCAGACTTAATATCTTTTGATTCAAATGGAGTTTTACCAACCTCCTTATTGTTTACAAGAACTGTGGCTTCTCCGTTCACAACTTCAACCGTCAATCCTGCTTTTCCGCCAAATCCTCCAAGATACTTAAGCACTTCACCTCCAAAGAATACCACAAGAGCAACACCTAGTATTCCTAGGAAATATATGAGGACAGTTGAAAATGACTTATTATCGTTTCTTATAGTAGATACTGCCATGTCTTAATACCTAAATTATCACGATGATGGTAAAATAGCAATATCAATTAGTTGGCTTTGTAGCTTGATTTGGCCTGGTAGCCAAGTGGTAAGGCGAGGGTCTGCAAAACCCTTACACGCGGGTTCGATTCCCGCCCAGGCCTCCATATTGTGAGATTTGGAATGACAACAAAAGAATTAAAAGAAAAATATATTAAATTCTTTCAAAGCAAGGGGCATGCTGTAATACCCTCTGCTTCTCTTATTCCAGAAAATGATCCTACTGTTCTATTTACTACAGCAGGAATGCAACCTCTTGTTCCATATCTTTTAGGTGAAAAACACCCTTCAGGAAGTAGACTTGTTGATGTTCAAAAATGTATGAGAACAGGAGATATTGAAGAAGTTGGAGATAATGTTCACTTAACATTCTTTGAAATGCTAGGCAACTGGTCCCTTGGAGATTACTGGAAAAAAGAATCAATTACATGGAGTTTTGAGTTTTTAACAAAGGAATTAAGAATTCCTATAGGTAAGCTAGCTGTGTCTTGTTTTGCAGGAGATGAGAATGCTTCAAAAGATGTAGAAACTGCAGAAGTTTGGAAATCATTAGGAATACCAGAAGGTAGAATTTACTTTCTCTCAAGAAAAGATAATTGGTGGGGTCCAGTGGGAAACATTGGTCCTTGTGGGCCTGATACAGAAGTATTTTATTGGACTGGTGAAGACAAACCTTCTGATTTAACAACATCAGACAATAAAGAAGGATGGGTTGAAATATGGAATAACGTATTTATGCAGTATGAAAAAACAAGTAGTGGCAAGTATGCTCCTTTGAAACAAAAAAATGTAGATACAGGAATGGGGGTAGAGAGAACTACAGCAATATTAAATGGAAAAGATAATGTGTTTAATGTTAATGAACTTAATTTAATTACAGATGAAGTTAAGAAGGTATCTACGAAAGAAGACGAAAGATCTTTAAGAATAGTCGTTGATCATTTAAGGGCGTCTACTTTTATTCTTGGAGATCAAAGATGTATTGCTCCTTCAAACGTGGACCAAGGATATGTATTAAGAAGATTAATTAGAAGAGCAATAAGACATGGAAAAATGTTAGGAATAACAAAGCCATTTCTTGTTGGATTATCAAGGATTGTTGTAGATGAATATTCCAGTGATTACCCAGAATTAAAAGAAAACCAGAACTTTATAGAAAAATACCTTGGTCTTGAAGAAGAAAAATTTACTAAAACTTTAAATGAAGGACAAAAAGAATCTTTTAAAAAGATAAAGATGTTACTAGATTTAAATGAAAAGGTAAAAGTATCTGGATTTGATGTGTTAAAGGCAGCAAAAATATCTTTTGATCTTTATCAATCTAGTGGTTATCCGTTAGAAATGTTTCTAGAAGATTTAAAGGATAAAAAAGGATTAGATAAGGAAACTTCAGATAAGATTTGCAAAGATGTTGGAAGGTTAATTTCTTCTCATCAAAGTATTTCAAGAGCTGGATCAGAAAAAAGATTTAAAGGAGGTTTATCTGATCAAAGTGATACAAACATTAAGTATCATACTGCTACTCACTTATTAAATATGGCTTTGAGGAAAGTACTTGGAGATCATGTTAGGCAAATTGGTAGTAATATAACTAAGGAAAGGTTAAGGTTTGATTTTCCAAATCCAGTAAAGTTAACAGAAGATCAGGTAAAAGAAGTGGAAAAAATTGTTAATGATATTGTAGACAGAAAGATTCCTGTTGGTTGTATCATTCTTCCCAAAGAGGAAGCAATCAAGAAGGGTGTTACTTACTTGCAGGGTGAGCAGTACCCAGATCAAGTTAAGGTTTACTTTGTAGGAAATGATTTAGATTCTGCAGAAAGTAAGGAGCTGTGTGGGGGGCCGCATGTGTCAAATACAAGGGATTTGGATCATATTGAAGTGTTTAAACAAGATAAGATTGGGGAAGGAAAAATGAGAGTTTATGCTAGATTTAAATAAGTTTGATAAAAGTTTCTAGATACTAGTATTACACCTCTTGACAATCCACCTATTAGACTGCTAATCTTTTTAGTTAGCTAGGCATATGTAATGTGCCATGTTGTTACTAATTCAATTGGAGGTTAAATTGCTATGATTGCAATAAATAAAATAAAACCATTGTCTGATTATTTATTAATTGAACCAACTGAAGGTGAGACAAAGCTACCTTCAGGTATTGTGATTCCAGATACGGCTAAAGAAAAGCCACAAGAAGGTAGAGTTATTGCTCATGGTCCAGGGAAGAGAGATGATAGTGGAAATGTTGTTCCAATGGGTGTGAGGGTTGGGGATATTGTAATGTATAAAAAATGGGGGGGAACTGAAGTTAAAGTAGAAGGTAAAGATTTTCTTTTGGTTAAAGAAGAAGATCTTTTAGCTATTATTGAAGGTTAATCAAGTTAATTAGGAGGAAATAAAATGTCTGCAAAAAATATCATTTATGGAGAGGATGCAAGGAAGAAGCTTAAAGAAGGTGTAGGTAAGCTTTCTAAAGCCGTTTGTACTAGCTTTGGTCCAAGAGGAGGAAATGTTGCTTTGGAGAAAAGTTGGGGAACTCCTCAAGTAGTTCATGATGGAGTAACTATTGCAAAGGAAATTGAGCTTGAAGATAAATTTGAAAATCTAGGAGCTCAAATAGTTAAGGAGTCTGCTTCAAAGACAAACGATGTTGCAGGAGATGGAACGACATCTGCAATCGTTCTTGCTAATGCAATAGTTGAGGAAGGACTAAATAAAGTAGATTCTGGTACTAATCCTATGGTGTTAAGAAGAGGTTTGGAGAAGGCAACTGATCTTCTTGTAGAAGAAATATCTAGAATATCAAAAAAGATATCAAGCAAAGAAGAAAAGATTCAAGTTGCAACTATTTCTGCTCAGAATAGTGAGGTAGGAAAACTAATTGCTGATGCTATGGAGAAGGTTGGAGACGAAGGAGTCATTACTGTTGATGAATCAAAAGGATTTAATCTTGAACTTGAATACAAAGAAGGTATGCAATTTGATAAGGGGTATCTTTCTCCATATTTTGTAACTAATACAGAGAAAATGGAATCTGTAGTTGAGAATCCTTATATTTTAGTTACAGATATTAAGATATCTAACATGCAAGCAATGTTACCTCTCCTTGAAAGTCTTATGAAGGTTTCAAAAGACCTTGTAATTGTTTGTGATGATGTTGATGGTGAAGCCCTAGCTACTTTGGTCGTAAATAAACTAAGAGGCATTCTTAATGTTTTGGCGGTCAAGGCTCCTGGTTTTGGTGATAACAGAAAAGCAATGCTTGAAGATATTGCAATACTCACAGGTGCTACTTTTGTTAGTGAAGAAAAAGGGAGAAAGCTTGATTCTGTTGTAATAGAAGACCTAGGAAGAGCAGATAGAGTTATTTCCGATAAAGATAACACTACTATTGTTGGAGGAAAAGGAGATGACAAATCTATTAGAGAAAGAATAAAAATGATTTCAACTCAAATTGAAAAAGAAACTTCTGATTATGATAAAGATAAACTAAAAGAAAGATTAGCTAAACTTAGCGGAGGTGTTGCAGTTGTTAGAGTAGGTGCTGCTACTGAAGCAGAGTTGAAGGAGTTAAAGTTAAGGGTTGAGGATGCAGTTCAGGCTACAAAAGCAGCTGTTGAAGAAGGTATTGTTCCTGGAGGCGGAATTGCCTTCTTAAGGATCAAAGAAGCACTAAAGGATGTTAAATACGATGGAGATGAACAAGTTGCAGTGGATATTTTGAGTAAAGCTTTAGAAGTTCCAATTAGACACTTAATAAAAAACACAGGTCATGATGTTGATACTGTGCTCAAGGAGATAGATAAAAGATCAAGTGAAGAAAAGAATAAGAACATTGGGTTTGATGTGCTAAAGATGAGTTACACAGACATGGTAACAGGAGGAATTATTGATCCTGCTAAGGTTACAAGAAGTGCTCTTCAAAATGCAGTTTCTGCTGCAACTATGATAATTACTACAGAATGTTTGGTAACTGATATACCAAAGGAAGAAGAGAAACCATCAACTCCTAACATGGAAGATTATTAACCAAGGAATAGAATAAAAGAAGCCAATACGTATGTAAGAAGGTATTGGCTGTCTTTTTGACCCTTATTGTTTAGAGAGTCTTTCTACTGCCTTGTTAAAGGCATTTGTTGGAAGAAGTGTAACTGGGACATATTGATCAGGGCTTACCCCCGCGTAGCAAGGAACACAAGGAGTATACTTTTCATTCCAAATTGAACCTCGATCAACTAGTATGTTCCCGTTGCTCTTTGCTATTCGCATTTGAGTAGTACCCCCACGTCTTTTCTCCGCTGGATAGCTTTCAACAATCATGAGGCGCTCATTCATATCTGCGAACATTGCCCAAGGAAGTGTAAAAGCTACTTGACCTACAGCTAAATCACTTATTGTGGATTCTTTCATAGAACTTGGAAGAAAAGAGGTTCCTTCTTCATCTGCCTCTTCGTTCGAAGGCTCACAGTTCTTGCAGAAAAGGGAATTGCGTTCCAAGGGCATTCCTCCTCCGCAATTAAGGCATGTTCTTCTTTTAGAGCACATCTTTCTCTCCTTTAATTTGTTTTCTAGTTTATTACGTCGCTATTATAACATAAGTGCATTTAGATACTACAAGGTATAAAAATGTAAGTTATTAAAAGTTGCTTTTAAGCAATTTCTTATAGCTTTTCAGTATCCACCTGCTATTATCATTCTTATTAAAATGAATAAGTCTATTTGTTATTGTTTCTGTTGTCATTCTTTTCTTCATATAGAAAAGTTGTGAAATCATAGCCATATTTTCTATTAGCTTCATAAATGCACTTCTCGATGAAGATGATTTGGTAGAAACACCTGAGTAATTTACTTTAAAACTGGGATAATAGTTTCTAATCCATCTATTTTCATAAATGAACTTAAAATATGTATCTTCTTTTTCAAAAATGGGTTGCATGGAAATAATGTTTTGAGCTACATACAAGTTTCTTCTTTTCTTAGCCCAAGGTAAATTTGACTCATCAATAAAAATGTTTGGACATATCTCTCTGTTTTCATGTTCCTTAGGAAGTTTATTTAATAAAGAAAGAGTTAAAAAAACAAACCCTCTTGAAAGCCAAACTCTATCTTTACTTGTAATAAAAAGAAGATCTATATCTGCCTTTTCTTCTGCATTATAGTTTGCTACAGATCCAGTTACTGCAATCATCTTAATCCACGGAATCCTTGCAATATATTCCAGTACTTTTTTATTCCTTTTCAATATATTTTCAGCATTTTCTTTTCTTTTAATCCAGTCTATTGGTTCTATTCCATGCAAAATGTATTTATCATCAACTTTATCTATCAAATCTACTTTGGTTTGTTTCTTTAGTTCCCTTTTGATTTGCTTAACATTTAAACTATCTCTTGATATTAGCATTGATACCAACTGGTAATAAGTTAATGGGTACCTGAACACCCCACTGTATGAAAGGGTTTTCTTTATGGCCAATTTACATGGAGTTGTTTTCACTTTACTCATTTCTAAATTTCCCTAAATTTTCTTTAAATTTAATTTCCTTAAACTGATAGTTAAGTAAAACTAAATAGAATCAAGTACCTCATTTACTACTTTGTCAGCAAGGTAATTTTTTGATCTTGGAATGTGATGATATAAAACTTCTTTGAAACTCTTTTCTAGTTCCTTTACCTCACTCCAGAATACTTTTATCTTCTCATCTTTAACTTTAAAAATACCGTTTAACTGATTCACTACAAGAAGGCTATCTAAAAAACACTCTAGTTCTTTTGCTCCTTTTTCTTTGCATTCCTTTAATCCTTCAATAATTGCTCTGTATTCAGCTTCATTATTTGTTGATCTACCAATAAATTTTCCTATCTCTTTTATCACTTTCCCTTCATGGTTTTTAATTATTACTCCAATAGCTCCTGGTCCAGGATTACCTCTAGCACCCCCATCTGTATACAGAATAAGTTTCATAATATTGGCTTTAGTCTTTTAGATACTCTTTTATGCAAACAAAAAGTAAGTAAAGAGTTGATGAAATTAATAATCCACAAAATCCGAACAATAACATAGATCTGTAGCTTTGTTTTATAACAGGTTTGCCGGATACTTTTACAACCATGAGGTTTGAGTCCCCACCTTTATTTATTTCATATGTTGTGTCAAGAAGAGTTTCAGATAGCTTATTCCACATGTCTTCAGCCATGTTTATGCTATTTGCCTTTACGGTAATGGATATAACTTGAGGTCCTGTTTTTCTAACCTTTATCATTTTAGATATTCTTCTTAAACTTTCTTCATCTACTTCCATCCCTAACTTCTCAATAACAACTTTTTTTAAATCTATACTTTCAGCAAGAGCCATTACAGAATTAGTATAAGACAAGGCAGTTTGTTGCCCGTAGTATCCTTCATAGGTAAAAAAACTTCTTTCACTGCTTATACTTCTTTTAACATAGAAAGATCCAGAAGAAATGTATTTTGGAGGTAGAAAGCATATCCCCAACCCTAATGCACCTCCTAAAATGGAAAAGATTATGAACTGAATTTTGTATTTCTTCAATTTTTTAATAATTTCTTTTGCTTCCATACTAACAATCTAATTATACCAGTAAATTATTGTATTTTAGTACATGTCTTCTATATAATTTAGTTGAAATAATAGCGAATTTATATACTGTATATAAATTAAATTTGCTGCCCAAATGCCAAAGAAACAAGTAATAACAAAATCTGCTCTAATACCAACAGTGTTAATTTCTGGTGGAGCTGGGTTTGTTGGATCTCATCTTGCTGAATCTTTATTAGAAAACAAGGCAAGGGTGGTTGTTCTTGATAACTTTAAAACAGGGAAGGAAATACATGTAAAGCATTTATTAAAAGACCCAAACTTTGCACTTTATGATGTTGACATAAACGAAGGAATCCCATCTGATATTGAGAGTGTTGATTATATATTTCATCTTGCAGGACTGGAAGAATACTTGTATAGCAAAGAGTTTATTAATCTTGAAGCTTTATTTACCAATTCATTAGGGACTAAAAATCTGCTTGATTTAGCAAGAAGATCAAATGGCAGGTTTCTTTTAGCATCTACAATTGATGTGTATCAAGGGAGAATGTCTCAACTTGATCTTAGTGAGTACTTTGGATCAACTAAAAAAGAAGAAAACAAGTTTAGCCTCATTGAAGCAAAAAGATTTGCTGAAGCAGTAGTATGGGAATATTTTAAAAAGTATGATTTGGATGTGAGAATAGTAAGACTTTCAGAAGTGTACGGTCCAAGAATGGATTTATCATCCAGTGGGTTTTTAGGCAGCTTTCTTAAAAACATTATTAATGGGTCTTCAATTGAAATATATGGAGAAGGAACTGATGAAGAGTATTACTTGTATATTTCTGATGTAATCTCAGGATTAATAAAAGCCCAATTTAATCCAAAAACAAAAGGTAATATTTATTCCCTTGCACCCAATGACCCAATATCTGCCCTTGAGACTGCTTATTTAGTAAAAAGTATGGCTGATGCAACACTTTCTGTTCAATTCAAGCAAAGTTTATCTACCTTTAAGAATAAAGTTTCATCTCCTGATATGTTTAACATTAAGGATTTAAATTGGAAGCCTAAAGTTGGATTAAAGGAAGGGATTTCTAAAACACTTGATTCATTTGGATACAAAATAAACACAAATACATTTAAACCTAATAAGTTAGTTGAAGAAAAGATCAACGATCAAAGGGCACCAGTAGAAAAGTTAATATCTCTTAAAGGATTAAAACCTGAAGTTGAATTTTCTTTTACTGATAAATCTAAAGTTGAAGTTACTAAGAAGAAGGAAAGGAAGGAAGGAGAAAAACAAAAGAGAATTGAGAAACCTTTGTATATTTTTAAGAAAGCTAAAGGTACTGCTTCAAAATTTGAAGGTGCTTTGTCAAGCATGAAAGGGAGTGTTAGAGATTTTAAATACCGGGTAAAATCAGATGTTAGTGCAAGTACCAGTATACTTGCAGTGATCTTAGCTGCTTTGTTAGTTTTTATTGGACTTCCTGTCGTTGGAACGTATGTAAGTGCAACAAAAGGGGTTTCTCTTTTATCTAAGGTTCAAGATTCAGTGCTTAGCTTGGATGCTAACAACTTAAATAAAGATACACTTAAGGCCTATAACAGCTTCAAAAGTGCAAGGTCTTCTCTTAGAAGAACTAGATGGTTGTTTAAGTTAGTTGGAAAGGGAGAAGAATATATATCTTATGATAAACTTCTCGGGTCGTTAGTTTATTTTTCCAAAGCTAGCAATTATGCTTCAAATGCGTTTTCGCCACTGGGGTTAGTGTTTGAAACATTAAAACCTCAAAGTACCGGAAACCTTGATGTGGAATCATTTAGTCAAGCTAAGCTTAGTCTATCAAATGCTGAAGAGTTCTTAAGATTAGCTGAAGCAGAAACATCTGGTGTTAATGAAAGCCTTCTCCCTGAAGGCATAAGAGAAAAAACATTGGAATATGAAAACAAACTTTCCAAGGTACAAAAGTATATGAATTACATGTCTATAGTTGTATCTGATCTCCCGTCTATTCTTGGTTCAAACGGTGAAAGGAAGTATATATTTTGGTTTCAAAACAATAATGAAATTAGACCCACTGGTGGTTTCATTGGTTCTTATGGTGTTTTAACTTTAGATAAGGGAAAAGTAAAAGATCTTGCAATTGATGACATTTACAACCCTGATGGCCAAATAGATACTAGAAATATAGAAGTAGTTCCACCAGAACAAATCACTAAGTTTTTGAATGAAGATAAGTTGTATTTAAGAAATTCAAACTGGAATCCCGACTTTTCTAAATCAGTAAAAGCATTTGATGATCTTTATTTTAAGGTGACGGGGGATACCATTAGTGGATATGTTGCTCTAGATCTAGAGTTTGTTAAAGGTTTGTTGAAGGTAACTGGTCCAATATATCTTGCTCAATATAATGAAAATATAGGTGCAGATAACCTTGCTGAAAGGGCTCAATATTACAGTGGTTTTGATTATCAAGAAGGTTCTACAGATAAGAGATCATTCTTAACTGTACTTGGGAGCAAACTTCTAGAAAGAATATTTTCTTTAGAAAAGAAAGATCTTCCTAGGGTACTTAGTGAAGTGCAAAAGTCGTTCAACCAAAGACATATTTCTATGTTTTTTTCAAACAGTCAAGTTAACTCAATTCTAAAAGAAAAAAAGTATGATGGTGGTTTAGTTGATACTGATCAAGATTACTTGTATATAGTTAACTCAAATTTGGGGGGAACAAAAGCTAACTATTATGTTAAGAATAAGATGACTTATGAAATAAACTCAATGACAAGGGATGGGCTTCTTAGAGCTAATCTTTATCTTGATTATGACAATACTGCAGATAGTAATGCATGGCCTGGAGGTCCTTATACAAATTATGTTAGGGTTTTGAGTCAAGCTGGATCAAAGTTAACGGGAGCAAAGATCCTTTTAAATGGAAGTGAAGAAACAGACATATTTAAAGATGTTGTGATAGCAAAAGAAGGAAAGTATGAGTCATTTGAAACAAGCTTTAAGATAAATCCCAAAGAAACAGTAAGAATAGTTTTTAGCTATGATCTTCCTGTAGGTCTTTCTATTACTAAAGAACAAAAGAAGTATAGTCTTTTGTGGCAGAAACAACCAGGAACAGTTGAAGACGAGTTTTTCTTCATGTTCAACCCTCCTTTTGGTACCACAATTGAAGCAAAAAGCGATATTTTAACTCTTGTGGGAGAATCCGTGAAGGTAAATGGGATAATGGAAAAGGATTTGAACCTTTATTTATTACTAAAATAACATAAGTGTTTATTTTAATAATCTAATCTTTGTTTTATCTTGCCGAATTAAGCTTTCAGCCATATAATCTAAATAATGCCCTTAGCTGATTTACCTCAGACAAATAGACAACATCCTGTTCCACAGAACATCATGGATGTGGAGTTTAAGCTTATTGGTGACTTAACAATGAGACAATTTGCGTATCTCTTGGTTTTTGGATTATCTGCTTATATTTCTTACCTTGTTATAATAGGGATCTTTAAGTGGCCTATTGTTATTACCCTAGCACTTTTAGGAATTGGTCTTGCTTTTGTTCCTATTGAAGAGAGAGGCTTAGATGAATGGATTGTTAACTTTGTTAAAGCAATAAACTCTCCAACTCAAAGAGTATGGAAAAAAGAACCTCAAATACCTTCTGCGTTTCTTTACGACAATATTGCAGTAGTTAAACAAGAAATGATAACTCTTGCTCCAACTTCAAGTAGAAGGAAGCTTGAAGAGTATTTAAAGTATCAAAAGGATATGGATAAGGAAGATGTCTTGGATATTCCGGAAAAAGAATATGTTTTAAAAGTTAGAAAAGCTTATCCTTCTTTTTCTTTATCTCAGTCTGATTTAACACCTCTTACTTCAGTTATTGAATCAAACATGTCTAGTGTTGGAGTTGTTGTAGATGAGCCACTAGTTGAATCTCCAGAAGTTAAGGAAGATTTTAACCAACCAAAAGTTGAAAAAGAAGAAGAAAAAATCTCTAAGGAATCTGAATCAGAAATGCAAAAAGGTAAAAGTATATTTGCTAAGCCTATGTCTGCACTTGTTTCTGAAAGCAAGGGAAGTGGGAGGATTTCTAGTACTTTGAATGTTAAAAGAAGTATTCAAAGGGCTAAGCAATTTGTTATGCCTGACGCTATTAGTGCCAAGGAAGAGGATTTAAGTTATAAACCAATCACGCCTGACATGCATTCAGGGAGAAAGTTTGTAAATTTAGTCCCATCTGAAGTTGAATTAATTCTTCCTATTAGAGGAGAAAGGGTAATAAAAACATCCGAAGAAATTGAAAATGAGGAAGATTTAAGAGAAAAAACTGCTCAACTTAAGGATTTGCTTTCAAAGATAAGAGAAGAAGAAGGGTTGTCTAATATTGCATCTGTAGAAATATCTGAAGCTGGGGTTAAAAGTCAAGCTAGTGGTGTTGTTGAGAAATTAAAACAACAAAATGAAGAATTAAGCAAGGAGATGGAAAGACTTCAAAATCAAATAAATAGAAGTAAGTCTATGTCTCTTGAGACTGAGGCTCAAGAACAATTGCTAGAAAAGCTTGAATCTCAAAAGGAAAAGATAGCAGCAAGTTACACTGAACTTAGGAAACAAGTTCAAGATCTTCAGAAGAAGCTTGAAGAAAAAACAAATGTATCCACTGGACCTGAATATTTAGCTAAGATGCAAGGACAAGTTCCTGTCATGACTGATAAACCAAACGTAGTTACAGGAGTGGTAAAAGGTCCAGACGGAAAGTTTTTAGGGGATATTTTATTAATAGTTAAAAATTCTAGGGGTGAAGCAGTAAGAGCCTTTAAAACAAACTCTCTTGGTCAGTTTATTGTTACAACGCCACTACAAAATGGTACGTACACCGTTGAAGTAAGTTCAGCTAATAAAACAACGTTTACCTTTGATATAATTCCTATAGAAGTTAAGGGGGAAATAATTCCACCATTGGAAATTTCTGGAAGGTAGAGAAATAAATAAAATGACTGCTCAAAATAAATCTACAACTCAAGATCATTTAGATATCTTAGATATTAAAGATAACTTTGTAATCCTTAAAGATGGAACTGTTTGTGCAGTGATTCAAACAACTGCTGTGAATTTTGATCTTCTTTCTGAAATTGAGCAAGATGCTATTATTGCTGCTTTTTCTATGTTATTAAATTCAATTACATTTCCTATTCAGATTGTTATTAGATCAAGAAAGCTAGATATCTCAAAGTATGTGGATAAAGTTAGGAAAATTGAAACAAAAATAACAGACCCTCTTCTTAAGCATCAAGCTGAAGCATATAGAAAGTTTGTACAAGAAGTTATTAAAGTAAATGAGGTGTTAGACAAAAAGTTTTATGTTGTTGTTTCTTCAGGTCCATCTAAGGTGGGGCAAGAAGGAGCAGGGGCTTTTGATTGGTTTATGAAATTACTAGGAGCGCAAAACAAGAGGGTTAGTGTTAATGAAGAAAAAGTGTTAAGGGATGGTATGGTAGATTTATCTCCAAAGGTTGATCATGTAATCAAGGAGTTTAATAGAATAGGAATAAAAACTAAACAACTTTCCACTCAAGAGCTAGTAGAGCTGTACTTTGATATTTATAATCCAAGCACTGCACATGGGCAAAGAATTAGAACTAATGTAGATGATTATAAAACAGCAATAGTTAACCCTGCAATTATTGAGGAATAACCATGGAACTAAATTTATTTAAAATTTTTAGCAAGAACAAAGAGAAAAAAGACTCCTTACCTGCTGGTGAAAAAACTCCACCTCAAATACTAGCTGAAGGTATGTTGAACGTGAGAGATATTATTGCTCCTTCTGCAATTGAGGTTGATTTTAATAACTTAAAAGTTGGAAATATGTATTACAGAACGATATTCGTTTCTGGATACCCTAGGTTTGTTGGAGCAAATTGGCTTTCTCCAATAATTAACTTTGAACATACACTTTTATTATCTATGTTTTACTACCCCGTCAAATCTAAAGTTATTCTTGATGATTTGAGAAGAAAAATCACTGAACTTGAAGCAACTACAATGACTAATCAAGAAAAAGGTAAGATTGTTGATCCTGTTGTTCAAGCAGCTCTTGAAGATGCTAATGCTTTACAAGAACAGTTAGTAAAAGGTGTAGAAAAGTATTTTCAATTTTCTTTTTATATAACTATTCCTGCGTATTCTCTTGAAGAACTTGATAATATTTCTTCAAAACTTGAATCAACTCTTGCTTCTTTGCTTTTAATATCAAAAACAGCTTCTCTTCAAATGGAAGATGCTTTTAGATCATCAATACCAGATGGAATGGACAAGCTTCTTATTACGAGAAACATGGATACAACAAGTTTGGCTACTACTTTTCCATTCACATCTTCTGATTTAACAATGGAAGAAGGAATAATGTATGGGATAAATAAACACAACGGATCTTTGGTTATATTTGATAGATTCTCGATGGAAAATGCTAACTCAGTAGTGTTTGCAAAATCTGGAGCTGGAAAATCATACTACGTTAAGCTTGAGGCCTTAAGGCTTCTTGTGTTTGGTGCTGAGGTTATGATTATTGATCCTGAAGAAGAATATAAAGAATTATGTGATGTGGTAGGTGGAAACTATATTAGTTTTTCTGCAAACTCTACCCATAAAATCAATCCATTTGACTTGTCTAAAATTGCAGTGGAAGGTGAAAACGAATTAGGTCAAAAGTTAATATCTCTTATTACTCTTCTTAAACTTATGTTGGGGGGCTTAAACCCAACAGAAGAAGCTATTCTTGATAGAGCATTAATTGAAACGTATAGGATAAAAGGAATAACTACAGATCCTGAAACGCAAGCAACTAAGGAACCTCCTGTAATGGAAGATTTATATAAAGTCCTTTTAGGAGCTGAAGAGCCAGAGGCAAAAAATATGGCAGAAAGACTTGAAAGGTTTATTAAGGGCTCCATGGCAGGGATATTTGATTCTCAGTCAAATATCAACCTTAACAGTAAAATGACAGTATTTTCCACAAAGAATTTAGAAGAAGCTTTAAGACCAATTGCTTTTTACATGATTCTTGACTTTGTATGGACAACTATTAGAAGGGAATTAAAGAAAAGAATTTTAATTGTTGAGGAAGCTTGGTATTTAATGCAAAATCCAGATAGTGCTAGGTTTATATATGGAATTGCAAAAAGAGCTAGAAAGTATTATTTAGGGTTAACTACCATTTCTCAAGATGTAGATGACTTTTTAACATCTGAATATGGAAAAGCAGTTGTTACAAACTCTTCTATTCAAATGCTTCTTAAACAACATCCTGCTGCAATAGATAAAGTTGCAGATACATTTTATCTTTCAGAAGGGGAAAAGAGATTTCTTCTTTCAGCAGGAATTGGAGAAGGTTTGTTTTTTGCAGGAGCAAACCATGTTGCTATTAAAGTTATGGCCTCTGAAGCTGAACATAAGTTAATAACTACAAACCCAGAAGAATTATTGAAGTTAAGGAAGGAAAAGGAAGATCAAGAATCAAAACTTCAACCCCAACCAGTTGTTAGACCTGTTTATAGACCTTATAAGCCGGAAAGCTTGGATGAGTATTCTACTTTTGACTCTAGTGGCAGGGTAAAGCCAGAATTTACCCCCCAAAAGGCAGAGAAGGTTGCTTCTGGTTTAGCTTCCTCGCCTAAACCTTCAGTAGGCCAATCTCCTTTGGAAGTCAAAAAGTTTGGACCAGAAGGGGAAGTTAAGATTGATGATATTAAACATGAAGAAAGTCATAAAGATCATTCTCAAATGCCTTATGAATTGAGAACCAATATTGAAGAAGATAAGTCAAAACAAAAACTTACTCAACAGATCCAATCATATCAAGTGAATAAACCAATTAGTGTTAGTCAACCTAAACCTTTTCCTCAGAATAAAACAATAAATCTTAGAAGGCAGGTGGAAGAGGAAGATGATTTCATAAATAGAACACCATCTGCTGAAGATATATTAGACTCTGTTGAAGAGATGAGGAAGCAAAAGCCATTTGTTAAATCGTATCCTCCTCAGAAACCTAGCCAAAACTACCAGCATAAGCCTAATCAAGGATCTCAGAAAAATGCTTTCCAAAAACCTAATCCTTCAAATAGTTCAAACAATGGTTATATAAAAACAGAAAGTAGTTATGATAATAAGCCATTAAAACCTACTGAAAATAAAGATAAAGGGTCGTTGGATCTAAAATAACAAAAAACAACGTCTTGTTTAGGTCTTGTTTAGGTACGTTGCTTTAGTTTTCTAGTTCAAGGGTCCAAGCATAAGGTCAAGAATATAAAACAAACCAGCTTGAGTTTAGATTTGCATCGGCATGACAATATGAATGAAGTCTTTTTGATCTTCTGTAGTGAAGACACATGGAGATACATTTCCATTTGATGCAAAGTTAATTTTTTCTGATTTAATATTGTTTAAGAAA
>JAAZNV010000006.1 GCA_012798115.1 candidate division WWE3 bacterium
AACAAACCAGCTTGAGTTTAGATTTGCATCGGCATGACAATATGAATGAAGTCTTTTTGATCTTCTGTAGTGAAGACACATGGAGATACATTTCCATTTGATGCAAAGTTAATTTTTTCTGATTTAATATTGTTTAAGAAATCTAATAAATATTTTGAGTTAAATGCTATCTCAACAAGTTCTCCTTCGATCTCTGCGTTTAAGTTGCTCTCATGCTGTCCTGTCTCTTCAGAAAGAGATGTAATCTTAATCTTTCCTTCAGGATCAAATCTTATCTTTATTGTATTGTTGCTTTCTTTTGCAAAAATATCTGTAAGTCTGACTGCTTCAGTAAATTCAGGAGAGTTGAAGATAGCTTTTACTACATGCTCAGAAGGTATAATTTTTTTGTAATCAGGATATTGACCATCTAATATCCTTGTTGCAATAAGAGTGTCTTCTGATTTAAATAAAGCTAAGTTTTCATCTTGATTCAAAACAAAGCTTATTGGTTCTTGAGAAGCAACAAATATTTTTGCAACCTCAACTATTGTTTTAGCGGGGATAACAACAGAAAAATCATCTACGTTTCCTTTCATGTTTAATATCTTTTCAGATAGCCTAAAACCATCTGTTGATGTTATTGTTAACTTTCCTTTTGAGTAATTAAAATAAATGCCGGTAAATACTGGTCTACTGGTATCTGTTCCTGCTGCAAAAGCAACTATATTAACAGCATTATTTAAAGTTGTTGCATCAATCTCCAATACTTGAGATTTCTTTGGAAATGAAGGGAGCTCAGGAAAGTCTTTTGCACTACTGCCGTTAAATTTGGATTTAGTTGTTTTAGAATTAATTGCTAAGATTTCATCTTTCACTTGCATGTTGATAGTTCCTGCAGGAAGATTAGAAATAAAGTCTTTTAACAGTCTTGCTGGAATGGTAGTGGATCCTTCTTCTTCAACTGATGCTCCTACATAAGTAGTGATAGCTGTTTCTAAATTTGTTGATGATAACTTTATCCTCCCATTTTCCGTGGCTATTAAAACATTGGATAAAATAGGAAGGGAACTTTTAGCAGGGACAGAATACATTATTGTTTGAAGTCCTTTTGATAGATTTTCTTGTAGGCAAGATAGTTTCATTTGTTATTCCTCTTTGTTTTTAAACTCTTTCTTAGACTTTTTCTTTTCTTTCTTCTTTGGCTTTAAAACAACCCTTCTATCTTCTCCTTCTCCTATGCTTTCTGATTCAACATCATCATATTCAGATACAAATATATGTATTTGTCTTCTTTCCCATGGGTTCATTCTTGGGAGTTCTATTTCTTTCTCAAAGAATCTTACTTTATCAATAAAACCTCTGGCTAGATCTTGAAGCTTTTCTACTTTTTTATCTTTGTATTCGTTTATGTCTATGGTTAGAATTATATGTTCTCCTGTTTTTCTAAAAAGAATTTGCTTGATAAGAGTTTGAAGAGCTTCTAATGATTGTCCTCTAAATCCTATTAAATAGTTCAAATTGTTTCCAGATATTGCTATTGAGTAAACGTTATCGTCTTCTTCTATATTTATTTCAGGCTTAACACCTATGTAACTAAATATTTTATTGAGCGATGTTTCTATTATTTCTTTTGTTTTCATATTTACTTAAGGAAAACACGCTTGAGGCAGAAGCGTTATATATCCTTTTTACCAAATTTTAGTTTACTAATCCATGACTTTAGGCCACCCCAGCCAGAAAAATAGTAAGTTTGCCCTACTTGAAATACGGTGGATACTAGGATGTAGAGCATTACCCCTGCAGGAAGTTTTAACCCAAATATAAAGAACATAATTGGCATAACATATAGGTTTTGTTTCTGCATGGCTTGAATCATGTCATCAGCTTGCCCTGGGGTTTGTCTTACTGCTTTTGAAGAAACTTTGGAGTATGGCATAGTCATCTTAGTAACAATAAATTGAGCTACAACAGCTAGTATTGTGATTATTAGATAAGGATCAGGCTTTGTTAAATCATTAAGGTACAAGAACTTTGTATTAAGGATCTCATGGGATGCAAACTTCAAAGAATTAAGGTAAATCCTCTCGTTTAAGGATGATAAATTGTCTGTCATAGTAAACATTGATATAACGCGGTAAATAGCTATCATAATAGCGTAAGTTATAATGGTAGTTAAGCACCCTGAAGCTGGATTTATTCCATGTTTCCTAAATAGTTCCATTTGGAGTTCTGCTTGTTTTTTATTATCATACTTAAATTTTTTCTTAATCTTCTCAAGCTCTGGTTGTATGTCCCTTTGCTTTTTAGCCATTTTTAAGGCAGGTATAGTTGCAGGTATTAACAAGGTTTTAGTTACTATAGTAAAGGAAATAATAGCTACTCCTAGGTTTCCACCAGTTAACTTGTACAAGCCTATGAGTATATTAAGTATTGGATTTATTAATAATGTATTCCACATATCTTTTGTTATTTTACAGGATCATACCCCCCTTTGGAAAATGGATTGCATCTTAGTATCCTCCAAAGCCCTATTAAACCTCCTTTAACAACCCCATACTTTTCAATGGCTTGGTATGTGTACTCAGAGCAGCTTGGTGTGTACTTACATGTATTCAAACCAAAGTTAGTTGGAGAAAGATGCTTTTTGTAGAAGGTTATTAAAGTCAAGATTAATTTCTTCATATGTTTTGCTTGATGATCCAATTTTAGGATGAATTACTATCCATAAATCTCCTTTATTTATCTTTTCAAAGTTTTCTTCAACTACTTTTCTGTATATTCTTTTTATTCTATTTCTTTCTACAGCTTTTTTACTAAATTTATTAGAAACTACAATTCCTACTTTGGTAGGTCCTTGGTAGTTTTTAGGGATTAGAAAGTATGTATGAACTAATGGACTCTCATAATACCTTCCATACTTCCTAGACACATTAAACTCAAAATCAGAAGAGAGTCTGTTTTCTTTTTTTAACATTAGTAATTATGAAATATATTTACTTTAATTTAGAAGAAACAACAACTCTTTTTCTACCTTTAGCTTTTCTCCTTCTGATGACGTTTTTTCCACCAGGAGTAGACATCCTTCTCATGAAACCATGTTTCTTGACCCTTTTTCTCTTTTTGGGTTGATATGTTCTTTTTGTTTTAGGCATATTTAATAATCCTTAATACATGTGGAGTCTATATCAAATAATATTTTTGGTCAATTCCTTGTATTTGAATGATCTTCTGTTGGTGTAATTTGTTGGAGTGTTAGTCTTCTTAGTAAATTCATTTGTGTTTATTGTAAATAGTGTAAGGGATGCTTCTTTATGTTTTAGGTGAAATTATAGCTTATGACTTGGAGCATATCCTTGTTTGATGTATATTCCATTAGTATGGAACAAATAAAATACGAGGAATTTAATAAAGTTTATATGATGGTTGGCGAGGTTATTTCTGTCTCAGAACTAGAAAAGTCTGAGAAGCTTTTAAAGCTAGAAGTAGACTTTGGGTTGTCAGGTGTTAAGCAGATTTTATCTGGAATAAAGCAATGGTACAAACCAGGATACTTACTACACAAGCAGTTTGTGTTTGTAGTAAACATTGAACCAAGAAAAATGATGGGATTGGAGTCTCAAGGAATGATTCTTGCTGTAGATTCAGATGAAAGACCTATTCTCCTTATACCTTTAGAAAATGCTAAAAATGGTTCTGTCATAAGGTAATTTCATGTCTAAACTAAAGAAAAAAAAGTACTATATTAAAACATTTGGTTGCTATGCTAATGAAGTTGATTCAGATGTTATTGCAGGATTTTTAGAAGACATTGGGTTCAAGGAATTAAAAGCTTTAAATTTTAAAAACGAGATAGAAGAAATAACCTACGTGTTAAAAAATGCAGATTTATTTATTGTAAATTCTTGTTCCGTTAGGCAAAAAAGCGAAGATAAAGTATATGGTTTGGGAAGAATCATCAGCAATTACAAAAAGGAGAAAGAAGAAGGAAAAAGAGCTTGTGTGTTTTTAACTGGGTGTGTTGTTGGTAGTGCTTTGGGGGAAAGAAAAAGGTATTCACTGGAAGAACTAAAGAAAAAAACAAGGAATTATGATTATTTGTTTACTTCAAATGATTTAAAAAGTTTCATTCGTGGTTTAAAAGAATTTAATCTTATTAATGGAGTAGAGATTGATGGGCACGAGGTTAGCAATATGAAAAGAAGAAAAAGGGGTAATGAACATGCCTTTGTTAATGTTTCTTACGGTTGTGATAATTTTTGTAGCTATTGTGTAGTTCCATATTCAAGGGGTGGCGAGGTTTCAAGAACCAAGGAGGATATCTTAAGAGAAATTGAGTGTTTGATTAAAAATGGAGTTAAAGAAGTTACACTTTGTGGGCAAAATGTTAATTCTTGGGGATTAAGCAAGAATGAAAAGACAAAGATTAGGGCAGGAAGTAGGAAAAAGCTTCCTTTCACATCTCTTCTTAAAGAAGTATGTAGCATAAAAGAATTGAACAAAGTTGATTTTATATCTTCCAATCCTTTTGATTTCACTAGAGATTTAGTTACTGCATTAAAAGAACCAAAGATATCAAACTATATTCATATTGCTGTTCAATCTGGAAACAATGAAATATTAAAAGCTATGAATAGAAGATATTCCGCGGAAGAATTTATAAGATTGACAGAAGAAATTAGAAAAGTAAGACCAGGTATTGAAATAGGCACAGATTTAATAGTTGGGTTTCCTGGAGAAACAGAAAGGCAATTTATGGATACAGTTAAACTTGTTAAAAAAGTTGGCTTTGCTGTTGCCTTTATATCTATGTATTCACCAAGAAAAGGAACTTATGCTCAAATGAATCTAAAGGATGATGTTTCCACAAAAGAAAAGAAATGGCGTCATATGTATCTTACAGAGGTCTGGAAAAAGACCAAGGAAGGTAAAAAAGAAAAAAAGAAAGGTTTACATGAAAAAAGAAAGTGATAGTGAAAATGTCTTTATTATCCTTGGTCCTACTTCAACTGGTAAAACATCCTTAGCTTTGGATTTGTGTAAGAGGTTTAATGGGGAAATAATATCTGCTGATTCTAAGCAGGTTATAAAGTTTATGGATGTTGGAACTGGGAAGTCTCCTGTAGGCTCGGAGGTGTTAGTTGAAAAGAAAGATATGTGTTGGAAGGTAAATGGCATAAATATATGGGGGTATGATTTGGTAACCCCAGATGAGTACTTTTCTGGTTATGATTTTGCTAAGTTTGCCTTGAAAAAGGTAAGAGATTTACAAGAGTCAAAGAAGAGCATTTTTGTAGTTGGTGGCACTGGTTTTTATATTGATTTATTTACTGGAAGAATAAAACCATCTTGTGTAGGGTTAGATTTGGAACTAAGAAGTTCTTTAGAAGATCTGCCCTTAGAGAGTTTGCAAGTAAGATTACTTAATTTGAACCCTATGGTTTATAAAGGCATTGATAAAAAGAACAAAGTTAGGTTAATAAGAGCAATAGAAAGAGAAACGTTAAGAGGTTTAGGTAACCCTGGATTTAGTGATACAGTTTTGAACTATTTAAGCAATGAAAGCAATAAGTACAATTTTATACATCTTGGTTTAAATGGACCAAGAGAATTGTTATACAAGAACTCCGATGCATGGGTTGATGCTATTTGGAGTATGGGGTTAATTGAAGAAGTAAAAGCGTTGATTGACATGGGATATAGGGATTCTCCAAAGCTTCAAGGTTTAGTATATAAAACGGTTTTAAGCTTCATTGATGATAAGATTATTGAAAAGGATGCAATTCAGAGAATTAAATACGATATTCATTCATATATTAGGAGGCAGATGACATGGTTTAAGAAAAATAAAGAGATAAAGTGGGTGGATATATCACAAGACGGTTACAAAAAAATAATATACAATGATATTGAAAGGAAACTTTAATTAGTGGATAAACAAGTAGTTATATCAGTCAAAACTATTATTTTTACTTTGCTTATTCTTCTTGGTGGCTATGTTGTTTATAGCCTTAGATCAGTTATTGGCACTCTTCTTTTAGCTTCTTTGATTGTTATATCAATGGAACAGCTTATTGGTTATTTTAGAAAATTTATTGTATTTAATAAGCCTGTTTCTAGAGGAGCTGCTGTTTTGATTTCTTATGCTTTGTTGATCATTGTTCTTGTGGGAATAGTTACATTTATTCTTCCTTCAGTTGTTATTGAATTCCAAAAATTAATAGTTAATTTATCTTCTATTATCAGTCAATTGAACATTCCAGTTGATCTTCAAGATGCTTTAACCAGCATAGCTCCTCAAGCTTCAAAAGTTTCCAGTGGTATTGCATCTGCAGCCATTTCTGTATTTTCTAATGTTGCAGCATTTGTAAGTCTCCTCATATTTTCTATTTATATGTCTTTAGATTGGGAGAACATTAAAAAAGGCATTGTTTCATTATTTCCTAGGAAAGAAGAAGATACTGTAAAGGATACTATAGAAGAAATTGAAAGAAGTGTTGGTGATTGGATTAGAGGCCAAGTTGTTTTGATGGCATCTATCGGAGTGGCTAGTTCTATTGGTCTTGCTATTTTAGGTGTTAAATATGCTGCAGGTTTGGGTGTGGTTGCAGGCATTCTTGAAATTATTCCACTTCTTGGACCTACTATTAGTGCTGTTTTGGCTGGTATTATTGGTTTTGCAGATTCTCCTGTCAAGGGAGTTGGAGTTGTTACTCTTTTTATTATCATTCAACAATTAGAAAACAATATTCTTGTTCCAAAGATTATGGGGAAGATTTCTGGCTTTAGACCTTTAATTATTCTTTTAGCTCTTTTAGTAGGAACTAATTTCTTTGGAGCAATAGGAGCAGTTTGTGCAGTTCCTATGTTAATGATCTCGACTATTCTTTTTAAGAAGCTGTTAAAATACTAGTTTTTAATGGGCACAGGAAGCCCGTAAGCCAGGTTCTGTTTTATCTGGTTATCTATCTAAGCCCCATCTTTGTACCTTGCCGAGCAGACTTAAAACGGTACTTTCGTGGGTTTCTGCAGGGTGGGATTGCCCGTTTCACTCTTTTTCCATTGCTTAAGCTTTACGGAAAAAGCTCGTCTCTGTTGCTCTCAGAAAGTGTATTTTCACCTTCTGTCTAAGTAACTTTCATTCACTTAGCACCAGCGTTATTAACGTCGGGGGTTGCCCTCCGATCCCTTGCTCTGTGCAGTCTGGACTTTCCTCTCCGTTAGGAGCAACCAGTCAGCTTCCTGTACTTGTATTATAACAAATTACTCTTAACTTACCAACCCATAGCTTGATGGATGTAGTTATGTATAGTATAGTTCTTTTGATGGATATGAGGTAAGGAGATGAGTGAGAAAAAGAAGGGCTTACTGTTTTCAAACAAAAAAGGAGAGCAAAGTGAATAGAAATAAATTACTAGGTGATATTGTCTTACTGTTTGGAGGATTAACAGACCCTATTTATTGTTTTGTTTGTTTGGTTGCGGTTGTGTTATCAATATGTGTGCTTATGAGCGTAAAGCTTATTGCTGCTGAGTACACAGGAATTTTGCTTGTTCTTGTTGGATTGTCTGGCATGTTTCATGTGTTTGAAAATGCTGTAGCAGCTTTTTACCGCGTTTTTGGTAAGCCACGTCCACGATGGTTTAGTAAAACAAATGAAGAAAGCAAGGAAGAGTGGGATAGTATGAACTCTGTGTTTTTTGGACTTTCTTTATTGGTTGCTTTTGTTGGTGTTATGTTTGTTGTTCTTAGTGGTACTTAGTAAGCGAATTGTAGTATAAAGGCTATGCTTGTCTTAAGTGTAGCCTTCTTTTTATGTTAAAATTATTCCATGATTGAAGAGTTAGATCCAGCTAAATATCATGTGTTAACCCCTGAAAAGAAAAGAAAGTTAACTGTGTTTCTTGTAATATTGTTTTTAGTTATTATTCCTGCACTCCTCTTTGTTTATTATAAAATAGCGGTATGGAGACCTTCTCAATCTGGAAAAGAAGTAACCTTAGAAATTGACAGTGGAAAAAGCGTATTTGAAGTAGCAGATATATTGGCATCTAAAGATGCTATTAATTCAGAGTTTCTTTTTATTCTTTATGTGTTTTTAAATAGAGGAGAAACAAATATTCAAGCTGGAACTTATACAATAAAAGCTGGAACACCTTTAGTTAAAGTAATTGAACAACTACAGCATGGAAAGAATGATATAACGTTAACGTTCCTTGAAGGCTGGAGAAGAGAGGAATTTGCAAGGCTTGCATCTCAAAGGTTGGAGAAAGTTGACTATAAGGAGTTTTTAGATTTAACAAGTGGCCTTGAAGGGTATCTTTTCCCTGATACATATTTTGTAAATAAAGATATACAAGATCAAGAGCTGGTTAACTTATTAAGAGAAACGTTTGATAAGAAAACATCGGACCTACTTTCTATTGAAAGTTTAAATAAGGTTGGAATCAAGAAAGAAGATGTAATAATACTTGCTTCAATGGTAGAAAGAGAAGTATCAAATGAAGCAGATAGACCTGTTGTTGCTGGGATTCTAATAAAAAGATGGAGAGAAGGAATGAAGCTTGATGTCGATGCAACAACGCAATACGCAGTAGTTTTAAGGAGATTATGTGGAGCAGAAGGAACGTGCATTCCTACTCTTGATGAATACATGCGGCTAGATTGGTGGCCTAAAGATTTGAGCAAAGAAGAATTAGAGTTTGATAGCCCTTACAACACAAGATTAAAGGCAGGGCTCCCTCCAGCCCCAATATCATCTGTTAGCTTGTCTGCTTTAAATGCAGTTGTTAATTTTCAAAACTCCTCCTATTACTTTTATTTAACAGATAAGAGTGGGGTAACTCATTTTGCTAAAACTCTAGCAGAACATAATAGTAACATTGCTAAATATTTAGTAGATTAAAATTTATTGGTTTGATAAAGCTTTTTCAACTAGTTTCTTTGTAATCTCAATGCCTATCTCCTTAGCAATGCTCTCCTTGATGTATATAGGTATATTAGCTTCTTTAGACATTGATATTCCATCTTCAAAACTAATATTTAAGTCCATTACTTTATTTATATTGTTATGTTCGTTTCTCTTACTTAAAGATAAATAAGTGTAAAAAGTATTTTGGTACAACTTATATATCTTTATATACAAAAAAGAATATCCTAATGCACTAACTAGCCTATTTAAGCTGTTATATATACTGGGGGTTATTTTGGAGTTATTTTCTTTGTTAATTTCAATGGGGATTAATATCTTGTTTTTCTTGTTAAACAAGTAATAAGTAGAAAACCCTTTGTAAGGTATGCTTGTTATGAATTTAACTGGTTTATACATCTTTTAATTTGTAATATATAATGAATTTACTTATGTTGAGTCTGCTCAAGTCTTTCTATCTAAAAGTTGAGAACTTAAAGGGAAAAAAATTAATTACTGTGCTTATTCTTATTTTTATCCTGTTTATACTAGTAGGCATACTGATTGGTTATCTTACTAGTAATGAATTAAAAGAAAGTGAAAAAATGGAAGAGCCAGCTACACCTACTATTATTTCTCCTAAGAATGAAAGATCTTACTTTGAAGGTAAAATTGTATATGTTAATCCTGAGTTTTATCCACTAGAAAATGTTTCGTATGCTTTAGTGGACTCTTCTGGTAAGCAATTATTTTTGCTTAAATCAAATGATCAAAAACTATCGTTAGCTGAAAATTTAAATGTTAAAGTATCAGGAAGGATGGAAAAACTAAGTGATGGGGAAACAAATGTACTTTTTGTTGAGGAGGTAATAATTAAAAATGCATCAAATTGAATTTAAAAACATATCAAAAGAGTACATTTCTGGGGTTAAGGTTCTAGATGATGTTTCTTTCTTTATAGATCAAGGTGAGTTTGTTTTTATAGTAGGTCCATCTGGGGCTGGGAAGTCAACAATTATTAAGCTCTTGATAAAAGAAGAATCTCCTTCTAGCGGGGATATTTTGTTTAAAGGAGAAAGTGTTTTGCAGATACCTCAAGAAGACGTTCCAAGCTTAAGAAGAAAAATTGGAGTAGTTTTTCAAGATTACAAACTTTTAGAATCAAAAACAGTAAGTGAAAATGTTTCCATTGCTTTGGAAGTTGTAGATTCAAAAAAAGAAGAGATAAAAAATATAGTACCTAATGTTTTGAGTTTAGTTGGGCTTTCAGATCATGCTGATTTTTATCCCAGACAGTTGTCAGGAGGGGAAAAACAAAGAGTTGCTATTGCAAGAGCCTTAGCACATGAGCCTGATGTTTTAATTGCAGATGAAGCTACAGGTATGATTGATCCTGATGCAGCTGATGAAGTTATTGAAATACTTCAGAAGATAAACTCTCTTGGAACCACTGTTATTATGAGTACTCATGATGAAAGGATAGTAGATAAACTTACTAAAAGAGTTATTAGAATAGAGAAAGGTAAATTAATTTCAGATAAAGAAGGAGGAACATATCGTGCCTAAAGTTTGGGAAACCTTAAAATATTATTTAAACAAGGAAAAGCTAATGACTGTATCTCAGTTTCTTGTAATGGGAGTTACGTTTCTTCTTCTTGGAATATTTATTAATATAATTGTTCTATCTCAAACAGCATTGAAATATCTTGAGGATCAAGCACAAATTACTATCTTTTTTAAAGATGAGTTTGGAGAAGATAAAATACTCCCAGTTAAGGGAAATCTTGAGAAAGATTCAAGGATAGGAACAGTGAATTATGTTTCTAAAGAAGAAGCTTTAAGGATCTTTAAAGAAATAAATAAAGATGAGCCTGTACTATTGGAGTCAATATCTGCTAGTGTTCTTCCTGCAAGTTTAGAAGTAAAAGCTAAAAATATCAAAGATCTTGAAGGTTTAACAAACGAGTTTAAGGCTATGGAAGGGGTAGAGGAAGTTAGGTTTTATAAGGATGTTGTTTCAAGATTTAGAGCAGTAAGCACTGCTGTTTATATTATTGGCTTTCTTCTTGTTGTGTCCTTTTTTGTTATTTCTTATTCGGTAGTAATATCAGCACTGCGAACCACTATAAACTCTAGGGGGCAGGAGCTTGAGATCATGAAGTTAGTTGGGGCATCTGATTCTTATGTTAAAAACCCATTTATTTACCAAGGAGTTTTTTTTAGTCTTATCTCTGCAGCTAGTGCTTCTGTAGTTATGGTAGTTTTTGGCGTGAGTATAAGCAAAATTAATGTATTTTCTAAAGGATTGTCCTTAGGTTTTGTCCCAGGATTTTATATAAATCCAATTGTTTTCTCCTTGATTTTATCCTTTATATTATTAGCCTCTGGTTTTATGCTTGGATACTTTGGAAGCAATGCTGCAATAAAGAAGTATTTAAAATACTAGTTTATGCGAATAAAAGGAATATTTCTTACTACTTTTATACTTGGATTCTTCCTTTTTTCACCTTTAGTCTTAACAAAGGTAAATGCTGAAAATGTTGATAGTGATGATATTGAAAACATTGAAGAGAAGATAAAGGATTATGAAAAGAAGTTAACTGAGTTGCGAGGAAGAGAAAGTACTTTGAAGAATGAAATTGAGTATATGGATAACCAAATTTACCTCACAGAGTTAAAGATTCAAAGTTCTGTTTCTAATATTAAAAAAACTCAAGAAAAAATATCAAAGCTGGTTGTAGATATTGAAAGTTTGGGAACACGTATAGAAAAGCTTAAGCAGTCTATTGAACACCAAGAAAAGGTATTGGGTCTAAGAATGAGAGAAAGATATAAAGATAGGGAAGAGAGTGTATTTATGCTTATGTTTGGTGGAGATACTTTAAATCAAGTTATTTCTAAATCTGAGTACTTAAAAGTAATGGAAAAAAATGACAATAAGCTCATTAAAGAGATGGAAGAGACAAAGAAGAGTTTTGAGGAACAAAAAAGGATATTTATAGAAAAAAGAGATGAGGCAGAAACCTTGAAGAGACAGCTTGAGGTAGAAAAAGCTAATCTTGACTCTTATAGATCTACTTTAGAGGACCAGCAGGATATGAAGAAAAGTCTTCTTGCTCAGACTCAAAACGATGAGGAGAAGTACCAAAGAATGTTAACTGATGCTAAGAAAGAGTTACAGCAGATTGTTGGTGCTGTAAGTGTCTTAAAAGATCAAAAGCCTAAAGATGTGGAAGAAGGGGATGTAATTGGAATTCAAGGTAACACTGGATATTCATTTGGAGATCATCTTCACTTTGGTGTTTATAAGTATTCTTCTTTTGAGGATATTGATGGTTGGGATTGGTATTATTCCAATTATGTTGATCCTTCTAAAAAGCTTAAAAACAAGACTGTATACTGGAGTACAGGTTGTGAAAAGGCAGGAAATAAAAAGGTTGGTAGTGGAAGTTGGAGATGGCCTCTTAGTAGTCCTACTGTTTCTCAAGGGTTTGGGTACACATGTTGGAGTCCAATTTATTATGGTGGGAAGGTGCATCCTGCATACGATATGTATGGCTCATATGGATCTCCAGTTTATGCTGTAGCTGATGGAAAAGCTTACTTCTGTAGAAATTGTCTAGGAGATGGTGGAAATGGTGTTTTTATATTTCATGATGGTGGTTATATGACTGTTTATTGGCATTTAAAGTAAATACTATCTCATTTGTTTATATTAATTTCTCAGTTTCACAAGGTTCATCTATTCTTAGTAGAATGTGTTTTATTGTTTTTCCTTGTCCTTTATTGAAGATTATTTTGTGTGAAATACTTGTTATTTATAACAGCTCTAATTTTTTCTTATAGTGTTTCTTATGCTGACTTTTACTATTTTGACTTTCGTATAGATAATTATCTAGTAAGTGAAGGTAAGGAGATTAATGTTGAATTAAAATATTCTCTTAATGGGTATGATGAGGGAGATTTTTTAATAATTCCAAAAGTATCGAATGGAATAGTTGAGATCTTAAATGAAAGTACTGGAGAGTGGATTTCCTCATATGGTTCTGCATCTGATTTTCCTATTCTTAAGGAAAATGCTTCGATCAGGATAAAGGGTTTAAGTACAAAAAAGGTAGAAATGTTCTTTGAGATTAGAAATAAGAATAATGAAGTTGTTTATCTAACTCCAAAAAGGTATATCTGGGGAGAAAAGGTTTATGAAAATTACCTTAAAAATATGAAGATAAGTAAGAGTATTGAAGGAGTTAGTGAAAACAATGTTATAGAATCTTCCTCTAGTAAGGATTCTGGTGATATCAAACAAGAAAGCACACTGGAGGTGAAAAATGATAAAAAGAAAGATGAAATTAACATTCCAAAGTTTGTTTACCTTGTTCTAGGATTAACAGTATTTTTAATTTCTAGTATTTTAGGTTTCTTTTATGAGAAGAAAAGATCTCGTTGGAATGGTAAAATACTTTAGTGAAATGTTCTAAGAACTGGATACCAGCAATACTCTTAATGATCATAATTTTTATACTTTCTTCAATTCCAGGGAAGGTTATTAATGCAAGTGTTGTTGGGAATGAACCTAGTGAGATATCTGGTCATTTTATATTGTTTATGCTTTTATGTCTTGCTTACTATAAAGGAACTAAGAATGTTCTTTTGTCTATTTTTATGACTATATCATACGCAGTGTTTGACGAACTCCATCAGGTCCTCACTCCTTTAAGATCATCTAGCTTATTTGATGTTTGTGTAGATACTTTTGGTGCATTAATTTCAGGGTTGGTTTTATGGAAATTACTACCCATTCTACCCAAGAAACTAAAGAATTTGCTAATAAAATAGCTAAAGGTATAAGTCTTGGAATGATAATTGCTTTGTATGGTGATTTAGGTAGTGGAAAGACTACTTTTACTAGGTTTTTAGTGGAAGCATTAGGAGAGAAAGGAAGAGTACAAAGCCCCACTTTCGTTATTGCTAGGAAGTATGGGCATATTAATCATGTTGATTTGTATAGATTAAGCACGGAGCAAGAAGTGGAAGATTTAGGATTTAAGGATATGGTGGAAGATAAAGAAAGTATTACTATAGTCGAATGGCCTGATTTAGCAGAAAAGTTACTACCTAAAGATACTTTAAGGATTTATTTTGAGTATATAGATGAAAGCAGCAGGAGAATTAAATTATAAGATTTATATAGATACATCTAAAATAGATGAAAAAGAAGTTAAGCTTGTTAAGGAAAGTGAAGGTGTTGTTGATGTTGTTGGAGTAAAAAGTGGAAAGATAGATATTACTCAATCTATTAAAGATCTTCTTTTGGAGAATAATTTAAAAGTTAGTGATATTTCTATGTTTGTTCCAAATCCAGGTCCAGGATCTTTTACTGGTTTAAAAATGGGAGTTACTATTTCTAATGTTTTAAATTGGGTTTTAAAAAGAAAGTCTTTAAAAGAACTGGATTACCCAGAGTATGGTGGAGATCCAAATATTAGTGAATCTAGAAGGAAGTAGTTAAAAAAGAAGCCTACTGATTATGTTTCAATAGGCTTTTGTTAGTTCTCTTATTCTGCTTCTACGTCTAGCTCGATAAAGTTTTCTAGTAGATCTTTTAGTTCCTTTTGTTCTTGTTGGCTTAAGTCAGAGAACTTTTTGAGATTAGTCTTCCCCCACTGATTTAGCTTTCTTATTATTTCTTCAAGGGCCGATTCGGATGATAATATATAGAACTCAACTTTTGTATTTGAATTCGTTAAACTTAGGATGTTTCTCTTTATCTTCAGGAGGCTTTCGTCAATATTTCCAATTTCCTCGGTGATAGATTGTGATAAGATTTTAATCTTTGTTGTTTTACCCATTCCCTCTACCTTCTTTCTTTAAATTACAGCAGATTATAGCAGAAATTTAAGAAGTAACTAGGTATAATATAACGGTATGAAAATATTAGTAACTGGAGCAGCTGGATTTATAGGGTCCCATACTTCAGAAAAACTAAAAGATCTAGGTCATGATGTTAAAGGCTTAGATAACTTTAATAATTATTACTGTGTAGATCTAAAAAAGCTAAATGCTTTGGATTTACAAAAGAAAGGAATTCAAGTTAAAAGTTTGGATTTAGCGACAGATGACCTAAGAGAAATTACAGATGGAATAGATGCTGTATTTCATTTTGCTGCTCAACCAGGATTATCTTCAGCTACACCACTTTCTGAATATATAAAAAATAACATAACAGCTACGGAGAATCTTTACCAAGCTTTGAAGGATAATAAGAAGTTAAAGATAGTAGTAAATATATCCACATCCTCTGTGTATGGGAAGCATGCTACTGATGATGAAAATTCCTCTCCAAAGCCTACATCATATTATGGAGTTACAAAACTAGCTGCAGAGCAACTTCTTCTTGCTTATCAAAGAGATAAGGGATTTCCAGCTACATCAATAAGGCTGTTTTCTGTCTATGGTGAAAGAGAAAGACCAGATAAGCTTTATCCTAAGGTGATAGACTCTATACTAAATGATAAACCTTTCCCTTTTTATCAAGGGAGTGAAAGCCACCTCAGGAGCTTTACGTATGTTGGGGATATAGTAGATGGCTTGATTTCTGTTCTTGATAACTACGAAAGGTGTATTGGGGAAGTGTTTAACTTAGGGTTAGATACAGCTAATACTGTGGGGGAGTGTTTAAAAATAATTGAAGATTACCTGGGCAAAAAAGCAATATATGATATTAAGCCTCCAAGATCTGGAGATCAGATTGAAACAAGAGCTAATATTGATAAAGCAAGGGAAATTTTAAGGTATAATCCAACTACAAAATCTGAAGTGGGGATTTTGAAGGAAGTAGATTGGTTTAAGGACAAAATATGGAGAAAAATAAACTTATTTCAATAGTAATTCCTTGTGTTAATGAGGAAGAAAATATAAATAGAACGTTAGATGGAATTCTTAATTTGATAAAGGATCATAAGTACAGCTTTGAAATCATTGTTGTTAATGATGGGAGTAAAGATAAAACTTGGGAAGTAATAAGAAGGTATGCAAATACTCACCATGAAGTTAAGGGTATAAACTTAATGACAAACTTTGGTCAGAGTGCTGCTTATATGGCTGGTTTTGACTTGGCTGAAGGAGATTATGTCATTACTGTATCGGCAGATTTAGAAATTCCATTGGAAAATATTAGTAAAGTGATTGATTATCTTGATGATGGCTACGATTTTGTGAATACGAACAGGGTTGGCAGATGGGGCGGGGGTAAAAGTGGAAGGGCAAAACAAAGTGGCTTAGCGAATAAAATTATTGGAAAAGTATCTGGTGTTTATGTAAAAGACAGAGGATCAGGGATGAAAGGCTTAAGAAGGAATATAGCTAAAAACCTAAAGTTGTATGGTGAAATGCATAGGTTCATTCCAGATTATGTTAGTGTATACGGTCCTAGAATTGTTGAGTTTGATGTTGAGTTTAAAGATAGAGATTTTGGACAATCTTACTACAAAGGCCATAAAAGAACATTTAAGGTGCTTCTAGACATTGTAACTTTGTTTTTTATGCTGTACTTTTCTAGAAAGCCATTTAAAGCAATGCCAGGGAGATTGTTTGGATTTACTGGAGCTGTGGTTTCTGGGATTGGTGGACTAATTGCTCTTTATCTTTTGATCTTGAAGATAATAGGTCAAAGCATTGGAAACAGACCTTTACTTACGTTGTCTGTCCTTTTAATAATAGTGGGTATACAATCTATAATGTTGGGTATGCTTGGGGAACTGATGATGAGAGTGTACTTTGAGTCTTCTAATAAAAAGACATATATGATAAGAGAGATTGTAGAATAACCGTTTGATGCTTTTTAGTTTATTAATTTTAAATTAGGAGTTTCTATGGAAAAAAAGAATAAAAGCTCAAATATAATACAAGTAGGGATTTTAGTAGTTTTGATAGTAATTGCTTTTTTACTTGGGGCTTTGTTGGATAAAAAAACTAGTAATTATGTTCCAACTGATTCTCAAGAAGTATCTAGCGATACTCAAGATGAGGTCGTACCTTCTGAAACCAATGAAGAAATTGCAATAAGACTTGGAATGAGTAAAGAAGAGTTTAATAACTGTGTCTCATCAGCAGATATAGAGAAGAAGGTAAATGATCAAGCTAATTCTGGTGTTAAGTCTGGAGTAAGTGGAACACCTGGAAACTTCTTGTTAGACACTCAAACTGGAAAAGCCGTTGAATTAGGTGGTGCAGTTCCCTTAGCAACATTAAAATCAGAATTTGAAAAACTAAAATCTGGGTCGGGGACTTCAATCTCAATTGACCCTGTTACATCAGAGGATTTTGTGAAAGGTAATGTCAATGCTAGGTATGTTCTTATGGAATGGTCAGATTTTGATTGTCCTTATTGCAAGACATTTCAAGATACTGCAAATGCTTTTATAAAAGAGAATGAAGACGTTAGATGGGTGTACAGACAATTCCCATTAGATTTTCATCCTACTGCAATGAGCAAATCTATTGCAGCATTGTGTGCTGGCAAGATTGGGGGAAATGCTATGTTTTGGGCTTTTGCTGAAGAATTAATGGCTCAAGGAGAGTGATATTTTGTTAAGGTGTTAAAGGATTAAGAAAAAGCCAGGCTTTTTTATAGTCTGGCTTTTTGTTTTAGTACTTTCTACTTATTTTTCTTTTTCATAGGTATAGAAAAAGAAACAAGAGAAAGTCCAATTGCTGCTATTCCTGAGTATTTGGCCCGCCCAACCAGATCTACACCTGTTGTGGGGTAAATTACTGGTTTTGGATACTCGCAAGAGCCATCATCTTTTGTAGCGTTCTTGTTGTAATTCACAGCATTTTTGTCAGTGCACCCCAAGATTGGACATTCTTGGGTATTACACTCTTGTTCCGTTGAGCCGGTACATTCTTTGCCGCCGTTTTGCGCTGGTGTAAGTATGAACCGTGTTTGGATACCACCACCGCATTCAGCTGAACATTCCGACCACTCACTCCATACACAGTCAATCACCTCTTTGCATTCTTGAGTGTTGCACTCTTGCTCTGATGGTCCGGTACATTCCTGACCGCCATATTGGGCTTCTACTGCAATGGATCGTGTTTGGATACCACCACCGCATTCAGCTGAACATTCCGACCACGGTCCCCATTGGCAATCAATTGGGCAAGGATCTGTATTGCATTCCTCAACTAGAGGTGGACAAGGCGCCCCACCGTTTTGAGGTTCCACTAGGATAGTTCTAGTTCTTGAACCACCACCGCATTCAGCTGAACATTCCGACCACTCGCTGACTTGACAATCCACAGGTGTGGGTGTGAGGTATTCACATTTGCCTATATCCGATGGAACCCCCTTATCCGAGCATATTAATCCTGGGCAACATTGTTTGTTGGAATCATTTACATTGCATTCTGCGTGTTCATGTTTACACTCACCCGGGTTTGGATCAAAAATGGGTTCACATCCGTCAATTGGATTCCCTGTGTATCCTGGGTTGCAATCACAATGGTTTCCGTCCACATGTGCGTTGGCACCGCAAGTGGGTTCTTGTATTAAAGTACATCCGGCGATTGGATTACCTTCATACCCTGCATCACATACGCAGTGCCCGTCTTGTTTGTGTGCGTGTTCTCCGCAGGTAGTTCCACCACCACCGTGTGCAGAAACTGCCTCGGGAACGGTGAGAAGCGCGAATGTGACAGAAAATGCAACTACAAAAACTACAAAGGCTCTTATATATTTGCCTTTCATGCGTCTCTCCTTAATTTAATTATGCTTGCATATGCCTGTTTACAATATTACGGTTCCGAGGCTAGGAACTGTATGTTGTATTACAATTTTCTTTTTTTTCACCTTTCCTTTCTGTTTTTTGTCAAAGATCCACCATTGATGGTTTTTCCCTCATTCTACCATAAATAATCAAGTATTATCCTTGGAATACAATGTATAGTGTCAACTAAAGCTTATAAACTGCTAATTTTACTTATGTTGTTTGTGTTGTCTATGGGATGGCTGGTACATCGCCTTATATACTACTTCTCTAGGGTATATGAAGATATATGGTCGGGGTAGGCGGACTCGAACCGCCGGCCTCACGCACCCCATGCGTACGCGCTACCAACTGCGCCATACCCCGATATTTATGTATTTTATCATCTTTAGAACAGTTCGTTGATTATTGTATAAATACTAAAGAATCCATAAAAGCAAAAAGCAAGAGTCATAACTAAAGTTCTAAAAAAACTTGGTCTTATTTCTTTCTCTAAAGAAGATAAATTTAACCATAATGTAAGTCCCACATGAACAAACATGGTAAAAGCATTAAGAACTGCACTTATTACTATTAATTGAAGAGGTTGTCTGAAATCTAAAGACAAAATTATTACTCCTGCTAATATTTGGGCCCAGAGAACAAGATAATAAACATTTCCAATATTCTTTTCACTAAGTTTATTTGAAGTTAAAATTACATTTTCTGAGATGATTCTACTTGTAGCGTCAAACACACCAAGCTGTGTTCCAAATAATGTTAATGCAACAACAATCATAAATATAGTACTTATGATAGGGAGTGACATTTGGCCTATCTTTGAACTCTCAATTATTAAGAACTCAATGTCTTGCTTGTTTCCAACTTGACCATAAATTGTTGTAAATGCTAAAAGTCCAAGTGTTAGTATTGTTATTGTTCCTGTTAACCAAAATATCAAAGCATGCTCTTTATTTATTGTCCTCCACCACTCTTTAAATGTTTTTATACTTTCTTTTGTTATTTCAAATTTACTTCCAGTAATACTTGTATCCTCATTGCTCTTTTCATGAAGCAATCCTTTTATCTTTCCTGTGTATTTTCCCATTCCATATCCTTTTTCTCTTATATAACTTGATTGGGCTAAGTTTAGGTTTCCTCCAGCTCCTGCATAAGCTAGTGCACCTAAAAATGATGCAATTGGTATTCCTACTGGTAAAAACCAATAGTTTTCTCCTATTCCAATAGATCCTTTTGCTAGAGCTGCCCAATGTTCTGCTTTGGCTAAGTAAAATGTTAAAAAAACTAGAAAAGATACTCCAAATATAGTTACCCATTTTTGAAAATGTTCCACTGTTTTGTATAGTGTAGAACCAAAAGAAAGAATTAATCCTACTAGAATTAAAAGTACTATAGAAAGTACGTGTACATTTTGAAGCCCAAATAAATTACCAATAATAGTTGCAGAAGCACTAGCTGTTCCTGGCCATATCCATGGTATAAATGTAGATAGAATAAACCATATTGGTAATCTCTTAAGCTTTCTGGCAAAACCAATAAATACACTTTCTCCTCTAGCTAATGCATATCTTTCTATTTCCATGTTCATGAAGAATTGAAAGGTTATTCCTAGTATAGCTCCCCATATGATCCCCATTCCAAATTTGGATATCAGATTTGGCCATAAGATAAGCTCTCCAGTACCTAAACCAAGTCCTAGAATGATAAAGCTAGGTCCTACTAATTTGGAGAAGGGAAGTGGCTTAGGAAGCTCTTTTGTTTCAAGAGGTTTTAATATCATGCATTAATGTTATCAGCTAAATAATGTTGAAGGAAGATAAGAAACGGCGGCTTTTGTTCATCAAAAACCGCCTGGCTGCTACTTTAGTGGTATGTTGAAGAGCTTTGCTACAAACTTTTGTGTTGGTGTTAGATTTTTAGCTTTTTGTTTAAGTTCTATCTCAACGTTGTTTTCTTTTCCCCATGTTTTTAATATTTGTATTCTCTTTTCCTTCTGTAGCTTTTCTAGGAAGTTCATAATTGTGTTATTTTGGTTGTCATAGAATTCTATCTCTGCGTTCGGATGCGTACAGTCGTTGAATTTAATCTCTGTACCAATGCTTCCTGCTAGATTCAATAATCTTTCTTCTGGAAGAATTTCAAAATCTTCTAAGAAGATCTTAAGCAATACTTTTCTCCACTTTTGAATCATTTCTCCTCCTCCTTACTTATTTGCTTGAATCATATACTATATTAACTTGACTTTCAAAAAGTGATATTATTTATGCATGGAACCTCAAGAGGTGCAGCAACAAACCACCGTAGAGCCGGTAGTAGAAGATAAGAAAGTTGAAGCTGAAAAAGCTCCTGTTGCCGTAAATTGGAAGAAACCTCTAACCTCCATAGTCATAATTGGAGCGTTAGCTTTAGGTTTGATGCTATTAGTAAAGTACTTATAGCTTTTTCCAAAAAGACACACAGTAGATTTTTCTGTCTTTTCCAAAGCGCAATCTTTTTGCCCATGTTGTTTCTGTATCCCTTAAATCTTTTTTGCTTAGCTTCTTGTAGTCGTCAAGGGTAAATCCGTAAGATTCAAATGATGGAATAATGGTTTTTATTACTAACTCTTCTTCCATTGGAGGTAAGTTTAGTCTTTTTGATTCAGATGGTTCAAGTTCAGGGGTATATCCAAACGTAGTTATTAATTTCCCATCTTTTTTAAGTAAATTAAATATTTTCAATACAAAGTCTTTTTTTGGCTTGACAATGCTTTCTAATAATGTCCCCCATGGGAGGGTAATATATATCTTGTCTACACTGTTGTTAGCAATGATCGGCATTTGCTCCATAGAACCAACGATAAAAAGAACGTTATTTACTTTCCTCCTTAATGCTTTTTTTGAATAAACTCTTAGTTGTTTCTCTGATGGATCTACTCCTATGTACAAAACATTACAGTTGATCAACCCATTTTTATATACAAACCTTCCGTCACCAGTTCCAATATCAACTACTACTGATGAGTATGTAGAAATTATTTTATTTAGTTCTTCATTGGTTAATTCCTTTTGTTTGTTCCCAACAACCAATCGCATAGCGCAATAATATCATACAAGATATCTTGATTAATTTGCTTTTTATGTCAAAATATCTTCATTATGCCAAGACACAAGAAAAGAAATCTTAGACAAATGAACAAAAAGATAAAAAGAACCAAGAAGAAAATGCACAGAGTTTGTTAATTTCCTCCAAATCTTCTTTCTCTCTGCGAGAAATTCTTAACTGCTTCTTCCAGCTGTTTTACCCCAAAATCTGGGAAGTATGTGTCTGTGAAGTAAAGTTCTGCATAAGCACATTGCCAGGACATAAAACCACTTAGCCTCTTTTCTCCTCCTGTTCTAATAATCAAGTCTATTTGTGGTAATGAAGCTGTATCCAAGTTCTTTTCTATATTTTCTTGTGTAATTTCCTCTTTGTCTTCTTTCATCTTTTTCATTACTCTTAGCAATTCATCATGTCCACCATAGTCAACTCCTATTGCTACTGTAAAATCATTAAAACCCTTAGTAGATTCTTCCACATCTTCAAGGGTTTTTCTTGTTTCTTCAGGAATTCTATCTTTTCTTCCAAGGTGAATAAACTTTGTTTTCTTTTCTTGGCATTTCTTTTTATACCTTTCAGCAAGCCCCCCAATTAAAGAAAAAAGATATTTTACTTCTTCTTTAGATCTCTTCCAATTTTCAGTAGAAAAGGCCCATCCTGTGAAGCATAAAATTCCAAGTTCCTTTGCTCTTTCTGCTAGTTTCTCAAAATTATCTGCTCCTCTTCTATGTCCTTCTAAAGATGGCAACCCTTTTTCCTTAGCCCATCTTCTGTTTCCATCCATTATTATAGCTACATGTTTTGGGACAGATAATATATTTTGAGTATCTTGTGACATAGACAGAGACAATTATATCAAATAAAGGCTGTTAAGATTATATTAGTTATGGAATTCTGATGCAGATAACCACTCAGGGGTTGGAAGGTTTTTGTAGTTTTTATTTGGAATAAACGTAGCATTTTCATTCCTATTTACCAGAAAATACCCCATCCCTCCAAGTTTTTCTATTTGACTGTAATCTTGAGGGGGATGCCCATCCTTCCAATCATCAAGTGTAATTAAGGGCTCAGTACCAATGTTAGACCATGAGTGACCCCACTCCACTGATATTTCTATTTCATCTCCTGGCATAAGCTCTACAAAGCATATCCTTTCAATGTTTTCTGGACTCCAGTCATCATCAACAAACTTTCTTTTTTGCATTAGTAGAATGCCTTGACCACAAAGAAGCTTATATCTTTCTATAGAGTTGCTACTTGTGTGATAATGCCCGAAAGTTTTAGGAAATTCTTCTCCAAAACTTCTAGGAGATATTACAGTCATGTTTTCCCATTTCTTGGAGACATTAGAAAATACCCAGTACACAGGACTAGATCCAGAAACATTTTTATCCAATAACACAGGGGACATTTCACTTAAGGTACGTGTAGACTTGAGCAGCATATTTAAAGTATATAATTTTTATTAAACTTTAAAAGCCACAAACTAACATTACTAATACTTAACAAGTATGTTTATCTTTGCATCTTTTCTAATTGAATCAAGCCAAGTTTGAAATTCAGTGCTAATCTTTTGTTGAACAAGCTGTTGTTTAACTAATGTTTTAACATCTTCCATGTTTGTTCCTTCTGGAAGAGATGCTTTATTATCATCAATATACTTTTGGACTTCCTCGTCAGTTACTGTAGCTTTGTCAGCTAATATCCTTTCTATCAACTTCTGCAGTTCAATATTCTCAATTAGTTCATCTCTTGTCATTCCTTGTGAGGCTAATATCTCTTCAAGAGTTTGATTTTGTCCTTTTAAACTTTCTTCTATGTTTGTCATTTCATCATTAATTTCTTCTTTAGTTATTTTTATTCCTTTCTTCTTACCTTCTTGCCTTATTAATTCTTCTGTAATTATAGAATTTAACGTTGTAAGACCTTGATTCTTCTCTAATCTTCTTACTACCATCGACCTTGATATTGGTTTTCCATTGATAGTTGCTGCTATGAAGTAACTTTTCAAGAAAAGACCAAATAGGAAAGCTATGAGTATAGCAATAACTCCTATAGAAAGAAGCTTGTTTTCCTTAAACCATTTTCTTAGATCAATTTTCTTAAAGAAGGTTTTAATTTTGTTACACATATTGCATTTGGGTAGTTTATTATCGGATTTTTTGAAAAATCCTTTGATTTTATTTAATATTTTCTTCATTGGCAAAGTATAACACAAATATTGTGTTTATCTTATCTACTGGTTTAATTGAGTATAATATAGCCATGGTTTTGAGTGTAAATGACATAGATACTATATCTCTATTGCTTAGTGAAGGCAAAATCGGTGTTTTACCTACGGATACAATCTATGGTATCCATTGTTTGGAAAACAGGAAGGATCTTATAGATAAGATTAGTTGTATAAAAGGGAGGGAAAAATCTATACCCATGATAACAATGATCTGTAGCAATAAAGATTTAATGAACTTTGGAGTAAAGCTGGGAGAATTTGAAGATAAGATAATTTCTGAGTATTGGCCTGGACCAAATACTCTAATTTTTGATTTAGAACATAACGTCACGAAATCGTTTAGATTGCCGAATAATCATTTCTTGTTGTCTGTAATAAAGAAGAGTGGCTCATTAGTTTCAACTAGTGCAAATCCACATGGTATGTCTCCTTCCACGAATATTAATCAAGCAATAAGATACTTTGGGAAAAAAGTAGATTTTTATGTTGATGGCGGAGAGTTAGATAATCCACCGTCCAGCATCTATAAATTATCAAATAATAAGTTAGTAAAGATTAGATAATATTGGTTTGACAATAAATACTTATTGGAGATAGTATTGAGCCATGAGCACTGATACTTTGTTGAATAGCTTTGGGGAAAAGAATAAGGAAGACGTCAGAAGTTGTTTGCTTAAGCTGCTTCCACATGTCAATATAAATAACTTAATACTGTGTGGTGGCCTTGCTGTAAGGTATCATCTTAGGAGGAGTAACAAGACTTTTGATTACGGCAGGGAGTTTAATGACTTAGATTTTCTCCTGAAGGATGTAGGTGATTTAAAATCCTCCATCTGCAAAGATTTGATTGTGTATCATTACCATGATTACACAAATAAAAAGAAAGAACATGCAGATGATTTTTTCGTGGCTCTTGTTGATAGATCTTCTAAGGTAAAATTAGACATATTTAGTTATGTTCCTTATACGCCTTTTGACGTTGAGGAAGTCGAGTTTGAGAACGTGAAAATAAAGATTAGGAATCCTGAAGACCAGTTAGCTACTCAGATTCTTGAAAGTGCTGTTGTTCTTGAAGGTGGAACTATTAATCCAAAGTGGATTGAGAATATCGAGATGTTACTAACGATATCAGATTCTGATAAGGCTAATAAATACTTTCATAGTAAACATTACTATAATGGAAGAGAAGAAAATCCTTTTACTGAAAATGTGTTGGATGTATACGAAAGAATAAAGAATAAAATAAAAGTTAATCCGGAGGTTCTTGCAACTAAATCCACCAAAAGAACCCCATACAAGTGTGAGTTATGTGAGAATAAAAATGGATTTACTGTTTCTCCTATGGAAAATGTGTATAAAGTACTTGGATATACGGAATAAGAAAGAGTCATCAATATCACATCATTTTTGTTTGAATGTCATATAATTATTTCATGAGCAAAACTGTTAAGGTTTTAAGTGTGCTAATCTTTATAGCTTTGTATTTAGGAACTAGGCTTCCAAGGGCTGGAACGACCATAGTTAATACAGATGAAGTGTATTGGCATGACAGATCAGAAAGATTTCTTAATGCGCTTGCTTCTAAGAAGTATGTTGATACATTTCAAAAATATCATCCTGGAGTCCCCCTCATGTGGGAAATATCTCTAACTGCACAGTTATTAAGCATGAAGGATCATAAGGCTACTATTGAGATATTTAATGATTTTGAGTATCTTCATACAAACACTCAACTTCTCTTGATCATTTGGTTTTTATTTTTATCTATTCTTTTAATGATATTTTTGAATAAGGCAATCAATAACTGGTGGTTATCATTACTTTTTGTGGTTATTCTTAGTCTAGAGCCATTTTATATTGGCAACTCAAGATTAATCCATCATGATGCTCAAATATCCTTGTGTGTAATTATTGCTATTGTTTTTACTTATTTAACTTCAAAAAAGCAAAATATTTTTTATATCTTCTTAGCTTCATTCTTCTTAGCAATAGGAGCTTTAAGTAAAACATTATTTGTTGGAGCTTTCTTGTTCTGTTTATTTGCTGGAGCGCTAATTACATTCCTTAATCAAGGTTTAAAAAAGATGTTAGTTTATATTTCTTGTATTTCTCTTGGTTTCATATTTTTTTATACAGTCCTTTTTCCTGCCATATGGGTTGCTCCTGTTGAAACTTTAAACAAGATATTTATGCAAAGTTATCAAGTAGGGGAGGAAGAAGGACACACTCAAATATTCTTTGGAAGAGAAACTAGAACTCCTGGGTTTTGGTTTTATCCTATTCTCTTGGTCTTAAAGACATCTCCATTCATGATTTTAGGGATAGTCATTTATATTGTTGATGTTCTTGCTTCCTTGTTTAAAAAGATAAAAGATAGAAAGTTTTGTGGTGTAAAAGATATCTCTTATATATCTTTTGCTGGTATCTTCTACTTGGGGTACTTTTGTGTAATTATGTTCTTTAGCAAAAAAGTAGATAGGTATGTTGTTCCTATTTACCCTTATCTTGCTCTAATGGCAACTTATGGGTGGTATAAGTTAGTTAAGAAGAAGAAGTTTGTTGTCTTTCCTGTGGCACTTTTCTTAACTACAGTTGTTTATCAGCTATTTACTCTCTTTCCACATTACTTAATGTATGTGAATCCCTTAGTGGGAGATGCCAAAAAAGCTAACGAAATTATTGGGCAAAAACTCTTTGGTATTGGAGTATTTGATTTAAGACAAAAGATAATTGATAGATATGGGGATAGTATGAGCATTGGTAGCAGTGACTTTGGTCCTTTGAAATCAATCTATCCAAAAGGAGTTGTTTATAACGTTCTTGTTGAACATCCTAATAGTTTTAAAGTTATGATTTTAGGTCCTAATAAAGAACTTCCGGAGTCCATACGAAAAGATCCAAATATTAAGTTTAAGCAGGTTGATTCTGTTTATATTAATGGTCTAGAGTTTTGGCGGATTTATCAAAGGAATTACTAAGTGGAGTATTAAATCACATTACTTTTGTGTATCTGGTCTTTGTATAGGCTTATCTCCATTAAACAATCTCTGTTGCGGAGAAATCATCTTTCTTTGCTGGAAGTTTCTCCTAGTAGATTCTTGTTCATAATATCTCCCTAAATAAAATCCTATTAAAGATGCTATTAGAAAAGTAGATACTACTATTAACATAGTTTGTTGTTTGATATTTTTATCTCCTTTAATTGAATCTATTATTTTGTTAAATAGTTTATTCATATCTTAATGCTTCAATAGGTTGTAGCTTTGAAGCCTTATATGCTGGATACCAACCAAATATGATTCCAATCAAGCATGAAACTACAACAGACAACACTATTGATTGATATGATATTGCTGTTGGCAAGGACATTGCCTTTGTTATGATGGTAGATGCACCAACTCCAATAAGCACCCCAAGCATCCCTCCTGTAATTGTTAGAACTACAGCTTCGGTAAGGAACTGTGTTATTATGGTCCTGCTCTTTGCACCTAGAGACATTCTCAGCCCTATCTCCATAGTTCTTTCAGTTACTGTTACAAGCATAATATTCATGATTCCTATTCCTCCCACAATAAGAGAAATAGCTGCTATTCCTGTGAGAAGTGTTGTGAAAGTACTAGTTACTTCAGTTGCCGTCTCGAGAATGTCTGCTTGAGATGAGACTGTAAAATCTGCGTCCGAAGGAGTAGCTTTATTATGAAGTTCTAGCAAGAGAAATCCCAATTGATTTTGTGCTGCTTCCATAAGATCATCATTCTTAGCAGTTACATAAATAGTACTAATGTAATCAACCCCAAATAGTACTTTTTGAGCAGTTTGAAGAGGAACGTATGCAATATCATCAGAATTTCCAACTCCAGAACTTCCTTTTGATTTAGTAACACCTACTACAGTGAAAGAAGTACCATTTATTCTAATACTCTTACCGATTGGATTCACATTTGTACCAAATAAATCTTCCACGACCGTTGGTCCAAGCACTACAACTTTTTCCATATTTTGATTTTGTTGTTCTGTAATAGGAGAACCTACTGTCAAGGTAATGTTTCTACTATCAAAATATTCACCTGTTACACCAGATACTTGTATGTTTGTGTTATTTCTTCCATATACAAGCTGAGTTCTTGAACTGTACTCTGCAGCTACTTTTTGTATTGTGTTTATTCTTTGAGATGCCTCTATAGCTTTGGCGTCAGAGTATTTTAATGTTGTATTTCCTGAAGCCGATCCACGTAAGAAGCCACTTCTTTGGGCACCTGGTCTAACAATTAATAGATTTGACCCTAGTGATTGAATTCTGTTTTTAACACTCTGTTGACTTGCTTGACCGAGTGTCATAAGGGTGATTACTGATCCAATACCTATAATAATTCCTAGAGCAGATAGTGCTGTCCTCATACCGTTTGTTTTTAGTACTGATATACTTTCTTCAAATATTTCAATTAATCTCATATATTTTTTTGATCGCTAACTATACGACCATCTACCAAAGTTAATACGCGCCTTGCCTTTTTTGCTATATCATCATTGTGTGTGATTATGATAACAGTGTGTCCGTTTTTATTTAATTCCTCAAAAAGTGAAATAATTTCATTACTTTGATTAGTTGGTAAGTTACCAGTAGGTTCATCGGCTAATATTATTGCTGGTTCCATTGTCAAAGCTCTAGCAATAGCAACACGTTGCTTTTGTCCCCCCGATAGTTGGTTAGGAACGCTTCTAAGTTTGTCTTCCAACCCTACAACTTTCAACATCTTTTCAGCTTTTTTAATCCGTTCTTTTTTTGGTATTCCTCCATATGCCATAGGTAACATGACATTCTTTAGAGAAGACATACGAGGGAGTAGGTTATAAGATTGAAACACAAAACCAATTTCTTTGTTTCTTATTTCTGCTAACTCATCTTTTTTCATATTTTCAACATTCTTTCCATTCAGGATATATTCACCGGAAGTGGGTTTATCAAGTGCTCCTAAGATATGCATTAAAGTAGATTTACCAGATCCGGAAGGTCCAATAATAGCTACAAATTCTCCTTTTTCAACCTTGAAGGAAACATCCACTAAAGCTTGTGTTTCAACCCCTCCGTTAGAATATGTTTTTGACAATTTCTTTACTTCAATCATAGACTTGAGCCTTAGTTTGAATTACATTCCAGGTCCACCCATCATCATTCCACCACCCCTATCATTTGAGGAATTCTTTGATGATGATGTAAAGCCTTCTGTAGGAAGTGTGCTTAGTATTACTACATCATTTTCGTTTAACCCTTCTAATATTTCTGTATTGGAATCATCAGATATTCCTACTTTTACTGTTGCTTTCTTTTGACCTGCCCCTTCTGGAACCAAAACGTATTTTGTATCTCCTGCAGTATTGATAGCACTTGTAGGAACATAAAGTGTATTGTCATGACTTTCAATAATAATGTCTGCAGTCACACTCATGTTAGGAAGCACCTTGTCATTGTCTGAATCAAACTTTACTATTACTGGGTAGTTAGACACTCCACTTGATTGTGTTCCAATCTTATCTATTCCAGTTACTGTTCCTTCAAATGTTTGATCGGATATACTGCTTAAAGTAAGTTTTGCTTTTTGGCCAACCTTAATATTATTTATATCCACTTCTGTTACATTTAAAGAAGCTGTTGGAGTCCCTTCTTGTTTGATTGAAGCTACCGTTTCAACAGATCTATCTGAGGTAACTGAATTTTCTATCTTAGTTCCTTCAGTTGCTACTATATTTGCTATTACTCCATTTGCTGGGGCAGTAATAGTTGATGAATAAGCTTGATATTCTGAATAAGCACTTTCTAGTGCTATTTCTGCTTGTTTAATAGAAGACTTTTGTATTTCGTAAGCATTTTTTGCTTGAAGGTATTCGTTTTCTGCATATTTGTATGAAAGCCTTTCATCATGATCTTGGTAGCTATTTGTTTCTTTCTCGTCTTCGAAAGCTTCTTCTTTTTGAAGCATTGCAGTTTCTAAACCATAAAGACTATTTTTAGCTGATTCTAGACTGTTTTTTGCTCTTAGATATGAAGAGTAAGCATCTGCTAAACTTCTTTCTCCTTCCGAGTCTAAAGTAACTTCCATTATTTTTTGTCCTTTAACTACTTTTTCACCTTCAGTAACGTAAACCTTTTTAACAATACCATTAACGCTTGTTGTTATAGCAAGATAATTTGCTGCTTGTATTGTCCCAGTTGTTGAGACATAAGAAGTAATCGTACCTCTTTTAACAGTTGAAGTGAGTTGTTGTTGTGTTCCTGCTTCCTTACTCCCTAGTATTTTTTGTCCTACTATAATTATCGTTGGTATAAGTACTATAGCTAACACTATCCATTTATATTTTAGCAATAAGCTTTTGATTTTCATGCATTAAATTATAACCATAAATACTGGGAAATTTCTGAGAGTTTTTACATTAACACCAAAAGGTGATTAACAAGCAATAGGTAGCTTTACTAGAAATGAGGATCCTTTATTCGGTCTACTTTTTACACTTATAGAACCACTGTGCAAATTAACTATTTCCTTAGCTATTGATAAACCTAAACCATAACCTTCAAAAGATTTTCTTGTTCTAGAATTATCTGCTTTATAAAAACGATCAAATACAAATGGAATATCTTTTTCTGATATACCAATACCATTATCTTTTACTTCTATTTCAAGGTTTTTATCTTCTTTGTTTATATTTATTTCAGCTAACCCTTCTTTCCTGTTAAATTTTATTGCATTATCAAGGAGGATAGTAATTAGCTCCTTAATAGCATTCTTATCTGCATGAACTAGCAATTCATCTTGGGAAGAATTTACTTTTATGGTTACTCCTTGTTTTATAGCCTTTTGTTTCATACTCTCATGAACCTTATTTACAACTTCTGTTATGTTGAAGTCCTCAATACTGTTCTTATTTTCATAGTTCTGATAACGGCTAGCTTTTAAAAGGTCATTAGTAAGAGTTGTTAAAGAGTCAATATCTTCAATTACACTGCTTACAATTTCAGAACTTTCTAGTGTATTAAACTTTTTACACTTTTGACCAACTTCCAATTGAGCTTTCATTGATGTTAAAGGTGTTTTTAGTTCATGAGCAGCATCGGCAATAAACTTCTTTTGTTTTTCTAGCATCTTTTCTATTGGCTCTAGTGTAACTCCTGCAAGAAAGTAGCTAATACTTCCAGAAATTATTAATATTGCAATGTTTACAACAAACAATAACGTGATGGTATTTGTTTTTACATTTTTTATCATTTCAATTCTTGCTGGGTTTTGAATATTGTTGGGTAGGGGTAACATTTTCTCAAATCTTTGTTCTATTCCTCTTTCATAATTTCCAAGTGCTCTTTCTGTTGATTTAACAACACCAGAATATACAACTATGCTAAAAGAAACGGTAATACACATTATGATAAGAAGATACCAAGTTGTTAATCTAATTCTTGCTGACTTTAGCATTTTGCTCCTCAAGTTTATAGCCAAATCCCCAAAGAGTTCTTAATAAAGGCTTCATATTCTTAAAGGATTTATCAATCTTATTTCTTAGGTATCCAATATAAACTTCAACTGTGTTTGGCAGGATGTCTGCATCATAGTTCCATACGTGTTCTATTATGTCTTCTTTTGCAATTACCTTATTTTTATTTCTCATTAAGTACTCTAATAGTGCAAATTCTTTTTTTGATAAGTTAATGTTTTTATTGCCACGTGATACTGTAAAGTTTCTTGTGTTCATTTTTAAATTTTCACATGTTAATTCATCTGGTGTGAAGGTGGATGAGCGTCTTAAGAGAGATCTGATCCTTGCAAGGAGCTCGTCAAAAGAAAAAGGTTTTGCCAGGTAATCATCTGCACCTATGTTTAGTCCTGCTATTTTATCTTCCACTTCACTTTTAGCTGTAAGCATTAAAATCAATGTATGTTTGTTTTCTTCTCTTAATTTCTTGCATATCTCCATACCATCCATGCCTGGGAGCATTAGGTCCAAAATGACCAAGTCATAATCTGTAGTGGAAGCTAAGTCATATCCATAAGTGCCTGTTTCAGCAATATCAATAGCAAAGCCTTCAAACTCAAGACCTTCTTTTAAAGCATTTGATATTTTTTTGTCATCTTCTACAACAAGTATTCTCATATGTTAGTATGTTAGTTTTAATAACTAACTTTATTATAGTCTAATGAACAGAGTACTAGCATTCAGAAGGAGTCCCTGCCCAGACTCTTTCTTTGTTAGTTACTAGAATTGTTTGTTTCCTCTGACCTTGGGGATCCCATTTCTGGTATGCCCATTGCTGTTCTTAAGTCAGCTACAGAAACTCCTAAAGTAGTAGCAGCATTTTCAAGATTCAGCTGTTCCCCAGCCTTAACTGTTAGTACTTCTTTTACTTTATCTTCTGTTAAGTTTAATTTTTGTGCTATTAATGCGTAGTCAATATTGTTTGGATCGAATCCTTTTCCTTGTGGTGCTCCTTCAGGTGGAGTTTTGTCCCCTCCTTTAAATTGTGCGTTTTCACCTTGTTTATTTCCAGTTCCAGGATTAGTTGAATTTCCTTTTCTGCAGATTAAGAGTGAAACACAAATAACTATTGCAATTGTGATAACAGCATACATAATTTGGGTTTTATTTTTTTGATCTTTCATCCTTGTCCACCTCCTTAAAAAAAGTTCAAGTATTAATAGTTAGTAGAGTAGTAAAAAATGCTGAGAAAGTGCTTAAGCTTTTCTTTATACTTTTAATCTATAAATTCTTTTTCTTCCTATACCATGGAGAAGGTTAATATATTTTCTAAACTCACAGCCAATACCTTCCCAATTCTATATACACATTACAAAATTTATATCTAGGTACTATTAGAAAGATATATATATATTAGCTAGATATCTTGATAGAGAACAAAAAGATAATTTACTTTGTAAGTAGCTCTTCTCTAGATTTTTGATCAGGTACATGGGTAGTTATTGGAACTTTCATCAGCAAGAAAGTATAAGATTTGAAGTTAATATAGCTGGTGCATTCTTTTTATATATTAAATCTTTTCCACCTCCTAGATTGTACAGATCTTCCCTTCCAGCTATTTTGTACCTATGCTTAAGAAGAAAGAACTTGATGGCATAATTAACAGATTTGGCATCGCAAAGTATAATTTTTGATTTAAACTCCTTTGAGCCTTCTATCTCTGTGTTTCTCAGTAAGAAGCTAGCCAAGTATCTACCTCTAAATTCTGGTCTAACAGTTAGGTTTTTAATTTCAAGAGCATCTGAATACGTTTTATGTTTTTGGTAAATAGATACTCCAACAATATTCCCTGAAGATATGGCGATTAATGCTCTTTTACTTTCTTTATGAAGTTCTTTGTAAGATTTATCAGCCCAATCAAGAAAATCTGGGTAATCTGTATTAGGGATCCATAACCTAGGTCCAAGAATAAAGTTTACAATTTCATCCAGTTTAGAGGCTGGATACTCATTTGTAAATCTATAATCCATAATTAGAAATTATTTTAGCATAAGATATTTAAGATTGATTTATGTTGCTACAAAGACAAGATAATTGGCTGAGCATGCTGGTCAGGAGCGTCTGCGTCTACTTTCCCAGGTCAGGATAATTTACATCAAATCCTTTTAAATACTCCCCATGAAAAGAACTTTTTATATCTTCATACTTAATATCTTTGTAATTTTTAAAACTGCCAGAATAATATAAATACAATATTTGCATGAAGAAGCTATGGGTAACACAAAGCATATTATTGTAGCTGAGACCTTTTAGATATTTATCTAGCTCCTTTATTCTTTCCCAGGTATCTTTTAGAGTACTAAGTTCGGTGCCATCGATGAATCTATTAATTCGTTCCCCTGGTAAATCTGGATTCCAGGCACATTCCTCTAAAAGTTCACATGTCTCTATTTTTATGTTGAGATTGAATACTTTTTTAACCTCGTTGGCGCTTTCTAAAGTGCGTTTTGAGGGACTACTTATGATCACATCAAATTGCTTGTATGCATCTAGGTCTAATTCGTTTGTAATGTAGTTTTTAACGTCACTATTTATAGATGGATCAATAAGTCCTTTGGATAGGTTTACATATTGCTCATGATCTGTGTTTTCTTTGGAATCAAACGGGTATGCTAATCTGTAATGTCTGATAAATGTAACCACTTTCACACACGAATTATATTATCCCGTGAGCCCTTTCTCAAGGTTACATGGCTAAGCATGTCGGTTTAGAACGCATGGGACTATTACACAAGAATCAGATTAATTTTAATGTTTTTCTGTATGCGAGCTTGACATTACATTAAATTATGTGTAGATTGAGGCAATGAATGATGAAGGCTTAAAACAAGAACCAGATTTAACCGAAGTCGTGAAAGATCTCTTGGATGCAGGCCATCGGGATGAGGTCGTTTCTGCCATCACCCAATTATATAACCAGTCTGAAGCAGGTATGATACCTGGTGACTTTGACTCACTTGTAAGAACAAACCTAGAGAAGGTTGAAAAATCATTAGCTGACAACCCTGATGTAGATCTAAAAGATGAATTTACTGGATTTGTGGAGGATCTTACACGAGTAGCTGGTATGAACTCTTATCATGGTATAACACCCCCGTCCCATATTATGCAAGAAGCCATTGTGGATATGTTAAAAAACATGGATAAAGGAGAGGTTGTGAGTTAGTTTTCATCTGTCTTTACGCCTGTTTACGTGTATTATTTTCCATGTGTCATCGCTCTAATCATAGGTAGTTTAGGTTCGATCAAGGAGTATCTACTAGCCTTGAAAGAGTATTTGAGGCTTCGTGATCACTTGTGTGCCCATTCTGGCTGAGCATGTCGGTCTAACACCCATTTCATTCTCTAGGCTCTAATTCCCAGATAATTGAGCATACTTGTCTAGAGCCCTTAATCGTTTTAGTTCTTTTCTCACTTTACTTTTGAGAGTTTGGTATCTTTCAAGAATTTTATACTCACAAGCACTCTTTGAATTTAGAATCTCATCTTTTGTTTTATACTCATATATATTAAATTTTGTAGGTTTTTTAAACTGACATCTGCTGAAATCTTGATTCGTTCCATCTGGAAGTACATTCCAAACATGAAAGTTATTTTTATCGTAAGCTAGTTTCCCCCCAAATAAGTCATACACAATTAAAGCAGTGGGTACACATTGTCCCAAGGCTTTGTCAACTCTAGTCCATTTATTAGCTAAATTGGGAAATACTGTATTGTTTGACCATGTGTCTTTAAATATAGATTCGAGCTCATCAAATTGTTCTTTAGAAAGAAGATTTGAGTTTTGATATAAGTTCAACATAAGAGGTCTCTCAGTTGCTTAGCTAATTTATTAAATATTTCTATGTTTTTCTGATGATTATATGGCCCAATTGGTGAGGGATGATATATAGGAAGGAATTGATACATACTTTCGGACAGAGATGCCTCAGTAATGACTCCTATTTCCAAGTTTAAGTTGGAATTTTTATTGAATATTTCCAAAGTTTTTACGCCTAATAAAATAATAAATCTGATATTATTTGCTTTTAGTTGTTTTAGGAAGATAGGCCAACACTTAGATCCACAAACATCCAGTTGCTTCCGTTTTTTATCTACATAGCATTTGACCAATTCTGTAAATGAACAGTCATCAATGTTTAGTTGATAGGGTTCGAATAATTTATTTAAATTTTTACCAGTGGGCAAAAGCTTTCCGTTTATCGTATAGAATGCTTTACCAGATTTTCTCCAACCATTAGGTGCAGGAGATTCCCCAACTAAGAGAATATGCTTTCCTCTGGTGTTACCTAACTTGAAAAACTTTGTTATTGGGTAAGTGTCCGTATTTTCACAGTAATGTTCTTGTTCATCCATACGCCAATTATATATGATTATATATTATGGAACTTATAGTGGCTGATTGATTTAATAACAATCCTATCCATATGAGTACTCTCCGGGCTACTTGGCTGGGGGACAGGGACTTGAACCCCAATTATTGCATCCAGAGTGCAACGTCCTACCATTAGACGATCCCCCAACGTTTATTTGATTTTACCATTTATACACTATTGCTGATAAAATATTTATATGGATAAAAAGATAAAGAAAATAAAAATAAATGAAGATATATGTATTGGTTGTGGAGCTTGTGGAATAACTGCCCCAGAAGCTTTTGGTTATGATAATGAAAGAGCTAAAGCAACCGTTAAAGAAGGAGCAGAAGATACAGATAATGAAAAGATAAAAGAAGCTGTAAGAAGATGTCCTGTACAAGCTATAAGTATTGAAGAGTAGATTGGTTGTTTAGTGTATAACCTCAAAGAATAAAGAAAATAAGAAGGGGTAACATTTATTAAAAGCTACAAGCAAGTCGCGTTCAACAGAAAGCCACCTAAGTTGATAGATGGCTTTTGTGGTTAAAGTAAAAATAAACCTTCGGTGAATTTTTTGGCTATTCTCAAGAGTTCATTTATCATTGGGCCTTTTAAACAATCAATTGAAATGACTTTATAAATCCATTGCTCTATGGATAAGCTTTCTCGTCCTCTTTCAGCTGGCGTCTCCCAATTTCTAAAGATGTATTTGATATGCTCTGCATTAGCACGGACGAAGATGTCCCCTTTCTCTATTTCAACACGATGAGAGAAAGGTCCATGAGAACTTATTGTGGAAAATGCAAACACTGTGAGAAGTTCAATTCCTTCAAAGCTTTTAACGTCCTTTAAAAAAGCAATGGGTTTGCTCGGCGTGATTAATTCCCACCTAGTATCGGCCCCATCCTTCTTAAGGTATAAATGTCCAGCCTCTAGAGACACAACTTCTTCTTCCATTTTTAACTCCTTTTTATTTAGAATGTTGCTATTTAACAAAATAACCATACATAAGTCAAATGGTGTTTAAAATTACAGTATTTGTGTACTTTGTTAGTTATGTAGTTTAGGATACAATTTACTTACTATGATTCCAGCACAACATAAAGAACAAAGAGTAGCCATATTTGTAGATGTACAAAATATGTACTACTCTGCTAAAAATTTATATGGAGCTAAAGTTGACTTTGGGAGAGTTCTTGCATCAGGAGTAGCCGGGAGAAAATTAGTAAGGGCATTTGCTTATGTGATCAAAGCAGATGTTGGTGCAGAAAAAGATTTCTTTGGAGCACTGCAAAAAATAGGTTATGAAGTAAAAGAAAAAGATCTTCAAATATTCTTTGGAGGAGCAAAAAAAGGAGATTGGGATGTAGGTTTGTGTATGGATGCAGTAAGGATGGTACCAAAGATAGATGTGATGATACTTGTTTCGGGAGATGGAGACTATACAGATCTTCTTGAATATGCAAGAAGTCAAGGAGTAAGGACAGAAGTAATTGCATTTGGAAAAACTGGATCTAGTAGACTTTTCTCTGAAGCAGATTTTGTAGTAGACATGGATGAATCTCCAGAGAAATTCTTAATTGGAAAGATAGGAAAGCAAAAGTTTTCAATTCTTAGGGAATTTAACAAGAATGAAAGTGAAAACAAAGCTAGGTGATTTTTATTCTAGAATCTGCCTAAAGTTAAAATTAAATAAGATTAACTTTAAAAATATTAATCCATCAAAGATAAGAAATATAGTTCTTGCTTTTTATACTATTCTCTTATTATCAACAATTTACCATCTTGTTTATGCAAGGAGAGTAATCCCTGGGGTAAAGATTGCTGGAGTAAAAATTGGAGGAATGACTTTTGATCAAGCTAAAAAGCATCTTGAAGAAAAAGATAAGGAAACAACTAAAGATTTAAAACTTAAATATGATGAGAAAGAATTCTTGATAAGAGCAGAAGATATTGGACTTGTTTATGATTGGGATGCTTCTGTAAGCAGGGCTTTTGAGGTTGGAAGAAATGGAAACATAATTACTGATACAAAAGAAAAAATTGCAGGGTTAATGAAAAACTTAGTGGTTCCAGCCTCATACGATTACGACGATGATTCTTTAGGTATAAAACTTTCTATAATAAGGGGAGAAGTAAATAAAGAAGCAAAACAATCTAGAGTTATCTTATCTGATGAAAATTTGGTTGTTTCTGCTTCGGAGAAAGGAAGAAAGATAATTGAAGACGATCTATATTCTGCAGTTATTGGGTCTTTTGATAACTTGGATTTTAGTAATAAAAATGTTCCTATTAAAACTGTCAATCCTCAAATTGTAGAAAAAGATGTAAATAACTTACTTAATGAAATAGAAAAGATAGTATCTAAAGATTTAGTTTTGAAGTATGGAGATAAAACATGGACTTTAAATCAAGAACAACTCCTTGATTTAATTTCCCTTGAAAAAGATGAGAATAAAGTAAAAGTTTCTTTAAACAACGCTAAATTTGAGGCTTTGATAGAAAATATTGGCGGGGAAGTTAATGAATTACCAAGAGGTCAAGTTACCTCGTCAAATGAGAAACAAGTGTTGGAGTTTAAGATAATAAAGGAAGGAAAAGAGTTGGATGTTTCTAAATTTACTAATGATTTTAAGGCTTCTATGTTTGGAGAAAGAGTTGTTGTTAATATTCCAATGAGTAAAGTGGAAGGTCCTACAGATAAGGAAAAGTATGGGATTTATGCTCTTCTTGGGGAAGGAGTTTCTCATTATGCTGGATCTATCCCTGGAAGAATACATAATTTAACATTGGCAGCAGAAAGAACAAATGGTGTTCTTGTTGCCCCTGGTGCTACCTACTCGATGAATAATTCCGTTGGACCAATTGATGCAGTACATGGTTTTCAAATGGCATATATAATAAAGGAAGGAAGAACTGTACTTGGAGAAGGAGGTGGTGTGTGTCAAACATCTACCACTCTTTTTAGAGCAGTCTTGAATGCGGGTTTACCTGTTGTTGCAAGGTATCCACATGCGTATAGAGTAGGGTATTATGAGCAAGACATGCCTGCTGGTTTTGATGCAGCTGTGTTTCAACCATCTTGGGATTTTAAGTTTAAAAATAATACTTCAGCATATATCTTGGTGCAAACCTCATGGGATGTTGATGAGAATAGTCTCACGTTTAAGTTGTATGGAACACCGGATGGAAGGACTGTTGAAATAACAAGTCCTGTGATTACTAATCAATCTCCTCCTCCTGAGCCTTTGTATCAAGATGACCCTACTCTTCCAGTAGGACAGATCGTCCAAGTAGAACATCCTGCATGGGGAGCTGATGTTTCTTTTTCAAGAACTGTTAAAAAAGGGGATCAAATAATGTTCACAGATATTTTTAATAGTAGATTTCAACCTTGGAGAGCAATTTACTTAAGAGGAACTAAAAAGTAATCATTTAACTATTGTTTCTATACTTACTATTGTACCCTTGTCGTTTCCTTCTGGCGTTATCACTATGGTTATTACTTCCTTTTCTTTTTGGTAAGTTACAGTGCTTGTGTTTTCTAGAATCTTTTCGTTCACTATTTTCCATGCCTTACCACTGTATATGTTTCTATAAAACTCTTGTATTTCTTCTTGAGTTTTATACGTTCTAAATGTTGTTTGTTTTGATTTTGGGGTTTGGTAGAAACCAATCTTTACTGCATCAGAAGGATAAGGTACATCGTCTGTATTTATTGAAGATATTCCTTTTACTTCTTCTATTTTTCTTAATATTTTAGGTTGATATTTTTGGAAATTAATATAACTAAGTGAAAATAAAATTAGTAAAGGTATTAGTATTAAAGTTGTTCTTTTAGAGTTTGTAGTCACTAAGTAAATTATAGTGTACTTTCCATTATGATCAAAATGAGTTTTTTGGTAGAATGTGTTGTACTAGGGCCCCATCGTCTAATGGTTAGGACGTCAGGTTCTCAGCCTGTAAATCCGGGTTCGACTCCCGGTGGGGTCACCACTCATGCCCTGTAGTATTTGACCTCCTCATAATATTATAATATAATAAGGCTATTAATCCGTTCAAATATTGAAAGGAAGGAGCTTAAAAATGGCAGATTTATATGTTGGTTTAGGGGGGATCCTCGGAGCAATCTTGCTTGCTGCACTGGCCGTTCGCCAGCTTGGTGATTTCAACTACGACCACCCGGAGATGAAGAAAGGTGAAGTTTTTATCACCAATGCTGATGCGGAAGACCTGCACCATGTGGGGTGGAAAACCAAACGATGTGGGAAGAAAGCATATGATGCCCATGGCAGGTGCATTTCGGAATCTTATTGGCAAGGATCATTCCCTGTATTTGTTCAGAAATCCGAGATGATTCAAGCTGGTTTTAGGATTTTCCAGATTCGCTTTCTCTGCATTCAGATTCTTGACTCCCACAAAAGATAACCATTGAAAAACTTCTCTTGTTAAAAGCAACGAGAAGTTTTTTATTCCTCAAAGTAATCAAGTGAATTACCTGAGATTTCTAGTAAATGTACTGTAGTATCATGTGCCAACTTCTAAACATTGATGTAATTTCCGACAGGCGATCCCAAACTGGTTCTTGTGGGGGCTACCAATTGGTATTCATCAGGTGAGGATTATAATTTAGCGAGTTTCACATTGTTGATATTTTTTAATGATTATACAATGACTATATGCAAGCAATAGAATTACTAGGGGAAACTCAAAAATCTTTCGAGGCACAATTATCCCCCGAGAAACAAGAGAATATAAGGGCTATAACAGCTCATGAAGGTGCTCATGCTTTTGTTTCCCTAAAATTAGGTATCCCACTTATGAAGATCGAAATGAGTATAGAAAACGATAAGCAGGCAGGGAGAATTGTTTGGAATGACTTGAAAGGTATTACAACTGAGATGAGGGGAATTTCGTATGCAGCTGGATTAGCAGGTGAATTGGTCGTATTGGGCGAGGATTATGTAAGGAACAATGGTTTCAAAGGAGTAAGAACTGATTCTAAAAGACTTAACCAGCTTGGTTACATATCACAAGAAGATAAGGCAAGGTTACTAACAGAAGCCTTAGATGTTCTTATTAGTAACAAGGATGATTTTGAGAAATTTCGCGCCACCTTAGAGAGAGAATTAATAAAAGCCTCAAGAAAAGGCACTGATAGAATACTTTTAGACAGGGATAGATTAACAGAATTAGGAATACAAAAACCAGAGAAAGAGGCACTACATTAAATGCAAAATTCCTGTATTAGGAAAAACAGTTGTTAAACCTTTCACAATTGTAAGAAATTTGTAAATCTTGAAGTTTGAAGTAAACCAATTGTTATTGATCGGAAACAACGTACTTAAAACTTTTTAATATCTCATCCACTTTCTTCTCAAAAGATACTCCTGACATATTCTTAATAGAAATCACAAGAACGATATTACGTGAAGATCCTGGGGATATATTTACGTAAATTAAATCTTCTCCTCTCCAGGAATATCCCTTTAACATCAATCCATTTTTATCCCCAACTTTCAAAGATTTTTCTTCAAGTTTTGGAGCTTCTCCTTTAACTACAATATAATCATCAACTAAAGTTTTCTTTTGAACTTCCATGTATGTATTAAAATCTTCATCATATGATTTATCTACAAAAATACCAATACCATCAAAATTATTCTTATCTATAAAGGTAGAAGTATCTCCAAGAACTACTATCTTTTCTGCATTCTTGGAAGCTGGGTTTGAAATTTCACAACATTCCAAGCTAAATTTTGGATGTTCAAATTGAAAACCATAAGGTGTACTTATAAATGTTTCTAGGGGACCCCTATCTGTTTTATCTAGATAAAATTTTAAAGAACTTAAAATATCTTCTGTTTCTGCTTTATACACTTGTTTATAACCAATATCTCCTTTAACAACTTGAGCAAATTCATAATTTAAAGTTCCTTTAACTATGTAAGTTAATTTATAATCAGAGCCGCAATTAGTAACTTCAAATGTTCTTCCTTCAATTCCGTCTATTGTTGTTTCATTAATGTCTGATAATGTTGCTGTTTGCGGACATTTTATAGTAAAGGCATCCTTTTTAACTTGAACAATCTCATCCAATTCCCTTTGAGTAGTAATAAACGTAGAAACTTTAAAAATATAACCTTCCTTTAAATTATCTTCTGTAACACTTGCTGATGTATCTGAAGATGGTTGCTTCTCATAAATTATCTCAAGCTTCTTTATTTGGCCATCTCCTTCTGCAGATTCTAGAAGCTTTGCTTTATCTAAATATTCAAGAGAAATAGATAAGCTATCGCTGTTATGTTGTATCTTTTTTTCAACTTGAATATCTTCTACTTTTATTTTTTTATCTTCTTCCTCTATTGTTTGAACAATAGGTTTGTTCTTTATATAACTTCTTTTATAAAAATTAACAACTATCGGAACAAGTGTTAAGAGAAGTATGGATATAATAAGAACTGTTAAAATAAACTTAAATCTTTTCTTTTTCTTTTTTATTTCCATTTCTTTCTTTTCAATATCAATCACAGATTCAACATTTGATTTAGTATTAGGAATACTATTCAAAATAGTATCTTCTTCTTGTTGTAAAGGGATTTCTTGAGATGTTTGTTTGGAGTTAGTTATTTGTTCTTCTGGCATACACTAATAATAACATCTAAAGGCCTAGAAGATCAGACGCGTTCTGCATTGCAAGAAGAGACACTCGAATAAATTCTTCTGGCTTTATTCCTAGCTTTTCTTCACATTGAGTTATTTGATTTCTATCAACAGCTTTTGCAAATTCTTTTTGCTTAAACTTTTTTAGTATTGATTCTAAAGTTACATCAGATAGTTTTTTGTTTGGCATCACAAGAGCTATTGCAACTATAAATCCTGTAAGTTCATCGCAACATTCTAAAGTCCACTCAAGAATACTTTCTGGTGATTTTAAGTTAGTAAGTTTATTGTTGTGTGATTTTATTGTGTTAATTATTTCTTCTGGGACTTCATACTCCTTTAACCACTTTAAAGTTTCTAAAGTATGTTTACTTGGATCTTGGTTTGTTAACTCCCAATCTGCATCATGGAGTATTCCTGTTATTTCCCATTGTTCTTTACTTAAATTTCCTATGTTTATTCCTTTTTCCTTGTAGTAGTCATAAAAAGCAGATAATACTTTTCCTACAGCATAACAATGCTTTCTTAAGTTTTTGTTCTGCATATGTTCATGAAGAAGATCTAATGCAGATTCTAAGGTTAATATCTCCTTGTTCATATTTAACTACGATCTAGGTTTTAACGTTGGAAATGCAACAACATCTTTTATTGCCCAGGTGTCTGTTAAGAACATAACAAGTCTGTCTATCCCAAATCCTATACCTCCAAGAGGAGGGCATCCGTATTCTAATGCTTCAATAAATTCTTCATCCAAAGGCATTGCTTCTGCATCTCCTTCTTTCATGTTCTTTTGTTCTTTCTCAAATCTTTCTCTTTGTTCAAGTCCAGAAACAATTTCACTCCATCCATCAAATATTTCAATTCCTCCAATGTAGCCTTCAAACCTTTCCGTTCTTCCTGGTTTGCTCCTGTGAAATTTAGCAAGTGGACTTACTGAAGCAGGGTAGTCTATTACCCATGTAGGATTTGATAGCTTAGGAGTAATCTCTTTGTCATAGAGGTTAAAAAGAGCTTTGTTCTTGTCCCATGCTCCTCTTGTCTTTACTCCATGCTCTTCACAAAGTTTTTTAACTTCATCATCTGTAACTTTACCCCATTCAATCCCAAGGTATTGTTTAACAACGTCCTCAATGGTTATTCTTTCCCATTTCTTTCCAATATCAATTTCTTTTCCTTTAACTTTTACTATACTTTTACCTGTAATTTCCTTTACTAAATACTTGATTAATTCTTCTGCTAAATCCATTACTTTATGATAATCAGCATATGCTTCATACCATTCAAGCATGGTAAATTCTGGGAAATGTGAGTGGTCTATACCTTCGTTTCTAAAGTTCTTTGCAATCTCAAATACCTTTTCATATCCCCCAACTATTAATCTTTTTAAATAAAGTTCTGGAGCTACTCTTAAGTAAAAATCACAGTCTAAAGCATTAAAGTGAGTACTAAATGGTTTTGCGTTAGTGCCACCATATAAAGGTTGTAACACAGGGGTTTCTACTTCTTCAAATCCCTTACTCCATAAAAACTTTCTAATATTTTGTGTGATTTTCCATCTGGCATCAATTACTTTTTTAACTTCATCATTTGTTAAAAAGTCTATATATCTTTTTCTATATCTTTCTTCAATATCCTTGAAACCTTCCCATTTATCAGGCAATGGTCTTAAAGCTTTTGAAAGAATTCTAATTGATTTTACTTCAATAGAAATTTGTCCTGTTTTTGTTTTAGTAACTTTTCCATTTGCTTCTACAAAATCTCCTGTATCAAGCAAATTTAAATCATTAAATCCAATTTCACTATCTTTGTATTCTGGAGTAGGAAAATTTTCTTCTTTAATATAAAGCTGAATTTTTCCTGATGCGTCTTTTAAGTCTATAAAGTACAGCTTATTGTGAGATCGTATTGATGTGATTCTTCCTGAAACAACAACGTCCTCACCTTCTAGGTCATTGAACTTTTCTATAACTTCATTGTTTGTTTTTGTTCTGTGAGATTCTGCAGGATAAGGATTAACGCCAAGCTCAATAAGCTTATTTAATTTACTTATTCTAATATTTCTATATTCTTTGAGAGTTGCCATTATACTCAATTCAACCACGAAATGGCATTAATATTCAATCTTTACTACTGTGTATATTAATTTTCCAACAGGAGCTTCCACTTCTATCTTATCTCCAACTCTTTTGCCAACAAGTGCTGAGCCAAGAGGAGATTCATTAGAAACTTTCTTTGCAATGGGATCTGCTTCAGGTGCTCCAACAATATGAAATGTATCATCAACACTATCTATGTGTACAGTTACCTTACAACCAACATCTATATAATCTTTTTTAACTGATTCAGTAACTTTTGCATTTTTAATAATATCCTCCAATTCAGTAATTCTACCTTCCACATAAGCTTGTTCTTGCTTTGCTGAATCATATTCAGAATTTTCAGAAATATCTCCCATTTCTCGAGCTTCTTGAATTCTCTTTGCTATTTCTGGTCTTTTAACTTCAGTAAGTTCCTTAAGTTCCTTCTTTAAGTTATCAAGACCTTCTTGTGTCATTAATAAGTTGTTATTTGTTTTATCCATATTATTTTCTTAGAGCTCTTAAACACAAAGATTTATATTCTATAGGTGTTTGGGGCTCTAAAACTAAAAATTCCCCAGAATATCTTCGGGGACTTCACACAGACAAAGGTATTTTTATCATATATAACGTTTGGTGTCAAATTATATAAATTAAAACAAATGTTGTTGTTGCAATAAAAGTTAGTAAGATGTTTTATTATTTTCTTAGTTTATTTATGTTTTCTATGCTAATCCATGCGCTAGATATGCCAAATCCTGTTTTATCTATTTCAAATGGTTCTACTGATTTGGGATTAGATAAAAACACTAATATGCAGTAGTGTTTATTTGAACAACTCTTTATCCATTCTTCGTATTTATCTTCTTTAAATCCAATTTCTTTTCCATAAAGTTTTAGAATTTCTAATATTTTACTTGGAGTAAGATTGTCAAACTGGATAACATTACTAACTTTAGCTTTTGCAGTTACTTTTTCTCCACTGTCCTTAAACCACACTGTTTCTCCTTTTCTGATTTTGTTCCAAGGAGATATTTTATTTACATACCATCTTGATTCTATTGTTTTTTCTCCAGACAAAATCATCTCTATGAACTTTTTCTTCTTATTCATTATTGCTAAATGATTCATGTTATTGTCCCATCCCTTATCTATCTCAAAATCTACCACAAAACCAAATTTATTCGAAATGACAATCTTGGTAATTCCATATACTCTATGGGATTCAGAAATAACATCGGGGGTAATGAAATACATGAGATATGCTTTATCTTGTGGTGAAGACGAAAATAAAAGTACAAAGTATATTGCTTTATATCTACTATTTGTTGATAGTAGAATAGTTATGGGTTTAGGAATTTGACATTTTCGATGAAAGAATGTACAAATACCTCATTCCCAGCTGCCGCTGGGTGTTTTGTTTATGAAAATGCCTGTTAGTGTAGCTAATTTAATAGGTTTATTTATTTAACTTCGGTGCCACAGTTTTCCTGTGGCTTTTTATAAATTTATGAAAAAAATAAAAATAAAGATCCACAGTGAAAAACTGTTTTCGTATGTTGCTATGTTTTCTATGGTTGCAAATGTGTTATCTCCATTTGCAGCTGTGCTTCCTTCCACTGCTTATGCAGAAGGTTCTTCTACTACAGAAACTACTCAGCAAGTAGAGGAAGAATCTAAAGAAGAAGTTAAACCTGAGGAAGAAGCCCCTGCAGAAGAACCAGAAGGAACGGTAGAACAAATAGAAGAGCAGAGTACTGAAAAAGAAAGCACCGAAGAAACCCAAGAACCTGTACAAGAAGAAACTGCTGAGCCAAAAGTTTCAGTAGAGTCTTCAAATGAAATACCAGAAGGTAAATTTACAATAGATTCAGTAGAGAGTCCTATAACAGAACCTGAAGTCGTAGAAGTTATAACTCCTGCTGAACCGGTAGTTGAAGAACCAGCAATGGTAGAAGAACAGACAGGAGATATACTTCCTGATGGAGTCTCTGACTACAGACCAGAGATAGAGATTGAAGAAGGTGAAGCTACAGAGGTTCAGGAAGTTGTAGATCCTGTTTCAACAGAAACTAGTAGTACAGAGCCGGAAGTAGTTATTACAGAGCCTAGTGAAACTGAACCAGCAGTAACTGTTGAACCAATTACTCCAACTGAAACTGGAGAAACTCCTAAAGAAGTAATTAAAGAATATGAGACGTTAGCAGATGGAGCAGAAGTAAAAGATAGTACAAAAGAAGATTGGGATATTGATGGGGAAAAAGCTGAAACGAGGGAAGTAGTTAAACTTGGTATTAAATATATTTTCCCTATAGATAGTGAGGATAATGAAGTTAGTGTTACATTTACTAAACTTCCAAAATTAAGTGAAGATAAATCTACTTTAATAATAGAAAGAGTAAAAGTATCAGATCTTGATTTACCTGAAGATTTTAAAACTGATGCAGAATATGCATTTGATATTACTACTCCAGATATGAATGATGGAGAATTTGAATATAATTTAACTCTTCCTAAACCTGAAGGTGTGGACGCAGAAGTTGCATATATAGAAAAATCAATAAATGAGGCTAAAGATGAAGTTAAGAGTGAAGATGTAAAAAAGGTTGAAGAAGATAAAATTGATCAGGACGGCGGAAGCATAAAAGTAGAAAGTTTAGATCACTTGACCTTATTTATTCCTCTTGGTGGTGTAGTTCTTAGTGTATCTGGTAGTTTTGATGGCGCAACACAGGTTACTGTGGAACCTGGGACTGCTATTGAAGTTGATATTACAGTAGAGCGTAGTGATGGTTGGGATTGGTGGAGTAATGATGTTGAAAATGATTGGAAAGCTACTTCTTGGAAAATAAATGATGGCTCTTGGAATTGTGAGAATCACAGTGATCATACATGGGGTAATGGGACAGACACAGGTTCCTTCAATATTACAGCTCCTCTGGCAGAAGGTACGTACGACGTCAGTTTCAGGGCACATAGAAGTAATTCATGCGAAGACACTGGTGTTAGTAATACATTTACGTTAACAAATGGAATTAAGGTTGAAAGTTACTCTGCTCCAAGTCCAACACTTCATTATAATGTTAACGATGATTATGTTTTAACATCTGTTTCAGGAGTCTGGACAGATGTAAATGGTGGTAGTGAAGTAACTGGCGAGGGAACTAATGAAGTTAGGTGGGGACGTAGCGCAGAATATGGCAAGAAGAGTGGATTAAGATTTGATGGCAGTGATCAACAAAGTTTTAATGAAGGAAGTAGTTTTTATCTTGGAGCATTAACGCACTTTAACTGGCCAATTACCAATGCTTCACGTGGAGCCACTCTTAAGATCACTTTGCATTTTTCTAAACCTGGTATAAGTCCAGATCCAGATTTTAGTTATGACTTTAATATAGAAGAAACTTCTAACAGCTATGGTCATTGTCTTTCTTGGCAGCAAAGTTCAACTCCTTGTGATGACAAGATAACATTTCCATCTAGTTATGGTGAAAAGAGTTTTACAATAGGAGATAAACTTTATACTCTAAAAATATTAGGATTTGTTAACTCCTATCCAGGAGGTTCTCCTGTTTCTCAGTTTATTACAGAAGAACAAAAGAATAACACAGCTTATTTAGTTGGTACCCTTTCATCTGTTCTTGTTCCTGCTCCTCAAATAACCCTAGTTGAGAAAGCAATTAATGGTAATGATGCTGATTCGTCTCCTGGAGATAGCTTATATGTTGGAGATGCAGTAACATTTACCTATCAAGTTCAAAATACAGGTAATGTTGATTTAACTAATATAGTTATTCATGATAACGACTCAAGTTTATCTGTTACTTGTCCTTCTACGTCTTTAACTTCTGGGTCTTCTATGACCTGTACAGCAACAAGTACCGTTAAGCTAGGGAATTATCACAATACTGCTTATGTAACAGCAAAGCATGGTTCTCAGTCTTTAAGGAGTAGTGATGAAGAAGGATATTATGTTGGTGTAAATAGAATAATTTGTGGCGATGGTATAAAAGATGTTTCGGAAGCATGTGATAACGGTCCTGATAATGGAGATGTTTGTACGGCTCCTTATGATGGGGATTGTAATTATTGTGGTGTAAGTTGTGAGATTATAACAGTGAGAGGGCCCTACTGTGGAGATGGAACTAAGAATGGGTCGTCAGAACAGTGTGATGGTCTAGACTTGGGTAATCTACCATCTTCAGATTTTTCTTGTACTAAAAAATGTGAACTTAATTTAATTCAAGATAAAGTAACTATTTGTCATGCTGACGCTTCTGGACATAAACCATATACCATCAATAAGCCAAATAAATCTGCTGATGTAAATGGACACGATGGGCATAATGGACCTATTTGGTTCCTAGGTATAACAGGCGATTGGGGAGATATAATTCCTCCATTTTATTACGTTGGGGGTTATTACGTCGGAAAAAACTGGACGCCTGAAGGTGAAGCAATTTGGAGGAACGGTTGTGATGTTCCACCATACTGTGGTGATGGGGTTATAAATCAGCCTACAGAACAATGTGATGATGCTAACTCTGTAAATAATGATGGGTGTAGTGCCACGTGCCAGCTTGAAACTGGAACAATTACAATTATTAAGGATGCACAACCTGATGATAGTCAAACATTTAACTTTACATATGAGAGTAATCCTTATGCTATCGGTAATTTCAGCTTAACAGATAATGGAGGTGGCAATGAAAAGATAAGTTTTGCGTCTATTCCAATAGGGTCATACTCTTGGACTGAGGATCTAGTTACAGATTGGCGCTTGGATAGCATTGCATGTGATGATAGCAATAGCGTTGGGGACTTATCAGCAAGAAGAGTTGATGTTGTGTTAGATGCTAATGAACATGTAACTTGCATCTTTACTAATGTGTTGAAGACTGGGACAATCTCAGGAGTCAAATTTGAAGACATAAACGGCAATCGTGTCCAGGACAGTAATGAACATGGACTATCTGGTTGGACAATATATATTGATAGCAATAAGAATAATCAATTGGATGCTGGTGAACCTACTCAGGTTACTGATGTAAATGGAAACTTTGTTTTCAATGGCTTAACTCCTGGAAAATACTGGGTGAAGGAAATTAATCAAACTGGTTGGAGTCAAACAGTGCCAGCAGGGCTATACCAGGAAGTTGATCTGAAAGCTGATGAAAATGAGTCTATATATTTTGGAAATCAAAGGAATCCAGTAACTATAAATGCATATAAAGTAGTTTGTGATAATGAGTCTTACTTACCAAATTATGGTATTGGTGGACCAGACATTACTTCTACAACAGCACAAGATTGGGTAAGTAACAGCAATGGACATTGTAAGCTTGAACCTAACTGGAAGTTCCAGTGGAGTTTTGATGGTGTAGATAATCCTGGAGATAATATAACCAGTGAAGCAGGAACAGGTTGGAATACTTTTGGTCCAACTGATGGTGATGGTTTTGCACAAGTTAAGATCTATCAGCTTGATACGCCTAAGCTTTGGTTTAGAGAAGTACTTCAAGATGGTTATATTCCATTTACATATGGAGCACACCCCGATAATTCAGATAATGTAAGTGCTGAGTTTTACTGCAATGATGATGTTTTTAACTACGATAACTGGGAATGGATAGATAACCCGCAATACGGAAATACTTACTACTGTGTTGCATGGAACACACTAAAGAAGGGATCTTTAGAAGTAACAAAGACTGTAAACTGGACAGAAATTATTCCTGATGTGTCAAAGACTTTTGAAGTATGTATAACAGGTCCTTCTTACACATCTGGAAACTGCAAGACGATAGATTATGATGGTGGAACTTTAACGTGGAATGATTTATTGCTGGGTGATTACACAATAACAGAATCTGATCTTGGTGCACATTGGTCAGTTGTTGGTTCTGGATCTGTAGTTTCAGTATCTGATTCCTCTACGACACATCAAATAACTAATACATACATCCCATACTGTGGCGATGGAGTTAAGAATGGAGCAGAGCAATGTGATGGGAGAAGTGGAGTTAATGAAGATATGGAGTTTTGTACTAGCCAGTGTAAGCTAGTTCCAGTTTACGATGGTAATCATGAGTGTCCAAAAGGAACAATTGAAAAATATATTACCGGAATTACTTTAGGTAGCCAAAGTAGTTCTTTGCAAACACTTAATTTATCAGGTGGGAGATCTTATCTTCTAAAAGCTTTTGGAACTTACCAATATGGTAGTGGTTCTACAAGAAAAGCTGACCCAGCTTATGGATCTGAGGATAATTTTGCTACCTGGAGACCTGATATAGGAATTTGGGGTGTAAACAACAGAGGTGTTACTTCAATTCTAGGAAATCTAGGACGTGGGATGGGTGTAATTGAATGGGATAACGATAAAAATATTGATGAAGATCACATTTATGAAAAGTTAATTAAGCCTGAAAGTGACTTGGAAGCAAAGTTTGTTATTAGCGACTGGTACAGCAATTGGTATGGAAACAGCTGTGATAATCAAGGTTGTATGACTGATAATAATGGCTCGTTGAATGTAGATTTGTATGAATGTGTTGAACCAAGTTCAATTCAAGGAAAGAAATTCAAAGATGTTAATGGCAATGGGATAAGAGACAGTGGTGATACGTACCTTGATGGTTGGACAGTAAATCTGTATCAACAAAAAGAAGGGTGGAGTTTAGTAAAAAGCATGATAACAGGCAATGATTTAACTGAAGCTGGATCAGTAGATCAAGGTCAATACAGATTTGTTAATCTTCTTCCTGGAAAGTATTTAGTTTGTGAGGAACTTAAGTCTGGTTGGGTGCAAACAGCACCAGTTGAAGGGACTTCTTATAACGGTACTACTTGTTACGAAATAGACCTAGCAGCTGGAAAAAGTGAGGTTGGAAAAGTGTTTGGTAACTTTGAATTAGGAAAAGTTCAAGGTATGAAGTTTAATGATCTAGATGGGGATGGAAACTCACATGAAACTGGTGAAGAATATTTAAATGGTTGGACAATTAGATTATATAAAGATTGGGCAGAACCAGTTGAAGTTATAACTTCAAATACAGGAACTTTAGGGCAATATAAATTCGAGAATTTAAAGCCAGGAACTTATCAGGTTTGTGAGGTTTTACAACAAGGATGGGTACAGACATGGCCAAGTGCTGGGGATATTCCAGTTGGAGACAATGGAGTTACACACCCCAACTATGGAACTGCTGTTATTAATTCATCTAGTGCTTTAGATGAGGGTGCAAATTGCTGGCAAACAGTAGTTTCCGCATCGGGTCAATTCAATCAGCTGTTAAGGTTTGGGAACTCAAATCTTGGATCAATTCATGGTATGAAGTATATAGATACTTCTGGTGATGGGAACTTTGATAGCGGAACCGATTGGGGTGCTTCTGGTTGGACAATAAATTTGTATAAACTAGTTAATAGCACGTATGTTCTTGCAAGTTCGGTATCAACTGATTCAAATGGATATTATTCATTTGCAAATCTCGAGCAAGGAACATACAAGTTGGAAGAAGTTCAACAATCTGGTTATCAAATTATAAATCCATCTGCAGGAATTTATGAAGGAATTATTTTAAATCCTGGAGATAATTTAACGAATTATAACTTTGGTAATTTCCAGAACGGGAGTGTGTACGGTTGCAAGTACAACGACTTAGACGGTGATGGTGTTAGAAATAGAGAAATTGAACCTCAAATGGCAGGTGTAACAATGAACTTATATGATTCTTCATGGAATTTAGTAGCATCAACAGCTACATCTGAAGGCTCTGGATATGGTAATAATTACTCGTTTAGTAATCTTCTTGGAAAGGGTACTTATTACGTTTGTGAAGTAATGTGGAAAGGTTGGGCACAAACTGAACCTAACGCGGAAAATGGTGTACTAAATGTATCACCAAATGCAGAAAATGAAGGTTCTTACTGCAGAAAGATAGAAAATAACTACTCTGGTGGTGGTTATGCAAGTCAAAGGTTTGGTAATGTTTTTGTAAATCCAAAACTTCAAATCTCAAAGAGTAATGATGCATCTTCTGCAAAGAAGATTGGAGATATTGTTACATTTACCATAAAGGTAAAAGTATTAGACTTCAAGCTTGATAATGTAACAGTTCTAGATCTTCTTCCAAAAGGATTCATATTCCAAGATGAGGATTGGGGAGTAACCTCCAGCAACCCATTGTTTAGTTTCACAGGAGATCCTCATTATGCCTCTCCTGGGACATGGAAGTTAGGGAGTCTACAGAAAGATGAAGAAGTTACTATTACATATGAGGCTAAAGTTGGATCAGATGTAGACCCTGGTGTTTATAAAGATTTGGCTTGGACTTCTGGGGATGATATTTTAGGTAGTAATGTCTTAGGCTTGGCTCAAGATGGTAAGGTAAATGATTATTTTGTAGGTACAGAAGTTGAAGTAACAAAGGACAAGGATTCTACTAAAGATACAGTTGATGTGAAAGAAACAGAAGAAGAGGAAGAGAAAGAAGAAGTGTTGGGTGCTTCTGATGTAAGATTACCTGCTACAGGAGCTAGCACAGCTATACTAGATGTAGTTTTAATAGCTGGTTTAGTGGGAGCCTTACTTATGATAATTGGAGGTATAGGAAAAATGTTAAAAGCTAAAAAGAAAAAGGATAAAAACTCAAGACTTAAAAAAGCGTTGTTAACAATGCTTATGTTAAGTTTTAGTTTGATACTTACTAGTAAAGTGTATGCAGAGTCAGACTCTAAACTAGTTGCTAGAATAGAAGATCCTAAATCTCCTGCTATATCATCGTTCAGCTTAAGCTTTGTTGTTCTTGATGCAAATGAAACACCAAGAAGTATTGAAGCTCAATGCTGGAAGAAAGGCCCGCTTGATTTAGACTTTGTTAAGTTTGCAGATCCTAGCGTTGATGGTGTGGGTGGAAACACAAATAATTGTTTGGTTGATAATTCAGTATTAACAAAATCAGGGACATATGTGTTTAAAGTTAAGGTTAAGGCTGATAGCGGTGATTGGCAAGATTCAATAAACACAGCCGCTGTTGTGTTTGATAATGATGGACCTGATAAACCGAAATATATAGAAAAAGATAAGAAGTCTGATTGCAAATATGAGATAACGCTAAAAACAGCAGATGATGATCAAACATCTTATATAGAAGTGTATAAAGATGATGATAAAGAAATGAATCTTCATTCTGGTAACTTGATTAAGACTAAGACAATAGGACCTGATGAAAAATATGAATTTACGTATGAAGTTTATAGCAGTGATTGTGCAAAAACATGGTATTTTGCTGTAATTGCATTTGATGATTCTGGTAATGCATCGGATCCTAGAGCTGAAGAAGTAGTTACAAAGGTTACAGTAACAAAAACTACTAAAACGGAAGAAGTGCTTGGGGCGCTTGAAGTTCCTGGTGGAGCAAACCTTTCGCAGGAAGGTGAAGGAGCAAACAAGGAAGTACCTACTAAGACTAGTGAAGAATCAAAAGGTGCAGTTCTTGGAGAAAAAACTCAAGAACAAGGATTTGTGCTAAGGGTAGTTAAGTCTTTATGGTTTTGGTTAATAATTGTTCTTCTTGTGTATATCATTGTACGTGTTGTTAAAAAGAAACAAAATAAAAAGAAAAGGTAACTTAGATCTGCTAGATACTTTAATTAGACTAGGGCTATTTTTAATAGCCCTAGCTTTGTTACTATTTGTTGTTATCTTTTGTCCTGTAGTTATTAAAGAAATAGAGTATAGATTATCAAAACCTAGTGAAAATATGGTTGTTCTAGCCCCTAAGAGCAGTTCTACAGGGGTTGCTAATGAGGGTAAAGAAATAGTACCAGTAGATAAGGATTTTAGTATTGTAGTGCCAAAAATCAAAGCAAACTCTAAGGTAATTCCTGATGTAGATCCTTATGACTCTAAAATATACCAAAAGGAATTAACTAAGGGAGTTGCTCATGCCAAAGGCAGTGTTTACCCTGGACAAGTAGGCAACTCTTTTTACTTTGCTCATTCTTCAGACAATTTTTATAATGCAAATAGATATAATTCAGTTTTTTATCTCTTAAATAAATTGGAAGAAGGAGATTTGTTTTATTTTTCTTATAAAGAAGAATTATTCAAGTATAAGGTTGTTCAAACAAAGATCGTTGAATCAGAATCAATCAATTACTTAAGTGGAAAAACAAATAGAAAACTAGCAACACTCATGACCTGTTGGCCAGCAGGTACTACACTTAAAAGATTGGTTGTGGTGGGAGAGCTAGTAGAATAACACCTTTTTCTAGATTCAATTTTCTTTGTAGTTTATAATATCTACATGTCCAAAGTCTCAAATATTAGCTCAGACTCTTTTTTGCAAGATTCCATTGATTCAAACAGCTTAGACAATATGAACTTACAACCTCTTCAAGAGAGTACTTCTCAAGTAACAACTTTATATCCGGAGAAGAATATTATGAATGGAAAAGGAAATAAAAAAGCTTTAAGAATAATTAAAATAATATTTGCATTATTTCTTGTCTTGTTTGTTGCTTGGTTGATTCTTTCTAAGACGAGCAGTGGCAATATTGTGAGTCCATTTTCTAATAATTCAACTGTAAATAAAGAAACTAAAGTAATGTGTGATTTAACTGGAGAATACTTTACTGAAGATCAAGCTGCTTACTGGAAAGATCAAAGACCTTTTGGAGTGATGATAAATAATCATGTTGATGCTAGACCTCAGTCTGGTTTAGTTTATGCAGACTTGGTTTATGAGATAGTTGCTGAAGGAGGAATTACAAGGTTCTTAGCTTTCTTTCTTTCTAATACCCCAGAGAAAATTGGTCCTGTAAGAAGCACTCGTGAGTATTATCTTGTTTTGGTAAAAGAACTTAGTGATGCAATGATTATGCATATTGGATATTCCCCACAAGCTCTTATTGCAATAGATACGTGGCCAGTTAGAAGTTTATTTAGAGGTGGTTGTGAGTCTTTGCCTGGGTGTGAGTGGAGAGATAATCCAAGAAATGTAGCTTACGAGCATACTGCATTTGTTAATGGTGTAAAACTAAGAGAGCTTGGTGCAAGCTTAGGATGGGAAGGAAAGGGGGATATTAGACTTTGGAAGTTCAAGGATTCTGCTGATAAATATTCTCAAAGGCCAAGTGCAAGTAAAGTATCAATTGATTTTTGGACTAAAGGAGATTATTCAAGCATATTTACTTATAATCAGCAAAATAATTCTTATCTTAAATACACTGGTTATGATTCTAGTGACCAACCAATTCCAACTGTAGATCAAGAAACAAATGTACAAGTAGAAGTTAAAAATCTAATTGTCCAATTTGCAACGGAAACATCCATAGATGGGGATGAAAAAGGAAGATTAGAGTATCAGCTTGTTGGGAGTGGAAAGGCCTTAGTATTTGTTGATGGAAAGGTAATTAATGCTACTTGGAATAAGTCAGGAAGAGATGATAGAACCATATTTTACGATACAGATGGAAATGAGGTAGAATTTAATAGAGGAAAATTTTGGATAGCAATAGTACCTGACAGGAACGTTGATCAGGTAGTCTATAATTAATCTGCCCCAAGGAATAAATATGTTAAATAAAATATTTGTGTCTGAAGTGAGAGTTAATATATTAAAATTGCTTCTTCTTAATCCAAAAAGGAGTTATCACGTAAGAGCTATTGTTAGACATGTTGGTGCAGAAATAAATGCAGTAAGAAGGGAGCTTGAAAATCTTTGTGAAATTGGTCTTGTTACCAAAAGACAAAGCTCTAATAGAATCTTCCATCAGATAAACACAAACCACCCTTTTTATTCCGACCTTCTTTCTCTCGTAGCTAAGGAGGATGGCATAGGTGCTGCTATTGTTAAAAAGGCAAAATACATAGGAAGTATTGACTATGCAGTTTTATCTCTTGCTTTTTTGAGAGGTAGAAAATCTACAGCCTTAGATGTTGATTTATTTATAGTTGGAAATATTGATATTAAAGTTCTTGAAAGCATTGTAAGGGAAGAAGAAGATAAGACAGGAAGAGAAATAAATTATTCTGTGATGGATATGGATGAGTTTATGAACAGAAAAAGAACAAACGATCCTTTTATATATAGGGTTCTCACTCAAAGCAGGACAATGCTGATTGGTGATGATGAGAAGTTTTGTGCAGTAATAAATGCTTAAAAATGATTACTTTAAAGCAGTTTTAATTTCTTTTCTTTTTTCTTTATCTGTTCTTGTTGTTCTCCCTAAAATCCCAGTGTTTGTTAATAGTAAGCTGTATAAAGTAGACTCGTATGTTGGAGGATATCAAATTAAGATAGGATCGTTAAATCTTGATTTATCAAGATTTAGGAGTGGTGTAGATGTTCAAGGCGGGGATAAAATAATATTGAAAGTTGAAGACTTTGAACAACAAGATAAAGGTAAATACTTATCTTCTTTAGTTGAGGTGGTTATAAGAAGACTTCTTTTAGCTGGGTACTCTGATTTTAGCGTGGGGATAGAAAATGCAAATAACGGGGAAGTCTATATTCTTGTTCCAGAATTTTTAGATTCTTCTAAAATTAGTAGTTTAGTAAGTGGAAGTGGGGATATAGAAATTAAAAAGTTAAAGGATCCAAATAAATGGAGTGCTGAAGTAGCTTCTGAATTAATTTCAGAACCTTCCGAATGGGTATCTACTGGTTTAACTAGACAAGATATTGAAGATTTAAGGTTAATAAGAAACACATCTGGACAGGATCAAATTCAGCTTATATTCACTCCCGAAGGAAAAGATAAGTTTAAAGAATTTCTTAAGGATATTTTAAATAAACCTTTTAGTATCAATGTAAACGGTTCGCCCCAACCTATTGCTGCACCAGTAGTGTCACAAAGCTTAGTTGACCAACCAAATTTAGATCCAGTTATTACAGGTGGGTTTGAAACAAATACTGTTAAAGATTATATAGTTCAAATGAAAAATCCAATCTTATCACATTTAAATGTTTCTGTTAATAAGGGTGTAAAAGCACAACTAGGAGATAACTTTTTAAATAAGTGTATCTTATCAGTTCTTATTGGAATTTTAGTTTCATTTGTTTTTTTTACCTTAAAGTTCAAAAGTTATGGTGTAATAGGAAGTGTTTCTTTAATGCTGTCTTTAATACTTTTTTGTGCACTCTTTAAAGTTTTTTCTTTAGTAATTAATGTTTTTAGCATAGTTTCTTTTGTCATTTTTTATACTGTACTACTTGAATTTACTAATTTAGTTTTGTTAAATATCTCGTCTTCAAGTTCATCAAGTAAACCTAGAAATTTAGCTGTACGACAAGCTTTTAGTGTAAATATTGAGAGTTTGAAACTAATTTTAGTTTCTTTCCTTTCTTTTGCTTTTGTATTTTCTTTTTATGTTCACGACAATACTAAATATTTCTTATCAACTTTAGTACTTGGAGCCTTAGTTATAGTTTTTCATTATTTTTATTTATTAAAAACTTTTATTGAGTTATTTGGAGGAGAAGATGAAAAGTAGTTACTTAGCTGATTTTATTTTTGATAAAGAAGTTTTATCTTTTACTATTTTTTCTTTGGTACTTGTACTTGTTTATTGTTACCTATTGTTTAATAAATATTCTTTTAAATTTTTCATTAAAATATTTCTATCTGCTTCCTTAGCTTTTATATCTAGTCTTGTCTTATTACGTTTTTCCTTTGCTTTTGTATCTTTGCTTTCTAGAGGAGTCGACAATCAATTTGTTATTGCTTCTGCTATGTTTTTCTTTCTTTATTCCACTACCATGATTTCTAGATACTTAATACATTTGAAAAATGCTTTGCCAAAGGGAAAAAGAACCACTTCTTTAAGTGATATCTTAAGTGATGTTAAAAAAGAAAAAAGGTTTGAGTTGATGTATTCGTCCTCCTTTTTACTTATGCTCTCGTTATCAATTATTTTCTTTAGTAATGGAAGAATAAATACTCTTGTTATTCTTTTGTTAGTATCAAGTATTTTATCTTTGATATCTTGTCTTTTTATTCTTCCTTGTTTTTTAAGATTATTTGAAAAAGTATTTAAGTAAAAATATATTGCAAAATATTGATAATATACTGTTATGTTTAACTGGAATGTTCTTGGAAAATATGATCCTGGAAAAGATGTTATTGAAACTATTCTTAAGAATAGAGGAATAAAAAATGTAAAAGAATTCCTTTCCAATAAGACTTTAAATGAGTGTTTTGATCAAATGCCTAAAGACTTTAAAAAGTCTTTAAATGAAGCAAAGGATATTGTTGATACTGCAATAAAAAAGGATATTCCTATTGTTGTCTTTGGTGACTACGACTCAGATGGAATAAACGCTACAGCTATTCTTTATAATTTCTTTAAAGATGAAAAAGGTTATGAGAATATTCATTACTTTATTCCTAATAGATTTGAACATAGTTATGGAATAACTATTAGTGCAATAGACGATATTTTAAGAAAATTTAAGAAGGAAAAAGAGATGTTGTTTATCACAGTAGATGTAGGCATTACTGCTTATAAAGAAATTGAGTATATTAAAAGCTTAGGTCATAAGGTGATTCTTACTGATCATCACCAAAGGCCTGATAAAATTCCTAATGCAGACTGTGTATTATGGTCAGATCAAATATGTGGTGCTGTAATATCATGGATTTTAAGTAAAGCCTTGGGATCCAAGAATAAGCAAAGTCTTGCAAATGCTGCCCTTGCAACAATTACAGACCTTCAAACCCTTGTAGGATTTAATAGAGTAGTTGTTAAATATGGTCTTAGTATTTTAAATAACAATCCACCTCTTGGTTTAAAAAAACTCCTTAGTATATCTGGAAAAGAAGAAGGAGAAATAACAACATATGAATTAGGATGGGTTCTTGGACCTAGATTAAATGCTTCAGGAAGATTAGAAACTGCAGAAGATTCAATTAGGTTATTAATTGAAAAAGATGAAAAGGTGTTAAGTGAATTAGCATTAAAGTTAAATACGAAAAATATTCAAAGGCAGGAAAAAACGTTAGAGATGTATGAAATAGCATCGGAGTTTAAAGATAATAATTTACCAAAGATAATTTTCTCCGTGGATAAGAAGTATCATGAAGGTATTATTGGCTTAGTTGCAGCAAAACTAACTCAAAAATACTACAGACCTTCTATTGTTATATGCTTGATGGATAAATATGGGAAGGGATCTGTAAGGTCTGTTCCTGGAGTAAATATTATTGAAATACTTAGGAAATATGAAGACTTATTCATTGATCTTGGTGGTCATCCAATGGCTGCTGGTTTTACTATTGATAAAGAAAACATTGATAAGTTTAAGAAGAAAATAGAAAAGTATGCAGAAGAAAACATTAATGAAAAAGATTTAATTCCATCAATAAATATAGATTTAAATATTCCTGCTAACTTAATAAGTGAGAAATTAGTAAATTTGATTGATAGCTTAAAGCCGTTTGGACTTGGAAATGATCAACCTGTGTTTTTAACTCAAAACTTGGGAGTGGTTTCTTGTGATATGATAGGCAAGAATCAACAACACTTAAAGTTAAGTTTATATGATGGAAAGAAATACTACAAAGCTGTGTACTTTGATGGAGCTAAAAGTTGTAAAGGTTTAAATATTGGGTCAAAGATTGATTTAGTTTATACATTGAAGAAAAATGAGTACAATGGTAATAGAAATATTGATTTGATAGTAAAGGATTTTAGAAAGGTTTAACTTAGTTATATGGAAAGAACTTATATTAAGGATTTAAAAGATCAAGTTGGTAAGCAGGTTAAGGTCTATGGTTTTGTACAAACTATTAGAAAGCAAGGTGGAATAGTATTTTTAATTATTAGAGATGTTACTGGAATAGTACAAGCGGTTGTTTTAAAAGGAGATCTTCTTGTTTTTGAAGAGGTTTCAGACCTTTCTCTTGAGTCTGTTGTTGAGTTAGAAGGCTTAATTAAAGAAGAAAAACAAGCCCCAAGTGGGTTTGAAATGAAGGTAGATAAAATTAAAGTCTTATCTAAGGCAGAACCAGAACTTCCAATTCCAGTTGTTGAAGAAAAAGGTGGAAATGAAACTGATGTTACCAAGAGACTTGACTGGAGGTGGCTTGATTTAAGAAAAGAAAAAAACCTTTTAATTTTTAAGGTTTGGACAGAGTTGGAAAAGGGTTTTAGAAAGTATTTTAGTGATAATGATTATGTTCAGATATACACTCCATCTTTCATGGGTACTTCTAGTGAGACAGGAGCTGATGTTTTTGAAGTTAAATATTTCAATACAGTAGCATATCTTTCACAATCTCCTCAGTTTTATAAACAAATGGGGATGGCGTGTGGATTTGAGAAGGTTTTTGTTGTAGGGCCGGTATTTAGAGCAGAGCCATCATTTACTACAAGGCATACCACAGAATTTACTGGATGGGATTTTGAAATTTCATATGTTAATTCACATGAAGATGTTATGTCTGAGGAAGAGAAAATGTTAGTTGAGGGATTTAAGAATCTTAAAGAAAATCTTAGTTTGGACATTGAAGTTCCTTCTATTCCTTTCCCAAGAATTACTATGGAAGAAGCAAAAAAGAAATTAAATATGGCAGGAGTAAAAAGTGACAAAAAATACGATTTAGCTGGAGAAGAGGAAGTAGCTTTAGGAGAAATAATCAAAAAAGAGTTTAATCATGATTTTGTGTTTGTTACAGATTGGCCTATTGAAGGAAGACCTTTTTACCATATGAGATATGAGGAGAATCCTTCTATCACAAAGAGTTACGACCTTTTATATAAAGGTCTTGAGATAACAACAGGGAGTCAGAGAGAACACAGATACGATGTATTAAGAAAACAAGCTGAAGAAAAAGGAATGGATACTGCACCATTACAGGATTATTTAAATTTCTTTAGATATGGTTGCCCCCCACATGGTGGTGCTGGGATAGGACCTGGAAGAATGATAATGAAAATATTAAATATTCCAAGTCTTAAGGAAGTTACATACCTTCCAAGAGATGTTAAGAGGTTAAGACCTTAAGGAGTATAAATAAAATGACCCTTTCCTTCCCAAGAAAAGTTATTCTTTACTTAGTTGAAGTTGGTATAAGAGTCCTTTGGGTCATTGATAAGATTACAAACTTTAGCTTAAGGGATTTGTTGTCTTTTCTAAAGGTATTTTTTGCTTCAGTTATAAGTCTTATCTTTGTATTATTTCTTGTTTATTCTTATCGTTTTGACTATTTAAAGATGGTTGCAGAAGGATTATTTTTAAGCAATGATCCTATATCTAATAGTGCCTTTATTTCTTCTCCTATAGTCGTTAGAAAAATACCTGAACCTCAAATATCTGCAAAGTCGGCTTTAGCTGTTGATAGAAAAACAAACAAAGTGCTATTTGAAAAAGAGCCTTCTTTGAAAGTTCTTCCTGCTTCGACAGTTAAGCTAATGACTGCTGCTGTTTCTTTGGACGTTTATAAACTTGATGAAGAAGTAGAAGTTTCAAGATATTGTTCCAGCATAGAAGGAACAAAAGCAATGCTTCCTGAAGGCAAAGTTTTTAAGGTTTCTGATTTGATTAGTGTAATGCTTGTAGGTTCAGCTGGTGATGCTGCTTGTACACTTGCAACGTTTAAAATATCAGAAAAGGATTTTGTTGGTTTAATGAACAAAAAAGCTAAGGAAATTGGTATGGAATTGACTAAGTTTTCAAATCCTGTAGGTTTGGAGAATATAAATGGGGGACATTATTCCACAGCTTGGGATTTATATAAACTTGCTAAGTATGCTACATCCATTTCTTTTATTAAAGATGTTGTTGGGAAAAATAATTATATTATTTCATCTGTAGATAACTCATTTTCTACTACTTTAATGAATACAAATAAGCTTTTGTGGGAAGTTCCAGGAACTATTGGTGTAAAAACAGGTACTACAGAAAATGCTGGAGAAGTTTTAGTTTATGAATATAAGGATGGTATTGAGGATGTAATCATTGTTGTAATGGGAAGTAAAGATAGATTTGGAGACACTAAATTAATTCTTAACTGGATAAACAATAGTTATTCTTGGAATTAAGTTTTAGCAAGATTGTATTTATTGACTTGGCGGAGTTGTTTGTTTTGTATACTGACCAGCCACAGCAGGGAAATAAATAGCAATATCTCCTCCAGAAGCTCCTCTGGTTGTGTATGTTCCACTAAAGACATATATAGGCTGCATATACTTTTGATAGTTTGGAGTTTCATAATAAGCAAGAAATATATTATCTATTAATATTCTTTCTATATTAACTGGTGTATTTGTGTCAAAAGGATTTGCTTCCTTTGGGGTTACCATCGTTATCACACCTCTTCCTCCTTTTACTGCATCCCATGCTTCTTTTGGAGATATTATTGGATATGTTGCATTTGAAGGTGTAACTATTTCCCAGTAATATGCTTCAATCATAGGATGATTCATTGGGTATTTTCCTTGAGACTTGTCTCTAACAATACATCTTAGCAGCCCCTTTGAAGGATCAGGCCCAAGTATTTGATATGAATTTATTGATCTGTAAAAATCAACTAAGGCTACTTGAGCTTCTCTAATGTCTGTTGTTTCGTATAGTTTATTACCAAGATAACTGCCTAGTTTTACAGCTTGAGTTCCTTCAGTATATAAAGAATCTTCAAACCTAAATATTGATGTAAACAATGCCTTTGCTGCTTCTATGGCCGTTTGTTGATTTATAGATCCAGGTGAGAAATCTATGTTTCTGCCGTTTAAATTTGTACTTAACTCCAGCTTCCTTGTTTCTATTTCTATTGTTAGTAAACTTCCTGTACTAGAGTTTCTCCATTTATATATATCTCCTTTTAAATCAGATATTAGGTCTTTTTCTGTAAATCCTAACGTGTTGGCATCTGCAATTGCATTTTTTCCTGCAAGATATGAATACTGTTGAGGTTTAAATTTATAGACAATCATTTTATCTGGAAAGTTAGTAGGAAGTCTTCCATCTTTTGTGTTTAGTACATATTCTGGTGTATTTTGCCCTATTGGCTTTTCAACAAACTCTAGTGGATCTAATAGACCAAAGGATATATTAGCAGGTTCTTTCTTTGAGAATATAGCCTTAATTAAGCTTGCTGATCCTGGTGCTATTACTAATATGATTAAGTAGTAAGATACAAAAAATATTAATAAGTACTTACCAAACTTTTTGATAATATTAGAAATGTTGGTTAAGTTCATTGCTTATATATTATAACAATACTTTTCATGTTAGAATCCTGTTATGAAGATTCGTACAAGGCTTGCTCCTAGCCCGACTGGAGAAATTCATGTAGGAACCATGAGAACTTTGCTTTATGACTATGCTTTAGCAAAGCAAACAAGTGGCGAATTAATATTAAGAATTGAAGATACAGATAGAGAAAGGTATGTAGAAGGAGCTGAAGAAAGAGCTTTGAAAGTCATAGAAGATTATGGACTTTCTTGGGATGAAGGTCCTAAAGTTGGTGGTCCTCAAGAGCCTTACTTTCAATCACAAAGATTAGATATTTATAAGAAATATGCTATAGAGCTTGTAGAAAAAGGCTTTGCTTATTATTGTTTTTGTACTCAAGAAAGATTGGAGAAGTTAAGAGAAGAGCAAAGAAAAGAAAAATTAGCTGTAACTAAGTATGATAAGCATTGTTTAAGCTTAACTAAAGAAGAAGTAGAAAAAAACCTTAAAGAAGGCATTCCTTATGTAATTAGACTTAAAGTTCCTAGTAACGAAGAAATTGAAGTAGAAGATTTAGTTTTAGGGAAGTTAACATTTCCTTCAAATGATATAGACGATCAAGTTTTAATGAAGTCTGATGGCTTTCCTACATATCACTTAGCGGTTGTTGTAGATGATCATTTAATGAATATTACTCATATTTTAAGAGGAAGAGAATGGCTACCTTCTACTCCTAAACACGTGTTGTTGTATAAAGCTTTTGGCTGGAGACCTCCTAAATTTGTTCATTTACCCTTGTTAAGGGAAGTTAACAGCACAAAGAAGTTATCTAAAAGAACAGGATCTGTTAATGCTGCAGATTTTCTTAAAGATGGTTATCTTCCTGAGGCTTTATTGAATTTCATGATGTTTTTAGGTTGGAATCCTGGAACAGAAAAAGAAATATATTCCTTAGAAGAATTTGTTAAAGACTTTTCTATTGGAAAAATACAAACGTCGGAAATGGCAGCTTTTGATAGACAAAAATTGTTATGGTTTAACGGTATGTATATCAGGAATATGAGCACAGAAGAATTATGGAATAAAGTAGTTTTATGGCATGAAAGGTATTTAGAAAAGATGGATTTTGGTAAGTATAAAAAAGAATTTTCCTTGAAAGTTTTGGATTTAGTTAAAGAAAGAATGAAAACCTTAGCAGAATTTAACGACCTTACTTCTTACTTTTATTTTAAGCCTTTTGTTGATAAAAGTAAGTTCATTGAATTTTCTGTAAGTTTAGATAAAGCAAAGGAAATAATTAAGAATTATCTTGATTTATATAGAAATATTCCTAGTGAAGAGTGGACTAAAGATAATTTAGATAAGTTATCACATGAGTATTTAAGCAAATATAATTACAAACCTAAAGAAGCATTTATGACGTTAAGATATGCAACTTGTGGAGTAAGTTTCACGCCTCCATTGTTTGATGTCTTTAATCTAATAGGTAAAGAAGAAACTACTAGTAGGTTAGAAGATTCCTTAAGATAGTTTTATATTCTTCCTCTATTTAAAATAGAAAAGATCATTTGCTAAATGTCTTTATATTGGTAAAATTTAAGTAACAAATTTAAGTAAAGATTCTTAAGAATCCTAAAAGGAGGACTCCAATGACTGTAAAAGTTGCATCAAAAGTAAAAGAAAAAACACCTGCTCAACAAGGTAAAGATTTGGCCTTGAAGACCGCAATAGATCAAATAGAAAAGAGCTTTGGAAAGGGTTCAATTATGAAGCTTGGGGAAAATGTTGGAGAAAGATCTGTACCTGTTATTCCTACTGGTTCTATTGCTTTAGATATTGCACTTGGAGTTGGAGGAGTTCCAAGAGGTAGAATTATTGAAATCTTTGGACCGGAATCTTCAGGAAAAACGACGTTAGTTCAACACATAATTGCAGAGACTCAAAAGCTTGGTGGAACTGCTGCTCTTATTGATGCTGAAAATGCTTTTGATCCTAACTATGCAGAGAAAACTGGAGTAGATGTTGAAAATCTTTTAGTGTCTCAACCTGATACTGGGGAGCAAGCTTTGGAGATTGCAGAAACTTTAATTAGGTCTAATGCAGTAGATCTGGTTGCAATTGATTCTGTTGCAGCACTTGTGCCAAGAGCAGAAATTGAAGGTGATATTGGAGAAAGCCATGTTGCTATGCAAGCAAGACTTATGAGCCAAGCTTTAAGAAGATTAAGTGGTGCAATAAGTAGATCAAAGTGTACTGTGATTTTTACTAACCAACTAAGAATGATGATTGGAGTCATGTTTGGAAACCCTGAAACTACCTCAGGAGGAAAAGCTTTAAGATATTATGCTTCAGTGAGAATAGATCTTAGAAAGATTGAATCATTAAAAAAGGGTGATGAATTTTTTGGAATAAGAGTAAAAGCTAAAGTTGTTAAGAACAAAGTAGCACCTCCATTTAGGTCAGCTGAGTTTGATGTTTTGTTCAATGAGGGAATAAGTAAGGAAGGAAATTTGCTTGATGTTGGAGTTGATCTTGGAGTTGTTAAGAAAAGTGGGGCATGGCTTGAGTTCAATGGAGAAAAAATAGGACAAGGTAAAGATGCTGCAAGGCAGTTTATTAGAGAAAATCCTAAAGTGGGCGGGGATATAGAAAAAGCTATTAGGTCTGCTATGAAACAAAAAGGAGGGGTGCCTTTAAACATTGGATCTGACGAAGAAGAAAAAGTACCTACAGAAGAATAAAATTAAGGCATGGAAGAAAAAAAACTTAATGAAGCATATGAAAAAACATACTTCAAGATGCTTAACTTTGTATCGTATAGGTTAAGAAGTGAAAAGGAAGTATTGGATAGGCTTGAAAAATACTTGTCAAAATTCTCTTTACCAAAAGATTCAAGTGATAGTGTTAAATCCAAAGTTTTATCCAAACTTGAAGACGATGGGTATTTAAACGATGTGAAGTTTGCTTCTTCTTATGTTAAGGGTTTGATATTTTCTAATAAACCAGTAAGTAACATGAAAATTTTTCAGTTCTTGTTGAAAAGAGGAGTTTCTAAGGAAGTTATTATGAATGTTTTGAGTAGTGACTTACCGTCTGATTTCCTTCTAAAAAATGCTCTTAAAGAAGGAGAAAAGAAGAAAAATTCTTTAAGAGATGTTAATCCATATACATTAAAAAGAAAGCTTTTAGATTACTTATACAAAAAAGGTTATCCTTCAGAAGTCATTCATTCTGTGATTGACAGTTTGTTGTAGTTGCAATAAAATCAACTCACGGAATTTGCTATGAAGAAATATTTTGCAATTACATTAAAACCGGAGAATTGTTCCTTTAATACCAAGGCGGATCGGATGTAATTACTCAATTTCATGCAAATCCAAAGTATTTAAAACCTTAATATTTGAGGTTGATTTTATGTTTAATATGGAGGTAAAAACTTATGGAATTAATAGAAATAGCCTTTGTTGGCGTTATTGTTTTGTTAGGTGGACTAGGTGCTTATGTCATAGTTTCTAGAAAAAAGCCCACATCTAAAGAAAAGTCTAACAGTGTATCTAACTCATTAAATGAGTTAAACCCTGCTGTTGAGAAAGATTCTCAAGTTATTGAAGCTAAAGCTAAAGCTAGAGAAATAATTGTTGAAGCAAAGTCTTTGGCTTTAAACATTCAATCCAAAGCTCAAGAACAAGCAAGACAGATAAAAGAAGAAGCCATTGAATCAGAAAGAAAAGCAAATATTCTTAAAGCTCAAGTTGATGCTAGAGCTAAGGAGCTTGAAAGCAAGGCAAAAAGCCTTGCATCAATAAAAGAAGTATTAGAAAAGAAGCAAGATGAAATTGAAAACTTTCATAGGAAAAAGCAAGAAGAGCTAGAAAAGATATCAATGCTTTCAAAAGAAGAAGCTAAAGAATTGTTGTTAAAAAGCTTAGATAAAGATTTAGCAGAAGAAAAAGGTAAAAGAATAAAAGAAAAAGAAGAAGAAATTAGAAAAGAATCTCATGAAATGGCAAAACAAATACTTATGGAAGCCTTAGAGTTTGGTTCTACAGATATTGTTATTGAACATTCTACGTCTAAAGTTAAACTTCCTGATGAAGAATTAAAAGGAAGAATAATTGGAAAAGAAGGAAGAAATATCAGAACCTTTGAAGAATTAACTGGAGTTGATTTGGATCTGGACTCATCACCCGGGGATATTATTGTTTCTTGCTTTGATTCTGTAAGAAGAGCTGTAGCTACAGCTGCACTTGAAAGGCTTGTTGCAGATGGAAGAATACAACCTGCAAGGATAGAAGAAATTGTTGAACAAACTCAAAAAGAAATGGATAACATCATGTATAAAGCAGGAGATAGTCTTTGTCATAAAATTGGTTTGTATAATGTCTCAAAAGAACTTATTCAAACTCTTGGAAGGTTTAAGTATAGATTTTCTTATGGTCAAAATATGCTTGAGCATACAATGGAAACTGCAAGGATTGGTGTTTATATTGCTGAAGAGTTAGGAGCTGATGTAGATACTGTAAAAATGGCTTGTGTGTTTCATGATATAGGTAAAGTTTTAACTGATAAGGATGGTTCACATGTTGAGCTTGGGGTTGAGTATTTAAATAAGTTTAAAGTTCCAAGTGAAGTTGTTAAATGTATAGCAGAACATCATGATGATAAATTTAGTTCCATTGAGTCAGCTATTGTTGCTCTTGCAGATCATGTAAGTGGAGCAAGACCTGGATCAAGAGGTGAAGATTACGAATCTTATATCAAAAGACTTAAAGATTTAGAAGATGCTGCATTATCTCAAGATGGTGTAGAAAAAGCTTATGCAGTATCTGCTGGGAGAGAATTGAGGGTTTTTGTTAAGCCTGAAAAAGTAGATGATTACTCAACAGCTCTATTAGCAAAAGAAATTGCTAGGAAGATAGAGCTTGAACAAAACTACCCAGGTGTAGTAAAAGTAATAGTAATAAGAGAAACTAGAGTTTCTGAGACTGCTAAGTAAACAAGTATACTAATGGTATTAATTTAAACTAGGAGGTGCATATATGTACTATGTGTTGGTAACTATATTAGGCCTTCTTATATTTGTTTTGTTTCTTAAAGCTTTAGGATCAGTTTTGAAAAGTATATTTACTATGCTTTTTGTCGTTGCAGGTATATCTGCTATTGTCATTATGGTTAAGTCTTTGACTAATCCTGTTACTGTTTTTGGGGTATATAAAGTAGATAATTTAGTAATTACAAAAATTAAGTAAAAGGTAAAGCTTGTTATGAAAATATTATTTGTAGGAGAAATAGTTGCAAAACCTGGAAGAGAAATAGTATCTAAGTTCTTACCGGGGATTATTAAGACTAATAAAGTTGATCTTGTGTTTGCAAATGCTGAAAATTTGTCTGGAGGCAGGGGGGTTACTGAAGAAAAGTTAGATCAAATGAAACTTGTAGGAGTTGATTATTTTACAAGTGGAGAGCATATATTTTGGGAAAAAGGAACAGAAGATATTATTGATAAACTCCCAATACTAAGGCCAGCTAATTACCCGTTGGGCACTCCTGGTGAAGGTTATAAGATTATTGATGCAGGGGAGAATGGTCAAGTACTTTTAATTAATCTTATGGGAGTTACTTCCTATAGTGGAAAGAATGCATTCTTAGATAATCCTTTTGCAAAGGTAGATGAAATTCTAGAAGAAACAAAAGACCAAGAATTTGTTGCAAAGATTGTTGATTTTCATGCTGAAGCAACTAGTGAAAAGTATTCCCTAGGGTTTTATTTAGATGGAAGGGTTGATGCAGTTGTTGGTACTCATACTCATGTTCCAACTTGTGATAACTATGTTTTACCTAAAGGAACTTTGTATGTAACTGATGTTGGAATGTGTGGTGCAGTAGATTCTTCATTGGGTGTTAAGGCCGATATTACAATAAAAATGTTTAAAACCGCGATGAATCAACGTTTTGAGTGGGAAAGTGCTGGTAGAAAGGCTTTTCGCAGTGTATTATTAGATCTAGAGGCAAAATCAATCGTTAGGATTGATAATATGATATAAATAAGTTGCCTACCTGGGCAGCAATTTCTTTTGAGAGGGGGTGTTATTAAAAATGGTAAAAACAGATTTAATTGCTAAAGTTGCAGACATGGCTGGAATGACTAAAGTTGATGCAAATAAAGCTATTGATGCAATTGCAGAATCAATTCAAGCTTCTCTTGCAAAAGGTGAGAAAGTAACTTGGACAGGATTTGGTACATTTGAAGTGAGAAACAGAGCAGCAAGAATGGGAAGAAATCCTCAAACTGGAGCACCCCTTCATATTCCAGCAAGCAAGACTCCTGCATTCAAGTCAGGAAAGAGTTTGAAGGATGCTGTAAAGTAAGAGATTTGAGAATTGTACAATATTGTACGATATAGATCCTCGGGTGATACCGGGGATCTTTGTATTTTCCACTTCTTGTTTACAAGTGCTAAAATATCTTTCGTATGGCAACAACAAAAGATTATTATGAAATACTTGGTGTTCAAAGAAATGCTTCGTCTGAAGATATAAAGAAAGCATATAGGAAATTAGCTAGGGAGCATCATCCTGATATGGTCAAGGAAAGTGATAAAGCTGCAGCTGAAAAAAGATTTAAAGAAATAAATGAAGCATATCAAGTTTTAAGTGATCCTCAGAAGAGAAAAATGTATGATCAGTTTGGTCAAACTGGTGAAGGTTTTGCTGGGGCACAAGGTGGTCAATGGGGTCCTTTTACTTATACTTATTCAAGTTCAGGTGATAATCCTTTCAGTAGTTCTGATTTTGATCCTTTTGATATATTTGAAGATTTCTTTGGATTTAGAGGATTTTCATCTAGAAGACCAAAAAGAGGAAAGAATCTTTATTATGAGATGAGGATTGAATTTAAAGATGCTGTATTTGGTGTAGAGAGAGATATAAATGTTGAAAGTGGAAAGGTAAAGGTAAAAATACCTGCAGGTATGAGGGATGGCATGGAAGTTAAGTTTTCTGGAAAAGGAATGCCAGGGCCAGATGGAGCACCGTCTGGAGATTTATACATAACAGTAAGATTAAGAGATGTTCCTAATTTTGTGATTATGGGAGATGATGTCTTGGTTTCAAAAGAAATTGATATGGTTGAAGCAGCATTGGGTATTGTTGTTGATGTTCCAGTTGTTGATTTATCTGATAAAGATGGTGTTGGAAAAACAAAATTAAAGATCCCAGGAGGGACACAATATGGATCTAGGTTTTTAATAAGGAATAAAGGAATGCCTAAGCTTCATGGAAGAGGACAAGGTAATGTTATTGTTCAAGTTTTAGTTAAAATACCTCAAAGATTAAATAGGAAGCAAAGAGATTTATTAGAAAAGTTGTTAGAAGAAAGATAGTTTAGCTAGAGAAGATATCTAAAGTTAAGCTATGTTTTGTTATTATTTCTTCCATCCACACTTGCTAATGGTTTCTATACACCCACATGTGTAGCCAAGGTTAGATGGGAAGTTTTCAACGATATCACATGTAGTTATGGCATCTTCATACTTTTCTGGTTCATTTGTACACATTCCATGTCCACCTCCACAACCTTCTCCTGCCCAAATGCATTCTGAGTCGGTTGTACAAGTTCCTTCAGAGTATTCAATAGTATAAGCTGGAAGTTCTGTGTCTTCTGGTTTGTACCATTTTGCACTTCTTGTTCCTTCACCGGAATGAATCCAATTATCTGGAGTTCCAGGTTTCTTTTGATCAAGACTTCCCCAATACCACCCTTGTGTTAGTTCTTGTTCAGTTATGTTTGATGTAGTGTCTTCAACTTCTTGTGATGCTTGTGATCTAAAGTATTCCCATTCTTCGTATTCTTCTTCATTAATTTTGCATACTCCATATTGGTCCCCTGTTTCTTCATTTGTTTTTATTTCAATTGTTCCACCCATGCATACGCAAAAAGAAGATGCAGGGTTGGTCATGCATACTTGACCTTCTTCACATTCAACGTTTGTAACTTGATCATAACATTCTTCAATTTTTAATATGTCAGAGGTTGTGGAATCATATACCATTTCAGGTGTATACCAATTGTTGTTTTGTTCTTTGGTTGTTTTGTATTCAAGATATGCATACGATAAAACAATTATTGTTATAGAAGTGATGAGGCTAATTTTTAACCACTTAGGTATGTTTTTTAAAGGTGTAAGGAAATGTTTTTGTAGTTTTGTTTTTATTTGTTTATCTTGTTTAAGTCTTTCTTCCATATAAGTACATGGTAGTGTATCTATTGTTAATGGTCAAATAAGTTAAGAGTTAATGTAGTACTTGATTGGAATTTATTGTTTGCAGTCTTGAGGACAGTTGCAATGATCTTCATATTGTGTATCACAAATGTTGTTTCCACATGGACTACAAATGTAGTTAAGTGTTCCTATGTTTTTACCACATATGTTTGAGTTTTCTATGTTTATGGTTTGTTTTCTTTCAATTTTTTTAAGTTCTAGGCAACAATCTTTTGTTTTTATGTTGGGATTTACTTTCCCAGTAGTCATATCTAAGTTACTAATGGGAGATTCTCCAGCTTTTGCACAATGTTCTTGAGTTGGTTGATCTTTTCTTAAATTGTTGCTGTAATAAATGTTAATAATTCCAAATGTTATTGAGATAATACAAGCTATTGCAAGAATTATTCTTAAGATAGAAGATGTATCCCATTTGTTAGATTTCATAGTTTAATCATAACAAACATGGTTCTTTAAGACTAATTTAAAGTAGATAAGATAAAAAGAAAACCCAGATTTGCTTTTAGCATTTCTGGGTTTTAGTTTTTATTCTGTTTCTTCCATCCACAACTGCATACAGGAAACTTCACCATTTTTATTTACGCCATATCCATACTCATCACCATTAGGTAGTGTGTAGACAACGCACTGTTCTTCGTTGAATGCTTTAGCATCTATGTGAGTAAAACCATTGTCTTGCTCCATACAGTAATCCCCTTGATAGTTTCCTGTTACTCCCCCAATGTTTGTTAGAGAAACTGTTGAGTCTGGGTAGATACTAATGCCTATTTTGGGATCGGGCTCAATGTGTAATAAACCTTGGTTGAGTTGGTTTATGTCTGCTGTCGATGAATACATAAGGAAGCTATTTGTTGTTGGTGAAAACATAAGGGTGTAGGCTGTATCGTAGCTTGGCGGGTCTTTATAGAGATCTATGTATAATATGGCTCCTTCTGTCATGGTTATTTTTGCACCGTTTATGGAAAAATATACCAATCCATCTATTACTTGAGGGTTGGTAATCTCCATTGTTACTCCCATTTTATTGATCTTCCAAGATGAATCATCGTGTGTGACATGACGAGATATTATTGTTCCACCCTGCACATTGTAGCCATACCAATCATAATAACCAACGTTTTCAAACTTTGGTATCCTCTCGCAATTCTCAAAATCTTCTGCCTTCTTTGGCGTTGGTGTGATAGTTGGTGTTATCTCTGGAACAGTTGTTGGTGTAGTTGAAACTTGGACTTCTACTTCTGGAGTGATGACATTGGTATTTGCAGACTCTTCTTGTTTTTGACTGCACGAGGTAGCAATGACAAGAAGAAGTACTGCCAGTAAAATTGTTTTCTTTTTCATTTTTTCCTCGTTTTGTTTTAGTTTTCAAAGTTCAGCCTATTTAAAGCTGTGCTTGAATTATACAACCCTTTATTTTCCACGTCAATACTATAGGTAACATTGAGTTTAACAGCTCGACAACAACTTTCCCTTGCAAACACAAAGAGCAGATGTCAAACTGAAATTATCTTACAAGTTTCAGAAAGAACATCGGCTATGTCTTATGCTAGCAATCCCACATTAGGAAGACAAGAAGATTAGCCGTGAACGGTGTACTTAGATAAAGGAGACTTTATGAAAGGTATATTTTACTATTCTTTACTTACGTAGATTAATTAAGAATCTTTAATAAGTTCTTGCTAGTATCAATCTCAGCCTCTCCACCTAAGGGTATAGTAAATAAAGGATCAGTATGTCCAAAATCTAAGTTATAAATAATAGGTATGTTTACATCTTTAAATACATCTTTGTAGACTTCTTCTTCCGGATCTTTTTCAGAGAATCCTGTTTGGGACATGAACCTACCTATGCAAATACCTTTTAGGCTGTTTAAGTCGGTTATTTGTGATAAATGTGTAAAAAATCTATGCACCATTTGAGTATCTGTACTTTCATCTTCTTCAATAAATAAAACTTTCTTTTTCATATCTGGAAAGTATCTAGTTCCTGCAAGTACAAGTAGAGTTTGAAGGTTTGAAGCTAGTATCTGTCCTTTTGCTTTTCCTTGTTTGAATATTTTTCTACCTGGATTTTCTTTCTTTACTCTTTTCGTAGGGTCTGGATTTAAGAAATAGAGATCATCAGCGTACTGGCTAGAATCTTCAATAATAATCTCTGGCTCATGATCAATAACAGTTTTTTTAAAATAGTCATAAGAGTACCCAAAAGGTTCTGGTTTATCAAATGTAATTCCTGCAGGTCCCATATAGGTTTTAATTTGTGAAAGTTTATTTACTGCAAGTAACAACGCAGACGTATCCGAAAACCCAATTATAGGTTTTGCATACTTCTTAAATAGTTCATAGTTAAGATAGGGTAGTAATTGATTTGTGTTTGCTCCGCCCCAGTAAGCCATAAGAATATCAATATTGGGGTCTGATACCATGGCATGTAAGTCATTAACTCTTTCCTCCACCGACCCTGCACTATGATAAGTTCTCTTTCTTAAAGAGACACTCTCAGTTATCTTCAAACCTTTAGATTTTAAGTAAGAAAAGTCGTTTTCCTTTTTATCTCTTCCTAAAGGGCTGGAAGTTGCAAATATTCCTATGGTTAGTGTTTTATCCATGCTACTCATTATATCATTCACTAAATTTTAGTCTTTGTACAATATCCATTTTTAGCAATATTATTGAAGATAGAACTACGTATTGCTATCATAAGATTATGGATCTGCCTATTGATTCTTTACAAGATAAGGAGTTAAGCTCAGAAGTGAATAATAAATCTTCCTCTAAGAAAACCTTAATTATTCTGTTTACCTTTTTGTCTTTAGTGCTCGTATTATTTGGTATTCTCTATGGTGTTAATACGGGTGTCTTTAATTCTATACTTAAGATAAAAACTGATGAGAATAAAGAAGATTTAAGTGTAATAAAAAATACTGTTGATGGCAAAGACACAGCTTTTGGAAGTTTAGTCAATAAAAGTGAGGTTCTAACTCAAGAAATATCAGCAAATGATTTTCTAACTTTTAAGGAAAAGATGCTTTCTGGGATAAGCGATGAACTTTGGAATTGGAAGGATGATTTTGCTCACGTCAATGTTTACGAGATGAATAAAGGGGAAGGTATTATTTATGTGGGTTTTTTGATTCCTGGTGATAGTAGATTTAGTGGAAGTGATAATATCAAAGAACATTCTGCTGTTAAGGTGTCTTGTTTAGATGAATTTACACTTGTTGTTGATCCATCAAGCTTAGAAGTTACCAAAACTGGGGTAAATTTATTTGATAATCTTATACCTGGAAAGGACTCACTTCTTTTTAAATGTTCCGATGAAAAGTGTAGAGAAACAAGAAAGGAGTGTCTCATATTAAAAGATGCAAATACAAATACCAATACTGAGTAACTTTCGTATTAAATATGTGCTATATGCTATAGCTCTTCTTTTTGTTATTTGTTTTCCTTTAAAACACTCTTTTGCTTGTAGCACTTGCCCATCTGGGTGGAAAGATGGTGGAGATGTTTGTTACACAGGTGAGGGGTGTCCCTCTTGGGTGTGTAGATGGTGGGGGTGTGTGAATTGGAAGTGTGGTAGGTGTAAATATGCTGCTGGTGGTTGTGAGGCTTGGACTGGAGGCGTTTGTACAAAATGGTGTTGGAGGAACTACTCCCCTTATGGATACTACTGTTGTGGTCCTCGTACGCCACGAGAGTGTATAAGATGGGCTGAGGATTGTACTAAGTGTGGTTCTGATTGTGTTGCTAATGGGTGGATAACAGGTAATTGTGAGGGGAGTTGCTTCCTATGTCCTTGTACTCCAGTAAATGGAGGATGGTCAGCATGGAGTACATGTTCTAAAACATGTGGAGGAGGAACTCAAACAAGAACATGTACTAATCCTTCTCCATCATGTGGAGGATCATCATGTTCTGGAGCATCATCTCAAGCTTGTAATACTCAAGCATGTGATGTTTTACCAATTGGTGCTCATGATTCTTCAAATTGTAGTTGTTCTGGTCAAGTTACAGCAAGTGGATGGGCTTGTGATCAAAACAACTGGTCATCTGATTTAAATATAGACTTCTATAGAGATGGAACATCATCAACAGGAATATTTATTGGTTCAACCATTGCAAGCAGTTCAAGACCAGACTTAGGAAGTGGCTGTGGTGGAGATATAAACCATGGATTTAAATTTACATCATCTTCTCAACCTACTGGATCTCATTCAATTTATGCTTATGCTACAGATGTACCTCTTGGCACCAAAAGCTTGCTTGCAAACTCTCCAAAGTCAATTACTTGTGGATTAACATACACACTAAAGATAAACATTAAAGATGCTTCAAATGGTTGCAGCAGTCTTGGAGAAGGAATTGAAGGAGCAAAAGTTTATGTATATAAATCAATTGGAGGAATAGCAGGAGATCCAATTACTGGCTCTCCAGCTACATCCAACTCAAATGGAGTTGCAACATTTGAAAATGTTTCAGTTTTGGATAAAAGCTTTATCATTTCAGTATCCAAGTCAACAGGAGGATCAAACCCAATATATTACCAGCTAACTTGTCCAACACTTTCACTATACAAGATAACTTTTGATCCTTCTCCTACTGCTTGTTCTACTCAAACTATTAATCTTGGAATAAAACAAATTAAGAAAGATCCATGGTTAACAGTAATAGATGGAGATATCTTTTCATCAAATGTATCTGTTGTTGTTCCTCAAGGAGAAGGATCAGGTGATTTTTCCTTATCTCTTGTTAATTCAAAAGACAAAGTAACTGGAGGATATATATTTACCAAAGGATATATATCAACAAATGACAACTCTTTGTATGAGCCCAGTCTTGGAGGAAAAATCTTTGATATATCTCAAAGATCAAGCTTAAATCATGATGATATATCTTTAATGAACCTATCAAAAAGAAGCTTTTCTCCTCCAACTCATGATATGGTTGTAGAAACATCAAGCATATCATCATTTGAAGCTGGAAAGGTATACAAGATATCAGTTTTGGATTTTAACAATAAAATCTCATCTTCTCCAGTTGTCTATACAGTATCTTCATCATCTGAAGAAGAGTTATCTTCAAAAGGAGTATCAACTGCAATACTATACATAACAAGTGATAATAATGATACTGATATAGTCTTTAAAAACTCATATACATCATCAAACAACAACTCAAGGTTAATAATAGTTACAGATTTAAATGTTGTAGTATCATCAAATGTTGGGTTTTCTAACATATCAACATACACCATAAACTCTTTACCATTAATTCAAGCTGCAATAATATCTTCAAAAGATATATCTTTTGAATCCAAAGGTACTTCTCCTGCATCAGATATTCCTATCATGGTAACAGGACCTTTGATTACCTCATCAAATATATTACGAGGAAGAAACATTGGGTCATTAAATGGGTATTATCCTTCCTTAGCAGTATCTTTTTATCCTAAATATCTTTATGATATTGCAGTTATAGAAAGATACATGTCAAAGACATATGATATAAGATCATATACAGGAATATCTTCTTATGATCTTCAATTTGATTATCAACCTTAGGTCTTAAGCCAACGCTTATTTGACCTCCTTATCTCTATGCTATAATATCAATAGTTGTAAGAATACAATTGAAGTAGTAAAGTAATAAAGTTGTTACAAGTGGGAAAACCCACTTTTTTTAATAAAAGGAGCATAAAATGGCAATATCGGAATTTAATGCAGCAATAAGTCAAGTTGCAGCTGAAAAAGGAATAACTGTAGAAAGTGTTCTTGAATCAGTTAAATCTGCATTAGCTACAGCTTATAAAAAAGACAGAAGAGAAGCTGGAGAAAAGGTGGAGCTAGAAGAAATAGTTGTAGACCTTAACCCAGATACTGGAGAAGTAAAAATATTAAAAGATGGTATGGATGTAACCCCTTCTGGATTTGGAAGAATAGCTGCACAAACTGCAAAACAAGTAATGGTCCAAAAGATAAGAGAAACAGAAAAAGATGTTGTAACATCTGAATTCAAAGAAAAAATTGGTCAAATCATGTCTGGCATAGTATTTAGAATAGACAGAGGAACTGTAACTCTTGATATGGGAAAAAATAGAAGCCAAGGAGTAATGCCAAAAAGTGAACAAGTACCTACAGAAGCTTATAGAATAAACCAAAGATTAAAGGTATTAGTAAAAGACATACAAGACACTACAAGAGGAACAGAAATTATTGTTAGTAGATCAGATCCTAAATTTGTAATTGAACTATTTAAACAAGAAGTTCCAGAAATAGCATCAGGTGTAGTAGTAATTGAAGCCATTGCTAGAGAAGCAGGATCAAGAACTAAAATGGCAGTATCTTCAAGTGATGAAAAGATTGATCCAGTAGGAAGTTGTGTTGGACAAAAAGGAGTAAGAGTTCAATCAATAATATCTGAGTTATTTGGAGAAAAGATAGATATTGTTCCTTATTCAAATATTACAGAAAAGTTTATTGCTGCAAGCTTATCTCCTGCAAAAGTTACTGAAGTAGAATTGAATAAAGAAGAAAACAGAGCAATAGTGACTGTACCTGAAGACCAACAAAGTTTAGCAATTGGAAAAGAAGGTCAAAACGCAAGACTTGCAAACAAATTAACTAAATGGAAGATAGACATTAAAGGAATAGCTGGAGTATTCTCAAGTGAAGATGTAGAACAAGGTCTTGTTGGAGCAACTCCTGAAAAGGTGGTTGGGTTTTGGGATGAAGAAATCAAAAAAGCTAATGAAGCAGAAGAAGCTAAAAGGCAAGAGAAGAAAAATATAGAAGAAGCAGTTAAATCTTCTGATAACAAGGAATCTGTTGAGCAGAAAGAACAAGAGCAAACTGAAGAAAAAGTTGAAGAATGAAAATGAAGTGCAGCTTACTTAACTTAAAAGTTAATAACTTTAAGAAGTTACTTAAAATATGGTCAATGAAAACAAAAGCAAAATTGAACAAAATATTAGAGCTCCAATTGTTACCGTTATGGGGCATGTTGACCATGGTAAAACCAGTATCCTTGATGCATTAAGAAAAACACACGTCCAAGAAAATGAATATGGTGGAATAACTCAGCACATAGGTGCTTATCAAATATCCAAAGGCAATAAAAAAATTACATTCATTGACACCCCTGGTCATGCTGCGTTTGCTCAAATGAGAGCAAGAGGTGGAAAAGCAGCTGATATTGTTGTCCTAGTTGTTGCTGCAGATGAAGGGGTAAAGCCTCAAACAAAAGAAGCAATATCTCATATTAAAGCTGCTAACGTTCCTTTAATTGTTGCAATAAACAAAATGGATAAACCTGGAGCTGATCCAAGAAAAGTTAAGCAAGAACTAGCTCAAGAAAGCATATTAGTTGAAGATTGGGGAGGAAGTGAGTTATGTGTAGAATTATCTGCAAAAACGGGAGAAGGGTTAGACAAACTTTTAGATGCAATTCTCCTTTTGGCAGAAATGAATAACTTAAAAGGTGACCCTAAAGGAGAATTGGAAGCAATAATTATTGAATCAAGACTTGATAGAAAAAAAGGTGTTGTTGTTTCTTGCATAGTTAGAAATGGAACTTTAAGAGTGGGGGACAAGATAACAGCTAGTGGCTATAACGCAAAGGTTAGGTCAATGGTTGATGCAAATGGTAAGAATGTTAAGGAAGCCTTTCCTTCTGATCCTGTTGAGATACTTGGGTTTAGTAACGTTCCTCATGTTGGGGATTTAATCCTAACCGAAGGAAGTGAATTAGCTATATTATCACAAGATGAAGATAAAGTGGAAGTTGTTGGTAAAGATGCAAAAAGAATGATTTCTATCATTCTAAAAGCAGATACTCAAGGAACACTAGAAGCAGTAAAAAGCAGCCTTGCTGATCTTGTTACTACATCTTCTGCAGAAACAACATATGCTTTAAAATTTCTTCATTCTGGAACAGGAGATATAACAGAATCAGATGTAATGCTTGCCCAAAGTGGAAAAGGGGTTGTTATTGGGTTTGATGTTAGAATACCTTCTTCTGTAGAAGATTTAGCAGAGGCATCTGAAGTAATAGTTAAAACATACAAGACTATCTATGATCTTATTGATGATGCAGCAAAACTTCTTGAAGGAACTGCAATTACAGAAACTTCAAAGATAAAAGGAAGAGCTAAAGTATTAAAGTTATTTAAACTTGAATCTGGAGACATTATTGCAGGTTGTAAAGTATTAGCAGGAGCTTTAAAAGTTAAAGCTAGAGTTGCAATTTATGATAAAAATCCTGCAGATTTAAAGAAGGAAGATGAACCTTTGTTTTATGGTTCTATTAAAAAGCTTAAGAAAGGAAAAGATGATATTGATGTAGCTGGGAAAGATAATGAATGTGGAGTTCTTCTTAAACCTCAATATGAAGAAATAGCTGAAGAGATGTATTTGGAGGTTCTTTAATTTTAAAGGCCCTATCAATTATTGTTTTGATAAGGCCTCCAATTAGTTAAAGTCTTTTCTGTTGTAGAAAACATCTCCTTTCTCGTCTACATTCCAAACTCCTTGTGCCCATTCTCCAGTGTAGGGATTGTATGTGCAGTTAGGAAAGGGTGCAGATTTAAACCCTATTTTCTCTCCGCAACTGCTGTATGATAAAGCTCTGCAATCATCACAGCAGTAACGATACTCACAGTCTTTACACACCAGTACGTCGTCCTTTGTATTTTTCCAGATGCTTTGAACGTTACTCTGGTTTACTAGATCACTTAGTCTAGATTCTCTACTGTTACCTAACACAATACTTCTCGAAAAGATACACGGTAAGTAATCTCCGAATTCTGTTATAGTGATCTTTCCTTTGAGACACGAGTTGAAGGATCTAGATTTGCATATTGACTGTAGATCTGCGTAAAAGTTTGGTTTTGTTACTAATCCGTACTTTAGGTAGTACTCTAAGTCAGGTACTGTATCAATATCAGATCCCCGACCGGAAGGTCTGACCAGATCTACTTTTCCGTCTTTGATCCCTAAACCCTTTCTAAATTCTATAGTTTCTTCGATGGTATGTTGGTTTATTTTGGTTACCACTATTTCTGCCCTGACACTTACACCGAGATCCAAAAGCAATTTAATATTTTCTACAGTTCTCTTAAAACTTCCTGGTGTTCTTGTCACGGCATCATGTATCTCCTCTTTGTTTGAGTATAAAGTGGTTGCAATACTTAAACCCAATTTCTTAATGCATTGTATTTCAAGTGGTTTTACCAATGTGAGATTAGTAAAAAGCTCAACAAATTTCCAACCAACTTGCAGAGCGTACTCGGACAAATCTAGAACTGAGTGTCCAAATTTGTCTTTGTACTCGAAGGGTTCCCCACCTATAAACTGACACTTTCTGCATCCAAGAGAAAATCCCTCTTCAATCAAACTTTTCCAGTCCAAATGTGTGAGAGTTTCTCTAGTTTCGCTATGGATGTCTTCTTTTGGAGGTCTTGAGTTAGAGTAACAGTGGATGCACTGCAAGTTACATTTTTTAGTACAGATCTCAAACCACACAAAATCCAATTTAGCCACGCCTCTATCTTTCGGTATTGTACTGTCCACATATCTGTCAGTTACTTCGGCCAATCCTAATTTCTGTAAATCCTTCCAATAGTTGTCTTCTTTCTGACCATTCTGGATAATACTGACCGCGGATTTATTAATAGAGTAAACTTTTTTGGAATTTGTATCTAGTATTGCCCCTCTTAATGCTCCTGTTACAAGGTACACCCCTGGTGAAAGCTTGTAGGCCATTATTATATTATCTCCTTTCTCTAGTTTATTGGTGAGTATACTACACTACCTTTTAATATTTTTCATCTTCATCTTTATTGTACTGCGGATATTTTTCTTGCATTATTTTAAGGAATTGGTATATGTCTATTTGTTTACCGATTAGGTAGTTGTTCCAGTCCTCCAAAATATCTTTCTCCACTTTTTGTAAATGTTTATGTCCAACAGATTCTTTATTACACTTAAAGTAGTACCCAGTTTTATTTAATCTTAACCTCATTTCATTATCTGAAATTAATTCTATTATTGCGTGTTCCAATACAGAATATTTAAATAAAGAATGAAGAAATTCATGAACTAAATAAACTAGGCTATAGTTTTTCCAGTGTTCGTACTGTCCCCAAAAAATTTTGTTGTGAGAATTTTTACCTATATGTAATAATGAGCCAAATATAAACACATCAAAATTATTATTTGGTATAGGTATTCTTAGAATATTCTGCATCTCCTTATGTATGAGATCTTTGTTTGTTTTCCATTGTTTCTCTAACCACTCTTTATGCTCTGATGCATTTTTTAACAAAGTAGAGAACTGCTTTGATTCAAGCCCATCTTGCAATATTCCTACAATATCCTCATTTGCCTGATTTAGAATATTCTTAACATTATCGTTAAGTAATAATTCTTGATAGTTCCCCTGTAGTAATTGATACCCCATTTGGTACTTTTTCCACAGTGAATTTTGTAAGTCCACCCACCCTTCAATATCTGGATTTTGCATTAGCCCTGTAATAAATAGTATTTCTTTTGAGATTTTAAAATGTAGTTCCATATATGTTTTATTCTAAAATACTTATCTAAATAAAAAAAGCGGACGGAATTTCTTTCGATAACTCCGTCCTTGAAGCTATTGTTTTGGTGCACATTGTGGTATGCAGTTAGGACTACACCCATTACCTACGTCTGGGCTGCATCTGGAAGTAGTTTTATTTACTTCAGATACGTCAGTCACAAGAAGAATTTCAGGTTTTTCTTCTTTAGTACTTGGTTTTTTAGCAGTATCCATAGCACGTGCTCCTTTCTCTAATAATGCTAATATTACACTGCTTGAAACAACTGTCAATTTGAGCGCTGTTGACACTATAAGTCAAATATTGTACAATACCCATGATTCTGATACCATACTAAGTTCCTAACTTAATTATCCTGCTTTTAAATAAATATTATGAATGGTGAAATAGATAAAACAAATCAAATAATAGAACTGTTAAAAGAAGCAAATAACATTGCAGTAGTACCTTCTAAAGTAGCTGGTGTTGATGCATTTGCTGCTGGAGTAGGGCTATACTTCATGCTTAAAGATTTAAATAAAAACGTTACCGTTGTTTATCCGGGGGCTAAGCCAGAAGAATTTACTGATTTAACAGATGTAAACATTGCTTCAAACGTTAATCAAAGAGAACTTGTTGTATCTGTAGATTATTCTGGGACTGAAGCTTCTAAAGTACATTATTCCACTGAAAATGACATTTTATACTTAACAGTAAGTCCTGTTAGTAAGGATTTTGACCTGTCAAAGGTAAAATCTGAAATAAAAGGACATAATTTTGACCTGATAATCACCATTGGTGCTCAAATATTAGATGATTTTGGGCAAACATTCAGAGAGCTTGAAGGTGAATTTTCTAAAGCAGATATCTTAAATCTTGATAACACTGAAAGAAATCAAAGATTTGGAACTATAAACATAGTTGATTCAAACCAAGATAGTTTAAGTCTTTTGGTGTTAAGCAAGGCTTTAAAGTGGGATTTAAGACTAGATAGCAAGGCTGCAGAAGCTTTACTTAAAGGAATATCTAGAAGGAAAGGTATTTAAGGGTTGATTTTTTATTGTTGTTTTGATATATTTTCTTAGTTAATTATGGCTTTAGTCAAGGAAAAAAAGGCACAAATAATAAAAGCAAGTCGTTTGCATGATGCAGATACTGGATCTCCAGAGGTCCAAGTTGCTCTGTTGACGGAAAAGATAGCTAAATTATCAGATCATCTTAAACTTCACAAGAAAGATAACCACTCAAGAAGAGGTCTCCTTCAAATGGTAAATAAAAGAAGAAGATTGTTAGCTTACTTAAAGAGAAAAGATGAGGAAAGGTACGCACAAGTAGTTGAAAAGTTAGATCTATCAAAGTAGGTAGATTGTATTAATTAGGATAGCGGGAAATACCGTCTAAGGATTAGGAGGCAGGCTATTATGCACTTCTATGCATAATATTTTGGATCTTAATCCTTTCGATATCATCCCCTATAAGAAAAAATGAATAAAATTATAAGAAAAGAAACAGAATTTGCTGGTAAGAAGCTTATCCTTGAAACCGGAGAATTAGCCTTGCGTTCAAACATGGCTGTAAAAGCTACATTTGGGGATACTGTGCTTTTAGTCACAGTAGTCTCTGGAGAGCCGTCTATAGAGGCTGATTTTTTAGGATTAAGAGTTCAGTATGAAGAAAAATTATATGCTAGTGGTAGCATAAAGAGTTCTAGATTTGTGAAAAGAGAAGGAAAAGCTACTGATGATGCTGTTATTGCAAGAAGAACAATAGATCATGCAATAAGACCATTATTTCCTAAGGACTACATGGATGAAGTTCAAGTTGTTGTTACAGTTTTGTCTCTTGATGAAACAGCAGATCCTGAGTTTTTAAGCATGATTGCAACCGTAGCTTGTCTTCAAGCCAGTGATGTGCCATTTTATGGTCCTGTTGCAACTGCAAGAATAGGGCTTATTGACGGAAATCTTGTACTTTGTCCATCTCTTAAGGATTTGGATGAAAAGAGTGATTTAAAGATGATGGTTTCTTTTGTTGGAGAAGACCAAAGGTTTCTAGCAGCAGAAGTTGAAGCAAATATTCTCCCAGAAGAAAAAATACTTGAAGCTATGAACTTTGCAAGAGATGAATTAAAACCTCTTGTTAAATTTATTAATGATTTTGTTAAAGAAGTAAATCCAGAAGGAAAGAAATATATATATGAATCTAAAGCTCTTCCTGACGAAACGTTGAGTGATATAACAGCATTAGTTGGTGAAAAAGTAGAAGAAATAATGAAAAGCAAGGAAAAAAACAATGGGAAACAAGACATGGGAGATGAACTTTGGGAGATTAGAGAAGAAATGTTTAAAAAGTTTGAAGGAACATACAAAAAGGTTGACATGGAACTTGCGTTTGAAAGCATAAAAAAAGATGTCGTTAGGAAAATAGTTCTTGATGAAGGAAAAAGAATTGATGGTAGAAAGCCAACTGAAGTTAGGCCAATATCAATAAACGTTGGAGTGCTTCCAAGAACTCATGGTAGTGCACTATTTACAAGAGGTGAAACCCAAGCATTAACAGTATGTACTTTAGGGTCTCCATCGGATGAACTTTTAATTCAAGATATGTATGGAGAAAGAAAGAAAAGGTTTATTCATTACTACAACTTTCCACCATATAGTGTAGGTGAAGTAGGTAGATTTGGTGCTCCAAACCCAAGAGAAATAGGTCATGGAATGATTGCAGAAAAAGCCTTAAGACCTGTTATCCCAGATCAAGCAGTATTTCCATACACAATAATGCTTGTTTCTGAAGTTATATCCTCTAACGGATCATCTTCTATGGCATCAACATGTGGATCAACACTTTCTTTAATGGATGCTGGTGTTCCAATAAAAGATATGGTTAGTGGTGTTGCCATGGGGTTGGTTGTTGAAGATGAAACATTTAATAAATATCAAATATTGACTGATCTTGCAGGTGAAGAAGATGCAGGTGGTTTTATGGACTTTAAAATGACAGGAACAGAAGAAGGAGTTACTGCTATTCAATGTGATATTAAGTTGAAGGGTATTCCAATGGAAATTCTTCCTAAGATTATGGAGCAATCCAAAGAAGGAAGAATGTTTATTCTTAAGGAAATGCAGAAAGTTATTAGCAAACCAAAAGAAGAAGTATCTATTTATGCTCCTAAAATGGTTACCACTCAAGTTAATCCAGACAAAATTGGTGTAATAATTGGAACTGGTGGGAGAGTTATTAGAGAAATTCAAGAAAAAACACAGTCAGAAATTTCCATAGAAGAAGATGGAAAAGTTACTATATCTGCTCCAGATAAAGATAAAGCCGAAGAAGCATTAAAAATTGTTGAAGGACTAGTAAAAGAAGTGGAAGTTGGAGAAATTTATGAAGGTGTCGTTAAAGAGTTGTTAGATTTTGGTGCCCTCATTGAAGTCTTACCTGGAAAGATTGGTTTGCTTCATGTTAGTGAAATTACTAATTCTTTTGTTGAAAATGTTAACGATTGGTTTAAAGTTGGTGACAAAGTAAAAGTTAAGGTAATAAGTACAGGAGAAGATGGAAAATTTAGTTTATCAAAAAGAGCTGCAGATGATCCGGATTATGTTCCATCAGAAAGAAATCCAAGGAGAAATAATAACGGAAGGGATAAAAGGCCTTTCAACAGGAATGGAAGAAGGTAAGAATACAAGCTTGTGAGGTTTTTACCTAGACAATATAATGTAAGTAATGAAAAGAACCTGCCCTTTTTGTAAATCTACATTGCATGGAAATGATATTTTCTTTTGTACGTCTTGTGGGAACATTCTCCCAGATAATGTTCAGTTAAAGGAATTTTCTTTAAGGAATGTTAGAAGTATAGATGGCGTGCAAAACTACCCAACAAGTTCATTTAAGTTCTTAAAGAACATATTCAAAAAAGCTTCTAATGTTCTAGACTCAAAAACATTGCTTGTTGGCATTGGAGTTGGGGTTTTGATTGCCACTTGTTTTTACCTTTTAGTTAGGTTTACCCTTTTCTCCTCTAATAATTCAAATGAAACTAAAGTTATGGAAGTAAATAAAAGGAGCGATAACGATAATCTAGCTAGCAATCCTAGTATTGTTAATTTAAATATAAACTTAAGTTCTGGTACCTTTGGACAGTTTAAAGTATCCAATTTAGTTCCTGGTGATGTTGATTTATATATGGAAACTAATGATTTTAGTAGTTTTGAGCCTTACTTTAACTTTTTAGGGGGAGAAGTATTTACGTTATATGAGAATATTAAAGAAAGTGTAAAGCAGTTTTACTGTGCCTTTTTATCGACTAAGGATGGAAAGCAATATTGGAGCTTCTTAGTCTTTCCTTCAAAAGAAGATATAAATACAGGGGGTTACTCTGGGTTAGCCACTAAAAGAATAAATGATGTTTTAGTAATATCCACGAGTGATCTTATGATAGAAGAGATAGAAAGTTCAATTTCTGGAACACAAAAAAGTTTGTCGTTAAATCCTTCTTATGTACTGATTAAAAATAGCCTTCCCGTGGAGGGAAAGATGTTTTTGATGGCATTAAACAACGATAAAAAATCTGAAGCTTTGAATGTATTGGATAAAACTACATCGGAAGAGCTAAAATTAATTATTAGCTCTTTTAAGGAGTTAGATTCTAATTTTATAGTTATTAAGTAATGGCAGGAAAAGAATTTTTATTTGAAGAATTAAAGACATTGAATAAAAAGGTTGAAACAACTGAAGGGTTACCTATTGACCTTAAGGATCGTCTTAATGAAATGATAGAACGACTGGAAAGGATGGCCAATCTTGGTCATTATGCTAGCGAGTTTGATACTCTTTCCAGGTACATTGATACTGTTGCCTCAATACCTTGGACAGCAGAAACTAAAGATAACTTGGACTTGGAGAATGCTAAGCAAGCATTAGAGAAGAATCACTATGGAATGCAATACGCAAAAGATAGAATTCTTGAGTATTTGGCTACTTTAATTCTTTTAAAGAAGAGAGGAAAAGAAGCAATATCAAAATCCCCAATACTATTGCTTGTGGGTCTTCAAGGTGTTGGTAAAACTACTCTTGCATATTCTGTTGCCGAAACACTAGGGAGAAAGTTTGAAAGAATTGCCATGGGAGGTATTGGATCTACCCTTGAACTTAGAGGGAAGAGTAAGGCATTTCCTGAAGCTGAACCTGGGCAAATTGTTAAAGCTTTAATAAAAACAGGAGTGAAAAATCCCTTGATCCTTTTGGATGAGATTGATAAAGCTAGTGGAGAACAAGGATTAAGAATGGATATTATGGCTGTTCTTTTAGAAATACTTGATCCAAAACAAAATGTTGCTTTTAGAGACCATTATATTGATTATCCTGTAGACTTATCTAATGTTTTGTTTATATGTTCAGCAAATAACACAGGAACCTTATCTGCTGCTTTGATGGATAGAATGGAAATTATTAAAATGCCTTCGTACACTGACAATGAAAAGCTGGTAATAGCTAGGGATTATCTTATGCCTAAGATACTAGAAAACTCCGGTCTTTCACTAGGAGAGTTAGAAATAGATCCAGATTTGTGGCCAGGAATCGTTAGACCTTTTGGTTATGATTCCGGGATTAGGAGCTTATCAAGAACCCTTGAGTCTATTTGTAGGAAAGTTGCAAAGGAAATAGTTGAAGGGAAAACAAAAAAGGTAATTATTAATGCAGATAATCTGAAGTATTATCTCCCTCAATAAGCAAAATGGATAAAGAAAAAATGATGCAAGATATAAATAACAATATAAAAAATTGTAGTAAATGTAGATTGTGTAAGACAGCAACTAATCCTGTTCCAGGAGAAGGGAATATCAACTCAAAAATTGTTTTTATTGGAGAAGCCCCAGGTTATTATGAAGACGTTTCTGGTAAGCCTTTTGTTGGAAGAGCAGGGAAACTTTTAGAGTCTTCTCTTGAAGAAATTGGTTATAAAAGAGAAGATGTTTGGATTGGAAATGTCATAAAACACAGACCTCCAGAAAATAGAGAACCGCTTCCTGATGAAATAGCTGCTTGTAAACCATACCTAGACCTTCAGCTTAAGGCGATATCTCCTGTTTTAGTTATAACTTTAGGGAGATATGCTATGAATTATCTTTACCCAGAAGGTAAGATTTCTAGAGATAGAGGAAATTTAATAAGGATAAGGGATTACTATATTTATCCTGTTTATCATCCTGCTGCTGCATTAAGGAGTTATTCTGTACTTCAAGATTTTAAGATAGATTTTAAGAAGATTCCTGAGATGTTAAAGAAAGCAGAAGACTTAATAAAAAGTGGTGATACAAACAAAGGAAGTAATGATCAAGACCAAAATCTAGATGGACAACTAGTTTTAGGTCTGTAAAATTAAACAGTGCAGTTTTTAAATATATCAAAAAATAAAAATACAACTTCTAAACCTGTTTTAAAAATTATTACAATAGGTGGAACTGACAAAGTTAATAAAAACTTAACCATTTACGAATATAAAGATGAAATTATTGTTGTTGACTGTGGAATAGGGTTTCCTGACATATTTGATATGCCAGGTGTTGATGTTCTCATTCCTGATTTTACATATCTAATTGAAAATTCTTATAAAATTAAAGGACTCTTTATCACTCATGGTCATGAGGATCATGTTGGTGCTGTTCCTAATCTATTATTGGAGCTTCCTGATATTCCGATATATGCAAGTAAACTTGTTGGGGAGTTTCTTAAGGTTAAGCTTGAAGACAACAGCTTTAAAGAAATGGGCAAAAGATTCAGCTATCACCTTATGACACCTGAATCTGGTGTTGTAAATCTAGGAAACTTTAAGGTTTCTGCTTTTAGGATTAATCATTCAATACCTGAGTCCATGGGTTATGCTATTAGGACTCCAGAAGGCATCGTGCTTCATATTGCTGATTATAAATTTGATGATACTCCGGTTCTTGATAAGCCAGCTGATGTTGAAACAATGCAAAGATTAAGCAAAGAAGGAGTGTTATGTCTTTTATCAGATTGTCTTGGCGTTACTTCAGAAGGACATACTAAATCAGAAAGTACCTTAACTGATACTTTTATTGAGCTTTTTGGGAGGGCAGGTAAAAGACAAATTTTAGTAACAACAATGTCATCTAACATTTCCAGAATGTTTCAAATAATGAATGCTACTCAAAGATACGGGAGAAAAATAGTAGTAAGTGGAAGATCTATTGAACAAATGGTGGATGTAGCAAGACGGCTTAGTTACCTTCCTTTTCCAGATGATTTTTTTGTAAAGGAACAAGTTTCTGGGAAATATCCTCAAGAAGAGCTTGTTTACTTAATAGCTGGGTGCTATGGCCAGCCAGAATCATCTTTAGGTAGATTAAGCAGAGGGGAACATGAGTCAATCACGCTTGAAGACAATGCAATGGTTATATTCTCTGGAGATCCTAATCCTCCAGGAGCTGATATTACCGTGGAAAAGGTAATGGATGCTTTAACTTTGAGAAATGCAGAAGTAATCTATGGTGAAATACAAGATGACCTTCACGTTTCTGGCCATGCTGTAAAGGGAGATATTGAAAGAATGACTAAATTAATAAATGCCAAATACTACATTCCCATTGGTGGAACTATAACAAAAATGCGAGCTTATACAAACCTTCTTGGAAAGCTGGGGATAGCCAAAGACAGAGTGTTTGAGATGTTAGAAGGTGATTCCGTGGAATTTTCTTATGGGAGTGCTAAGAAAGGTTCTCATATTCAAGTTAAACCTGTTTACATGGGGAGCAATAAGATAGAAGAATTAAATCCTATTGTTGTAAAAGATAGAAATCAGTTATGCAACGATGGCGTATTTGTGGTTGCAGTACCAGTAACAAAGAAAGGCAATGTTTTAACGGATAAAATTGAGATTATTACTCGTGGTTTCATATATGTTAAGGATTCAAAAGAACTTATGGGAAAATCAAAGAAGTTTATAGGGAAAAGAATAAACAAGCTAAATTCAAAAAAAGGAGATATCACAGAGATAAAGAAGAAGCTTGAGAATGATATTGGGGATTTCTTAAGAAGAGAAACATCCATGACCCCCATGGTTATTGTTCACTTTATTACAATATAAATTGTAGTCTTGCTTTTACACCACTTGTTTTTCGTGATATTATAGACTTAATGTCCAGGGGAAGAAAAAGAAAGTTTAAAGTCAAATTTAATGTTAAACCTGACACTACAAGGTCTATAATTTCCTTGGTGTTTTTATCTCTTGCCATAGTAAGCTTAGTGTCTTTTTTTGCTCCAGATTATGATTTTAATGCAGAAATTCAGCATGTTTTAAGGTTAGCCTTTGGAAAGGCTTCTATTATCATTCCAATTTTGTTAGCTGGTGTGGGAATATTATTTGTAGATAAGGTAAATATTAAGTTCAAAGAAATTAGAGTACTTCTAGGTATTTTCTTATCTTTAGTTTCATTATCTGGATTGTTTCATTTATTTGTTGACGGAAAAGATTCTCTTGACATTGCAAGAAGTGGCGGTGGAGGCGGAATGTTTGGATATAAATTGTCTGGTGTTCTTTCAGCAGGCTTAAGTAATGTGGGAGCTGGAGTTATATTGGTAGCTTTGGTTTTGTCCTCTATAATATTGATTTTTAACATTTCTTTTGAATCTATTTTTTCCTTCTTTAAAGAAAGTAAGTTTATTTCAGGGTTTTTAAGCAAGTTAAAATCTTTGTTTCACCATGAAAAGAAAGAAGGGGAAGAAGATGTGGAAGTAAATGTAGAATCTGTTGGTTTTGAAGATTTCGATAATAAAAAGGAAGAACCTTCTAAAGAAGGACCCGAACAAGCTCCGTTATTTGAAGTTATTCAGTCCATGTCTGAGCCTCAAACCGACATTGCTAGAAACACTGTAGATTCTTTAGTTTTAGCTTCACCTCTTGAGATTTCTAGAGTGCCTTCTGATAGAATATGGAACTTTCCACCTGACAATCTTTTAGCTGAGCCACAGTCAAGAGTATGGGATACATCTGATGTTGATAAGAGAGTAAAGATAATAAAAGAAACGTTAAAATCTTTTGGAGTGGATGTTGATATTGAAATGGATAATGTAAAGGTTGGGTCTTCAGTCACCCAGTATGCAGTAAGACCAAAGTCAGTCACAAACATATCAAAGATATCTAGTCTTCAAGGTAATTTAGCTTTAGCTTTGGCTTCACCAACAGGTTCAGTTAGAATAGAAGCTCCTATTCCAGGTAAGTCTTTGATTGGAATTGAAGTTCCTAATTCAAAAAGGACTATGGTTTATTTTAAATCCTTAATCAACTCAGATGCCATGAAGAATATGAAGTCAAAATTAGGGATTGTATTGGGAGAGGATGTTGGAGGTAGGGTAGTGGCTTATGACATTGGAAAGATGCCTCACCTTTTAATAGCTGGAACAACAGGATCTGGTAAATCTATATTTATTCATAATTTGTTATTTTCAATTTTATTTAGAGCAACTCCCCAAGAGGTTAAGTTTATAATCATTGATCCTAAGAGAGTTGAGCTTATTCATTATGAAGGTATTCCGCATCTTTTAACTCCAGTTGTTACTGATATGGATAAAGCTCCTTCTGTTTTCAGATGGGCTGTAGATGAAGTGGAAAGAAGATATAAATTATTTGAACAAGCTAGAGTAAGAAATATAGAAGGATATAATGAAAAGTCTGGTATTCAAGTTATGCCATACATAGTTATTGTGGTAGATGAACTAAGCGATATTATGGTTAGAGATCCTGCTGGAGTAGAAAAAAGTATTATTAGAATTGCTCAACTTGCAAGAGCAACAGGTATCCATTTAGTTTTAGCAGTTCAAAGACCCTCAGCTGACATTATAACAGGGCTTATTAAAGCAAATATTCCTTGTAGAGCTGCCTTCCAAGTTCTAAGTCAAATAGATTCAAGAGTAATAATTGATCAACCAGGCGCTGAAAAGCTTCTTGGAAAAGGAGATATGCTTTTTGTTCCTCCAGATGTGATGAAACCAATGAGACTTCAGGGGGCTTATATCTCAGATAAAGAAATTGGTGATCTTGTAGAATACTTAAAAGCTCAAGGTATGGAACCAGATTATAAAGAAGAAGTGTTGAGAACTCCTACAGATTCTTCAAAAAGAGGAGGGTCTTCTGAATGGGGTAATGAGGTAGATGAACTTTTTGATCAAGCTGTTGATATTGTTATATCAGCAGGAAAGGCTTCTGCATCTCTTCTTCAAAGGAAACTTTCAATTGGTTATGCAAGAGCTGCAAGAATAATTGATGAAATGGAAGAAAAGGGAATAATTGGACCGGAGGTAAGTGGTAGTAGAGGAAGGGAAGTTATGGTTGATGATACTCCTAGTGGCCTTAACAAATCAGATGCAGATCCTGGGTATGGACCTGAGGATTTTACTGATGAAGATTTCCCAAGAAATGATAATATTGTGAATTAAAGTTTTATTTCTTCATCGACAAACTCATCTAGGTTACCGCTCAATACTTCTTCCGGGCTAGAACTCTCAACATTTGTTCTCAAGTCCTTTACCAATTTGTATGGGTGTAGAACATAATTTCTAATTTGATTTCCCCACCCAGGTGTTTTGTACTCACCCTTCAATTTTTTGGTTTCCATTAAAGATTTTTCTTCTTCTATTTGATAAAGCTTTGACTTTAATACTTTTAAAGCTTTTTCTCTGTTTTTTCCTTGATATCTTTCTTCTTGGCACTCCACAACAATTCCAGATGGTTTGTGTTTTAATCTAACTGCAGTTGATACTTTGTTAACATTTTGACCACCTTTTCCTCCAGATCTAAAAAATTCCCATTCTAAATCTTCTTCTTTTATATTTAACTCAATATCATTATCAATAAGAGGTATTACTTCAACAAGAGCAAAAGATGTTTGTCTTAAATTATCTGCATTAAAAGGAGATTGTCTAACAAGTCTATGTACACCAGATTCTCTTTTTAAGAATCCATAAGAATAACTTCCTTCAACTTCAAAAACTACGGACTTTATTCCTGCTTCATCCCCTGGAATCTTAATAATTTCTGTTGTTCTCCAGTCTTTCCTCTCACAATACCTTAAATACATTCTCAAAAGCATTTCTACCCAATCATTTGCTTCAGTTCCTCCTTGTCCAGCATGTATTGATAATATTGCATTTCCTTTATCGTGTTTTCCAGATAAGTATGTTTTAAGCTCTAGCTTTTTAGCTTCTTCTTCGAAGTTTTTAATTTCATTGTTATCTAGATACAACTCAAGTATCTCATAATCTTCTATTTCTTTTTTTAAGCTAGCTAATTCTTTAGTTAGTTCTTGGCCTTCTTCCCACTTTTTCCACGTTTCTTCGTTTTTAAGTTTTTCTTTTATACTTAATATTCTCTGCTTTTTCTCATCAATTCTTAGTGATTTATTCAGCTTTTGAAGTCTTTGTTTCTGTTCTTCCATGCGAAGATTATATATTAAAGGAAAGATTAATGAAAACTTTGTTTTAGTTAAATACCTCAGTACCTAGCAATAAGCTGTCCCCAGCCTTTACTTCCTTTTTAAGTATTTTAACTGCTAAATAAGATTCTACTGAGTCTTCTATTGCTCTGGCTAAGGGTCTTGCTCCCCATTGAGGGCTATATCCTCTTTTAATGAGTTCTTCAACTAGCTCTGGCTTGAAACTTAATTTAATTCCTTTTTCTTCTGCTCTACTTGTAACTTTTTTTAGCATTAACTTTGTTATCTCTCTCATGTTTTCAACTGATAAAGGGTTAAATACTATAATTCCTGTGTATCTGTTTAAAAGTTCTGGAGCAAATTTATTCCTAATGTCAGTCATTGCTGCCTTAGTCATTTGATCGTATGTACCTTTTGCTTCAAAAACTGTTTGAATAGATCTTGTTCCAACATTGCTTGTACATATAATAATTGAGTTAGTAAAGTTAGCTATATTTCCAGATGTGTCTGTTAATCTTCCTTCATCTAACACTTGTAAGAACATTAAAAGAATATTAGGATGTGCTTTTTCTATTTCATCTATCAAAATTAATCCAAATGGTTTTGACCTTACACTGTCCGTTAACGTTCCATTTATGGAGCCATCTGGTGATCCAATAAGCCTATTTATACTGTCTAATTGTTGATATTCACTCATATCTAATCTAATCATGTCCTCCTCATTTCCAAAGTAGCTTGATGCTAAAGCCTTTGCTGTTTCTGTTTTTCCTACACCAGTTGTTCCAACAAACAAGAAGCTTGCTATTGGCTTCTTTTCATCTCTTATTCCAGTTCTTGCTCTTTGAAGAGCAGCTGCAACTTTTTCAAGAGCTTGATCTTGACCAATTACTCTTTTTTTCATCTCAGATTCAATATTTAAAAGTTTGACTGCATCGTCTTGAGTAATGGTGGTAATTGGAACATTTGTCATTTCGGAAACTTCCTTGGCAACGTCTTCTGAGGTTAATATTTTTGTAGATTCTTTAACTGATACTGCAGATCTGTTTAGTATATCTATAGCTTTATCAGGAAGAACTCTTTCTTGGATTAATTCTTCTGATAGCTCTACACTTTCTACAACAGCAGGAAATGTTATAAATGTCTTGTATTCATCTTCATATTTTCTTGCAATGTATTTAAGTATTTCAATAGTATCTAACTTTGAGCTTTGATTTAACTCAATAATTTGGAAAAGTCTAGAAATAACTTCGTTTGGTTCAATATATTTTCTGTAATTTGATATTGATGTAGCACCAATAAATCTAATCTTGTCGCTTACTAGGTAATTTTCAAGCATTGAAAAAATTGTTGAGGAATCCCCATCCTTCTCTCCTAATCCAGTTACTAAATTCTGTATCTCATCTATAAATAGTATTATGTCTCCAGATCCTTCTGCATCATCAAGCACACTAGTAAGCCTCTTTGCAATTCCTCCAGCGTTTTCTGCTCCAGAAATTAAGGATCCTACATCCAAACTTACAATTCTTTTGTTATGTAGTGTTTTATACTCAGTGCCACATATTATTCTGTAAGCAATACCTTTAAGAATAGAGGTTTTTCCACTTCCTGGCTCTCCAATAATTAAAATGTTTCCTTTGTTTCCATCAAGCATTTCAGCAATTTGTTTTATTTCTTCTTCTCTTCCTATAATTCTATCCACCCTTCCTTTTTGTACTTCTTTTGTGATGTCAAGAGAAACCTTATCTAAAGTAGGGGTTACTCTTCCCAACATTCCTTTTCCTATTCCTCCTAAAGGACTTCTTTCGTAATTTTCTTGCCATATGTACACTTTTGATAAATACTCTCTTTCCTCAACTATCCATGAAGCTGTTTGTTTTATGGTTTCAACATCAGAGTTAAAGGAAGACAGTATTGTAGAGATATTAGGAATATTTGTTATTACAGATGTAAATAAATGTTCTAATTCGACATACCTAGATTTATTTTCATTTGCTAAATCAAAACTTTGTTTCTCAATATTATTAGTTTTCATTTCTGTAATATTACTGAGCTTTTCTATTAACTCTTTATTATCCAGCTCAGACTTTCTTAAAAGGTAGCTTATACTTTTATCTTTTATAATCTTGTTTATAGCATTCTTGGGATTTTTGATTAAAAGTTTTAAGTAGTACTTTGTTTTAGGTCTAAAGGATTTTATGTACTTGCTGTCTTTGATATCTTCAATCTTCCTTTCTGGTGTATTTAGATTTGATACTGCCCAAATAAGGTAAAGAACTACAAAGAAAATAAATGTTGCTTCAAGCGAGTAGTATCCTATGATTAGAGGGATAGCAAGCCAAACTATTGGGATTAGTACACAAATGATTAATATTGCAGTCATGAAGAGAAGGCCTACAGCAATCATAAGTATCCTTGCAACAAAGCTCATAACTCTTCCTGGTATCGTACGTATACCATACAAGGGAACAAATAAAAGTCTAATATTGGTTAAAAAGGATAGCTCATTGTTAGCTACTGCTAGAAACGTTGTAGCTATATTAAAAGCCTTAGCAGGTCCTTTTGTTGCCCACCAAGCTAAGAACTTATGTGGCAGTTTAAACGAGTAGGGCATATATTAAAGAATATCAAATACAGGAGATTTAGGGTATATCTATTTGATAAACATTAAAGAAACCTTTTAATAGCTCGTCCGAGTAAAAATCCTAAAGGAGCATAGAAAGAAATACTTAAGAATTTATAGGAAGATATTGTTCTTGTTATTAGTCCTAGATATGGAATTACTAAAATCACTTTTCCAATTATTTCAGATTCAATGATGGGATAAGGGTCTTCAAATGTATTATTGTCTCCTTTAGTGATAAAAAGGTTCTTGTTATGAAAAGAATAAATATTAATTATTCTGTGAGTTATTAGATTTGGGATTTGAGGTGTTTTGTATACAATTATGTCTCCTGTCTTTAGCCCGCTCATTTTATTTATTTTAATTGCTATGACAGCAGATCCTAGCTTTAAACTTGGTTCCATTGAAGATGTAGCTATTTCGTATAGTTTCAGATTTTTAGAACAAGTAATTGCTGTTAGAACTATCATTAATATTTTTAAAGCCTGAAAAGCTATTTTCATGTTTTTAATTCGCCTTCCCGGGTAAAGCGATATTGTAGATCTCTACAATTGAATAGCCTCAAATTCAAAGTCAAACACTGCTGTAGATCCTTGTTGATCATTTCCTAAGGTTGGAGCAGAAAACCTTAGTATTAAAGGCATTTGCTGTCCTGCTCCTATTTCTCCAAGATCAAATCCTTCTGTTTTCCATTTTGTTATAGTTTTCTTGCCAAGAGATACCCCTTCCTCGCCAGAATCAACAACTCCATTAGAATTTAAGTCGCTCCATGGTATCACTTCCACTTGGATGTCTGATCTGAGATCGTCTGGATCGTTTGCAGTTTCATAGTATGCGTTTGTTACTAATCCTAACTTTGAAGTTCCATTATTTAATATCTTTATCAAATAGTCTTGAGTCCACGTTGGAGATATGTTACTAAAGTTAGGGCCTGTGAGTTCATCTGTGAGATTTGATGAGTTTGCTTCAAGAGTTATATTACTTAGAAACTTAATATCTGCGCTTCCTGCACTAAACGTTGATCCTAGAACCTTTCCTTTGTCTGTAAAAGCTGCATAGGTTACTCCAGCTGCTAAACTAGATATAAGTATTATTGGTCCAAGGAGATACAGTAAGTTTTTTGTTTTAAGCATTTATATCACCACCTTTCTCATAACTAATTACTAAATAATTTATGAGCTTTCATACTAAAGAAAGCCTTGTCGGCAACAACTAAATGATCTACAAGTGGAATGCCTATATCCGTTCCTACCTTGGATATCTTTCTTGTTACTTTAATATCATCTTCGCTTGGGAATGCTTCATTTGATGGGTGGTTGTGAACAATAATTATTGAGTAAGCATTCTTAAGCAAAGCTTTTTTAAACACTTCTCTTGGGTGTATTAATGTTTCAGTTAATGTTCCTTTTGAAATTACATCTTTTGAAATTAATCTACTTTTTGAGTTCAAAGAGATTAATACAAGATACTCTTGGTCTTTTCCAATTAAATCTCGTTTTACTAAAGAATAAACATCCCCTGGTTTCTTAATGGCACTTCCAATATTATGATCTTCTTGATCAACTCTTTTAGCTATTTCCCCTAGTGCCCTAATACAAGATGCTTTAGCATACCCAATGTTCTTAAAGCTTGTTAACTCTTGAATATCTGCACTTAATAAATTTCTTAATCCTGAGTATTTATTTAACAAATCTCTAGCAAGGTTTGTAGCAGGGCAGTCTTTTCCACCAGATCTTAAAATTATTGCTAACAACTCTACATTTGTAAGACTGTTTAAGCCTTTATATATGAGTTTTTCCCTTGGTTTTTCTTCTCTTTGTAAATCTTTAATCTTCATATCATTTTTATTAAGTAGAATGTAATTTAGTGATCAATTTACATCAATATGTATTGTTCTATTTATTTTGGGAAATAGTTGGTGAAAGTTGAGGAATAAGGATATGGAAAAAAACTTAGGAAAGAAGATAAAAGATATTAGAGAAAAGAATAATTTATCTCAAGAAAGATTTGGAAGGAAAATAGGAAAGTCAGGGAAGACTATTTCTGCTTACGAAAAAGGAAGATGTACTCCTTCGCTTAAAGTTCTTGATTTAATATCCCAAACATATGATGTTTCATTTGTTCATCTCAAGGACAGTAGGGGTACTCAGCTATGGGAAAAGATTCAAGGTGTAAAAAATGTGCTTGAAGAGATTGAATCAATGATATCGCACAACAAAGATACCTTAAGATAATTAAACTTAAATAGTTGCTTTAGTGATTATTTGTTCTTATCTCTTTGAATACTGAGGTCTCTTTCTTGCCTTGTGTAGGAATGGCTTCTTTCTTTCCACCATTCTTGGATCTCTAGTTAAGAATCCTTGTTTTCTCAAAGTTTTATCAAATTCCTCGTCTAGCTTTGCCAAAGCTTTTGATATAGCTAAAACCACCGCATCTAATTGAGAAGACTTGCCTGATCCAGCTACTTTAATACTGGCTGAGTACTTAGCTTCAGGATGAGATATTCCTATCGTATGAAATGGTCTTACCCATTTTGTTTGTTCAACATTTCCAGAGAAATATTTCTCTATGCTTTGTCCATTAACAGTAAAATCACCTTTTGCTTCCCATAGAAAAACTCTTGCTGTAGCTTCCTTTCTTCTTCCCGTTCCAGATATAAACCCTTTCTTTAGAGGCTTGTCTTTTTTAACGACTTTGGTATCTATTAGCTTTTCTGTAATTCCTTCTTTTGTTTCTTCTGTTTCAACGGACATTGTTGCTTCCTCTACGTTTTTAACTTCCTTTTCTTTTGTGTTCTTCTTGTTTTTTAGTTCTTTCGTCCTTGGCATATTATTTACTTAACTGAGCTTGGTGAGGATGTTTATCACCTGCATAAATATATAAATTAGCCATCCTTTGTTTTCTCATTTTGTTCTTTGGAAGCATACCAGATACTGCTTTTTTAATCACCTCTGTTGGTTTTCTTCCAATAAGATTACCTAAAGTTTCTGTTCTTAGCCCATGTGGAAACCCTGTGTAATGAATATAGAGCTTATCAGTCATTTTCTTTCCTGTAACCTTTATTTTTTCAGCATTAATAACAACAACTTTGTCTCCCCAGTTTTGATTCAATACATACTCTGCTTTATCTTTTCCAACAAGGATTACTGCTATTTTAGTAGCAAGTTTACCTAAAGTCTCGCCTTTAGCATCTATTAAATGCCAATTATCCTTTTTATCTGCAGTGCTAAGCACCGTTGTCTTATTTGGTGTTCTTTTCATTTTTCTTTTCTGCCTTATCTACTTTGACTTCCTTCTTTTCAGTAGGCTTAGCTTTTGTCTTTTTTACCACCTTAGCCTTATTTGTATTTTCTTTCTTTTCCTTCCTTTCTTTTAGTTCTTTACCTTTACTTATTGATTCAACAAATTCTATTCTGGCTAAAATGGCATTGTCTCCACTTCTGTTTCCTGTTTTAATTATTCTTGTATAGCCGCCTTTCCTATTTAGAAATTTTGGAGCTACATTATCCATTAAGCTTCTAATAGATTTTTCTGATCTAAGGTGCTTTCTTAAAAGCTTTACAGTGTTAAACTTAATGAGATTATTCTCTGATTTATTGGCTTTGATTGCTTTCGTTACAAGCTTTTCAACATATGGTTTAACAACTTTTGCCTTAGCTAGAGTTGTGTTAATAGAGCCTTGCTCAATTAGCTGAGCTGCTAAGTTAGAAATCAAAGCTTTTCTTTGGTCCTTATTTCTTCCTAATGTCTTTTTAACAACTCTATGTCTCATAAGCTTTGTTTAATTTAATTAAATTACTTTCTAAATCCTTCCTTAGCTAACAACTCCTTTATTTCATCTAAAGATTTTTCACCAATATTTTTAATATCTTCTAAGTCTTCGTCTGACTTTTGTGCTAGCTCATGAAGTGTATTAATCTTACTCTTTTTAAGAGCATTAATGGTTCTTGTTTGAAGTGGAAGTTCTTCTACTGAAACGTCTTCTGTAAGTTTTGTTTCTCTAGTTTTTTCTTCTTTCTTTTCTTCAGTTGCTGTTCCTTCTTTCCATTCTTCAAAAGCAACATAGTAGTCTTTTAATATTTGTGCTGCATTTATCAAAGCTTGCTTTGGAGAAATACTCCCATCAGTTTCTATGGTAAAAATTATCTTATCTAGGTCTGTTCTTCCACCAAATCGTGCTGGTTCAATTTCATAATTAGCAGATAAGACAGGAGAAAACAATGCGTCCAAGACTATCACTCCAAGTTTAGATGTTTGTCTTTCTTCCATTGGAGAGTATCCAACTCCTGGTTCAACTGTTATTTCTGCTTCAAATTTTGACTTTGCATCGGCTAGTGTAGCAATATGTTGATCTTTATTCATAATCTCAACATCTGATGGAGCTTCAATGTCTTTTGCTGTTACCTTTCCAGGACCCTTTTTATCTATAGTAACTATGACTGGACCTTCTGAATGATTCTTAAACCTTATTTTTTTTAAGTTTAATGTTAATTCAACAACATCTTCTTTTACTCCTGGCATAGTTGTAAATTGATGATTAGCACCATTTATTTTAACTTGGGTTGCAGCAGCTCCTTTGATTGATGTCATAAGAACTCTTCTTAGAGCATTTGCAAGGGTGTACCCAAAACCAGTTGGTAATGGTTCAAACGAATAAATACCAATGCCTTTTTCTTCTTTTACTGTGCTTATCTTTAAATTTTCTTTAGTTAGTTCCATAAATTCCTCCTTTTAAAATTATCTTGAATAAAATTCAATAATTGATTGTATATCCACCCTCTCCTGAAGGTCGTCTTCAGCTGGGAATCTGATATACTTTACGGATTTTTCTTTAAGGTTTGCTTCTAGCCAATCTGGCATCACAAAACCTTCTCTTAAATGAATCTTTTCAAAAGCTACGGGTTTGATTATATCACCAGCTTTAATTTGCATAGAAGGTATTGTTACCGCCTTGTCATTTACAGAAAACAAGCCTCTTCTAATATTTTGCCTTGCTTGTGCTCTAGAAACTGCAAAACCGCTTCTATAAACTAAGTTATCAAGTCTTGACTCAAGCTTTTGAATAAGAATTGTTCCAGACACACCTTTAGTTTTTAAAGCTTCTCTTACATAGTTTCTAAACTGTCTTTCTAAAATCCCATAAATTCTTTTTGCTTTTTGCTTTTCCCTAAGTTGCCTACCGTATTCTGATAGTGGTTTTCTACTCAGTCCATGTTGTCCAGGTGCTTGAGGTCTTTTTTCAAAAGGACACTTTTCACTCTCACACTTCTTACCTTTCAAGTTAAGTTTTACACCTTCTCTTCTGCATAACCTACATTTTGCATCAGTGTATCCTGCCATGTTAAACCCTTCTTCTGTTTTTAGGTCTACACCCATTATGTGGAATGGGAGTTTGATCTGAAATTGATACTATATTTAAACCTGCGCTTTTTAGAGCTTTGATGGAAGATATTCTTCCAAGTCCTGGTCCTTTAACAAATACTGCAACTTCTCTAATTCCTGCAGCATATGCCAAAGCTCCGGATTGTTCAGCTGCTTTTGTTGCAGCATAAGGAGTAGCTTTTCTTGATCCTTTAAACCCTGATTTTCCTGAACTTCCTGTAAATAATGTATTACCTTTATCATCGGTAATGGTAACAATAGTATTGTTCATACCTGCAGTAATAAAAGCCTTTCCACTTGATGTAATTATTTTTTCTTTCTTTTTCTTTGGCATATTATTTCTTAGTTAATTTCTTTTTCATGCCTCCTACAGTTTTCCTTTTACCTTTTCTTGTTCTAGCATTTGTCCTTGTTCTTTGTCCTCTAACTGGAAGACCTAAGTAATGTCTTAACCCTCTGTAACTTTTAATTTCCTTCAATCTCCTAATGTTTGCAGAAACTATTCTTCTTAATTCTCCTTCGATTGGTATTTCCAGCTCTGAAATTTTACTGTTTATTGTTGCTATTTCTGCTTCAGTTAAGTCCTTTGCTCTTGTATCAGGATTTATTTTTGTTTCTCCAAGTATTTTCTTTGATGTAGAAACACCAATACCTTCAATATAAGTAAGGGCTATTTCTACTCTTTTTTCATTTGGTATGTCTACACCTTTAATACGAGGCATATTTATTATCCTTGTCTTTGTTTGTGTTTAGGATTTCTTTTACAAATAACCCTAACTACACCTTTCCTTCTTATTACTTTGCATTCTCTGCAAATTGGTTTCACTGACGACCTAACTTTCATACTTGAAAGATCCTTCTTTCACATTTAATTATTTTAAGCGGAAAGTAATTCTACCTCTAGTAAGATCATGAGGAGAGAATTCAACTCTCACTTTATCTCCTACTAAGACTCTTATATGTTGTTTTCTCATTTTTCCTGATATCATAGCCAAAGCTAATGACTCATCATCAAACTGCACCTTAAACATCCCACTCATAAGAGTTTCTATTACTTTTCCATCTTTTTGTATTACTTCTTTTGTACTCATCGTTTAAACGACGCGCTTGATTGTATCAGAGCAAATATTCAAGGTCAATAACTCTTTGACCTATGGATCATATGTTATCAAACATTGTTGAAAAAGCAATAAAAAAGATCCCCTTCGATATTTCTCCCGAAGGGGTTTGTGTATTTCATAAATAACTTAGATCGAATCTTGTTATTTATACGAAAATATCAGGGTTTGCTTCTACATACCTAGATAGCCATTTTAATATCTCTGTTGATATATCTTCTTCCTTTATGACTTCATAGAGTACGTCTTGCTGCACAATTCTACTTTCATCTTTAAGCACAAAAATTGGTCCGTTTATTCCCATGAAAAGGTCTATGGAAATATCTTCCTGGTTTGCATAGTTTTTGCTTCTAATACCAAAACTCTGGCCGTAGACTCTGGGGTAGGATACCAAAGTTGAAAATTCAGGAGACACTTCATCTGGAAAGATCACCGTTATTGGATTTATCTCTTGAACCAGAGTCCTTTCGTATTCTTTAAGTAAGGAGAGAACATCTCTCTGATGAAACCAGACCTCTTTGGTATTAACCTTCATATGCTTTACGATTTCTTTTAGCAGATTACAAGCTGGTGAGGACCAAGTACTTAAAGAGCTAACAACTGTATCTATCTGCAGCTGTTTATTCATCTTCTCTTCGTTTTTCTATATTTCGGATTTTTCTTTTTCTTTTAATCCCTTTTGAATCGCTTCTTCAACACGCTCTGATAGGTTCATTTTTTCTCCTTTTATAGTTTATTGATCAGGATCCTACTACAGAGTTGTTGAAGTATCAAATCAATATATTGAGAGCTAAATAAAATCAGGATATACTCTAGGAGACGTGTTAGATATTAACTATATAAAAGAAAATAAAGAAAAGGTAAAAAAAGCTATCATTGATAAAAGATTAGACGGGACTATTGATATAGACAAACTTCTAAAAGTGTACGAAGAATATCTTTCTTTGTTAAAGAAAGTTGAAATAGAAAGAAGCAATAGAAATAAAATATCTGAAGAAGTTGCTAAAGCTAAACCTTCTGAGAAGGAAAAATTTATTCAAGAAGCAAAGGTAATAAAAGATGTACTTCAAAGGATGGAAAAAGAGTTAGAAGAATTGAAGTCTAGATTGGACAATATGTTGCTTTGGGTTCCTAATGTTCCTGCTGATGATGTACCTGTTGGGAAGGATGAAACAGGAAATGTTGAAATTAAGAAGGTTGGGAAGATAAAAGACTTTAAATTTGAACCTAAAGATCATGTAGAATTGGGGAAATTACTAGATATTATTGATATCGATAGGGGAGCAAAGATTGCAGGGTTTAGAGGGTATTTTTTAAAAAACGAAGGGGCTATTCTTGAACAAGCAATATTAAGATATGCATTTGAATATATGATCAAGCAAGGTTTTACCTTCATGAGTGTTCCTTGGATGGTAAATCCTGGTTTTTTTACCGGAACAGGGTATTTCCCTTGGGGGGAAAATGATCATTATAGAGTGGATGATAAAGCATTAATTGGAACTGCAGAAGTATCTTTAACTTCATATTATGCAGGTGAGACGTTAGAAGAAAAAGACCTTCCAGTAAAACTTGTTGCATTAAGCCCTTGCTTTAGGAAAGAGATTGGAGCTTATGGGAAAGATACTAAAGGAATATTTAGACTTCATCAGTTTTATAAAGTGGAACAAGTTGTTCTTTGTGAAGCAAGTGAAGACACATCAAGAAAGTGGCATGAACAAATGCTTGGTTTTTCAGAATCAATTCTTGAAGGTTTAAGTCTCCCATATCGTGTACTTCTTATGTGTACTGGGGATATCGGAGCAGGGCAAAGGAAAAAATATGATATTGAGACTTGGTTTCCTTCTCAAAAAATATACAGAGAAACTCACTCTGACTCATACTTTTTAGATTTTCAATCAAGAAGACTAAATATTAAATACAAAGCAAAGGATGGAAGTTTAAAATATGTTCATACGTTAAACAATACAGTAGCTGCTACTCCAAGGCTTCTTGCGGCAGTTATGGAAAACTATCAAAAGAAAGATGGATCTATTGAAATTCCTAAAGTATTAAGAAAGTATACAGGTTTTAAGAAGATAGTACCTAAATAGATTTATGTTAGGATTTATTTAATGAGCATATTTGAAGGACTGAAAATGCCAAGAGTAATCTATGAGGTTGAGTCTAAATACAATGGAAATGTTAAGGTAGTTGAGGTTGGCAGTACAAGAAAGATTTTAGTAGATGATGTTTCTCAATCAATAAGTTGTAACTCACCAAGTATTTCAAAGCTTTATTGGGGTCAGCTCGTAGACTCTTTAAAGGAGAAGTCTCCTGATGTTAAAAATGTTTTAATACTTGGGCTTGGAGGAGGCACCCTTGTTCATTTAATATCTAAAAATTTTCCGGAGGCCAAGATTACAAGTGTAGAGTGGGATCCTGTGATGGTTGATATTGCTAAGAAATATTTTAACTTAGATTCTGTTCATGAACATAGAGTGATTATAGATGATGCTTTGAAAGTAATAGTGGAGCCAGAAGAATATAATATTCCACTAGGGAGCTTTGATGTTTTAATAGTAGATATTTTAAATGGGAGTGCATACCCAGATCTTGGAAAGACAGGAAATTTTATTGCAGCTTTAAAGAAGCTTGTTTCCCCTAATGGTTTAATAATCTTTAATAGAATATATACGGAAGACTACCAAGATGATGTTAACTTATTTATTGATTACGTTGAAAGTTTCCTTGGCGAAACCGAATTAGAAGTAGTTGCAGGTTATACTAACTCGGATAACATTTTGATATTTGGGAAGGTAAAATGAGCTTATGAGCATATTCAGATCCTTAGTATTGGGAGTAATACAAGGTTTTACAGAATTCCTGCCAATTTCATCTTCAGCTCATTTGATTGTATTTAGATCATTGTCTGGCTGGGAAGAAATGCCTTTAGTTTTTGATACTACTCTTCATTTAGCTACTGCGTTATCTTTGATTGTTTGCTTTTGGAACGATTTAAAGGTGATTACCTCATCTTTTTTCAAAGACGTTTTTTCTTCGCATAGTATTAAACTAAAAGAATACTCTTCTAACTCTCTTCTTGGGTTAAAAATTATTGTTGGGTCTATTCCTGTTGGTTTGGCTGGATTTTTCTTTGGAGATTTAATTGAAGCTAAGTATAGAAATCTTCTTCTTGTCTCCTTCTTCTTAATAACTGGAAGTATTTTAATGTATTTAGGGGAAAAGAAATTTGAGAAAAGACTTTTTATTAAAGATGATATTTCATTAAGGAAGAGTTTTGATGTTGGATTGTTTCAGGTTTTGTCTTTGTTTCCAGGAGTATCTAGATCTGGATCTACAATCTCAGGAGGTATGATTTTTGGGTTAAATAGGAAAGAAGCAACAAGATTTTCTTTTTTGCTTTCTATTCCTATTGTAGTCATAGCTGGAGTTTTTCAGTTGCTTCATTCTTATAGACTCTTATCTTTAATTAATCCGTTGTGCTTATTAGTAGGTTTTGTATCCAGCTTTCTAGTTGGAATTTTGTGCATTAAGTTTTTGTTAAAGTTTGTACAAACAAATAATTTATATCCTTTTATTATTTATAGACTGATTCTAGCTGGAGTCATTTTACTAGTCTTAGTTTAATCTTCTTGTTTATTAATCATGTAAGTTCCAACAAATTTCTAATGTTATAATCATTTTGATATGTTTGGTGGTATTTTTGATTCTAATGAAAAACAAATAAAAAAGCTTAAACCTCTTTTAGATAAAGTTAATGGTTTTGAAGAATCTGTAAAAAAATTAACTTCAGAACAAATAAAAGAAAAAACAAACTATTGGAAAGAAGAATTAAAGAGACTAAGTGATGAAGAAAAAGAAAAATATTTAGATAATATTCTTCCAGAAGCTTATGCTCTTGTTAGGGAATCTGCGCTTAGAACATTAAATCAAAGACATTTTGATGTTCAAATATTAGCTGGGATTGTACTTCATCAAGGAAAAATTGCAGAACAAAAAACAGGAGAAGGAAAGACTTTAACAGCTACTCTTCCTTTGTATCTTAATTCATTAACTGGAAGTGGGGTTTCTCTTATTACTCCAAATGATTATCTTGCAAGGCATGGAGCTGGTTGGATGGGTTCTGTTTATAACTATTTAGGAGTTAGTGTTGGGGTAATAATGCAAGAAAGAGCTTTTGTATTTGATCCTAACTTTGAAGGCAATGAATTTGAAGATTCTTATTCTATTCATTTAAGGGAAGTTTCAAGACAGCAAGCTTATCAATGTGATGTTATATATGGAACTAATTATGAGTTTGGATTTGATTATTTAAGAGATAACATGGTGGGAAGGTTAAAAGATATGGTTCAAACCAACCCTAATGGTGACTGGGGAGTGCATAATTTTGCAATTGTCGATGAAGTTGATTCCATCTTAATTGATGTAGCTAGAACCCCACTTATTATATCTGCAGCAGACCAAAAACCTAGTGAAAGGTATCACCAATCAAATACTATTGTTAAATCCCTTATTAAAGATACTGATTATGAGCTTGATGAAAAGTATAGAAATGTAACATTGACTGATCTTGGAATAAGAAGGGTAGAAAGGCTTTTAGGAATAGATAATCTTTATGAACAAGATTTTGAAATGGTTCATTTAATTGAACAAGCATTAGCTGCAAATACTTTGTATGAAAAAGATAGGGATTATGTTGTTAAAAATGGAGCTGTTGTTATTGTTGACCAGTTTACTGGGAGACTTCTCCCAAACAATAGATTTTCGCATGGACTTCATCAAGCTATAGAAGCTAAAGAGGGTGTAGTCATACAGCAAGAATCAAAGACTCTAGCTGAAATTTCGTACCAAAACTACTTTAGGATGTATAAAAAGCTTGCTGGAATGACTGGTACTGCAGCTACAGAGTCAGAAGAATTTTTTAAGATTTACAAATTAGAAGTTGTAGTAATACCAACCAACAAGGAATGTATAAGGAAAGATGATAATGATGTTATATACAAGACAGAAGCTGGAAAATTTAAGGCAGTTGCTGATGAAATAGAAGCAAGGCATAAAAAAGGACAACCTGTTCTTGTTGGTACTACGTCAGTTGATAAGAGTGAACTTCTTCATAGTTTTCTCCAAAGAAGAGCTATTTCTCATGAAATATTAAATGCTAAAAACCATGAAAAGGAAGCTTTAATTATTGCTCAAGCTGGGAGACTTGGTGCTGTTACTATTTCTACTAATATGGCTGGTAGAGGAGTAGACATTTTACTTGGTGGCGATCCTCAAGATCCAGAAGAACAAAAGAAAGTTTTAAATGCTGGAGGACTTTGCGTACTTGGAACTGAAAGACACGAGTCAAGAAGAATTGATAATCAATTAAGAGGAAGATCTGGAAGGCAAGGAGATCCAGGAGAATCAAAGTTTTTTGTTTCACTTCAAGATGACTTGATGAGAATATTTGGTGGGGAGTCTGTTTCTAGAATAATGGACAAATTTGGTATTGATGAAAATATTCCTCTTGAAGCAGGAATGGTTTCAAAAGCAATTGAAAATGCTCAAAAGAGAGTAGAAGGGTTTAACTTTGATAGAAGAAAACAACTAGTTGAAATGGATGACATAATGAACACTCATAGGGAAGTTGTTTATAAAATTAGGAGAAGAATATTAGAGTTAGGAGAAGGAAAGGAAGAAAACAAAGAGTGGGTAGTAGAAAAGTTATCTGAGTTTTCAGGATTAAGTGAGGATGAATGGGTTAAGAAAGAAAATGAATTTGAAAAAGAAACATGGTTGCAAATTGTTAGTGGTTTTAGTCTTCCAGTTATTGACTTTCTATGGATGGATCATCTTGTTGATATGGATCAAGTTAGAGAAGGAATTGGTTTAAGAGGGTATGCTCAGAGGGATCCAATGGTTGAGTATAAAAAGGAAGGACATGAAAGATTTGAAATTCTTGTCTCTAAGATTTATGCAATGGTTGGAGAAAGACTTTTATCTGTTTCTAAGAATGCTCAAGTTAAGAGAGAAGAAATGCAACAAAAAAATATTACTTATCATCATGGGGAGTTAGAAACTGGTGTTTCTCAAGAAGGAAAAGAAATAGAAAGAAACATTGTGGATGATACTGGAAGAAAAATAAGAGTTGAAAAAGTTGAGTCCGGAAAGGAAAAGATTGGGAGAAATGATCCTTGTCCTTGTGGAAGTGGAAAGAAGTATAAGAATTGTCATGGGAGAACACCTAACATTGTTTAGCAAGGTTGCTTACTTGTTAAGTATTTTGTTCAAATAAGTTTGACACAACTGATTGGTTGGATCTGCATCTAAGCATTTTTGGAAATATTCTGTGGCTTTATCATAGTTTTCTTCAAAGTAGTAAATCTCTCCTAGTTTAAAAGATGATTGATATAGTCTTGGATTCATATCTGTTGCTTGTGCTAAGTATTTTTTAGCTTTCTCAATATTGCCTATTTGACTGTATATATAGCCGATATTATGTACTGCATCTGCATAATCCGGCTTTAATGCTACTGATCTTTTAAAATTTTCCAGTGCCAGTTCGTAGTTTTTCTCTTCTGCATATACATCTCCAAGATTATTATAGACTCTATAGCTATATGGGGCTGTTTTTCTTGTTGCAAACCAAAGGTTCTTGCTATTTTTAAGATCGTTGTTTCTAATAACAGTTCTTATAGAAAAGAATGTTAACAATACAATTGTAAAAATAATAGAAAGGTTTTTTGTCTTATATTTATCTTCTGCTTTTAGTATTAATATACCTACCATTGCAGAGTAGAAAGCTGAAGCTATGTACAAATATCTTTCTGCTGCTGTCCATGCAATTATTATTGGGCTAAAACTAGGGAGTATGGAAAATATAATGATCATCATTAGACCTGCAACGACTCTATCTTTTTTCCATAAGTATATTGTTAAAGAAATGATTGCTATGGTTATTATGACCATAAAAGCATATTCTACATTTCCTAAAACTTTTCCTTCATGATATATACTAAGCTCCATGGGGAAGGCTAGTAACTTGTATTCCATATAAATTGTATATGGAATTCTGTTTATGAGAGGAGTAGAAGTTTCTTCTTTAACATAATAAAGAGTTTGAAGTTCCTGAACTCTTTGCTTAAAAAACCCTGGAATAAGAATAGCAGCAAATATTAAGGATATTATTGCATATGGAACGTACATTTTAATGTTTTTCCATGTTATTTTCTCTTCAAGCACAAATTGATCTAAGAGTATTAATATCACTGGTGTTACAAATAACCAACCAGAACTCCTGAAGAAGAGCATACCAACAAGGAATATCAACGATGAGTATAAAAGACAATACTTATTTTTTGACTTTTTGTATATTGCATAAAAAAGGAGCGTACCAAAGATAAATATTCCTCTAATTAGATAAGGATAACCTGATATCCAACCTACAGCTTCAGTGTTAACAGGATGAGTGATAAATAAGGCTGTAGCTATTAAGGACACTTTCCTTCCAAATAAAACGTACATGAGCAAAAAGACTAAGATACTGTTTATGCAATGCATAATGATTGCAGCTACATGATAAGCAGTTGGGTTTAATCCGAAGATCTTAAAAATAACTACCTTGTATAAGTTGTATCCTTCCATACTTTTAATTGCTGCAGATATGTTTCCTATGTTTGGATCGTTAACTATTCCACTTATATCATCAAGGTTTAAAAACTTTCCATTTATTAAATTTGCATATATGAGGAAGCAGGACAATATAATTGCTATTAAAAGGATTATATTTGCTTTTAAAAATCTAATAAGATCTTTCATTCCACCTATTTCAGTACCTAGATTTTCTATGGTAATTTGTTTCTTTTGTTTGTTATTATTTTTCATGTTGCTTATTTACTTATATTGTATAGTTTAACTGATTATACTGTTATTATATAAAGTTATGAAAGTAAAAGAGTTAATTGTTGAGATTATTGAGTCTCTTGTAGTATCTTTTATAGTAATAATGCTTATTTACATGCTTGTTGCTTCTGTTGAAGTTGTTGTTGGCCCAAGTATGGAGCCTAACTTTTACTCTGGGGAAAGAATCTTAGTTGATAGAATAACAAAGAAGCTGTTTCCCTTAAAAAGGGGAGAAATAGTTGTCTTTTTTCCACCAAATGATAATGAAAGTCACTATATTAAAAGAATAGTAGGTATGCCTGGGGATATATTTAAGATAATAGATTGTGGCGTTGTTATATCTAAAGACGGTGAAAGGTTTAAGTTAGATGAATCTTACTTGGGCGAAGGTACTTGTACTGAAGGTAATATAAAGATAAGAGAAGGGCATTCTATTAGAATAGAAGATAACCAATATGCTCTTTTAGGAGACAACCGCGAGGAATCTCTTGATTCAAGGATCTTAGGTTTTGTTGATAAGAAAAGGATCATAGGAAGGGTAGTATTTAGGTTTTGGCCGTTGAATAAGGTAGGTTTTGTGAATTAGATGTTGACAGCCTGTACTTATTATGATAGCCTTCACGCTGTTCCAAAAAAACGGGCAGCTAAAATAAGAATTTAAATTTACCCTTAAGGGATGGGGGTATCTTTAGTTACATTAGGGAGAAGACTGTTAAAAATTAAATAAGTGTAGTAAAATTGTAAGCTGGATCTTTTTACATAAATTAATGCGAGAAACTTTTTTAAAAAGAAAAATAGCGTTACCTCTTCCTAATCTTGTTGGTGTTCAACTTGAATCTTTTGAATGGTTAAAAAAAGAAGGATTAAAAGAAGTTTTAGACGAGCTTGGAACTATAGAAGACAGTTCTGGTAGAGGTTGGGTTTTGACTCTCTCAAATCCTAGAGTAGGTAAAGAAAATATAACCATTTCAGAAGCAATAAGAACAGGTAGAACTTATGATGCTCAGTGGTATGTAGATGCATGTATTGAAGATCCCATTACTAAGAAACAAAGAACACAAGAAATTTATATGGGCGATATTCCCTTAATGACAGAAAGAGGAACGTTTATTATAAACGGAGTTGAAAGGATTATAATCAGTCAACTTATTAGATCAGAAGGTGTTTTGTTTGGTGGCGAGTTTTCTCCCGTTACGGGACAATATCTTGCAGGTGCAAAAGTGTTGCCAAGGAGTGGTGTGTGGCTAGAGTTTGAAACCTCAAGAACTGGTGTTATTACGTTAAGGATAGATAGAAAAAGAAAAATAACTGCAACCACCCTTCTTAGGATATTTGGATTGGAAAGTGATGATGAAATAAGGAAAACATTTGAGAATGTTGAAACAAATCCAGAAATAAACTTTACGGAAGCTACTCTTGCAAAAGATCCAGCATCAAATTTTGATGAAGCTTGCCTTGAGATATATAAAAAGATGAGGCCTGGAGAGCCTCTTGTGTTAGATAATGCTAAGGCTTTGGTTCATGCTATGTTCTTTAATAAAAGAAGATACAGCATGGGGGCAGTAGGAAGGTTCAAACTTAATCAAACACTAGGCTTAAACTTTCCTAATGATCCAAAACATAGATTACTTCAGTTAGAAGATTTAATAAAAATAGTTTCAAAAATAATCTCTTTAAACAATGGTAATGGAGATCCAAGTGATGTGGACTTCTTAGGGAATAGAAGAGTTAAAAGCATGGGAGAGCTACTTCAATGGCAGATGAGAGTGGGATTCTTGAGAATGGAAAAGAACATAAAAGAAAGAATGAGTCTTGCCCCAAGAGATAGGTTACCAGATCCATCAACATTAATATCCCCAAGAGCTATAGCAGCTGCAGTTCATGCTTTCTTTGCAACTGGTCAGCTTTCACAGCTTCACGACCAACAAAATCCTTTAACAGCTCTTGATCATCTGAGAAGGCTTTCAGTTCTTGGACCTGGAGGTTTAACTAAGGAAAGAGCAAGCTTTTCAGTTAGAGATGTTCATAATTCTTACTTTGGTAGAATATGTCCTGCTAGAACCCCAGAAGGACCAAACGTTGGGCTTATCAACTACATGTCTTTGTATGCAAAGGTAAATGAGTATGGATTTTTAGAAACCCCATACATTAAGCTTGAAAAAGACTCAACAGGAAGAATGAAACTTACAGATGAAGTTGTTTACTTAGCAGCTTACGATGAAGAAAATGTTCATATTACAGATCAATCTGTTGAAATTGACAGCAACGGATACATTATTGATACTCAAGTTCCCTTGAGAAAAGGTGGAGAGTTTTTCTTAGGTGACGTTTCTTTAGCAGACTACATTGAGGTTGTTCCAGCTCAAGTTCTTGGTGTAATAGCCGGGCTTGTTCCTTTCGTTCAAAATGATGAAGTAACAAGAATCACAATGGGAACTCAACAAATGTCCCAGGCTGTTCCTTTAGTTAAACCTCAAAAGCCAATTGTTGGAACTGGCATTGAAGAAGAAGTTGCAAGAAACACAAATGCTTTAATCATGGCAGAAGATAATGGGGTAGTTGATTATGCTGACGCCGAAAAAGTTGTTGTTAAGTACAATATATCTGGGAAAGCAAAGAAAGTTGAATACATTGCTAAAAAGTTTGCTCAAACTAATAGTGGCACTTGTTATAACCAAGTAGTAAAAGTGGTAACAGATCAAAAGGTCAAAAAAGGAGATATTTTGATTGAAGGCCCTTCTGTAGACGATGGAGAGATTGCAATTGGTACAAACGTTAAAGTTGCATATATGATCTATAAAGGTCTTGAATTTGAAGATGGAATTATTATTTCGGACAGGCTTGTTAAAGAAGATATACTAACATCAATTCACATATCTGATTATGTAACTTCAGTTCAAGAAACAAAACTTGGACCGGAAGAAATAACAAGAGATATACCAAACGTTTCTGAAGACACACTTAGGAATCTAGATGAAAATGGAGTTGTTGCAATTGGATCAAAAGTTAAATCAGGAGATGTTCTTGTTGGAAAAGTTGCACCAAAAGGAGAAGTTGATTTAACAGCAGAGGAGAGATTACTAAGAGCAATATTTGGTGAAAAGGCAAAAGATGTTAGAGATACGTCTCTTAGAATGCCTCATGGTGAGCATGGCGTTGTTATTGGAGTAAAGACCGTAACAAAAAAAGACAATGAATCTTTACCAGCAGGGACCATTGAAGAGATTACTGTTTATGTAGCACAGCAAAAGAAGATTGAAATTGGAGATAAGCTTGCTGGGAGGCATGGAAACAAAGGTGTAATTTCTGCAGTTGTTCCTGCTGTTGATATGCCTACACTTCCTGATGGAACTTCAGTTGATATTGTTTTTTCGTCAGAAGCAGTTTTAAAAAGAATGAATGTTGGGCAAATATTAGAAGCTTCTCTAGGAGCTGTTGGTAGGAAGCTTGGAAAATTTTATGAGATCCCAGCTCTCCAAAGGATTCCAGAAGAAAAATTAATTGAGGAATTTAAAAAAGCAGGTTTTCCAGTTTCAGGGAAAATGAAATTAATCGATGGTAGAACAGGAGAATATTATCATAACGAAATTGTTGTTGGTGATTCTTATATCTTAAAGCTAGTTCATATGTCAGAAGAAAAAATGCATGCAAGATCTACTGGATCTTATTCTCTTATTACACAGCAACCCCTTGGAGGTAAAGCTCAGTTTGGGGGTCAAAGGTTTGGAGAAATGGAAGTTTGGGCACTTGAAGCTTATGGTGCAGCTCATTTACTTCAAGAAATGTTAACAATAAAGTCAGATGATATGTTAGGTAGGGTTCAAGCATTTAGTGCTTTGATACAAGGAAATGAAATACCAGGAGCAACGGTTCCGGAGACATTTAAACTTCTTGTTAGAAAACTAAACGGTCTTGGTCTTGGTCTTGAAGCTTACTCAACGGAAGAACCTTCTGAAGAAAAAGAAAATTCAAAAGATAGAGATGAAGGAAATGTGGAAAACATTATTGAAGATGTTGCTCAAGAAGAAGTTGTGAATGCAAAAGAGTTAGAAGAAGCTGGAGTCGAGGAAATTAAGGATGATGTAGGAAGTTCTGAGGAATAACTATGAGAGATATAACTAAACTAAAAGATTTTGATGCACTAAGAATATATCTTGCTTCAAGCAATGAGATATTAGAATGGTCATATGGTGAAGTAACAAAACCAGAAACAATAAACTACAGAACATTCAAAGCAGAAAGAGATGGCTTGTTTGATGAAAGAATATTTGGACCTTCTAAGAATTATGAATGTTACTGTGGAAAGTACAAAGGAATAAGGTATAAAGGTGTTGTCTGTGATAAATGTGGTGTTGAAGTAACTCATAACAGGGTAAGAAGAGAAAGAATGGGGCACATTAAACTTGCATCTCCTGTTGCTCATGTGTGGTTCTTTAAGGGTATTCCATCAAAGATGGCACTTCTTCTTGATTTAACGCCAAGAAATGTAGAGTCTGTTGTTTATTTTGCATCGTTTATTGTTACGGAAATTGATGAAAAGAATAAAGCAAAAGCAATATCTCAAGTTGGGAAAGATCTTGAGGTTACAAAAGCTTCTCTTCAAAAGGAGTTAGAGGAGCAAATGAAAGAAACAGAAAAAGAACTTGCAAATCTCTCGAAGATAAAAGACGAAATGAAGGCAAAAGAAGAAGAGTTAAAGATTAGACAAAAAATACAAAAGATAAAAGCAGCTTATGATAAAAAAGTTGAAGAACAAGAAAAGAAGTTTAAACTTATTCAAAAGAAAATTGAAAGTGTAGGTCTTCATTCCGTAATTTCAGAAAATGAGTATATTTCTCTTATTTCTTACTTGGATAAATATTGCAAGTTGGAAATTGGAGCAGATGCTTTGAAAGGAATCTTAAGCAGGATTGATCTAAACACTTTAGCGGAACAATTAAAAGAACAACTTGAGAATGCTAAAGGACAAAAAGCTCAGAAGATTGCAAAAAGGTTTGGAGTAGTTGATCAGTTTAGAAGAGCAGGGATCACCCCTGATAGGATGATAATGGATGTTATTCCTGTGATTCCACCGGATTTAAGACCAATGGTTCAACTTGATGGTGGAAGATTTGCCACATCAGATCTTAATGATCTATATAGAAGACTTATCAATAGAAATAATAGGTTAAGAAGACTTCTTGATCTTGGTGCTCCTGAGATTATCGTTAGAAATGAAAAAAGAATGCTCCAAGAATCAGTAGATGCTTTGTTTGATTCTTCAAAGAGAAGGAAAAAGGCAAGGACTACTACAAGAGGAAAAGAATTAAGATCGCTTGCAGATATGATAAAAGGAAAGCAAGGAATATTTAGACTTAATCTTCTTGGAAAAAGAGTAGACTACTCAGGAAGAGGAGTTATCATAAATGGACCTGACCTTAAATTAAATGAGTGTGGCATTCCAAAAGAAATGGCTCTTGAGTTGTTTAAGCCAATGGTTTTAAGAGAAATATTAAAGAGAGGGTATGCTCCGAATGTTAAGAGTGCAAAATTTTTCCTTGATACAAGAGTTCCTGAAGTTTGGGATATTTTAGAAGAAGTTGTTGCAGGTTACCCAGTGTTATTAAACAGGGCGCCTACGCTTTGGAGACTTGGTATTCAAGCATTTTATCCAAAGCTAGTTGAAGGAAATGCAATTAGATTGCCTCTTGTTGTTTGTACTGGATTTAATGCTGACTTTGATGGAGATCAGATGGCAGTCCATGTACCTTTATCTCCAGAAGCAATAGGAGAAGCTAAGGAAGTGATGATCTCTTCAAATAATCTTTTAAATCCTTCTAATGGATCTCCCATTTCTATCCCAACAAAAATTATGTTATTTGGTGTGTACTATATAACATCAATTGACGAGAAATTACCGATATTAAATAAAGTTTATGCAGATGAAACAGAAATGATGTATGCAATGGATGCAAACAATGAAATTGATTTAAGGCAATTAGCAAAAGTTAGGCTAAATGGGGAGATAGTAGAAACAACTCCTGGGAGAGTTATTTTTAATAAAGTCGTACCAGAAAAGTATGGATATATTAATGATGCAATGGATAAAAAAAGAATAAATGCTTTGTTGACTAAAGTGTTAAGAGAAGATCCTAATGATGTAGCTGTTAAGTTAATTGATGATATTAAAGAAATTGGGCTTAAATATGGAACTATTTGTGGTCAATCAGTATCACTTGCTGATATTGATATTCCTTTAAATAGGGATGCCATCATTAATGAAGGTAAAAAGCAAGTCGCTGAAATAGACGGTTATTTTAGAAGAGGGTTGATTACTAAATCAGAAAGAAGAAAACAAAATGAAGACGTTTGGAATAAAGTAATAGCAGAGCTTGATACTGCTGTTTGGGAAAATCTTCAAGAATATAATCCTGTTAAGATTTTGGTTAAGTCAGGATCAACAAAAGCTTCTAGAGATCAAGTTAAGCAACTTGCAGGTATGAAAGGTCTTGTTTCAGATCCTACTGGTAAGGTTGTTGAAATTCCAATATTTGGAAACTTTAAACTAGGACTTTCAGCTCTTGAATACTTTGTTGCTTCAAGAGGTGCAAGAAAAGGACTTGTTGATAAAGGCTTAAAGACTGCAGATGCTGGTTATTTAACCAGAAGGCTTGTTGATGTTTGTCAAGATGTGATAGTTAGGGAAGAAGATTGTGGAACTACCGAAGGTAGAGAGATGGTAGTTGGAAGAGGCACTCTTCTTCAAACCTTTGCAGATAGGGTGATTGGAAGAGTGTTGGCAAAAGATGTAAAGGGTGGAAACAAAGTGATAGTTAAAGCAGGAACCTTTTTAACTGAGTTAGATGTTGAAGAAATCGAAAAATCTGGAGTAGAAAAAATCATTATTAGGTCTCCAATGCATTGTGAATCTAGAAGAGGAATTTGTGCTAGATGTTATGGTTCAGATCTTATGACTGGAAAACTTGTGAAGGTTGGAACAGCAGTTGGAGTTGCAGCAGCTCAATCAATTGGAGAACCAGGCACTCAGCTTACTATGAAGACTTTCCACTCTGGAGGAATTGTTGGAAAAGATATTACTCAAGGTTTACCAAGAGTAGAGGAACTTGTTGAAGCAAGAGCACCAAAGTTCTTATCAGTAATGAGTGAAATATCAGGTTCTGTAAGGGTTGAAAAGAATGGTGATGAAAGAAAAATAGTTGTAATTCCTTCTGATCCGGGAGAGGAAGTAGTTGAGTATTCAATTGATCCTGTTGAAGAAGTGTTAGTAAAAGACGGTGAGCTAGTTGCAAAAGGTCAAAAACTAACAAGTGGCAATTTAAACTTAAGTGATTTATATAGAACCGTTGGTGTTGATGAAACAAAGAGATATATTATTGAGGAAGTACAAGGAGTTTATGCATCACAAGGTGTTGCCATTAATGATAAACACTTAGAAACTGTTGTAAAACAAATGTTTAACCATGTAAGGATTGAAGAACCAGGAGATACAGAATTTATGTCTGGGGAACTTGTAACAAGAGCAAGGTTTGATGAAGAAACAGAACGAATTGTTGCAAGCGGTGGCACACCAGCAACTGGTAAACTTATTATGCTTGGTATTACAAAAGCTGCTCTTCATACGGACAGCTGGATGTCAGCAGCATCGTTTATTCACACAAGCAATGTATTGACCGATGCAGCTTGTTCTGGTAAGGTTGATTACCTTGTAGGCTTAAAAGAAAATGTTATTATTGGAAAATTGATTCCAACTGGAGAAAGAGCCAGAATAGATTAATATGCCAACGATTAATCAGCTTTTGAGAAAAGCTAGAAAAACAAAAGTTAAGAAAGCTAAAACCCCTGCTTTAAAAGAAGTTTTTAATTCTAAAAGAAGAAGGGTGAAGAAACATAATAGTCCTTTAAAAAGAGGTGTTGTGCTTTTGGTTAGAACTCAAACTCCTAAGAAGCCAAACTCAGCTTTAAGAAAAGTTGCAAGAGTAAGATTATCGAATAGGAGGGAAGTAACAGCTTATATCCCTGGTGAAGGTCATAATCTTCAAGAACACTCTGTTGTTATAGTAAAAGGTGGAAAAGTTCAAGATCTTCCTGGTATAAAGTATGAAATAGTTAGAGGAACAGCAGATCTTGCAGGAGTAGAAGGAAGAAAAACATCTAGATCAATTTATGGCGCAAGGAAGTCTAAAGGAAAATAGTTATGAGAGGTAAAAGAGCAAGAAAAAGAACATTAAATCCAGATCCACTTTTTAAATCAAAAGTTGTAGCTAGAATGATTAGTGTAGCTATGACTCAAGGTAAGAAAAGTATTGCAAGGGAAATAGTGTACAGTGCTATTAAGAATTTAAATGAAGATGAAAGAGAAGCATTAAGGATATTTGAACAAGCAGTAAAAAACGTTATGCCGCAGCAAGAAGTTAGATCAAGAAGAGTTGGTGGTGCTACGTATCAAGTTCCAATTCCACTTAAGCATGATAGATCAGAAGCACTGGCTGTAAGGTGGATAATAGGTGCAGCAAGATCAAAAAGAGGTAGGCCAATGGTAGAGAAACTACATGACATATTAATGGATTCATACCAAAACGTTGGGGATGCTATTAAAAAGAGAGACGATGTTCACAAGATGGCTGAAGCTAACAGGGCCTTTGCACACTTTGCTAGGTTTTAATCCACCACTTCTAGATATTGGAAAGGTATAAGTATGGCCGAGATTATTAATAAAAAATACCCTTTAGAAAAGATTAGAAACATTGGTATTATTGCTCATATTGATGCAGGGAAAACTACAACTACTGAAAGAATCCTTTTTTATACAGGAAAATCTCATAAAATTGGGGACATTGACGAAGGAAATACTCAAATGGATTGGATGGCTCAAGAAAGAGAAAGAGGAATTACTATCACATCTGCTGCAACCACATGTTTTTGGAAAGATCATAGGATAAATATTATTGATACTCCTGGCCACGTTGATTTCACAGCAGAAGTTGAAAGATCTCTAAGAGTTCTTGATGGTGGTGTCATTATTCTTGATGGTTCACAAGGAGTTGAACCTCAATCGGAAACTGTTTATAGACAAGCTCAGAAATATAATGTTCCATTGTTATTCTTCATAAATAAACTTGATAAAGTTGGTGGTGATTTTTATATGTCGGTTGGGTCGATTGCTGAGAAACTCACTAATAAAGGAGTAGTGGTCCAGCTTCCTATTGGTCTTGAAAATACATTTGAAGCAGTAATTGATCTTATTGAAATGAAAGCATACAAATTTGAAGGTACTGGTGGAGAGAAAGTTATTGAGTTTGAAATACCAGTAGATATGTTAGAAGATGCAAAAAAATATAGATCCATAATGATTGAAAAAGTAGCAGAAGCTGATGATAAGTTAATTGAAAAGTACCTGGCAGGAGAAGAATTAACTAATGATGAGATTAGGAAAGGTCTAAGGGAATTGACAATTAAAGCAGAAGTGTATCCAATATTTTGTGGTGCCTCACTTTCAAATAAAGGTGTGCAAAAAGTTCTTGATGGCGTCGTTGACTATCTACCATCTCCAAAGGATAAGCCAGACATTGTTGGAATAAGGGAAGGAACTGACGAACAAATGCTTCTTAAGGCTGATGAAAATGGTCCTTTTGTTGCACTTGCATTTAAGATCCAAACAGATCCATATGTAGGGAAACTTACATACATTAGAGTTTACTCTGGAAAAATATCATCTGGTTCTTATGTTCATAACTCTACTGCAGATAGGAAAGAAAGACTAGGAAGAATTCTTTTAATGCATGCAAACCATAGAGAAGAAATAAAAGAAATTTCTGCTGGAGAGATTGGGGCAGGTGTTGGTCTTGAGGCAATAACAGGAGACACTCTTTGTGCTGAAGATAATAAAATTGTTCTTGATAAGATTAGCTTTGCAGAACCAGTAATTGGCATTGTAGTAGAGCCAAAAACTAAAGCTGACAGAAATAAGATGGGCCAAGTAATAAAGAAATTTTTAGAAGAAGATCCAACTCTTGCAATTAAAACTAATATTGAAACTGGGCAAACTCTTTTGTATGGAATGGGCGAGCTTCATCTTGAGATTATTGTAGATAGGATGAGGAGGGAGTTTAATCTTGAAGTAAATACTGGTACTCCTCAAGTTGCATATAGGGAAACAATAAGAAAAGTAGTTGAGTCAGAAGGAAAGTACATTAGGCAGACAGGTGGTAGAGGGCAGTATGGTCATGTTGTTATCAAAGTTGAGCCTCTTGAAAGAGGAGAAGGTGTTAAGTTTGTTGATAAGATTGTTGGAGGAGCTATCCCAAGGGAATATATTCCTGCTGTTGAGAAAGGAATTAAAGAAGCTGCAGAAAGTGGCATTATTGCAGGTTATCCTTTTGTTGATTTTCAAGTTACTCTTTTTGATGGATCGTTTCATGAAGTTGACTCATCAGAAATGGCATTTAAAATGGCAGCCATTGAAGCTTTGAGACAAGCTCAAAGAGCAGGAGATACCTTCCTTCTTGAGCCTATCATGAAAGTGGAAGTTATAGTTGCAGAAGAGTTTATGGGTGACGTTATTGGAAATATATCTTCAAAGAGAGGAAAGATTGATTCCACTGAACAAAGGGGCAATGCTAGAATTATTACTGCTAAGGTTCCTCTTGCAGAAATGTTTGGGTATGCCACTGAGTTAAGAGGAATGACTCAAGGAAGAGGTTCTTTTACTATGGAGCCAAGCCATTACGAGGAAGTACCATCCAACATTGCAGAAGGCTTAATTAAAGATAACATTAGACATTAATTTCTAGCGTTTAAATTATTAGTGTTGTGAGAAAAAGCCTTGATTTTTGGGTTCTTATTTGGTTAACTAAGTCTTGCTTTAGCAAATGTTTTTAGGTTAAAATAACGCCATTCTGGTCGGAAGCGAGTATTCTTTTGATAAAAGAATATTCACACACGTTCAGGATGGTTGACTATAAACCTAAATTTGTAATTTATTTGATCGAAAGGAAGGTTAAAATGTCAGATTTCGTAAGAAATAAAGAACATGTAAATATAGGTACTATTGGCCATGTTGACCATGGTAAGACAACCTTAACATCAGCAATTACTAAGGTACTTGCAGATAAAGGAATGGCTTCCTACAGGGCCTTTGATACCATTGACAATGCCCCTGAAGAAAAAGAAAGAGGCATCACAATTAATATTACTCACGTTGAGTATGAAACAGAAAAGAGGCACTATGCTCATATTGATGCTCCAGGTCACAAAGACTACATTAAGAATATGATCACAGGAGCTGCGCAAATGGATGGTGCTATACTTGTAGTTTCCGCTCCAGATGGACCAATGCCTCAAACAAGAGAACATATTCTTCTTGCAAAGCAAGTTAATGTTCCAGCTATAGTTGTTTTCTTAAACAAGGTAGATATGGTACAAGATAAAGAAATTTTGGATCTTGTTGAACTTGAAGTAAGAGAGCTTCTGACAAAGTACGGATTTCCTGGTGATAAAACACCAATTATAAGAGGATCTGCACTTAAGGCTTTGGAAGGTGATCCTGAGGCTGTTAAGGGTATTGAAGAACTTATGAAAGCAGTTGATGAGTATATTCCAACTCCAGTTAGAGACCTTGATAAACCATTCTTAATGCCCATTGAAGATGTGTTTACTATTTCTGGAAGAGGAACTGTTGTAACTGGAAGAATTGGAAGAGGAAAAGTAGCAATAAATGACGAAGTGGAAATAGTTGGAATAAGAGACACTAAGAAGACAGTTGTTACTGGTGTAGAAATGTTCAAGAAGTCATTAAAAGAAGGTCAAGCAGGAGATAACGTTGGAATACTTTTAAGAGGTATTGAAAGGACAGATGTTGAAAGAGGACAAGTTCTTTCTAAACCAGGATCAGTTAAACCTCATTCTGAATTTGAAGCTGAAGTAATTGTATTATCAAAAGAAGAAGGTGGAAGACACAAACCATTCTTCTCAGGATATAGACCTCAATTCTATATGGGAACTACTGATGTTACTGGTGAGGTTACATTGCCATCTGGTGTAGAAATGGTTATGCCAGGAGATAATGTTAAAATGTCTGTTAAGCTTATTACCCCAGTAGCTCTTGAAGAAGGAATGAGATTTGCTATTAGAGAAGGTGGTAGCACGGTTGGAGCAGGAGTTGTAAGTAAAATAGGTAATTAAATAAGAAAAGATTTAGTGAAACCCCCTCAAAGAGGGGGTTTCTTATCTAAAATGGCAAGAACAAAGACACAAAAAGAAACTAAGATAAGAATAAAGTTAAAGTCTTATGACAGTAGGATTATTGACTTAAGTTGTTCAAAAATTGTTGATACTGCAATAAGAACAGGGGCTCAAATTGTTGGTCCAGTGCCGTTACCAACGAAAATAGAAAGATTTACTGTTATTAGGGGACCGCATGTTGATAAAAGATCAAGAGAACAATTTGAGTTGAGAACTCACAAGAGGGTGATTGATGTGTTAAATCCGACATCATCAACAATTGAAACTTTATCAAAGCTTAGTTTACCGGCAGGAGTTGGCATTTCGATTAAGATGTAGTAACATATTCAAGCTTTTTGGATTGTGAGTGTATTAGTAACAACTAATGATAAATAAAAGAACATAAAATAATAAGTTAGTAATGCAGGGGTAGTTTAAGGCAGGCGCCCTTAAGGCGCTGATTTTTTTATAAAAATGGAAAAAATAACTGGAAAAAAATTAAACATGACTCAAGTTTTTACTGATGATGGGAGAGTTGTTCCTGTAACTATTGTTGTTTGTGACGAAGAAGTACCACCTGAGATTGAAGATAAAGATGTTGTTGTTGTTGGAAAATCGAAAGGAAAGGGGTTTACAGGTGTTATGAAGAAATGGGGATTTCATGGTGGTCCTGCAACTAGAGGGCAAGGAATTAAAATGAGAACGCCTGGGTCAATTGGATCTCAAACCCCAGGAAGGGTTTTAAAAGGAAAGAAAATGGCAGGGAGAGCTGGTAATGCAAGAATAACGATTAAGGGTTTAAAAATAGTAAAGGTAGCATCCGACTTAAAACAAATAATGATTTCAGGACCAGTGCCTGGAGCTAGAAATTCAAAGATTGAAGTAAAGATTTTAGGAGATAACAAATGAAGGTAAATGTTATTAACTTAAAAGGTGAAAAGATAGAAGAAGTAGAACTTAACAATAATATCTTTGGAATTAAACCTAATGAAGAAGTTTTGAAGCAGTATATTAGAGTTTATATGTCTAACCAAAGACAAGGAACTTCTTCTGTAAAGAATAGGTCAGAGGTTTCTGGGGGTGGAAAAAAGCCTTGGGCTCAAAAACATACTGGAAGAGCAAGACAAGGTTCAATTAGAAGTCCAATTTGGGTTCATGGGGGTGTTGCCCATGGTCCAAAACCCAAGGATTGGAGATTGTGTATTAGCAAGAATGTTAAAGAATTAGCTTTTAAGTCAATTCTTTCTCAAAGGATGAGTGAAAAGAAAATTATGGTATTAGATAAAGTTAAGTTTGATAAACCAAGTACAAAGAAATTTGCAGAAGCATTTAAAAAATTAAAAGTTAGTGGAAGTTCTATCCTTGTTTGGCTGAAGAAAGATGAGGATTTTCTTAAGAGTGTTAGAAATATCAAAGAAATTACTTTAGTAAATGCTTCAACCTTAGGAGCGTTTGATGTTATAAAGGCAAAGAATGTTCTTTTTATGAAAGATGCAGTTTTAAGTATTGAAGAAAGGTATAAACATGAGGCTAAGTAACTTAGTTTTAAAGCCAATAATTACAGAAAAATCATACACTTTAGCAAGTGAAGGCAGATATGTATTTAAGGTGAATATGTCTGCGACTAAAAGATCTGTAGCTAAAGAAATAAAAAGGCTTTATGGAGTTGACGTTATTGAAGTTAGTACTGCAGTTATGCCTGGTAAATCCAAGAGGATAGCTAGATCCAGGTTAATGAGCAAACCTTTAAAGTGGAAAAAGGCAACTGTTAAATTAAAAGAAGGACAAAGCATAGATTTGTTTCCTAAAGAATAAATATGATTAAAACATATAGACCTACAAGTGAAGGGTTAAGGACAAGGAAAACATTAGTGAAGAATGTTAACGATGTTAGACCTTATAAACCTTTGTCAAAAGGTGTTGTAGGACCTGTTGGTAGAAGTAGGGGAAAAGTTTCAAGTAGACATATGGAAAGGGGAGCTAGAAAACTTTATAGAACAGTTGATTTTAAGAGGGATAAGTTTGGAATTCCAGCAAAAGTCTTAACAATAGAAAATGATCCAAATAGAGGTCCAAATATTGCTCTTTTAGCCTATAAAGATGGGGAAAAAAGATACATTTTGGCACCAGAAGGACTAAAGGTTGGAATGGAAGTTATGTCAGGGAAGGATGCAGAAGTGTCTGTTGGAAATTGTCTTCCAATGTCTAATATTCCGCTTGGAGTTTCAATTCATAATGTTGAAGTAAATCCAAAAGCTGGTGGAATTCTTGTGAGGGGGGCTGGCAATCAAGCTTTAATTATTGCAAAAGAAGGAGACTGTGTTAATGTAAAACTTCCTAGTGGAGAAGTTAAGAAGGTAAGAGGGATATGTTATGCCACAATTGGAGTTTTAGGAAATGTTGATAAAAGAAACGCTAGACTTGGAAAAGCAGGGAGAAAGAGACATCTTGGAATAAGACCACATGTAAGAGGTGTTGCTATGGGAGATCCACACAGAGACCACCCACATGCAGGAAAATACAGAACATCTGGTATTGGTATGGCTTCTCCAAAATCTCCATGGGGTTGGATTACAAGAGGTGTTAAGACTAGAAGAAGAGTTAGAACTAACTATACTATTGTAAGTAGTAGAAAGGTTAAAAAATAATTAAAAAGGAAAGATATGTCTAGATCACTTAAAAAAGGAATATATACAGAAGAAAAATTAATATTAAAAGTAAAAAAAGCCTTAAATGGTGACAAGAAGCCTATTAAGACATGGTCAAGAAGATCTACTATTATTCCTGAAATGGTTGGTTTGACCTTTGAAGTTTATAACGGGAGAAAGCATCTCCCTGTTTTTGTTACAGAATCTATGGTTGGTCATAAGCTTGGAGAATTTGCTCCTACAAGAACGTTTAGAGTACATTCTTCAAAGAAGGATTCAGTAGCAGCATCAAGTGTAACTGCTAATAAATAATTATGAGTGAAACAAAAATAACAGCAAAATATATGGGAGCAATGGTATCACCTAAGAAGGCAGCTACTGTTTTGGATTTGGTAAGAGGAAGAAGTTTAGAAGAAGCAAAAGTTATTCTAGCTTTTGATACAAGTAAAGCTGCAAAAATGATATTAAAAGTTGTAAAATCTGCAGAAGCTAATGCAGTAAATAATAATAAAATGGATAAATCAAAATTAAAGATTAGTGAAATATGGGTTAGCGGAGGACAGAATCTCAAGAGAATGCAGCCTGGAGCTAAAGGGCATGCAGATCCTAGATTGAGAAGGACAAGTCATATTTATGTAAGTTTGGTTGAAGGAGGCAAAAAGTAATGGGCCATAAAATAAATGCTATTGGGTATAGATTAGGAATATCAAAAAACTGGGTTTCTAGATGGTCTGCGTCTAAGAAAGATTATGCTGATCTTGTTCTTGAAGATAGAAAGATTAGAGAACTCTTAAAAGATAAGTTAAGTCTTGCAGGCTTGAAAAGTGTTGAAATAGAAAGAACTGAGAATGAGATAAATGTGCTGATAAAAGTGTCAAAGCCAGGAGTTGTTATTGGAAAAGGAGGAACTGGAGTTGAAGAAATTGAAAAAGAAATTAAGAAAATAACAAGAGGAAAGGTAAAGATAACAGCAGAAGGAGTAAAAGCTCCAGAAGTAGAAGCTCAACTTGTTGCTGACTACATTGCAAGACAGCTAAAGAGAAGAGTTCCATACAGGAGAGTGGTTACTTTTGCAATTCGTTCTGCAATGGATAAAGGTGCAAAAGGTATAAAAATAAAATTATCAGGAGTATTAAGTGGTAGCAATACTATTTCAAGAAGTGAGGTTTATAAAGAAGGATCAGTTCCTCTTCAAACTTTAAGAGCAGATATTGATTATGCTCAATATCATTGTCAAATGTTATTTGGGACAATTGGAATAAAAGTGTGGATTTATAAAGGAGAACTTGAAATTTAAGAGGTGTTTATATGTTGTTAATGCCAAGGAAAGTAAAATTTAGAAGGCAACAAAGAGGAACAAACAGAGGTTTAGCCGTTAGAGGTTCTGTTATTGCTTATGGAGATTATGCATTAAAGGTTGTTGATAGAGGGTTGTTATCTTCAAGACAACTTGAGGCTGCAAGGAAATCTGTAATGCATGAAACAAAAAGAGGTGGAAAGCTTTGGATTAGAGTTTTCCCGGACAAACCTATTGCTAAGAAAGCAAATGAAACAAGAATGGGTAGCGGAAAATCTCCAACGGATCATTATGCAGCACTTGTTAAACCAGGAAAGATAGTATTTGAAATAGCAGGAGTTTCTGAAGAAACAGCAAAAAAAGCTTTTCATAAAGCAGCTGCTAAGTTTCCTATAAGAACAAAGTTTATATCAAAAGAATAAAAAGGAAATTAAGATGATAAAGTTAGAAGAATTTAGAAAAAAAACAAAAGAAGAATTAAAAAAAGAACTGCTTAATCTTGAAAAAGAAGTTCAAAAAGTAGTTTCTAATGTTTTGCAAAAAAAAGAAAAGAATGTTAAAAAGGTTAGTTACCTTAGAAAAGATGTTGCTAGAGTTAAAACTCTACTGAATGAAAAGTTAAAAGAAGAAGGAGCTTCTAAAGAATAAATATGAGTGCTAAAGTTTTTAAAGGAAAAGTTGTGTCGGATAAAATGCAAAATACTGTAGTTGTTGCAGTAGAAATGCCAAAGAGGCATGATATTTACGATAAGATTCTTAAGAATACAGTTAGGTTAAAAGCTAGGAATGAGCAGGGTGTTGTTAAAGGAGATGAAGTTATTATTGAGGAATGTAGACCTTTTTCTAAGGAAGTTTCTTTTAAAGTAATTAGTAAAATAGAAAAAGTTTTAGAAGGAAAGAAAGGAAAGTAAGATGTTGCCTATTGGTTCCTACTTAAAACCAGCTGATAACTCAGGAGCAGTAGCTTTAAAGATCATGGGTATACCAGGATCAAATAAGAGATCTGCAAAGATTGGAGATTTGGTTACTGTTGTTATTAAGGGAGCTTCATCAACAGGGATGGTAAAAGATCACACAGTTGCTAAGGCTATAATTGTCAGGGTTAAAAAAGAAATCAGAAGAAAAGATGGTAGTTATATCAGGTTTGATGATAATGCAGCTGTTGTTGTTGATAAGGATAAGAACTTAGTTGGAACAAGAGTGTTTGGTCCTATTGCTAGAGAAATTAGAGATAAAGGATACTTGAAGATTGTTTCTTTAGCTAAGGAGGTTTTATAAGTTATGAAGATAAGAAAAGGTGATAAGGTAAAAGTCATATCAGGAAAGGACAAGGGAAAGATCTCATCTGTACTGAGGGTGTTGCCTGATAGGAATCAATTAGTTGTTGAGGGTGTCGGAGTTGTTAAAAGACATGTTAAGCCAGGGACTATATCAAAAGAAGGAGGAATTGTTAATGTTGAGAAGGCAATAAATGCTTCTAATGTTATGTATTATGACGACAAAGGTAAAAAGACTTTAAGAATTGGTTATAAAGTAATTGATGGAAAAAAATACAGAATAAACAAGAAGACTGGAGATGTCTTAGATAAAAAACTATGAATAGATTAAAAGAACAATACAATAAAATAATTGTTCCAAAGATAAAAGAAGAGTTTAAGCTTGGAAATGTTATGGAAGTTCCGAAGATAGTTAAGATAAATATTAACTCTGGCATTGGACCATTTAGAGAGAATAAAGAAGCCGTTGATTCTTTTGCTGAAGAACTATCTAACATTGCTGGGCAAAAAGTATACCCAAGGTCTGCAAAGAAATCAGAAGCTGGGTTTAAGATAAAGCAAGGAGATGTGGTAGGGTTTGCAGTTACTTTAAGAGGAGAAAGAATGTGGGCTTTTTTTGATAAACTTGTTAACATTGCATTTCCGAGAATTAGGGATTTTAGAGGATTTAGTACAGTATCTTTTGACCATGATGGAAACTATTCCATTGGCATAAGAGAGCATGTTATATTTCCTGAAGTAAATCCAAACACTACCAAGGGAATTAGAAGCTTACAAGTTACTATTGTTTTTAATTCCAAGGAAGTTGAAAAGAATAAGTTTTTATTGAAAGAGTTTGGTTTTCCGTTCGCGGAAGAAAAGAAAGATCAATAACTATGGCTAAAGAAGCATTAATTGCTAAACATAAAAGAAAACAAAAATTTAGTGTTAGAGAATATACTAGGTGTTCTATATGTGGAAATCCAAGAGGTTACATGAGAAGGTTTAAGATTTGTAGAAAGTGTTTTAGGGAAATGGCTCACAAGGGAGAGCTTCCCGGAGTCAGAAAGGCTAGTTGGTAATATGAGTGTAGATAGAATATCAAATATGTTAAGTACTATTAAAAATTGCTCTATGTCTGGCAGAGATTTTGTGGAAGTTTCTTATTCAAAAGAATGTGAAGCCATTGCAAAAGTTTTAGAAGAAAAAGGATTTTTGGAAGGAGTAAAAGTTTTTAAGAAGGAAAAAAGCTCCGCTAAGATGATTCATATTGGTCTTGTTAAAGAAAATGGTAGAGCAAAACTGACTGAAGTTAGAAGGATATCCAAACCAGGAAGAAGGATATATAAAGGTGCAAAGGAACTAAAGAGTGTTCTACAAGGGTTTGGTGTTCTTGTTGTTTCCACATCAAGAGGGATAATGTCAGGAACTGAAGCAAGAAAGAAAAAACTTGGTGGGGAAGTTTTGTGCGAGGTTTATTAAAATGAGCAGAATCGGAAGGAAACCAATTGAGATAACACAAGGAGTTACCGTTGAAGTAAACGGAGGTGAAGTTGTTGTTAGAGGCCCAAAAGGAGTATTAACATGTGGTTTTGAGAAGGAAATTGGAGTAAAGGTGAAGGAAGGTGTTGTGAGAGTTGAAGTACTCCACGAATCAAAAAGATCCAATGCTTTGTGGGGTTTAACAAGGGCTTTGGTTGCTAATATGATAAAAGGAGTAACAGAAGGATTTGAAAAAAAGTTAGAATTAGTTGGAGTAGGTTATAGAGCCAAGTCAGTCTCTCCAAGTGAAGTGGTTTTAACGGTAGGTTTTTCTCATCCTGTTGAGTTTAAAGCTCCAGAAGGAATAGTAATAAATGTTGTTGATAACACCCACCTTACTGTGTCTGGTGCTGACAAGCAACTTGTGGGGTTAGTAGCAGCTAAGATTAGGAAAATTAAAAAACCAGAACCATACAAAGGAAAAGGGATTAGATATGAAGGGGAAAGAGTAAGAAGAAAAGCTGGTAAGGCAGGAAAAGTTGGATCTGGAGGAGCAGCTTAATATGTACCATGTTAGGTTAAGAAAAAACAATAGAATACAAAGGAAGATGAGAGTTAGAAGAAGAATACTTGGTAAATCAAACGAACTAAGATTAACAGTATTTAGATCTAATAAGTATATTTATGCTCAAATTGTTGATGATACTAAAGGAGCAACCTTAGTAGAAGCTTCTTCTAAAAGCATGAAGAACTTAAAGGGGAAAACAAAATGTGAAGAAGCATTTGAAGTGGGTAAAGAAATTGCTAAAAAAGCTTTGAGCAAAGATATTAAAACGGTTGTTTTTGATAGGAATGGATTTAGATATCATGGAAGAATAAAGTCAGTTGCAGATGGAGCTAGAGAAGGAGGTTTAAGATTATGATGGAAAGAAGAAAAGAAGGAAATATTAATAAGATGGAAAACAAAAAAGGTAGAAGCATTAGGGATTCTAGAATGAACCAAAACTTTATGCCCAAAGTAAGTGAATATGAAGAGAAAGTCCTTGAGATAAAAAGAGTAGCTAAGAAGATAAAAGGTGGAAATACAATTGGATTTACAGTCTTGGTTGTTGTAGGAAATAGAAATGGAAAAGTTGGTTATGGTTATGACAAGGCAAGAAATGTTTCTGATGCTATTCAGAAGGCTGTGGCTGCAGCAAAAAAGAACATTGTTGAAATAAAGTTAAAAGGAAAAACTATTTCACATGAAACGTTTGCCAAGTATGGATCAGCAAGAGTTGTGTTAAGACCAGCTCCTGAAGGAACGGGTATTATTGCAGGTGGGTCTGTGAGAATAGTTGTAGGATTAGCAGGTATAAAGGATATTTCTTCTAAAGTCTTAGGTTCAAAGAATAAGCTTTCTAATGTTAGGTGCACTATTAAAGCACTTCAAAAGTTAAAGGAATAATTATGGAGCTATCTAAATTGACCAAATATAAAACAGAAAAAAAGTCCAAGAGAGTAGGTAGAGGTAGAGGTAGTGGCAAAGGTGGCCATACTGTAGGAAAAGGAACGAAAGGTCAAAAAGCAAGAAGAGGAACTAAATTTGGGCTTGGCTTTGAAGGAGGCCAATCACCTTTATACAAAAGACTCCCTCAAATTGGTGGTTTCAGAAGACATCTCTCAAAAGAGATACAAGTTGTAAATTTAAATACTTTTAACTCTTTTAAAGATGGTGAAGTCGTAACCCCAGAAGTACTTCTTGAGAAAAAAATAATCAAGAATGTTTCTTCAGATGGTGTTAAAATACTCTCAGGTGGGGATCTAAAAAAGAAACTTACCTTAAAGAACTTTTTGTTCTCTAAAGAAGCTAAAGAAAAAATTGAGAAATCTGGTTCTAAAATAAATGTTTAGAGTATTTAAATCTCAAGAGTTAAGAAGAAAGATATTTTTTACAATTGTTGTTATTGCTATATTTAGACTTTTAGCTCATATCCCAGTTCCTGGAGTTGACTCAAGTGCTATTAAGTCTTACTTGCAAAGTAGTACATTCTTTGGGTTTTTTGATTTGTTTAGTGGTGGTGGCTTCCAGAATTTTTCTATTGTTACACTTGGCTTAGGACCTTATATTAATGCTTCCATTATTATTCAGCTTTTGACTATGTTAATCCCATCACTTGAAGAAATGTCCAAGGAAGGTGAATATGGACAAGAAAAGATAAACTCGTACACTAAGCTTTTAACTGTTCCTATGGCATTTATTCAATCGTATGGCATTTACTTTTTATTAAGCAAGCAAAGTGTGATTAGTTCTCTTGATCCTGTTGGTTTAATAATTCTATTGTTAACTTTCACTGCTGGTACTTTATTCTTAGTGTGGCTTGGAGATTTGGTAACTGAAAAGGGAGTAGGAAATGGGGTTTCTCTCTTAATTTTTGTTTCTATAATTAGTAGATTACCTGCTTCTTTGCTAGTTACCATAACGAGAATGTTAGATTCAGGTTGGCAAGAAGCCTTAGTTTTGTTGATTATCTCATTACTGATTATCATTGGAGTGGTTCTTGTTAATGAAGGAACGAGAAATATACCTCTTGAATATGGAAGAAGGGGAGAAAGATCTCAAAAAGTTACTAATTATCTTCCTATTAAAATAAATCAAGCTGGGGTTATTCCTATAATATTTGCTGTTTCTATTGTTTCAATACCAGGTCTTATAGGAGGTCCTTTCATGGCTTCTGATAATGTTAAATTAAAAGCAATAGGAACTTTTCTAACAACTAATTTTCATTCTGAAACTTTTTCTTATAACTTAATATATTTTTTAATGGTAGTAGCTTTTACCTTCTTTTATACATTTGTTCAGTTTAAACCTGAGAAGATTGCAGATGATATTAAAAAGAGAGGTGGTTTTGTTCCTGGTGTAAGACCTGGAGGATCTACTGCAGAGTACTTAAAGAAAATCATTACTAGGGTTACTCTTTCTGGAGCAGTATTTTTAGGTGTTATTGCTATTCTTCCTTATTTCGTACAAAAAGTATTTGGGATTAGCTCTATGATGATAGGAGGATCTAGTATTCTAATTGTTGTTTCTGTTGTTCTTGAGACAGTAAGACAAGTGGAATCGTTGATGGTTACAAGAAATTATGAAAAGTTTTTAGGATAATTGGTAAAATATTAATATGTTTGAAAAGGTAAAAGAATTAAATAAATTTAAACAAGCTCAAAGTAAAATAAAGAAGCAAATGGAAGGAATATTCTCAACAAGAGAAAAGGGAGATATGAGAGTAGTTGTAAGAGGAGATAAGAAGATTCAAAAAATTGAAATAAACGGAGAAGATCAAAAAGAATTAAAAGACTTAATTAATGATACTTTTGGAGATGTAGATAAAAAGGTAGAAAAACAAATGAGAGGACAGTTAAAAGATTTAGGTCTCCCAGATTTTTAATATGAAAATATTGTTAATTGGTCCACCTGCAAGTGGGAAGGGTACAATAGGGGAAAGGATCAGTAAGGACTTACATATTCCTCTTATATCTGTAGGAAGTGTGTTAAGAGGCATTCCTGATAATCATTTTCAAAAAAAGAAAATAAGCGAAATTATGGAAAGAGGGGAGTTAGTTCCTCAGGATATTGTTGCTTCCCTTTTAAAAGAAGAAGTAGCAAAAGATACTGCAGAAAATGGGTTCATATTTGATGGTTGGGGTAGGAGGAAGGAAGATTTAGATTATTTTGATCCTAATTTTGATAAAGTTATTTATTTGAAAGTATCTCCAGAAACCTCCTTTCAGAGAATAAGTGCAAGAAGGACGTGTGAAAACTGTGAGGCAGTTTATAATTTAACTTTTATTCCTCCAAAGATTTCTGGAGTATGTGACTTATGTGGGGGAAAATTAACAAAAAGAGAAGATGAGTCAGAAGAAACTACAAGAAGAAGACTTGAAATATTTGAGGAAGAAACAAAGGAAACAATTGAATATTTTAAGAACCAAGGAAAGTTAGTAGAAGTAGATGGAGAAGGAACTCCAGATGAAGAATACACCTTGGTTAAAAATGCTTTAGGTTACTAAAGCATTCTTTATATTAAGCAAGACACTTTAAATGCTATAATTTTTCTAATGCCGTTTAATCTATTTAAAGAAAAAGCGCAAGAAAATCCTGCAGTAATTAAACATTGGAGAAAGAATCCAAAATCAATCGAGAAATATCAATTTGTATATAATTTTCTTCCAAATCCAGATAAGAAGAGAAGAGCAAGTTTAATTTCTAATAAAGCTGTTTTTATATACTGTTCGTTAATTGTAATTGTAACATTGGCTTTTAGGATAATACCAAAGTTCGCTCCTGGGGTTTTAGGTTATGCGTCCAATATTAATGTTAAAGATTTGCTTGAATACACAAACGGAAAAAGAGAAGAAGTAGGTCTTTCTGATTTGAAACTAAATTCTAAATTAACTTTAGCTGCTCAAGAAAAAGCAGCTGACATGTTTAAAGATGGATATTGGGCTCATGTTGCACCTGATGGAGCAGAACCTTGGGATTTTATATTAGCCCAAAATTATGACTATATTTATGCAGGAGAAAACTTAGCTAAAAACTTTTCAACATCAAAAGAAGTTGTTGAAGCTTGGTATAAATCCCCGTCTCATAAGAGTAATCTACTTGGTGCTAACTATGACGAAGTTGGATTTGCAGTAGTGAATGGAGTACTAAACGGGTATGAGACTACGTTAGTTGTCCAAATGTTTGGAAGACCTAGAGAGCCTTCTATGGTTGCTAGTGTTTATGAAGAAGAAAGTGTCCTTAAGGAAAGTGTAAACAATTCTACCTTGGAACCTGTAAAAGGAAGTCAAACTTCTGCTTTGGAATCTTCTTCCTTTTCTCCTTCTACAGTGGTTTCCACCCCAAAAGTTGATATGACCTTAGCAGCAAAAAGTATAAGTTTAGCGTTTGGAGGTTTTGTTGGGTCTTTACTTGCTATTGATATGTGGTATTCAAGGAAGAAAGGTATAAATAAGTTTACCGGACAAACCTTTGCTCATATAATAATACTTATTGTAGTTATTATTAGCGTTTGGTTCGTCCTTCAACCAGGTATAGTCTTATGATGGAAGATATAAAAGAACATTTTGTTGAGTACGTAGCTTTGCTTATTGGGATGGCAGTTTTTGTTGTTCTTCTGGTAATCTATAGATTTGATAAAGATGCTCTTCTTATTATATCTGGCGTAGGTTCAGCTTTTTATGTAGCTTGGGGTATACTCCATTATGTTTTAAGAAAAAGACTCACTAGAACAATTGTTTATGAATATGTTCTTTTTGGTATATTAGTTTTTCTTTTGTTGTTTACTGTCTTAAGCATTTAAGTATGAAAATAGTTGTTGTTATACCTACTTATAATGAGGCAAAAAACATTGGGCGCCTAATAGATGCTTTAAGTGTTGAGTTTAAAAATATTCCTAATCATGAAATGCACATTCTTGTGGTTGAAGGCAACTCCCCGGATGGGACAGCTAGAGTGGTTAAAGAAAAAGAAGCAATATTTCCATTTGTTCATCTTTTAATGGAAGAAAAGAAAGCAGGTCTTGGAGCTGCTTATGTTTATGGATTTAAATATGCAATGAATGAGCTAAAAGCAGATGTTGTTGTTGAAATGGATGCTGATTTTCAACATGACCCAAAGGAACTACCAAGTCTGATTAAAGAAATTGATAACGGTTATGATTACGTTATTGGTTCCAGATTTGTGAAAGGGGGGAGTATTCCTAAAGAATGGGAACTAAAAAGGAAGCTTTTTAGCAAACTTGGCAACTTAACTTCAAAGATTGTCTTAGGAATAAAGGGAGTTAATGATTTTACTACTGGTTACAAAGTATCTAGGGTAGAAGGGTTTGTAGATACTATTGATTTGGATAACATATTGTCTAAAGGTTTTGCATATAAAATGGATCTTCTTTATAAAATGCATAAAGCTGGCGCTAAGATAAAAGAAGTTCCCATTCAGTTTCAAACAAGGGATGAAGGAAGTTCTAAAATGGAAAAAAACAACTTAAAGGACTCTTTAAGAGTTGTTATTAGTCTTAGACTAAAGGATAAGAATACTCAGAAATTCTTGAAGTTTTGTGCCGTTGGATTAGTGGGTTTGATTACAGATACTGGACTTGCAAATGTTTTTAGATTGACAATCTTGAGTTCAAAAAATGCCCCTCTTGCATCAGGTTTTATTGCAATGCTTGTTACCTTTTTGTTGAATAACTTTTGGTCGTTTAATGAAAATAAGATACCTGGTGTAATAAATAAGACAAAGTATTTTATTATTTATTGTGTTTCTTCCTATATTCCGATAATTCTTAGGTCTTTCTTAGTGGGTTTTTTTGTTTCTTCTTTTGGAAATACTTTTATTGTTTTTAATATTGCATTTTTCATTGGAATTGTACTTGGCTTAATCTGGAACTTTACAGTTTATAATAAGATAATATGGAAGGACAAGAAATGATTGAATACTCTATTGTTATACCTGCATATAATGAAGAAGATAAGGTTACAAGTTCGTTAACTCAAGTTGTCAACTTTATGAGAAGTTTTTGTAGCTCTTTTGAGGTTTTAGTGGTAAACGATGGAAGTAGGGATACAACAGCAGACAAAGTAGGGGAGTACGTGAGAGAAAATCCAGAGGTAAAACTTATTAATAACCCACATAGAGGAAAAGGTTATGCTGTTTGGACTGGAATGCAAGAAGCTAAAGGAAAATTAGTATACATGGCAGATATGGATTTATCTGCTCCCATTGAGGAACTAAGGAAGCTGAGCATTTGGATAAAGGATCAAGATTTTGATATTGTTATTGCCTCAAGAGAAGGCGTTGGAGCTAGAAGAATAGGTGAGCCGTTTTATAGGCATTTGATGGGAAGGGTGTTTAATGTTTTAGTTCAGTTAATAGCCCTTCCAGGGATAACTGACAGTCAGTGTGGTTTTAAGCTTTTTAAAGGAGACGTTGCTAAGGATATATTTGGAAGGTTGGATATTTATGGTAAAAAAGCTGTAGATATAGACAAAGCTTACCTTGGAGCATGGGATGTTGAAGTTTTGTATTTAGCCAGGAAATTAGGGTATACTATCAAGCAGGTTCCGGTAACATGGACTTTTGTTAAAACTAAAAGGTTAAGTCCAGTCAAAGATTCTTTGAAAATGGCCTTAGATGTCTTAAAGATTAGAATTAATGATTTGAAGGGAAAATATAAATCTGCTCAAATGCCCCGCAAGTAACTAGTATATATTTGGGGTGAATTATTAACATATGAAAATTTGTGTAATAGGTACAGGTTACGTTGGTTTAGTTGGTGCTGCTATATTTTCTGATTGGGGAAACACTATTGTAGGTGTTGATATAGATTCAGAAAAGATAGAAAGAATAAAAAAAGGTGAAATGCCCATTTATGAGCCTGGTCTTTCTGAAATTGTTTTGAAAAATATTTCTGAAGGAAGATTGTCATTTACCACATCTTTATCAGAAGGAATGAGAGATGCAGAGATAGTTTTTGTATGTGTAGGAACTCCCCAAAGTGAAACTGGAGATGCAGATTTAACTGCAGTTTGGAAAGTAGCGGAAGAAATAGGTAGAAATCTGGAAACGTATAAAGTAATTGTTTTAAAAAGTACTGTTCCTGTGGGAACAAATGAAAAAGTTAAAAAGTTAATTAAAGATAATTTAAGATTTAACACAGAGTTTGATGTAGTTTCCAACCCTGAATTTTTAAGAGAAGGTTATTCTGTTGAAGATATGAAAAACCCAGATAGAACTGTAATTGGTTCTGACTCTCCAAAAGCTCTTTCTATTATGAAAAGTTTATATGCACATCTTGGAAAGCCAATTGTTGAAGCTGACTTTAAATCTGCAGAGATGATTAAATACGCCTCAAATGCATTTTTAGCTTCAAAAATATCTTTTATTAATGAAATGGCTCAAATTTGTGAAAGATCTGGAGCTGATGTTTCAGTAGTAGCAAAAGGAATGGGTTTAGACAGTAGAGTAGGTCCAAAATTCTTAAATGCTGGTATAGGTTATGGTGGCAGCTGTTTTCCTAAGGATGTTGCAGCATTATATAAGACGTCTACTGATCAAGCTTATGATTTCAAGCTCTTGAGGGGAGTTATGGAAGTTAATGAACTTCAAAAGAATTATTTTGTATCAAAGATAGTTAGATATTTTGGAGGAAATCTTTCTGGAAAGACTTTTGGAGTCTTAGGTCTTGCTTTTAAGGAGAACACTGATGATATTAGGGAATCTGTAGCAATAGAAGTAGTTAGAATATTAAGAGGCTTAGGGGCTTATCTTAAAGTATTTGACCCGCAAGCTATGTATAACTCCAAGAAGGTTTTAGGAGAAGTTGATATTAAATATTGTTTAGATAAATATGAAGCAATAGAAGATACTGATGCTTTGATAATCCTTACTGAATGGAAAGAATTTGGAACTATTGACTTAGAAAGAGTGAAAAACAGTTTAAAAAGCCATGTTATCTTTGATGGAAGGAACATCCTTGATAGAAAAAAGGTCGAAGAAGCTAGATTTACTTACTTTGCAATTGGAAAAAGAACAAATGGAACTGAATTGCTTAGTAAAAGACCAACAGGTACTCCTGGTGTAATATTAAAGAATGGAGACTAAGAAAAAAATTCTTGTTTTTATCCCGCAATTCCCGGTTTTAACTGAAACCTTTATTGAAAGAGAATTATCTAAGTTAGTAGAAAGAAACAACATTGATTTAGCTATCGTAGCTTTATCTAAAGGAGAAGGGAATGTATCAGATAACTTAAGGAACAAAATAAATTACAAGAGATTAAGTCTTTATGATGCTCCTTATATTCTCTTGTTTTTTCTTACACATTTTTCTAAGATTCTATCTTTAGTTAGTAGCATCGAAGGAAAGTGCTGTAAGAAGTTGTTCTTAGTACTGAAAGCTATTGGTTACTCAAGGTATTTTTCAACTTTTAAGCCTGATTTGATTTTTTCTCATTTTATGTCTGAACCATCTACAATTGCAATGATCTCATCAAAACTTATTGGAGTACCATTTGCAATATCTGCTCATGCCAGAGATATTATAATCAGTGCTGATAATATAGCTAAGAAAGTGGAATGGGCTGAGTTTATCACTATTTGTAACAAGAATGCATATAACTCATTTTTGGAGCTAGTTAGTGAAGAGTATACTTCTAACGTTTTTGTTTCTTACCATGGTGTTGATGTTAATAAACTTGTTAAAGATGTTAATCAAAGTGATGAAAAACTAAGTAAGTTGGATAGACCACTAGTGCTTGGAGTGGGTAGGTTAACAGAAAAGAAGGGTTTTAAATATTTAATAGAAGCTTCAAAGATTCTTAAGGATAAAGGAGTATATTTTTATACATTCATTATTGGTTCTGGACCTCTTTACTTTGAATTAGAAGAGCAGATTAAGAAGTTAGATCTAATTGATTATGTAAGCATCTTGGGTGGAAATAAAGGTTTGCCAAACATAAAAGTTTTGAAGTACTTAAGCATTGCCGATGTGTTTGTATTGCCAAGTATTCAAACAAGAGAAGGTGATGTTGATGGTGTTGCTAATGTGTTGCTTGAAGCTGGAGCATTTAAGTTACCAATTGTGGCAACAAATGCTGGTAGTACATTAGAAGTAATTAAAGATAATGAGACTGGGTTAGTTGTTCCTCAAGAGAACGCCAACACTCTAGCTGACTCAATTGATAAAATACTTAAAGATGAAAATTTAAGTACAAGACTTGGACAAGGTGCTTACATTAAAATAATAGAAGATTTTGATTTAAACAAGAACGTAGAAAAGTTAGAGTTACTTTTAATGCAATGAAAATAGCTGTATTTATAAAATCAACAACATTTCATAAAGGGTATGGTGGCTTAGAAGTCCAAAACAAGACCATATGCGAAGAGTTGGTCAAAAGAGGGCATACAGTTATTGTTTTTTCTCCAAGAAAAGAATTGGAATGCTCTGAAAGAGAAGAAAATGGTGTTAAGTATATTTTTATTAATGCTAGCTATCGTGGGTATTTATTCTCGTCCTTAAAAGTAGACAGCTGGTACAAAAGGTCCTTAGAAGTTTTTACAGATTACCATAATAAAGAAAGTTTTGATTTAGTCTTAAGTCAAAGTTCTTCTGCAGAAAGCGTCATTGAAAACAAAAACTTTCTTGGTGTTAAGGTTGTTTCAATTTCTCATGGAACAGCAGCTTCTGAATATCTCACTTTTATTAAAAATATATCAAGATTAAAGGATATTTTGTGGTTGTTTAGGAATACTCAATATTTTCTTAGGCAATATTTTGGAAGACAAAGAAGGTTTATTAATCATTCAAATAGGATTATTGCTGTTTCTAATTATGTAAAGAAAGCTTTAGTGGAAGAAACGTTTGTGCCAGAAGACAAGATTAGTGTTATTCATAATGGTATAGACTCTGCTGATTATTCTAATGCTATGCTATTGAACCAAGGAACAAAGAATACATTAGGTGATGTTAAAAGCAAGGTTCAAATATATTTTCTAGGTAGGATAGAAAGATCCAAAGGTATATTTACTATTCTGGATATTGTTAAAGATTTAGAATCAGGGTTCGTGTTGCATATTGTTGGTGATGGTCCTAATCTTGAGGAAGCTAGAGATAAAGCAAGGGTTTTAGGATTGTCTGATGATGTAATTTTTCATGGTAAATGCATTCATAAAGATTTTATTAAACTCTATAAACCTGATATTTTTGTTTTTCCAACAAAAAGAATAGAAGGATTTCCTATGGTTTTGGTTGAATCAATGTTTGCAGGTCTCCCTGTTGTTGCCTTTAATATGGGAGGGGTTTCTGATGCTGTTGAAGATGGAAAGACCGGTTATCTAGTAAAAGAAGGAGACACAAAGGAATTTAAAAAAAGACTAATTGAGTTAATGAGTGATCCTTCTTTAAGATTTATTCTTGGAAAGAATGCTAAAGAGAAGGCAGAAAATGAATTTAGACTTGATAAAATGATAGATGCTTATGAAGGGCTTTTTAAGGAGACTTTAAAATGAAAATACTAAGAATAGTTTATGATTGGCCACCACCATGGCAAGGTTTAGCACCTCATCCGTATGAATTAACCAGTGCTCAAACAAACATGAGTCATGAAGTGGAAGTGTTTTGTGGGAGATGGCCAAAAGCTGGAGAAATTGAGCAACCAAATGGTATAAAAGTTAATCCAATAATGAGAGAACCGCTTAGTGGCTCCATTTTTTTCACTAGCTCTGTTATTTTATTCTTCAAATATTTATCTTGGAGAAGAAAAAATAATCCAGATATTATTCATTCCCATGGACACTTTGGAGTTTGGATATACCTTTATAGGAAGTTGCTCCAAAAGTATTTCCCTTGGTCAAAAGAACTTAAGGTTCCGCTTGTTGTTCATTTTCATAACATAGCAAAGGATAGGTGGGATTCTATGAAGAAAGCTAAAAAAGAAATAAAGCCTATTTCGAGGTTCTTGGTTTGGCCATTGTCTGCTTTTTCAGATAAACAAGCAGTTAAGACTGCTTCTGCTTGCGTATTTGTTAGTGAAGATAATATGAAAAAAGCAATTGATCTTTATGGAGCTGATCCTAAAAGATGTTTTGTCGTGGAATCTGGTGTCAACCCAAGATTATTTAAACCAGTTAGTGTTGAAGAAAAAGAAAAGTCTAGAAAAGATATTGGTTTTGATATTGAGGACAAAGTTATTTTAAACCATGGTGTGATGTCAGAAAGAAAAAATGTTCATCTTCTTATAGAAGCTTTAAAATATCTTCCAAGGAATTACAAGCTTTTTCTAGTAGGTTCTGTGGATTCTGGATACACCTCAAAACTCAATACTTTAATTAAAGAAAATAACCTTATAGATAGGGTAATGATGGCAGGATACACTCCTTATCCTTTAGCTCCAATTGCTTATCAAGTTTCAGATGTCTTTGTTCTTCCTTCTTCTTGGGAAGGGATGCCTAAAGTTGTTGTACAAGGATTAGCTTGTGGAATTCCTTGCCTTGTTTCAGGCTTTAAATTATCTGAAGAAATTAGAGGTTTATTCTACTTAGAAAGTTTAAATCCTGAGCATATAGCTAGCTTTATTCTACAGATTGTAGAAAATCCAATGAGTGTAGATACTCAAAAAGTTGCCTTATATTACTCATGGGATTTTAGGGCTAAGGAAATAAATAATATTTATGAATTTGCCAAGAAGAATTATCTCATTTAAATATCCTTCCAAAATATCTTCTTTAAAGATTATTATTTTTCTTTTCTTTATCTTGTTACACTTGCTTTTGTTTAATGTTAACACTGCTGAGTGGGGTGATTCTTATAAAATACTTAGAGCATCAGAATTTATTAAAGAAGGAAGTTACCCTGCTGATGAAAAAAGACCACCGGCTTTTTCCATGGTTCTAGCACTAAGACCTTTTCAAATGGACGCTATCTTGTGGGGTAGGGGAATTATGTTGATATTTAGTATCTTGTCTTTTATTGTTTTTGATAAATTAATCTCCATTTTTATAAAAGAAAAAAAATATAAATTGATTTCTTTAATCATTTTTACCTTAAACCCTGTTTATTTATACTGGTCTTTAAGAATTATGGCGGATGTTCCATTTTCCTTTCTTGTTTTGTTATCTTCTTATCTTTTAACAAGGTGGAAAAATAGCTTATCTATTTGGAAAAGCGTCTTAATTGGACTCATTTGTGGTTTAGCTATTTTAACTAGGTTTGAGGGTTATATTCTTTTGCTTTCTATGTTTGTTGGTATCTTGTTTGTAGATATACAAGGTCAACAGTTGCCATTTAAATTAAAAAATCTTCTAGGGTTGATGGCTAACAAACTGTCATATTTATTATCCTTAGGATTAACGACCTTGGTTGTGATTTTGCCTTGGGTATTGTATCGTAATCCTTTTTCATCAAAATATTTCAATGAACCATCAGGAAGAACATATGATTTAAAAATGGTTTGGACTTACTTTTCTTCATTGTTTTACTTGTTTGGTTTTTCATCTGCGTTTTATTTCATTTTGAAATCATTTTTTAGTAACTTATGTGTTGCTAAATTTTTAAAAGAAAACATTGGCATAACTTTGTTTTTATCTCTTGAATTAATTCTCATCCTTTTATGGCCTGCAGCTATTCCAAGATTATTTGTTTCAGTAATTCCTTTCCTTATCATTTTATTTTCCTTGTCTTTTAAGGAATATGAAGAGAGCAATTTAAGCAATGCTAATAGGATTGATGTATGTTTCTTGGTTTTAATTTTAATGTTTTATGTATTAAGTCAATTTATTCTCAAACTTCAATTTTTAATAGTTATAAGAGCTATCTTTGTAGTAATAATTTTGCTTCAAGCAGTTTCCATTTTATTTATTTACCTAAGGAAATTTAATCCAGCTTTGCTTGTATATGTTTTATCAGCCTTTATCTGGTCCTTGTCCACAGTTTATATCCATAAAGATATATACACTGCAATAAAACAAGCCTCCTTGTATGCAGTTGATAACTTAGAAGGAAAGGTTGTTTATAATGATACAACTAGTGTTGCTCAATGGTATCTTAATTACTTTAAACAAGGGAATTTCAAAGGTAGTACCTTGTATGGTGAATACTTAGATATGAGAAATTTAAATAATTTAAACTCAAATGTCTTATCTAGCTCCAAAGTTTCTTATGTTATTCTAACTAACGAAGACAGTATTAACTATGAGTCTGAGGTTGAAAAACTTAAATATCTAAATTTAATCAAAGATTTTAGGTATAATATCGGAGATAAGCAGTTTTTTGCTAAAATATTTAAATTTAATGGAGGAACTTTTAAGTGAAATTATCTGTTGTGATACCTTGCTATAACGAGAAGAATACTATAGAAAAGATAGTAGATTTAGTTAAGGGTGTAGAAAGCATAGAAAAGGAAATAATTATAGTTGATGATGCCTCAAAGGATGGAACCGTAGATGTGCTAAAGAGCATCGAGAAGAAATATCCTGATATAAAAGTTATATATAAAGAAGTAAACAAAGGCAAAGGTGATACTTTAAAAGTAGGTTTTCAACATACAACTGGAGATTATGTAATTGTTCAAGATGCTGATCTTGAATACGACCCTCAAGACTACGTAAAGCTCTTAAAGGTTCTTGAAGAAGGAGTAGATGTGGTTTACGGGTCTAGGTTTTTAGGTAAATACGAAAAAATGACTACCCTTCACTACTTTGGAAATAAGTTTTTAACTTTAGTTACTAATCTTTTGTTTGGGGTAACACTTACTGATATGGAAACTTGCTATAAATTAATGCCTGGGGATTTTGTAAGAAAACTTGATATTAAATCATCTAGATTTGAGTTTGAGCCGGAAATAACAGCTAAGATACTTAAGTCTGGATTAAAAATAAAGGAAGTCCCCATTTCATATAAGGGAAGAAGTTTTAGTGAAGGAAAGAAGATGACGTGGAAAGATGGTTTTAATGCTATCTATTCCCTTGTTAAGTTTAAATTTTTTGATTGAAGTTGGTTAAGTTTTGGAAATTAAACATGGTTAAAAAAATCGTTAAGCTTATTAAAGAAAATATCTTTCTTGTGATTGTTATTGGTTTTATGGCTGTGAACTTTTTTGTTGCTCTAAGGCTAAACGTTTTTAGGTACAATAATTTTGACTTTGGAAAATTTGATCAAGGAAACATGACTCAGATGGTTTGGAACACATTAAGAGGAAGGGTTATGTACCTAACAGATTACTTTGGTTCTAATGTACCAAGATGGGCAATGAGTCATGTAGATCCAATTCTTTTATTGTTTGTGCCTGTTTTTGCAATTTTTCCACATCCCATGACACTGGCGTATGCTCAGCTTGTACTAGTGATTTTATCCGCACTTTTTATCTTTGAAATCACTAGGATGGAGCTTAAGTCCAAGTCAGCTGCTTGTTTCTTTAGTTTTGCTTATCTTTTATACCCATCTATGGGTTTCATTAACGGAACAATGGGTTTTCATGGTGTGACTGCAGCAGTTCCATTTTTCTTAGCTGCCTTTTACTTGTTTGAAAAGATGTATAAGGAAGATAGCTTTTCTAAAAAGAAAGTTATTCTTTTCTGGATACTTTTAGTGATAACTATGTCTGGGAAGGAACAAATTCCTTTGTACATAATAATGTGGGGTTTGTTCATTCTTTTATTTAGAACAACTAAAGGTGAGGGGGCCACGTTAAAATTTAAGTTAAATAAAGACTGGTTGAAAAAGTTTTTTAATTTAAAACCCGCTAGACTTGGTTTAAGTATGATTATTTTTGGCTTACTGTGGTTTGTAATTGCATTTTTTGTAGTAATTCCAAAGTACGCACCACTTAGAACTGAAAGTTACAAAAAATTTGTAGAGTCTATAAACGTTTCGTTTGTTAGCAATAGTGATGTAACACTTCCTAATTACTTTTTAAGCAGGTATGGAGATTTTGGGTCTTCTTATAAAGAAGTGATCATCAATATGCTTCTTAGCCCTAAAAAGGCTATTAAAGTCTTCTTAAGTGGGGATAGGCTTGATAGTTTAAACAGGACATTTGCTCCTGTTTCTTATCTTCCCTTAGCTAATCCATTTATGCTATTAATCTCAGCTCCAGATTTTGCTATCAACTATATGACCACATCAGAAGGTTTAGGAACTGAAGAAATTGAAAATCATAGAATATCAATGATTATTCCTGTTCTTTTTATCTCTAGTATTTATGCAGTTTCTTTTCTTGCCAGCTTGTTTGAAGAATTACTTCCAAAATACAAGAATATAAAAACAGCACTTGTAGTAGTTATTTCTGGAGTTGTTTTGATTTCATGTGTTAAAACTTCATCTGATTACAATAACCCAATGTATTTGTGGTTTAATCAAGCTATAAAAAAACGAGTATTTGCTAAATATGACCAAGAGTTGATTAAAGATTCTAATCTTCAAGTAGGTACTGTTGTTAGGCTTCCTGATTTGGATGTCAAAGATTATGCGTGTGCTAAGGCTGTTGTAGAAATGATTCCAGATGGAGCTTCTGTTTCTGGGCCAGACAATTTGGGAACTCATTTGAGTATGAGAGAAACTTATGCAATATATCCTTCATTATGGAATTCAGCGGATTATGTTATTGTTAACGTTTTATCAAGAAAGTTGCTTGCAATTCTCCAATTGAACACAAATATAGTTAGAGATGTGACTAAGAATGTGATTGCAAGTAAAGATTACAAACTCATTCTTGGTTGTGGGAATTTATTTTTATTTCAAAGAGGAGCTTCTCAAGACAAGCTTGAACCATACCCAATACAAGAAAGGTACGTGTATGACTATAAATATAATTTTGAGTTTACAGACACTTTAAAAGTAGTTGACTTTAAGCTTCCTGCAAGAGTTAAAAGAGGAATTCCTGATAAAAATACAATTGTATATCAACGATCTGGAGATGGAGCATTAGATGGTTTTGTTTTGTATATGACTTATGTGAATAAAGAAGATCAAAGTATTTATCAAGTAGCCAATCTTCCTTCATTTGCCATTAACAGACCATCTGATTGGACAAAAGAAAGGTATTACATAGAAAATGTGGATGTAGCTCTTCCTTCTTATTTAAAGCCTGGAAATTATCAAGTATTTGTTAGTTTATCAAATAAAATAAAGTATAGAAGTTTGTACTTAGGTGATTTAATTGTTGAGTAAAAACTATGAAAGAATTAGGAAAATGGCAAATAGTTAGTATGATAGCTCAAGGTTTGGCCATGATTTCTGGAGCAGTTCAAACCTTCGTTATTATTAGGATTCTTAGTGTTGGAGAATGGGGTATTGTTCAACTGGCAACGTCTATTGGAGGAGCTTTAGGGATTTATCAGCACTTAGGGCTTGTGTCAGCAAGTACTAGAGAAATATCCTCTGCAGAGAAAAAGGAAGATATATTTAAGATTTTTATTACTTCCACTGCAGTTAGATATTGTGTGACATTGCCTCTTGCCATAGGTCTTTTCTTTTATTCAAAGTCTCTTGCAGTGAATATTTATCATAACGAAAGCTTGATTATTCCGTTAAAGATGTATGCTCTTTCTTTAGTTTTTCAAGGTGTCCAAGGAATACTAAACTCTGTGATTTCTGGAATGCAAAGGTTTAAGACATTGTTTGTATATCAAATTGTAATTTCTTATGTAAGTATTCTTTTGTACATTCCTCTTGTTCATTTCTTTAGAATCAATGGGTATTTTTATGCTTTCCTTTTGTTTAATATCATATCTTCTATTGTTTTGTCTGTTTTAGCCTTTAAGCCGTTAAAAGGAAAGCTGATTTTACCATCAAAGAAAGATTTTATGAGATTATTTAAGGAAATATTTTCAATTAGTATTGCTATTTATGTAGTTAAAATTTTATATACAAATTGGGAAAAGCTTGGAAGTAATGCTTTAGGGTTGTTCAATTCACCAGAAGTTGTGGCTATATATGCTTTTGCAATGCTTTATGCAAAAAAGATAATGAGTATTTCAGATTCTGTTACTACAGTTAACATTCCTGTGTTTTCAGAAAGATATGCTAAAAACTTCAATGAGTTTAAAGAAACTTTTGTTAAAAACTTTAATAAATTATTTTCTTTGATAGTCTTTATCGGATCTTTTGCTTCTTACTTTGCTCCAGATGTAATTAGACTACTTGTTGGCGGAAATAAGTATAATGAATCTTTTTCTCTCATTGCTCCTATGGTTTTTGCCTTCATAATATATTCTTTTGTAAACATAATAAGTTCCAGTGTTTTAATACCAGCCAAGATGGCAAAAAGCATGGTAGGAAGTTATGTATTTTTGATAGTAGGATCTGTTTTAAGTTTCTTTGGACTTTATAAGTTTATAGATCTTCTTTCTGCTGTTTCATGGGCAATGACTTTTGGAAGCATAATATGTCTTGGATTTATGCTCTACTGGATTAAAAAGAAAATGAATTTTAGTTTCTTTAATATTGATCATGTGGTTATTCTCTTACAAGGGTTTTTTATTGCATGGCTTTGTAAGGTTGATGTTTTTTGGTTTAAAATTGCTGCCTTTGTTCCTTTTGCATCTCTTCTTTTGTGGTCTTTGTTTGTGTCAAAATTTTTTACGAAAGAAGATGTAATGTCCATGTTTAGAAAGTTTAAAGGGCTAGTTCCTAAAAAATTAACCTCAAGGGCAGAATAAAAATGAAAAAGATAAAAGAAAAACTTAAAACATTATTTAAGATTACAGTTAGTATAGTTTTGATTGTTTATCTTGTTTTAAATAAAGTAGATAAAAATGAACTAATAAGAAATTTTAAACTCTTAGATTGGAGGTTTATTCCTTTAATTTTTATCCTTATTGTTTCTCATTATATTGTTAGCTCCTTTAGGTGGAAATCTCTTCTTGTTCATGATAAGGCAAAGAATGTTTCTCCTCTTTATTTGTTTAACCTTTACTTTATAGGAGCGTTCTTTAATAACTTTATGCCTACAAGTGTTGGGGGAGATGTCTATAAAGCATATATGCTGTCAAAGAAAATTGATGATTCTGCAATTGGACTTTCATCTGTGTTTACAGAAAGATTTACAGGGATAATAATGCTTGCCTTGATTGCATTGCTGAGTTTATCTAAAAGTTTAGGTTTTAAGGTTTTAATTCTTATTATTTGGCTTGTTATGGGAATTTATCTTGGTCTTTATGCCTTAAAGTTATTAAGTAAAACTAAATTTAAGTTCTTTAAGAAAGTTTATGATGCTCTAATGATATATAGGAATTATCCTAAGGTACTTCTTTTTGCTATGCTTTCTTCCATTATTGTTCAAGTTCTTTCTATTCTCACTCAATACTTTACATTTATGGCAATAGGAGTTAGGCTTCCAATATTTTATTCGTTTTTAGCATTTCCTGTAATAACACTAGCTGGTTTCTTTATTCCTTCTCTTAATGGTTATGGGGTTCAAGATGCTTTATATATGAGCATGTTTTCTCTTGTGGGTGTTCCTGCAGAAACTGCTGTTTCTGCTTCCATTATTTATCACCTGTTAAGACTAGGTGTGAGTTTAATTGGAGGGGTTTTGTATGCTCTTGGAAAAGATTCGTAAAGCCTTTTCCTTTTTAAGTCAAGCTGAAAAGAATAAATTATCCAGGTGTGCACTTTTATTGATCTTTGTATTCTTATTCTTTGCAACAAGGATTCCTTATTTATCTAAGGATACAATAAATCCAGATGGAGTAAATTGGCATTATAGGTCTCAGCAATTTGTTGTTGGTTTGAAGTTTCTCCAATTTGAAAAAACATATCAGCATTATCACCCTGGTGTGACCTTAATGTGGGTTACAGGAATTCCAATAGAAATATTTAAGCAAGTAACTAATATTAAAGATTATAACTTGTATAACTTCCAAGCCTTTGATTTTATTGCTAAGTTTTCATTAGTTATTGTTCAGCTTGTCTTATCTTTACTGGTTATTTATGCTCTTTCTAAGATAGTAGGCTTTAATAAGTCTTTTCTAACAGTTGTCTTTTTTTCTTTTGAACCCTTTTTTGTAGGTAATTCTCGCTTGTATCACATGGATACTCTTCTTTCTATTCTTTTGTTCTTAGCAATAATTTTTTCCTTTCTTAATCTTAAAAACCCTTCATTTGGAATGTCTTTACTTTCTGGATTATTTCTTGCTTTATCTTTTTTAACTAAAAGTGTTTCAATAGGAGCCGTTCTTTTTGTTGTTTTATATGCTTTGGCTTACTTTGTTTATTCAAAACAATATAAAAGCATTCTTCCTTATGTTGCTTACACCTTGTTTTTCTTTGTGTTATTCACATTCTTACTTTTTCCGGCTCTTTGGGAAAACCCCATATATTATCTTTCTTTGATATTTAAGGAAGCTGCTAGGGTAGGTATAAGGAAAGGGCATGGACAAGTAGTATTTGGGGAATATACAAGAGATCCTGGGTTTTGGTTTTATCCCTTGGTTTTACTCGTTAAAACAAGTCCATTTACAATTATTGGTTGCATACTCTTTGTAGTGTCATCTATCAAGAGTTTAGTTATTGATGTAAAGGAAAACATTAAGAATGAGATTAAAATGTTTAAAGACACTAAGAAGAAGTTCTTAAATTTTGGTTTTTACATTGCTGTTTTTTATCTTGGATATGTGTTTAGCATGTCCTTTCCGACAAAGAAGATAGATAGATATATGTTGGTTGTTTATCCGTTTATGGCTTATTTAGCTGTTGTTGGATACGGGAAAGTATTTTTATTCTTAAAAAGTAAGGTAAAAAAGCTTATGTTTTGGTCTACAATATCTTTATTGTGTTTAGTTTTTTGGGTTATGCCTTTTGTTAGAGTTTATCCTTACTATTTTACTTACACTAGTCCTTTATTTATTAACTCGCAAACTGCAAATAAAATAGTTGCTCAAAAGCCTTTTGGAATTGGAATGTATGATTTAAAGGAACTTATTGTTAAAAGATATGGGAGTTCAAAAAATCTTATGACTCCAAAATTAGCATTTGTAGACACTAAGCCGATGAAATCTATTTATCCCAACTCAAAAGTATTTGATGTTAGAGTATCAGGACCAGGGCAGTATGACCTTTTGGTATTAGGTGTCAATGAAGATATACCTGAGAATATAGAAAACAGTAAATATACATTTGAAAAAGATGCTTCTATGTGGATTAATGGTCTTGAGTACTGGAGGATTTATGTCAAAAAAGAAAAGTAAGACAATACTTTTGATAGTTTTACTTTGTGCACTAGTTTTAAGGCTTGCTGGGATAACCCATGGCTTCCCCTTTATATTTCATCCAGATGAACCAACTATTGTTAGATCTGCATTAGGAATTAGATTTAATTTAAATCCTAAGCACTTTGACTGGTCTCATTTATATATGTATCTTAATTACTTCTTATATATGATGTTTTCTAGGTGTAGAAATATGTTGGGAATTCTAGGGATAAGAAATGCTATCTCAACATTGTTTCCTTTAGTATGGAATGATGATTTAGTCTTCTACTTTTTAACAAGGTGTTTTTCAGCAATACTTGGAGCCTTAACAGTAATTCCAGTTTATTTATCCGCAAGAAAATTATTTAATGAAAAAGCTGCTTTGTTCTCTGCCTTTTGTATGGCCTTTCTTCCTTATCATGTTTGGCACTCTCATTACTCTTTAGGAGATGTTCCAATGGTTTTTTTCCTTTCTTGGGGCCTTTATTTCTCCTGTTTGATATTAAATGACTCTAAGATAAAAAATTATGTACTTTCGGGGCTTTTTATTGGTCTATCAGCGTCTACTAAGTACAACGGTGGTTTATCAGCTTTAATGGTTCCTACAGCTCATTTTTTAAGGGTGTTGGGTACAGTTAAGATGAGTGGAAAAAAGGTTAAAATACTGGATTTTAAGGGCATTTTAGCCTTAATTTTATCTGGGTTTAGTGCTCTTGTAGGGTTTTTAATAGGCACTCCTTATGCTCTTTTAGACTTTAAGACTTTTTCAAGAACAGATAGTCCTAAAGGAGCTTTTTGGCAGTTTACAAATGTTGGATCCATTGGTTTTACAAAGCACTTTACTCAGTTTTTCAATGAGCTTTTTGTAAGTGTATCAAGCAACATGGGATGGGTAACAATACTTGCTTATGTTCTTACGTTTTTTTATTTAATGTTTACAGTGTTAAAAAAGAAAAACAATGAAGTTATACATAAACTAATGTTTTTGTATATAAACTCTTTATTTCTTTTTTGGTATATTTCTGGATTTAAAAATACCAGAGCACATTATTACTTTGTTTTTTATCCGTTTGCTGCAGTGATATTTGGATTTTTTGTGTCAAAGGTTAATGATTGGCTTCTTGCTAAGAAAAAACTTTATTCTTCCTTGTTTATACTTTTAATGTGCCTTCCTTTAGTAATTTTCTCAATTAAGAACTCATACTCTTTTTATAAAGGAGATACTAGGAATGATTTGTATGATTGGCTTGTTTTAAATCTTAAGGTAGGAGAAAATATATTTTATAACGATATAAAAGCATCTGATGTATTTGATAAGCTACAAGTCAACGCAAAAAAAGGTTTTGATAATTTGACAACTACAAATAGTGCCTTAGTGATTGTTCTTGATCCTGAGAATTCTACAGATTTTCTTGCTAAGAATTCTTCTTACTTAACTAAAGAAAAATCTTTTAGTAATAATTTAAGGTTAGGCCCAAACATTGAGATCTATAGGTATCAAAATGAAAAATTTACTAAGTAAAATAAAAGCCTTTTTTTCAAAATTTAAATACGAGCTTGTTGTTTTTCTTGTTTTTGTCTTGGTAAGACTCCCAAGTTTAGGTCATGATAATTTTAATACTGATGTATGGAGGTGGAAAGCAAGATCATATGATTTTGGAAATGGTGTCTTTTTAAGGCAGTTTGCAAACACTCTTCAGAAATATCATCCTGGCGTAACTTTAATGTGGGTGTCTGGTATTGGAGCAAAGATAAATAATGCGTACAGTGTAGCAAGAGGAATTTCCTTATCTGCTGATAACAATATAAATATAATATTTCAATTGGATTTCATTCAAAAGTTTCTAATTGTATGTACCATTGGTATTGCCTTGTCTTTCATATTTTATGTTTTAAGAAATGTTTTTGGTCTAAAGTATGCTATTGTTTCAATATTTCTCTTATCATTTGAACCATTTTATCTTGCTTTAACTAGGGTGATTCATCTTGAGGGGTTGGTTTCTACGTTTATGTTAGCTAGTGTAGTTTGGCTTTACTATTATTTTCTTAATGATAGAAACTACAAAAGATTAATTATTTCTGGGTTATTTGCTGGATTTTCTGTTCTTACTAAGACTTCTGCTATCTTTTTAATTCCTTTTTGTGGTTTATCTACTGCTCTTTTCTTCTTAAAGGGGAAACAAGATGAAAGAGTAAATAATGAGAAAAAGATAAAGAATGTACTTGTATCTATTTTTAGGGTATTTTTCATTTGGTTTGGGGTTTTACTAGTTACTTTCTTTGTTTTTTGGCCTGCTATGTGGGTAGAACCATTAAAAGTATTCCAAACCTTATATGAAGGTATAGCTTCTGTTGGGGTGGAAGGAGATCATATTCAGTATTACTTTGGAAGGTTAGTGGAAGATCCAGGCCCTAGTTTTTATTTTGTAGTTTTAGGTTTTAGGTCGTCGATTTACCTTCTTGTAGGCTTTGTTGGCTCTTTAATTATAAGAAAAAAATTACCTGTTAACTTAAGGAGGTTTATGGATTATCTTCTTATTTTTGTTTTCTTTTACTTTATTCAATTAACTCTTCCATCAAAAAAGTTGGATAGGTACATACTTCCTGAACTTGTAGTTATGTCTCTTATTTCTTCTATGTTTTTTGTTTGGTTGTTTGAAAAACTAAACTTTAAGAAAGTTATGGTAATGGTATTTATGATGCCTGCTATTTTAACTGCTTTGTACCTTCATCCTGAGTATATGTCTTATTACAACCCAATGTTTGGTGGAATAAAAATTGGGGTTAAGACTTTAGAGCCTAAATGGTTAATAGGCACAAGTAATATTATTAGGTACTTTAAAGGTTTATCTGAAAGAGATAATTTACAATCTTCTTTTAATACTTCATTTGAAGAATTAGTTTACGTTCATCATGGAAGAGATCTTGAACCATTATTAACTGTTGCTTTTAGGGAAAAGTATTATACCCAAATATGGCCATTTTTTAGAGAATTTGGAGCATGGCCTGTCATTGAATCTTTAACCCCATTTGCAGAAAGAACAAAATATTTTGTTTACCCTGTATGGGATGATACTGCATCTACAGAAAATAGATTTACTCTTAGATATGTTGACACCATCAAGTTAAGAGGAGCCCCTCTTTATAACGTCTACTTTAATGAAACTTTGGTAAATGAAAGATAAGTTAAATAATATAAAAGGGAATAAAGATCTATATGAAACTGTTCTTGTGGGTACTGGCACCATTGTTGGCTCTTTTTTTAGTTATCTATTGCAGTTTATCTTAGGGAGGAAATTGTCAGTTGAAGATTACGGGTCTTTTAACACTCTTCTTTCTGTTTCTAGTTTAGTAGGTGTTTTGTCCACGGTTTTAGGAGTGTCTTTAGTAAAGGTATCTTCAGATCTTTATGTTAATGAGGAGAAAGAAAAGCTTAAACTTTTATTTGTTAACATATCTAAACTTTCATTACTTACAGGAGCATTTTTGTTTTTAGTAGTGTTTTCTTCTAGGTATGCTATTTCTAATTTGTTTAGGATAAGTAATGTTGTTGTTATTTCCTATTTTGCAGCAAATGTTGGTTTATCAATTTTAAATGGTGTTCCTCCTAGTTTTATAAGAGGCTTGCAAAGATTCAGAAGATTTTCTTTATATCAAGTTTTATCTTGTTTAAATAGGTTTTTATTTCCTACAATACTTGTTTTTATGGGATTTGGGTTGACTGGCGTATTCAAAGGGTTAACAATTTCTTCAATTTTAACCATTGTTTTAGGGTTTGTTCTTTTAGGATTGAACTTAAGAACATTCAAGGACTTAAATTTAACCAAGGAGTATAAAAAGATATTATCTTTTAGCCTCCCTGTAATATTTACTCATCTTTTTACCACTTCTTTAACAAATACTGATTTAATTTTAGTTAAAAAATACTTTTCACCATTAGAGGCAGGCTATTATGCAGGCGCTGTAACTTTGGGAAAGATTCTTTTGTTTGGAGCTGGTGCTGTAACTATTGTTATGTTTCCAAAGATATCTGCTTTGTATGCTAAAAAAGAAGATTTTTATCCAAGATTTAAAAACTTGTCAATGATTCTCTTAGGTGTTCTTTTAGTGGGAATTCTTAGCTACTCAATATTCCCGGCATTGCTTACAAAGATATTTTTTGGAATAAGCTTTGAAAACTCTGTTAAATACCTTCCTATGTTTTCTATTGGTGTTTCTTTGTTTGTTCTTGTTAATTTTTTTACTACATTCTTCCTTGCTGTTGAAAAAACAAACGTGTCTTTTTTGCTTCTTCCTGGTGTAGTCTTGCAATATTTGCTTATAACAACTCATCATTCTTCCTTATATGAAGTTATAGAAGCTAATATTTTTGCATGTATAATAACGTTAGTTTTGCTAGTATTTTACTTTTATGCCCAAAGATCTAAATGGTTAAAAACATCGTTAAAACTAAAAAGTTAGTTTCTGTAATTATCCCTGCCTACAAACAAGAAAAGACCATAGAAAAAGATTTAAGGAATATTTATGGTGTTATGTCAGAAACTAGATGGGATTTTGAGATTATTGTTGTAGTTGATGGTATGTTAGATAAAACTTTTGAAAATGCAAGAAGAGTAAATGAAAAGAATGTGAAAGTTACAGGCTATGAAACTAATCATGGAAAAGGATATGCAGTTAGATATGGAATGGTTAGAGCGAAAGGAGACTATATTGCTTTTATTGACTCTGGAATGGAGATACAACCTAATGGTATTTCTATGCTCTTAGAACACATGGAATGGTATAACGCAGATATTATGCTGGGAAGCAAAAGACACCCTGCTTCTAAAGTTAATTACCCTTCCTTTAGAAGATTTTATAGTTTTGTATATCATGCAATAGTTAAAGTTTTATTTAGAATTCCAGTAAAAGATACTCAAGTTGGTTTAAAAGTGTTTAAAAGGAATGTGCTTGAGGCAGTACTCCCTAGACTTGTAATTAAACAATATGCTTTTGATATTGAGCTTTTAGCTGTTGCACATAGATTGGGTTTTAAAAGAATATATGAAGCACCTGTGTATATAAGTATAGATTTTAGTTCAGGAACCAACTTTGGAAGGTTTCTTCCTTTTAGTAGATATATTCGTAAGATGTTGTTTGATACTTTGGCTGTATTTTATAGAATGTACTTTCTACGTTACTATGATGATAGAAGCAAGCAAAAATGGGTTTATGATAAGGAGCTTGATATGAAAGTAAATACTGGAGGTTTATATGACTCATAAATTTAGCATTATTATTCCCGTTAGAAAAGTAAATGATTTTGTGAAAGAAAGTATTTCTAAGATTAAGGAGTTGGATTATGGAGATTACGAGGTTTTAATTGTTTTGGACGAGAAGGAAGAAGGTCTGGTTGATGATGATAAGTTTAAATATATTTTTACTGGTTCTTTAGGTCCTGCAGAAAAAAGAAACATTGCAGCAAAAGAGTCAAGCGGGGACATACTTGCGTTTTTAGATGATGATGCTTATCCAAGACATGACTGGCTGTACATTGCTGAAAGAGAATTTGAAGATGAAAGTGTGTATGCCTTGGCTGGTTCTACTTTAACTCCTGAGAACTGTTCTTTTCTGGAGAAAATGGCTGGAAAGGTTCTTGATACCCCATTTGTTAGTGGTTCCACCCTCTTGAGGTTTAGACCATTAGAAAGAAAGGTTATTGATGACTCTCCAACGGTAAACTTGTTTGTTAGGAAGAATGTCTTTCTTTCTATTGGAGGGTTTACTGTAAACTTTTGGCCTGGAGAGGATACTAAGTTATGTTTGGACTTGGTTAATAAGTTCAAAAGAGGTTTTCCATACGAACCTGACTTAATTGTTTATCATCATAGAAGAGAGCTTCTTCTTCCTCATCTTAAACAAATATCAAGATATGGTAGGCATAGGGGTTGGTTTGCTAGAGCATTTCCTGAAACATCTAGATTTTTTCCTTACTTTATTCCATCTTTATTTGTTCTTGGTCTTTTTTTAGGTCCTTTGGTTTGTAATTTTGTCCCGTACCTTTGGAACATATATTTTTCTGTTATTAGTGTTTACTTGACTGTTATGTTTTTTGAATGTGTAAAAAAAGCTTCTGAAGAAAAAAGTTTACTTGCAGGATGTTATATGTCAGTAGGAATGCTTTTAACCCATGTTGTTTATGGTTTTAATTTTATTATTGGTTACATTAAAAAACCTGAGCTAAAGCTAAGGAAATTTGATGTAAAAACAGGAAACTACATTGGTGGGTAAAGAAAAGATGGTAAGTAAAAGAAAATTTAAGGTTGCTATTTGTTATCCTCCTGTTGAGAGTAAAAAGGGAGTGCCTTTGTTGTCTCAAAACAGGCAATTTCAATACTTTAACTATTCAACTTTTGTGTATCCAATGATCCCTGCATATGCTGCAACTATGGCAAAGGATAGTGGTTATAATGTTTTATGGATGGATGGCATTGCAGAAAAAATGTCTTATGAAAAATGGTTTAGTAACTTAAGAAGAGAAAAACCAAACTTAGTGCTTATTGAAACAAAAACTCCAGTTATTAAAGCTCATTGGAAGATAGTTAAGGAAATAAAAGATAATATTCCAGAGACTGTTGTTGTGCTTGTTGGGGACCATGTTACATATTTGCCAATAGAATCTTTAGAAAATTGTCCTGTTGATTATATTCTTACTGGAGGGGATTATGATTTCCTTCTTGTTGATCTTCTTGAGTGTTTAAGTGAAGAAAGTAAAGACACAAATAAAGAAACTAATGCAAAAAGAAGGCAACTTCCTGGAGGTATATTTGGAAGGAGAGGTGATAGAAGAGTAAAACTAGGTGAGCTTTCCAAGGAGATGGGAAATTACTGGTCTTCGGGTCCATTGGAGTTAAGACATAGCTTAGATAGTCTTCCATTTATTGATAGAGATTTAACTAAATGGCAGCTTTATGCTTTTGAGAATGGAAATTATAAATATAAACCAGGGACATATATGTATTCTGGAAGAGATTGTTGGTGGGGAAGATGTACATTTTGTATTTGGGATCAAGTTTTATACCCACAAGGAACTTACAGAAGATTTTCCCCTAGGAGATTGTTTGAAGAAGTTAAATATGTGGTTGATAAATATGGAGTTAAGGAAATTTTTGATGATGCTGGAACTTTTTTTATTGGAGATTCTTTGAAAGAATTTTGTAATCTAATGATTGACTCTGGTTACAATAAAAAGGTAGTTTTAGGTTGTAACATGAGGATAAATGCATTGACAAGAGAGTATTGTGAATTGATGAAAAAAGCTAATTTTAGATTTATTCTTTATGGTTTGGAGTCTGCCAATCAAGAAACTTTAGATAAATTAGAAAAAGGGTTAAAAGTGAAGGAAGTAGAATCTTACTTAAAGACTGCAAAAGAATGTGGCCTTGAGCCTCATATCACAGTTATGCTTGGCTATCCTTGGGAAACAGAAGAAATGACGTTAAAGACAATTTCTTTTTCTAAAGAATTGTTTAAGAAAGGTTATGTGGATACAATGCAAGCTACTATTGTTATTCCTTATCCTGGTTCTAAACTTTATAACCAATGCAAAGAAAATGATTGGTTTGAAGTAGATCCAAGAGATTATGAGGCATTTGATATGAGAGGTCCTGTAATGAAAGTTCCTTTTTCTAAGGAGAAACTTATGCAACTGACTCGAGAGCTTTATTCATCTTTTTTAACTCCTCAATATATTTTTAGAAGATTAGTAAGTATAAGGAGCATGAATGACATTAGGTTTTTAGTTTATTCAGTTAAAAAGTTGATAGGACACTTGCTTGATTTTGATAAGGATCAGATTTAGTTTAAAACTATATGAAAATAGCAGTACTTCATAGATATCCCCCAAGACAAGTAATAGGAACAAATGCTTCTTTCATTGATTTCTTAAGGATTTTAAGTGAAAGAAATCATGAGGTTTTTTACCTTACCTACAAGGATAAAGGAGATTTACCTGCGTTTATGAACTTAAAGTATGTGTTTCTTCCGTTTACTTTTAATAGGGGTAATAATCTTGATAAGGTAATAAAGACATACTTATGGATCTTTCTTATTCCAATAGTTGTATTCTTTAAGAATAAAAAGGAAAAATTTGATGTCATTTATTGTGATGATTCTGTTCCTTACTTTGCTTTTTTAACTAAAGTTTTAAATCCAAAGACTAAGGTAGTTATAAGATTGGGGGATTTGCAAAGCAGCTATGCACTTGCTGATAAGAGTAAGAAACTTTTTGGATTTGTTTTGAATATTGAAACTTTAATGTGGAAAAGGATGGATGGACTGGTGGCAATAAGCAATTCATTTAAGAAGTTCCTCCTTGAAAGAGGTTTAGAAGAGAAAAAAATTAGTGTAGTAGAAGAAAGTGTTAACTTAAGCAATGATGTTTATACTGAAGGGATAGAAAGAAATAAGCAAGAAGTTGTGTTCATGTTTCATGGTGCTTTAGTTAAGTGTAAAGGTACAAATGTATTACTTGATGCTTTTTCAATATTGAACAAGAAATATCCTAATACAAAGTTAATTATTGCTGGGGGAGGAAATGAAGAAAAAGCACTTAGAAACCAAGCTAAACTTTTAAAATTGAAGAATATTGAGTTTATTGGATGGTATGATCATGCAAAACTTGAGGAAATAGTGAGAAGAGTTGATATTAGTATTGCTATGAGAAGCCCTAATATGGCTAATAATTTTGTTGTTACCACATGCCTTTTAGAAAATTGGAAGTATAAAAAACCTGTAATTGTCCCTGATCTTGACTCTTTTAAAGAAGTTATTAAAGATGGAATAAATGGGATATTTTTTAAGGTTGGAGATAGCAATGACTTGTTTAAAAAGATGGAGTATTTACTGAATAAAAAAGATGTATGGAATACTTTAGGAGAAAATGGATTTAAAACTAGCAAGGATATTTTTGATTGCAAAAAAATAGCGTTTAAGATGGTTTGTGCCTTAGAAGAATATGCAAGACAGTAAATCTAAATTTACAATTGTCATAAACACGTATCCTAATAAGACAAGAAATGAAGATTTAACTAAGTGTTTGGATTCTGTGCTTAAACAAACCTTTAAGGATTTCACTATTATTATTGTTGAAAATAATTCAAGTCTTAATGAAATTGTGTTGTTGCTTAAAAAATATTTTGATTATAGAAATATTATTAAAGTTATAAACAACCCTATTAAAAATCTTCCAACCCTTTTTAATTTAGGGTGGATGTATTCTAGTTCAGAGTATCTTGTATATATTGCAGATGATGTAGAGATAGAACCTAGTTGGTTGGAAAGTGTTAATAAGGAGCTTAGTAACAGCGATGATGTTGGGGTTGTTACAGGACCAATTATTTCTGCTTGTTTTCCTGCTGGAGAAATGCATAGACTTTACCTTTTAAGTCAAAGAAATGTTGTAGGTAGAATACTTTCTTGGCCTTATCTTCATTTTTCTATGGAAGATAAAGTCTTGAAACCTGGAGCATTGTTTGAAAGTGGAGCATATAGTATTGGATCAAGCCTTGAAATATCTAAAGGTTATCCTAGACAAGAAATTGATTTGGCTACAACGTCAAGTATGGGCATAAAAAGAAAGGTCTTAAATGAAGTTAATGGTTTTAATACCGTCTTTAATTTTAATCATGCTGATGGAGATCTTTTTATTAGGATTAAGAAAGCTGGATATAAAATAATATTTAATCCAAACGTAGTTTCTCATCATAATGTTAGACTTGGACCATCAAGAAACGCTTATTTTATTGGAGTTGATACAGGAATTTTTTATAGAAAACATGTGAGACCTAAATCTTTTAAGGGGATTATTGGAGTGTTCCTTAATCTTTTGGTTTTTAAGCTTTATTGGATATACAATGCATTTAAAACTAAAGATATTAAGCAATTAAGAGGAATATCTGGATTTATAGAAGGTTACTTTGAGAAAGAAGATTAAGTATGAAGAAGCTTTATGTAGTTTTTAATTCACAAGTTGATAATAACAGCATGGGAGGAGGAGATAAGATAGTAATGAACATATCAAAGGTATTAGGAGAAAAGAAGTTATATGATTTAAAGTATATTGGATGCCCTGAAGGTTATGAAATGGTTTCAAAGAACATTAAAAATGTAAGTTTTTCTTATTTGAATAAGTTTAAAGTTAAATCCTTAGGCTTACTTGGAGCTTATTTTTTAAGAATCTTATTTTCTTTTAATATTTTTAAATTAAGGATAAAGAATGAAGATGTTGGTTTAAAAGATACTGTATTGTGGTCTTCATCAGACTTTCTTCCGGATACGTTTCCTTGTTTTTTATATAAATTGTTTAACCCAAGTGTTAGATGGGTTGGCAGTATGTTCTTAAGGTTAAGAAATCCCTTCAAGAAAGAAATTAAATTTAATTACAAGACTTTCTTTTCTTTTGTTTCTCAACAAGTTTCCATTTTCTTTTTTAAGATGTGTTGCGACCACATATGTGTTTTGTGTAAAGATGATGTTAATTATTTAATAAGGAAAGGAATACCTAAAAGCAGAATTTTTATTACCTCAGGTGGGGTGAATATTAAAGAATTTAATGAAGTCTCCATAAGTGAAAAGAAATATGATGCTTGCTTTGTTGGTAGATTTCACACCCAAAAAGGTATTGATGATTTGATTTACGTTTGGAAAAAGATAGTTGAAGAAGGTAAGAATAAAGGAACGAAAAGGAAGTTAGCTGTTGTTGGATGGGGGGATGAAAAGCAAGTTAAAACTTTAAATGATTTGATTGAAAATAATGGTATAGGAGAATATGTTGATATGAAGGGATTCTTGGATGGCAAAGATAAGATAAGTGTTATTAAATCTAGTGGAGTTTTATTGTTTCCAAGTAGTTTTGAAAGCTGGGGAGTAGTTGTAGCAGAAGGAATAGCATCAAAAGTTCCTGTTGTTTCTTATAGACTTCCCACTATTTATGAAAATTTCAAGTTTGGAGTAGTGTGGGTTGATCCTTTCGATAAGGAAAAGTATTTTAGTGAAGTTGAAAAATTATTGACTGATGAAGATTATAGAAATGGCATTATTAATGAAGCTAAAGATTTTGTTAATGAACTTGATTGGGAGAATGTTGGTATTAAGTTTAGTAAACATATTATCTAATGAATATCCTTTTTATTAACAGATGGGTGGGCTATAACGAAGGTGGCAACGAAACACATATTAAAGATCTTATGTATCAGTTTTCAAAGAAAGGTCATATCATTACTGTTATTACTACTCAAGGAGATTCTTTAGATTATCTTAAAGATAAGATAAATATTGAATATGTCAGTGGTATTCATGGTTACTATTCTTATAGATTCTTAGGTTTTTTATATGCTTTTGTATTTAATCTAAAATGCTTTGTTAAATTTATTGAATTAAATAAAAAGTTAAGAAGAAAAGGAGAAAGATTTGATGTTTTATCTGTTCATTTTTCTTTAGAAGCCTTTCTAGCTAGGTTTATTAAGCTTTTCTTTGGAGTTCCATATGTTTTAGTTCTTGCTGGAGATACTTTGTTTGAGCTTATTGAAGGAAAAAGAGCTGATGGAAAGGTAGCTATTTCTAATTTTATGAATGATCAGTGTAAGAAGTATGGTTATAGTGCAGAAATTATCCCAAAAGGTATAGATTTAAGCAGGTTTAATCCAAACGTTGATTGCAAAGATTTGTTTGATGAGAATAAGTTAAGTGGGAAGGTCCTTATTTTAACTGTTTGCAGGTTGGATCCTAGGAAGGATTTAATTACTCTTGTTGAGTGTGCCAATGAAATAATAAATAAGAAGAAAAGAAGAGATTTTATGTTTTTGATTATTGGCGAAGGTGTGGAAAGGAGAAGATTGGAAGAAAAAATAGAAAATTATGGTTTAAAAGATAATGTTAAGTTAATAGGGAAAGTGTTGAATTCAAGTAATGAACTACCAAAATATTATGTAATGTCTAACTTGTTTGTGCTTCCTACTTTGTATGAAGGATTTGGGTGGGTTTATATTGAAGCTATGGCTTCTGGTCTTCCTATTGTAACCACAAAAGTAGGGTCAAACGAAGAAGTAGTAGGTGATATAGGTGTTCTTATCAAGCCAAGAGACCATGTTTTGCTGGCTGATACTGTTTTAAAGATACTAGATGATAAAGAAAATATTGAGAAGATGAGGAAGAGTGGGTTAGAGAAGGTAAAAGCATACTCTTGGGATAACATTATGTTTAATTATGAGGGTTATTACTTAAGTGTAAGTAGTAAAAAGTGTGATAGCTTAAGTTGTAAATTGTTTGTTTTGTTGAGTATTTTTACGGATATAATATTTGTTGCTTTAAAGTCCTTTGTTAATTTGTTTATATCAAGAAAAAGAAGATATGTTGGTAGCTGGAGTGGTGTTGGACAAGAGGGGATGAATAAGTAAGCTATTTCCTTTATAATGTACGTGAAAGTTGCTGCTGACTTTTTCTAAAATGAATAAGAAAATAAATAATTTTAGTGAGAATAAACCTTTGGTGTCTGTAATAATGCCTGCTTATAATGCTGAGAAGTATATTTCAGAAGCCATTGAGAGTATTTTGAATCAAACTTTCAAAGACTTTGAATTCATTATCTTAGATGATGGCTCTGCTGATATAACTTGGGAGGTTATCAACTCGTATGCATTAAAAGATTCAAGGATCATATCAGTTAAGAATGAATCCAATTTGGGCATTGTCGCTAGTAGGAATAAGGGTCTAAAAATATCTAGGGGTAAGTACATAATTTGGGCAGATTCAGATGACATATCTCTCCCTACGAGAATAGAGAAGCAAGTTGGTTTAATGGAGAAGGATGTGAGCATTGGTATTTGTGGTTCCTACATCCAAAGCTTCTATAACGGTATAAATAAAGGTATAAGGAAGTACTCAACCAGTGATGAACATTTGAGAAAGAACATTTTTAGATACTCTCCTGTTGCCCAACCAGCAGCAATAATCAGAAAGGAATGCTTTGAAAAGGTTGGTATATATAATACTAAATATGAGGTTTCTCAGGATCTTGATATGTCTTTTAGAATCGGGGAAAAGTATAAATTTGCTAATGTTCCAGAAGTTCTTTTGAGGTATAGAGAGCATTCGAAGTCAGCGACTTACTCTAATGTTAGAAAGCAAATAATTAACACTCTGAAAATAAGGAGGAAGTATTCTAAAGGCTATTGTTACAAGATGAACCTTCTTGATAGACTAGCTTATATTTTAACTTGGACAATGCAGTTCTTACCGGTTGTTTTAGTCTTGCGTCTTTTTAAATTCTTTAGGGATGTAGATAGATTTCTAACTTTGCCTAGTGATAAATCTAATCAATAATTATGCGTATATGAATGAAAAAGATAATCTAGATAGAATTATTGATTTTGTTTTGAGCGATGATACCGTTGATTATGGATACTATGGTAGCAAGGCTCTTCTTCCTAAGAGATTTCTGTGGTGGAAGAGGCTGGAGATTGCCCGTGATATTTACGAGAAATATGAGAAAGGTATAGGGAAGAATAGCTTGTTGGATTTTGGATGTCAATTTGGATTTTTTTCTGTTTTTCTCTCTAAGGAATTTAAAAACGTATATTTAATCGAGACAGCTCAGGAATATTTAGATCTGGGAGTTTACATGCATAGTAAGCTTGGTAATGGTAACTACAAAGCAATTATTAATTCTAAGGACAATCCCTCAGAATTTATAGGTAAAATAAGTGAAAAGGTGGATCTATTTTTGTTCTTTGACGTTTTAGAGCACGTGAGGGATGTGAACCAAATGCTATTGAATTTGAGAAGGATCTCTAAGTCTAACACTTATCTAATAATATCTCTACCAACTGAGAATTTAATTTATTTGTTGTTGACTATGTTTAGAAAAGAAAAGGGGCATATCAATAGATACTTTGTAGTTGAGAAAGCACTGAGGGAAAGTGGCTATAAACTAGTAGAAAAAAGAAGTCTGTTTATGCTCTTTAATATTTATTTATATAGATGTGGCGAGAATTGATAATAAAATGAGTAACGTAATTGTAATTTCACATAAGTCTAACACTCAGCCAGATGATGATCTTGTTTTATACCTAAAAGGCAAAAAAGAAAAGAATGTAATGCACATTACTCATGCTTTTTCTGATTCTCCTAATAGAGTAAGTACTTGTGTTTGGTATAAAGATGGTACTTCTCATAAAGTATGGAAGTCTGGAGATTATGAAGGCTACCCCGAAGCGACCATTTATCTTAAAGAGATAATTTTTACCCTCAAGTGTATTTTAAGATCTAAAATTTACTGGGATACATGCGTTTGCATGGACGGTTTATGTGCTTTGTATGGGATGTTAGGGAGAATTTTTATGCGAGTTAAAAGGATAGTCTATTGGGCAATAGATTTTGTTCCTAGTGGTAGGTTTAAATCAAAGACTAAAAATTTTATATATAAATCTATTAATGTACTTGGTTACAAGAAAGCAGATGAGATGTGGGATTTATCCCCAAGAATGGTAGAAGCAAGAAAAAAGTTTCTTGGAATAAAATTGGAAGACTACAAGAAACATAAAGTAGTTCCTTATGGGGTGTGGATAGAAAGAATTAAAAAGTATCCCTATGAAGAATGTGAAAAAAATACGTTAGTATTTATGGGTCATTTAATTGAGAAACAAGGAGTACAACTTGTTCTACAAGCTGTTCCCCAAATTGTTAAAAGAAATCCGAATTTTAAATTTAAGGTAATAGGAAAGGGTAGGTATAAAGATAGACTTAAACAAATGGTTAGTGATTTGAGAATTGAAAGATATGTTAATTTCATGGAAATAGAAGAAGATACTGTACTTGAAGAAGAGATTGCTAAATCATGTGTTGCTATTGCCCCCTACATTAAAAATCTTGATACATGGACCTATTACGCTGATCCTGGCAAGGTAAAGAAGTACTTGGGGTGTGGGGTTCCAGTTTTGTTGACAGATATTCCATGGAATGCTAGAGAGATAGAAGAAGAAGGGTGCGGTAAAATCATATCCGAAGATCTAAATGTTATCGTTGATAGTGTGTTAGGTTTGATGGATGGTGATGTAAATCAAAGGTTTAGAGATTCGTCTAATAAGTATGCGAAAAGCTTTGATTATCAGAAAATATTTAGTGAGTTGATATAATGTTTAAAAATATAAAGACACACCTTTTTAAAAAGATACTAAGTGCTCAGGAAGAAAATAGAAAGAATATATTAAGAATGCTTCCTAGTGAGTTTAATGAAGAAACTAAAATTTTAGATCTTGGTTGTGATGACGGCTCTTGGACTTTGAGTTTAAGTAAAAATTCTCCTAAGGTCTTGTTATTTGGAGTTGAGGTTGTAGAAGAAAGGAAGAAAATTGCGGTTAATAAAGGAATAAATGTTAAGAGTTTCGATTTAAACAAGTCTTTCTATTTTGAAGATAATACCTTTGACATAGTTCATAGCAATCAAGTTATAGAACACCTGCACGATACAGATAACTTTGTATCAGAAGTTTATAGGGTTTTGAAGCCAGGTGAAATTTTTATAGTCTCAACGGTAAATTTATCGAGTTGGCATAACATATTTTCTTTGTTGTTGGGTTATCAGCCATTTGACTTGTCAAACATTAGTACGAAAGGCAATATTGGTAATCCATTTTCTCTTTGGAACAATGCTGAATCTGAAAACTCCAAGCATAAATCATGGCAACATATGAGGATTTTTACTGTCTACTCCTTGATAGATTTACTCAAAAAACACGGCTTCACTGTTTTGAATGTTCTAACTTCTGGTTATTACCCACTTCCAAATTTTTTCTCCAAGCTTGATAAAAAACATTCTCATTATTTTGTTATTAAGGCACAAAAATGAAAGTTTTTGATAGTAAATATGAAAATCTAGGTTACTTGTTTTATAGAGTTATTTCACCAGTATTTGATCCTATAAGGTTTGTTCGCGGGTTATATGGATACACATGGTTCTTGAGGGATTATCTAAAGTTTAAAGGAATGAAAGGAAGTGAATCTTTGAGTGTAATGAATATTTATCCAGCCTTACATGATAAATCTGTGAGGACTTCGTTAGATGCTCATTATTTCTACCAACAGCTTTGGGTTTTTGAGGAAGTTATGAAGAGTAGGCCAAAGGAACATGTAGATGTAGGCTCGACTTATCAAATGAGTGGTTATCTTTCTAAAATAACTAAGGCCACGTTCGTGGATATTAGGCCGTTGGAAGTTGATTTAAAGAATCTAACTTCTATACCTGGAGACGTAACAAGTTTGCCTTTTGAGAGTGATTCTATCAATTCCCTTTCTTGCCTTCATGTTCTGGAGCATATTGGACTTGGTAGATACGGTGATCAGGTGAATCCTGTAGGTTGGAAAATTGCGTGTAAAGAGTTGTCTAGAATTTTATCTGTTAATGGGATTCTGTATTTATCGGTGCCTGTTGGAAGGTCTAGAGTATGTTTTAATGCTCATAGGGTATTTTCTCCAAATGCTATTCTTAAGGAGTTTTCAAAGCTAAGTTTAAGGGATTTTTCCTTGGTAGATGATTATGGAAGATACATAACAAACGTTTCTCCTAAAGATTATGGAAATATAAACTATGGTTGTGGAATGTTCACTTTTACTAAAGGTTAAGTTAATTTATGAAGTATAATTTTAGTCAATACACCACTGATTTACATAGGAAAATCTCTTTTGATTTTCTTCCAGGGAAAAGATTATTAGATGTTGGGTGTGGCACCTGTGTTGATTCTTACTTCTTTAAGAATATTCATAATCTTGATGTTTACTCAACGGATGTTTTTAAGCACAAGAATGTTGATACTTTTGGATTAAAATTTAAAGTGGGATCAATTATTAATCTTCCCTATAAGAGCTCCTGCTTTGATTATGTATTTGTACACGACGTCCTTCATCATATTGATGAAAAACATCAGAAATATTCTATGCATGTAAATGCATTAAGGGAATTGAAAAGAGTTGTTAAAAACAATGGTGTCATAGTTATAGTTGAGGCTAACAGATACAATCCTTTGTTTTATCCTCATATGGTAAGGTTGCTAAAACATAACCATTTTACTCAAAAATACTTCAAGAGTTTAATCAAATCTGTATTTGAGATTGAAAGCGTTTCTTTTAAATATTTTGAATGCCACGCCTATCCTAAAAGGCTCTATAAGTTCTTCAAAGTCTATGAGTTACTTATGGAAAAATTTGTGCCAGAGAGGTTGTTAGCATACAATTGCGCTATTATTCAGGTGAAGAAGTAATATTTGACTACTATGTTGCATAAGATACTAGTAAATAATAGAACAAAAAAAAGCTTTCTGTTGCTCTTGTGTTATTTGTTGGTATCAGTTGCTGTTGCCTTACCGGTTTGTAAAGATGTGAAGTACACTGTGTGGGGTTCAATGGGTGATTACGATTTTTCATTAAATCCGTCTGAGCAATTAAATATTTCGACTTACGTGGAATCTTATGGTGGGGGATATTATGCACCCTTTAGTATAGCCAAGAAGGTGCCATATCTTTTGGTCCTTGATCTGTTTTCTTTACTGAAAGTTTCTCCATTTGTATCAACCTTACTATATGTTATCTTATTAAACACTCTCTCTGGGATCTTCACGTTCATCTCATTTAACTATTTTCTTAAAAAAGCTTCCTCCAAGGAGAATGCTGTACTTACTTTTTTATTCTCTCTCATTTATATTTACTCACCTTACTTTTCTACTCTTTATAAATCAGGTCATTTTATAATTACTTTTGCTTTTCTTTTCTTTCCGATAGTTCTAATGTATTTCGATAAGGCACTAGAGTCAGATGGTGTTAGTTCGGAAAATTACTTAATTCTTTTTTTACTGTTTGCATTACTGCCGAGCTCAATTTCTAACATAGCTTATATAGTGATTTATTTGCTTGTTTTAGGATTGTATCTTGTTGGCTTCTTATTATATAAGGGTTTTGTACGTGCTAGATATATGGTCACATATGTTGTGACTTGTTTGTTACTTTTTCTTTCAAATTCCTGGTGGCTGCTTTCCAATGTTGTGTACTATGTTAAAACCTATTATGCGCAAGTTTCTTATTCTCGCGATACATTGGGGAAGTATATTGAGTTTGCGACAGAAAAAAGTTCCTTGGAGCACTTATTATTTGGTGGGGGTGTTGTGAAGTATGAGTCGGTTTTAGGAGAAGTTACCACTATCATTACAATTTTTGTTTATTTTATATTACTAGTAAGCGTATTACTGATGTTTTTAAAAGGCGATAAAAAGCTTGTTCGTTTCTCTATACCTTTTTTGTTTCTTACCTTACTTGGTCTATTTATTGTTAAAGGCCCGAAGGATCCATACGGAGATATTTTCTCTTATCTTTATGATAAGATACCAGGGTTTCAGATACTTAGAAGACCTAAGAGTAAAGTATATTGGACACATCTCCTGGGTCTTAGCGTTTTAGCGTTGTTTGGTTTTCAATGGCTTTTTTCTAGATTCAAGTTTAGTTCTCTACATAGGATCTTTGCTTGGTTTACATTGTTTATTACTACGACATCGGTTTTGCTTTTATACTCTCTTAATATAGTAATAGTTCCGTTTAACATCCCTAGTGCTTACTATGAAGCAAACGTTGTATTTGTGTCAGAAGGTGCGAGGAGAATACTCATAATTCCAGATATAGCAGGACTGCCCCCTTATTACGATCAAACACTGAATTCTTTGAGGGGGCATGATTTTGTTCCGCAGGTTTGGAAGTATGAATTCTTAGGGTATGACTTATATAACAAATTAGCATTAAATGATGATCTGAACAGTAGATTACAAACACTATATAGGGATTTATTTAATGGGAGTAGTGTATGTTCAGATCTTAAAGATCTTAATATTACTCATGTTGTACTAAAGGAAAATTTAACAAATGATTATGAGAAGTTCTTCAACGGCATGTCGATTAAGGATATTCTGTCTAAAAACGAAGATTTTAGCAAGGTTATAAGTTTTACAGAAGGTGCTAACCCGCTGTTTACTATATGGACTGTTGGAAGTAGTTGTGTATCTAATTCATCCTTTCCCATTGCTGTCAGTAATCCGGAAGTTTTGGTTAGTTATGATAAGGTCTCTCCTACTTTTTATCGAGTTAAACTTAAAAATCTTTTGGACAGTACCCACCTATCTCTTATGAGAGGTTATGATAAGGATTGGAAATTATATCTATCTACTAGTTCCTACAATAATCCTGAGTTTATGATTCCAGTGAGTGCAATTTCCAAGTCGATGAGATTAGTAAAAGGTCCTTACAAGACGTCTGGATATGTTAATGACTGGTTTGTCTCTATGGAGGCGGCACATCCTTATGTAAGCAGTCCTAATGAAGTTAATCTTGTCCTTTATTACTCACCGTCTACCTTTTTATATATTGGTGAAGTATTAACCATGTTTGTCTTCTTGCTACTGTTGTTTATTAACGTTTTACATGTGTATCAAAAGGGACGTGGAAAAACATCTCAATATGCACCTTCTAAGTAGTATTATAATTTATTCTTACAACGATCAAGCAAATTCTTTGATTAGAGCTTTGTCAATTTTTACCAAGAAGAATTTTTTACCTGGTGCATTTATGTCATCATCTATGTTCAAGGTCGATCTCATTACACATGTTTTTGTTAATGTTTGTGCTGCTTTGTTAAATCCAGTGCTTGAGGCCAATATTTTGTTGTTTGTAGCTCTGATTCTGAGCTTTTATTTCAGCTTTGTACTATTGAATGAGTTGAAGTTGTCAAAAATTCTTTGTCTTAGCATCTCTGTTCTTTTCACTTTCAGTGAGTATTTTGTGTATAGAGTCGTTTCATATACTACTAACTTATATTCAGTATTTACTTTTCCGTTTGTTGCTTATCTTCTGGTGAAAAAGACGAAAAGTTATTATATGGGATTATTTGTTTCATTTCTTACGTATGTTAGTTCTTACTATGGATTTTTTTCACTAATTATAGTAATTTGCTGGTATCTTTTTACATTTTTTACAGATAAAAAGGTAAGAATTAAAAATGTTCTAAAAGATATGACTTTTGTACTCTTTGTTCTGCTGGCCTGTCTTCTTCCTTTTTATAATTCACATTTAGCAAGTAACCTTCCTGTATTTGGCAAATATAATAACGTCGTTAGTCCTTTTAATCGTGAAATAGTTTATAGACCAATCCAAGATTTTTATAATCTATCGTTTCGTCCTTGGTATTTCTTCATTCCTCCAAAATCATCCTTGTTCTTTGGAGATTTATCTAAAAGATTATATAAAAAGATAGAATCCACCAATTACTATCTTGCTGATGACTATATGGAAGAAGAAATGGGTGGTAGTTATATGGGTTGGCATTTCCTTTTGGGAATGGGATTTGTAGCTGTTTTACTTTTATTAAAGAAGTTTAAGAAAAAAGAATATCCTATCTTTAAGACAGTATATGAAAACCAGGAAATGATAGTTAGAAGTTTCTTCATAATATTTTGTATTTTGTTAATATCCGGCCCTCCTTCGTTTACGATAAGAGGAATTACATTTTATACACCTTCTTATCTTCTTTATTATATTGTTCCTGTATTTAGAACTCTTGTTAGATGGGCAGTAGTAATTTATTTATTTGTTTTAATAATTAATTCTTATTTAGTACAAGATTTATATGACTTAATGAAAAATACATGGCAGAAAGTACTATTTATAGTTGTGTTTTTATCTCTAAACTTTGTAATCTTTGCAATAAAAATACCTGTAATAAATGTAAGTAAACCTCCTTTGGAAATATCATATTTGAAGGAAAAGTATCCTGGTAGTGTTCCTTATGCTGTGTATCCTAAAGGGGACTATTATTCAATATTTTGGATAATTTCTCATGAAGATTTGCTAATTAATCCTGTAAATTTTGTTAATTATGAAACAGGCTTTAATTCAAATGAATTTTCCAAGAATTTAATTACAGAAGAAGGGATTGAGGAATTCTTAAGTTTTAATCCGAGGTATTTAATATATTATGAAGAAAAAATATCTGGTAGTGATTTGGAGAGAATAGCTAAAATCAACTCAAAGATAGTGGTAAAGGAGGATATAACAAGGTTTCTCGAGAAAGAGCTTGATAAGGGTGTAAAGGTAGGGGAAAGTATTATTTTTGAAATTAAGTAAATTTAAGCAACTTATAGAACACTTAAAGGTGGAAAAAAACTGAAAAATCAATATAATAACAGTTGCCAGTATGCCCCGGCAAAGAATGCATCAATATGTTTAGCTTATTAAAGGATAATGTAGATAGTGTTGTTCTGATTTTTATATTTTTATTGCTCCTTTTCTCTGTGTTGTTCCCTGTGGAGAAACCTTCATCAAAATTTCTAAAGGTACATCTTTCCAAAGTACATATCCTCTTTATACTCTTGTTTATAGGTGTTTTAACTATAATCAAAGTAGAACCTCTAGGATTTCTAATTGGCTTTCCGATGATTACTTTCTCGTTCTTTATATTTTTGTTTGGAATGCTGTCTGATAGGAAATACATTTATATCATGGCTCTTATTTCTTTAGTAATAACCCCACTTATGCTCGTGCTGAAAGTGGAAAGATTAGCTGAATTTTTTGCGCGGACGGGTTACTTTCTTTTAGTCCTGGGGTTTTTAAAGGATATTTTTTATGAAAAAATATTTAAGTAAAAAAGAATCTAATATATATAAAATAAAGACTGTTTCATTTTTGGTTCTAATTGGAATCTATTTCTCATCGCTAAATGTTTCGGCTCAGTCAAAATTAGAATATTATCAAAAGTTGTTCGCAAAAGATTTCGGGTTTGTTGTTTGTAAGGAAGATGAAAATAATGAAAATAAGGAAGATCCACAAATGTCTTCCTCATGTTCAAGCAATAGTTACTCTATTTTATTGACATCTTCTATTTCTAGACAGGAACTGCTGAAAAAATATCTTGTTGAAAGTAAGAAGTTGATAGTAATTTGTGATGAACCTTACTTTTCAAATAGCTCATCAGAGTTTACTTGTGACAAATCAGTATCATATTCTAAAGATTTAGATGCGTTTAATGGTTGTTTAAAGAAGAATGGTATACAAGGTGTAGATTTGTATGTTATACCGGAGAACATTTTAGTGTCTCCAAATGAAAGACATACTCTTAGTGAATATTTTAAAGCTTTTAAGAGGTCGGATATGGCACCTGTTGTTTCTGAGGACACGAAAGTTACTGTAGAAGTAATGCGAAAAGTGGATCAGATAAAAGCTTTGTTGAAGACGACAACATTTGAAATGTTTATAGATGCCATCCTAGTACTGGCTATGGTATCTGTTTGCTTTGGTTTACTCAGATATATTGTAAATAATGATAGAAAGAAGTTTAGTTCAAGGGCTTTAGAGAGAATGTTACTTAAAGTAAGAAAAACCCTTATAAATTACAGATGGTTTATAGCTTATGAAGTTTTTGTGCTTACTCTTATGTATATACCAATCGTAGTTGTACTGGGGGTAAAGGATGGGAGGGGTGTAAATGTTGGATATTTTATAACATACTCCTTGGACACATTGAAAATAGCAAATCTAATAGAGTATGTAAACCAAAACAACTACTTCAGAATATTGGTATTCTTTTATAACTTTGCCTTCTTGATTGCACTTATTACTCTTGTGGCACCATCATTTATGGATATACTCATTACAGCATCATTAAAGATTAAAAATGCGAGGATAAAGAGCAACGTTTTGAAGTATACAATTCCTTCTGTTTTGTTGCTAACTATAGTAGTATCTTCATTTTGTAACATACATGATTGTTATAGATTTTTAATACTTGCTATTGTAATTTTGGTTTTTACTGTCATTGGCAGCTTTAAATACAAGACCTTTAGTTGCAACTATTCCTCTAGTGACAGATTATTGTTTTTAGGTGTGGCAGTTCTGGTAGTATTTGCTAGTTTCTTAGTGAAGGTTTGGGAAAGAAAAATAGGTCCAGAATACAAAGAAGAAGGATTGATTAGTGTTGGTGATAGCATTGTTACTCTTCCTTATTCAAAGCAAATAGGTGAAAATACAATATTTAAGGAATTTTTTATTTCTACCCCAGAACCTGTATTTGTAGATAGGTATTTAGTTTACTTTCCAAATCGTTCTAGTGTAGAAAACAAGAATGCTCTGGAATTTAAAGATTCTGGTTCATTTTTTATTCAAAACGGTGCATTGGAAGATATGACTTATGCTATTTATGTTAATGATGAGTTGTCTAGAACCTTGGTTTCTAGGGTTCCTACCAATTTCTTTAGGGTTAAAAACTTTAGGACTGGCCTTAATCAAGGTGATGCAAACATCCAAATCACATTTTCATGTGAAAGAGAAGATATTGGAATAAATGAGATAAAATCTGATTTTTATCACCTTTCTTCTTCAAATGAAATAGAAAAAATGGAAAGTACTCTCTTATACTTTCCTGGATGCTCAGAAGTAGGCAAACCTGAAACTTTTACAGTAGAGTTTAATCCACCTTATATTGACTCTGAATACTTCTTTATGAGGTTAGTAAATGTTTCAGGTAAAGATATAAAAGATGTTAGGATAATATCTTTAGATACAGTTATTACACCAACTTACTACTCAAAAGGAAAGGGATATAGTGTAATTTCTTCTGGTGGACTTACGGATTCATCCAAAACAAAAGTTACAAATTATATATTTGGAGAATCACATGACTTATTGTTCAATATAGATCTTGATCTGGAAGGTAAGTTTAATATCTCTCAACCTATAAACGAATTAGTAAAACAAGGAGCTTTGAAAGGTAATACTCTAATATGGTCAACTAAAAAGTATATTCCTGTTAGAGTTGGGTTCTGATCATTTTGCTACAAGAAGATATAAATTATAGAATTTGAATATGAATTCAAGTGTAAAAAACATCTTCTTTTACTCCTTTTTAGTATTTTTCTTTTCTTGGGTATTTGTGAATAGATTAGGAATTAATAAATTAGCTATTCAGTCAGAAGATACTATTCCAACTATGTTTTTACCTGTGGCTATAATAAAAGAAAAGACAATGAATTTAGATTCTTACTATTGGATGATGTTAGGGAAGTATCCTCATCCAGATGACAAAAGCTTTATTAGAGGTCTTACTCCTTTTTATTTAAAAAAGATAGGTAATCACTACGTATCTGCATTTCCAATAATTACAGCTCTAATATCTCTTCCTATATATTTTCTTCCTTTAAAGCTTGGGATGCCTATTACTTGGGATAACTTAATAATATTATCTAAGATATCTTCTTCCCTTATAGTTTCATTATCTGGAGTATTTCTTTACATTCTTCTAAGGAAACATTTCTTAAATGATGAAAAAAAAGCATCTCTTTTAACATACGTTTATCTTTTTGGGACAGTAAACTATGCAATGATTTCTCAATCTATGTGGCAACATGGAACCTTAATGCTCTTTTCTATTCTAGGTTTGTATTTTATTCTAGAGTTTTTAAAAGAAAATAAGTTTAAACCTTCAAATGCTTTTCTTGGAGGATTGTTTTATGGTCTTGCTATTTTATCAAGACCAACTGCAGCTTTAGCTTTTGCTCTTGTTCTTGTTTTAATGTTAGTGAAGATACGAAACATAAAAAACTATATCAAGGCAAATATATTTGTATTTGCTGGAATTGCTTTAAACATATTATTTTTCCTTTGGTATAACAACAAATACTATATAGGTATCCAAAATCAAGGTTACTCTAGTCAAATATTTTCTAGTTGGTTATCTCCATTTCCAATAAGTCTTATAGGAGTTTGGTTATCTCCAAGTAAAGGGATACTTGTATATTCTCCAATTTTTATCTTTTCATTTGTTGGTTTTTATATAGCTATGAAAAAAGGAGTAGAGGAAAATTCTCAATATTTAATTTATTTCTTAGTGGTTGTTTTACATACGCTAATAATTAGTTTTTGGAAACATTGGTACGGTGGTTATTCCTTTGGTTACAGAATGAGTTCAGATATTATTCCTTACCTTATTCTTCTTATGGTTCCTTTTCTTAATTCCTCATTTTATGAAAAGTACCAGAAGCTGTTCTTGTTTTTGTTTACCATATCTGTTTTTGTTCAAATATTTGGAATAATTTTCTTTGATGGAATATGGCATGCAGCATATGATAGGGGATTTAGAGATACATCCTGGCTTTGGTCGTTAAAAGATTCAGAATTTATGTTTAATATAAGAAGAGTAATGGTGAAACTAAAGTTTCTTCAAAGAGCTTGTCCCAAGTGTTTATAATCCTTTAGGGTTGAGCGTACGGATTTTACTCTACGATCTAGAAACGAGACAGTAATGCTCGCGAATATAACATTAAATATAATTTACTGGTTGCACAGTTCCTGAAATTTCAGCATTTGATAGTAAAGGGATTTTAATGAATTGTAGTATTCTTGGTCGGGGTTCTGATAGTATGTATCCCTAGAATTTGGCTGTTTCTCTTTGGCAGAGCGCCATCTATAGCATCCATCGGGCAACTTCTTTGGATTGCCACTATTAATATATTTTATTGCACAGCCTGATATACCATTCGCAAACATTTCATCAGCCTTCTCATAGAAAATTTGATACATCCTAACGTACGTTAGGCATGCCCAAAGCTTATTTTGAAACTCGTCTTTTGTCTTTACAAGGTCAGTATTACTCTGCTCCAATCTCGTAATTCTATTCTGCAAATCTTGGATATGTTCATTTATGGAATTATTTGTCTCATTGTAGGACTTGTTATATGTCTTATAAGCTCTAAATGCGTAGTAACTAACTATACAAGTTATACCTACAAGCATTATTGTGATAATAACAACTCTAAAAGCCTTGCCCTTAATCAGGTTTGTAATAAAATTTTTAATTTCTGCTAGTTTATTTTTCATATTATTATCTTACTACTTCTATTTAGGCGGTGGGTAATAGCACTCTCTGGCTGAGCATGTCGGTCTAGAACCAAAATGAAATTATTCTTCTAATGTGCCTTACCGTGGCATCTCTTATACTTTTTCCCGCTACCACATGGGCAAGGTTTATTACGTCCAACCTCAATAATATCGCTGCCAGTCGGTTTTTTAGCTTGTTCTAGGAAAATTCCAGCTGCGCCAATCATGAGACCACTTTGATTAGTAATCTTCTTTGTAGGATAAGATGGAATCAACGTCCATAGTAATTCATGACCAATCTGTCGTATGCTCGCTAACTCGGCGCCAGTTAGATCAGTCCAATTTCTGCCATCATTACTAACTTTCCAACCCAGAGAATTCTGTCGAGTGAGCTCAATGTACTTCTTTTCAAGCTCTGGGTCGACATGAGCACCTCCGTCCTGGTTTGCCACATATAGCACAATATCTTTTCTGGTAAAGCTGTTGCTATTAGCGTCAGTAAATATTTCCTCATGCCAATAATCATCGAAATTGAGCATCCTGGTTTGGCCAAATGGTAGATCATCCAAATATGGAGTATATCCGCTTTTACTACCCGAAGCTATTGCTAGGAGAGCAGAGTAACTACCGACTCGAACCATATTTGGTTTGTCTTCTTTTGGCACAGCAGTACTTAAAAATTTACCAGATTTCAATCCAAGCTGACTAAGTAAAGAATGGGATTTTAGTGTGTCATGGACGAGAATGCGTATGCATGTAGCCATTGGCTTGGCCATTAGGGTATTCCCAGTATCGTATGCATCAGCCAAACGACTTAATAACTCGAGCTGTTCATCTAAATTTCTCTTTAATTCGACTTGTGTCTGCCTAATATTAGTCATACTATACCTGGCTGAGTACATAGATCTAGAACCACGCTGACTGCTGATAAATCAATGTCTGGGATTTCCAAGTCTCAGCTTTTTAAGTAGTTCAAGAGTAGTTTTAACTGATAGGTTTTCGTCGTTTACAAAATGAACACGATTGCCAAATCTGTCGATCAGATTAGTAATGAATTCATCTGCCCAGGAAGGTGTGAAAGTGGTAACACCTTCAAAATCAATATCCAATACTTCGTTTTCAGACATATTTCTCAACAATGGTTCTATGGCTGCAAGTGCCTCACGCCCATCCTGTCTTGATGTTAGAAGATCTCCAAATTTTTTAAGTTCTATTTTCATATTTTTTACTTAAAATTTAATTAATGCTAAACAGCCACTATAATACAACTCAGTTTTGTATATCTCCATCTTTTTAACTTCGTTATTATCGTTATTAATAGAAACTTTAGCGCCACCACTGTAGAAGTTTATTTCAATAGCTTTGTTTAATGCTACCTCTAGCACAAATTTAAGCCCATTTCCCCTTGCCTCAGGAGATCTACCTGAGATAACTTCAGTAAATGCAACATGCAAAGCATCTTCATCATTTCTAACATCTGGCTTTACTCTCTTTAGCGTCCTTAAGATGCCCTGTCCTCTGTCTGCTAGGGCTATTTGTCTTTTGTTTGTGTCATACGAAAAGAATACTCCTGAAATATCCGGCCAGTTTCCTAGATTATGATCAAATGAATTATTTCCTATCTCTCCCGCTATGGCAACAATAAGTGGGTAATACTCTTTTAGATCCTGTAACTTTTCTAGAGCACTTTGTAGTTTTGAAAGTCTTCCTTTGAATTCTGAGCTAGTTGGACAATAAAATGTGTTTTCTGGTTCTATTGCAGGACCTAACACCCACTCTGTTGCTAAAGCAAATATATCCTTCTTAAATAATTCTAAATCTGTCTGGGAATAGTAACGGTGGCCACCTACACTCTTTTTAGCGGGTAGTTTTCCACTTTTATCCCAGCGTCTAAGTGTAGCGATTGATATACTTAGTTGTTTAGCAGCTTTGCTTATTGTTAGGTTGTCGTTTGTCATAAATCTATACAATATTTATATCACAATGGATAAATCTATGCAATATTCGTCAAATCTATGCATGTTTCTGTCTTTGTCTATCAACAAAATGTGTTTCAGACTACACAGCACCGTAAGCCTTCGATATAGTTGGGTCTTAAAGACTAGGACTTATATACCTTCTATAACTCTTATGATCGTTCCCTTAATATTCTTTGGAAACTTTGAGGAAATCTCTATAATTAACAAAAATGTTAACTTTGACGGAACATGTTTCTATGTTTTACCTATAGGTAAAAAGTTCTATATTTAGATAAAAACAGGCAATTTTCCCTGATATACTCTATAATTAAGAAGTAGTCATGTCTAAAAGTATGCAGAATTACAATATAATCTGCCTGTCCAACCAACTTTGGGATTTTCCTTTATGGACGAATAAACGTCATGTTATGGGTAGAATGCCAAAATTTGGAAATAATGTTCTTTTTGTAGATCCTCCAATTAGAATTGGAAGAGTTTTCTTTAAGTATTTGTTGAAGGGGAAGTGGCCTTTATCCAGAATACTGACAAAAAGAATGAAAACAAAAGAAGGCGTAGTTGTGTTTACTCCTTTAAGCCTTTCTTTATCAAAATTTACATCCTTAAAACATGCTAAGGATATAAATAAAATATCATCAAAAGTATTTGATAAAAACAAAAAGACTATCCTTTGGGTATACCATGTTGAAATTCCAGGTCTTGAAAATTACTTAAGAAACATCAAACATGACTTCTTAGTTTATGATTGTGTTGATAATTATGAAGCCTTTCCAAAGTATAATACTCCTGAAAAAAGAAAATTTATTGCAAGTCAAGAAAAGCTTTTAGCATCTCGTGCAAATATTGTTTTTGCTACAACTCCTGGTCTTGTTGATAAACTTAAGAAATATAATTTAAACTCTCACTTTGCTCCTAATGTTGGAGACTATGAAAGATACTTTGGCCTAAAAGATAAGAAGTTTAGCACGCCTGAAGATTTAAATGGTATAAAACATCCAATAATTGGCTTTACTGGTGCTGTTGATGAGTATAAATTTGATAAGGAGTTGTTCAAGAAAGTTGCTCTTGATTATCCGACGTACTCATTTGTAATTGTTGGTCCAATGGCATTAAAAGATAAATCCTCCTCTAAAAAGGATTTAGGTTTAGATTGTATTAAGAATGTATATTTCCTAGGAGCAAAAGAATATCCAGAACTCCCAAGATACATAGCTTCGTTTGATGAAATGATCATTCCATATCAGCTTAATAGTTATACTGTTGCTGGTTGTTTTCCTGTAAAGTTTTGGGATTATCTTGCTGCAGGTCTTCCTGTTGTTGTTACAGATCTTCCAGCATATACACCTTTTGCAAACGTTTGTTACATCTCTAGAAATTCAAATGAATTTTCACAGAATATTAGGAGAGCCTTAGAAGAAGATAATCTAGAAAGAATAAAGCAAAGACAGATTATTGCTAAAGAAAACACATGGGAAGGTAAGGTGTTAAAAATGTTATCTTTAGTAGAAGATTCTATGCATGTGAAAAATACAACGAAATGAAGATACTTTACGTTTTAAATTCAAGTAAATATGGTGGGATGGAATGGCATGTTTATGATCTTATTAAAGGAATGATTCAAAAAGGCCATGAAGTTTTTGTATGGTGTCCTGGAGGTGTAATGAGTGATGCTTATTCTAGTTTAGGGGCAAAAACTTTTAATAAGGAAATATTAAAAGATATTGATTTAAAGTATATTAGTGAGTTGTCTTTGTTTATTAAAGAAAATAACATTGATATTGTTCATGCTCATGAGCTAAAAGCAGCCTCAAATGCTCTTCTTGCAGGGAACAAAGCAAAAGTTAAAGTTTTGATTACTCACACTCACACTCCAATATCAGAATGGAAAATACCTGAATTTAAGAAGAAGATAAATGAAAAAGTTTACAGTTACTTAGTTAATAGGTACTCAAGCTCTGAGATAGCTCTTACTAAATCTAAGAAAAAGGCAAAAATGAAAGAAGGAATAAAAGAAAACAAACTTACTGTTATTCCAAATGGTCTTGAGACCTTAAAGTTTAACGTTAGTCCCAACCAAAGAGCAGATTATGCAGAAGAAATTAGGAGTAAATACAATATCCCCAAGACAGCATTTGTTTTTGGTAATGTTGGAAGGCTTACCGAGGAAAAAGGAATAGATGTTTTGATTAAAGCTTTTAGCAAATTTTTAAAATCTGATTTATTTCATCAAAGAGACTTTTATCTTTTAATTGCTGGGGGAGGTAAACTTGAAGAATCTTTAAAACAATTAACACAAGAACTTAATCTTGATGGAAAAGTTTTTATTACTGGTGCTTTTGATGATCACGATAAGGTAAAATATTATTGTTCTTTTGATGCATTTGTGTTTCCTTCTCTTGCAGAAGGATTTGGAATTGTTCTTCTTGAAGCTTTGTATATGGGCCTTCCTACTGTTTGTTCTAATCTTGAAGTGTTAGAAGAAGTTGGGGGTGATAGTGTAAAGTACTTTGAAGCTGGAAATGATATCTTGTTGTCTAAGGCCATGATTGATGAATATGAAATATCAAGTAAAGATGGAAAATCCGTATCTGATAGATCTAAACTACGAGTTGAATCTTTGTACTCCATGGAAAAGTTTGTTAGTAATTACTTAAATTTATATACAAAGTTAATGGAGGAAGCTGCAGCTAAGAGGAAGAAATAACTTATGAAAGGTATGAAGGTATTAATGTTAGGAAGAATAGGCTTAATGAAGGCAAGAGGAGGGGATAGAATTCAAGTTGAAAATACTGCTTCTGAGCTTAGAAAACTTGGCGTTGATGTAGATATTAAAACAAATATGAAGTTTAACCCTTGGGAATATGATCTAGTACATATTTTTCAGCTTGATTGGACACCTGAAACTTATCTTTATGCTAAGAAAGTTAAAAAATACAATAAACCTATTGTTCTTTCTCCTATTCATCATAGTGTTGAAGAAGTAAAGAAATTTGATGATGAATTTGTTTTTGATTTTAGGAGATTATCTAAAGTTTTGTTTAAAGATCAATTCAGAAGAGATACTTTTAAAAATATATACAGATCTTTTTTTAATCCAAGAATGATTGTTCCAACGCTTTATAGTATCTTTATTGGATTTAAAAATATGCAAAAAAGAACCTTGAATATGGTAGATGTTGTGCTGGTTCAAACCGTAAAAGAAGCTGAAGATTTGAAGAAAACATTTAATGTGGATTTTAAGTGGCATAAAGTGCTAAATGGTGTAGGAAAAGCTTTTATTGATTCAAAGGAGTATAAAAATAAATTTAGTTTTGAAGACTATATTATATGTGTAGGAAGGATAGAGCCTAGAAAGAATCAGTTAAGTGTGATAGAAGCAGTAAAAAGATTTAGGGAGGAAGAGAAGAAAGATGTGCAGCTTGTCCTTATAGGTCAAATGAGCTTAATTAAACATTTTGAATTTAACTACTTAATTAAGAAGTGCTTTAAGAAGTATAGATGGATTCATCATGTTAACGGTGTTTCTTATTCTGATATGCCTTCTTATTATCACTTTGCAAAGGTTTGTGTATCAGCAAGTTGGTTTGAAACAACAGGGTTAACTAGCCTTGAAGCTTTATATTGTGGAACAAATTCTGTGGCTGCAGGACTGCGAGCTAAAGAATATCTTGGAGGGTATGCTTCATTTTGCAAGCCTGATGATGTTAATTCCATTAAAGATGCTATTAAGAAAGAATACTATGCCTCAAGACCTGTAATTAATGACAAAATTAAGGAAGAATATACTTGGAGCAACGCAGCAAAGAAGACTTTTGAGGTTTATAATGAAGTTCTAAAGATGTAATATGCTTGAAATTGGAGTTTTAATACTTATTTTTATACTTTCTTACATTTTGATCTTACGAAACTTCAAATTATCTTTGTATGTTTTGATTATATTGTCTGTCTTAATGCACAAAGAGCTTTTTAGCTTTTATACATGGGACTTAATGCCAATTAGAGTTTTCATGCTTGCCATTTTTTGTGCTGGAATAACACAAATGTTTTTGTGTTTAAAGAGAACAAAAAGTTTGAAGCCACTTTTTTCTTACCTTAAAGATCCTTTTGTTTTAATCCTTTTTCTTTTGTGGCTTGTTAGAGGTATTTCGATTTTTAATACAAAAAATTTCCAAGCAAGTATCTCTTTATATGCTTTTTTTACAACAGTAGTAGCTTTAGGAATATACATTTATTTGACTTTTAAAGATAAACCTCAAGAACTATTAAGATATATAAGGTTTTATTCCTATGTTGTGTTTATATTAACTTTATTTGGGTTGTTTCAATTAGCTTTGTACTACAAAACAGGAAAGGTAGTTGGAGCTATGTGGCCTGTTCCAGGAAAAGTTCCAAGAGTGGGTAGTTTGTTTTGGGACGTCAATCATTATGGATCCTTACTTGCAGCTATTCTCCCTGTGCTTGGGGTGTTTATTCTTACTGACAAAGGAGCTAAGAAAAAGCTGTTAGATATTATAATGTTTGGTTCTGTTTCCTTTGCTCTCTTGTTAACTAATTCCAGGTCTGCATGGATGCTTGGAGGTTTTGCACTTCTTTCTTTTATTACTTTTCTTCTCTTAAAGAAATTTGGTTTTAAAGGTATCGTCTATATAGTTTTAGCTGTTGTTTTAGTGGCTACCCCCATGCTTGCTGAATATAGCAACAAAAAAAGCCCTTTTAGACAAAAAGTAAGAGATGCCTTTCATTATAGAATAGATTCTTTTGACTCTCATCTTATGCTTTTAACAGGAGCTTATCAGATATTTGAAGATTATCCTGTATTAGGTGGAGGTTATGGGTCGTTCTTTGAGCATTTTAGTAAAACTGAAATTGCTCCAACCTTTTTTAGTAGAGATCCTGCAGCTTTAAATACTAGAGTTCCTGCTCACACTATTTGGGGTGAAGCTTTATCAGAAACTGGAATGGTTGGCACTTCTGTGTTGATTGTATTAGCATTTCTATTTTTACTTGCTCCTTTGTACGTGTTTTTTAATAGTGATTACAAGAATGTGTCATTATTAGGTTCTGCTATGTCATCTGTGTTTATTGGTTGGTATATTGCTGGTATCTTTTATTCTTATAACTCTGAATTCTTTTGGATTATCTCATTTCTTTATCTTGTGTGGTCCGTTGGACATATTGGTAGTGGCTACTTTAAAAAGATAATTAACTACTTCTTTGGTAAGTCAGGATTCCTTTTAACAATAATATGTTTGTTAGCTTTCTTTTTAATATTCTTTAAACTTGGAGCAAATCACTTGATTCCTTGGGATGAAGCTATATATGCAAAGGTTGCAAAGAATATGGTTGAAAATAATCAGTATTTTGTTCTCCATTGGGATAATTTAATCAAAGGATGGTTTGAAAAACCTCCTCTTTATATGTGGATGATGTCTGGCTTTATGAAAGTATTAGGGTTTACGTCTCTTGCTGCTAGGCTTCCAAGTGCAGTGTTTGGATTCTTAACTGTGATTCTAGTTTTTACTTTTGCAAATAAACTATTTAACAGAAAAACTGTTGCATTCATATCATCCTTATCTATTTTGACTACAGTTCATTTTTTGTACTATTCAAGAGCTTCTATGCTTGATGTTACTACAACTTTCTTTATCACTCTTGCTTTGTATTTTTATTGGTGTGCTAAAACAAATGAAAAGAAACCTATGTGGATGTTATCAGGTGTTTCTGTAGGATTGGCTATTATGACTAAAGGCTTTGTGGGCCTTTTGCCTCTTTTAGTGATCAGTTTATATGAAACTTATCTTTTCATATTTGAGAGACAAAAACTAGATAAGAAGCTGTTCTTAAATTATCTAAGCTTATTTGGATTTGGTTTGTTGGTTTCTGCTCCTTGGCATATTGCTATGTATAAGATGTTTGGTCAGGAGTTCATAAATAAATACTTCATTTATCACGTTTGGGATAGGGCAACTATGGCAATAGAAGATAAAGGCAATCCTTTTTTCTGGTATATTGTTGTTCTTAAGGTTAGTATGAGGATTTGGTTTATTGCACTCCTTGGAGCTTTGCCATTGGGTTTGTACTTGTCAATTAAAAAAGATAAACGATTTGTATTTTTATCCATATGGTCACTAAGTATCTTTTTCTTTTTTTCTTTAGCAAAATCCAAACTTACTTGGTATATTATTCCAATCTATCCGCCTCTTTGTATTCTCGTAGGTTATTTTATAGAAAGATGCTTGAACTTTGTTATGAATAGGTTTAAGTCTTTTAACAACGAAACGTTTAAATTTTCATCTTTATATATTTTTGTAATCCTTTCCTTGTTTTATTTGTTCTTGAATAGAAGTTTGGTGTATACAGATGATTTGAATGGTTCAAAAGCTAAGCTCTTGGAAATGGAAAGTGAGTATTTTGGTACCAGTTACACTGTTTATATGTCAAGAATGGAAGAACCAACTCCTCTTTTCTATCTAAAAAGCCCTTATAAAATCGTTGATTTTAGGGCAGATAAAGAAGATAGGGTTCCAAGTGTTCCTGACAATGAGCCTTTAATTTTAATCACTAAAAAGGGCAGATATTCTGAATATGTAGCTGGGTATTCTGTGCCATCAAAAATTGTTATGGAAGATGGAGATTGGGTTTTGTGGTACTTGCCTCCTAAGACAGGGGTGTTTAATCTCCTTAAGAAACCAAATAATTAAGGTTGAGTTAAGATTGCTTTCTTCTTTCCTTGGTGTTTCCATATTAATATCATTGTTGAAAACAAAGCTATTAAGGCTCCAACTAAGTTGGAGATTGCTATACCTTGAAGTGATAGGATTGGAGTAAGCACTATTGAAAGAATTAAAAAGACAATAAGTTTTCCTAAGCTTATATACATAATATATTTTGTTTTTTCTTCTATGAAAAAGTAGTGTTCCATAAATGTATGAATTGATGTGAATGCAGAAGCAAAAATTAAAAGACCAAGAAGTGGTATTGATTGAGAAAATTTTTCCCCAAGAAATCTTGAGATGAATATTTCTGATGCAAATGTTCCAATAAATGCCATCACTATTATTAAGGTTGATATGCTTAAGATTTCTTTAAAATCATACTCCATATGTTGTTTCTTTCTATATGCATTTTTTGGAAGAAGGACAGTAAACACAGATACTGATGCTAAAGTTAGGATATTTGTTACCTTTTCTGCTATTGAAAATATTCCAACACTAGAGAAGTCTTTTGCTATTTTAGCAATAGAATTAGCTATTGATGGCCACCCTTCATAAATTAGTTGAGATATGCCTGCTGGATATGATTCTTTTAGTAAATTTAATGTTTGCAAAGCACTAAACTTGAATTGCTTGTACTTTCTTGGAAGAAAAGTAATCATAAGTGTGCTTGATAGAATGGATAAAGAAAATACTTCAAATGTTTGAGTTAAGCTTGGGTTTATAGATTTAGTAAACATTAAAATAGCAAATGTTCCTTTTATTAATGCAGGAAATGTGTTTAAAAGTACTAAGTTAAAGAACTTTTCTTCTTTTTGAAAAATTGGATTTAGTGTGTAATTTATAGAGTAAGCAGCAAGTCCCAAGACAAAGTATAGAATTATTTTTAAATCATTGAACTTAAATAATAGTAGTACACCAACTGATATTGGGATGGATATTAAAAGAAGAATTATTTTTAATGTATAAAATGTATTCAAGAGAGACTTATCTTCTGTTGATATTGATTTAGCTACGTATACAGAATTTGTACCAAAGTCTATTAATTTTGATGTTGCTACAAGTAGTGTTGCTAGGAGGGCATATTTTCCAAATGAATCTAGGTCTAAAGTTTTTGCTGCTGCTGATATGAAGGCAAAACCAAGTACAGCATTGAATATATTTCCAATTCCTACAAGTACTATCTTTTGGATGGATTTGTTCATTATGTATATGTTAGCAGAATTTAATATCCAGGTGTTTTTAACTGATATAAAAAGGAGTTTGCGCTTTCTTGCCATGTTTTAAGCTTTATGCCTAAGGATCTTTGTGTAATGTCATTTCTAAGAGTTGAATATAAAGCCCTTGGAATTTTGGATGTTTTAATAAATTCTGACATTGATGCAGCCTCAATCTTATTAGTGTCTCTGCCAGTCTTTCCAATGATGTATTTAGCAAATTCATAGTGTGATGTTGAGTTAGTTGACGTAACATGAAACACTCCTTCTTTTTCAGTTTTTATTATTATGTTTATAACTTCGCAAAGTTCATCAATAAAAGTAGGGCATATTGTATTATCTGAGAACAAGGGATACATTGTGTTTGAGTCATACATTTGAAGAAAGAGCCTTGCAAAGTCCACTTTTTTTTCATATTTAGCTCTGTATGGGTATGCAATTCTAATTATTGTGTACTGAGTTAATGTTTTAACCATCTCCTCTGCCTTAAGTTTTGTGTATCCATACCAACTTAGTTTGTTTGCATTATCTTCAGGTGTTGAGTTTTCATCGTAGTATTCTTCTCTTTTTTCTGTTCCAGGAAATACTAGGTCCGTACTTATGTGTATAAAGCGTATATTATTGGTTCTTGCTACATTTACTAAGTTCTTGGTTCCTTCTACATTTACCCTCCATGTTAAAGCATCTGTGTTTCCTCTTTCTGTTTCAGACTTTTTAACATCAGTGACAGCAGCAAAGTGAATTATTAAGTTTGGTTTATATGTCTGTATGTAAGACTCTACAGCCTTTTTATCTGTAATGTTAAGCTCAAGCTCAGTTGGGTCTAATATTGTTAAAACCTCAAGCGAAAGTTCTAAATACCTCGACCCTACAAGACCAGATGATCCTGTGATTAATACTTTCATATTTTAAATTTCTCCGGAAATAGTTGCCTTAAAGTAGGGTTATTTTCGTCTCTTTTAGATACAATTGGATTGTTGATTGGGTATTTTATATTAACATCAACATCATTCCAAATAAGGCCCTTTTGTTTAATCTGATCGTACTCTTTATCCATTAAGTACATAAACTCAAAAGGTGTTTCTCCAGTTGCTAAAGCTACTATTCCCATCCCTTCATCTTTAAATATTGTTATTTGTTCTTTTTCTCCTGTTTCAAAGGTCTCATACCTTCCAAAGGTTTTTGATTCTGGTCTCATGTCCACTATTGCAATAAAGCCCTTTCCATGAATGGGGTAGATAAGTTTGGAAGCAGTTTCAGAGTGTATACCTCTTAGAACACCTGGATTGGATACTGCATAATTCCATGTTTTGATGTGAAACTTTTTTCCTATCTTTTTTTCTAATAAACTAAGCTTTAAAGCTTCACGAAAGTACCCTCTAAAATCTTCAAAAGGTACTTTGTATATCACCCACAAACCATCTATAGAAGTGCTTTTTATTACGCTTTCTGAGTAGTTGGGATCATTTTTCATGTTTATTCTTCGCCAGGCACATTTAAGAACAACCATTCCTTATGATTCATAGTCCAGTCCACAGTCTTTTTTAATCTGTCTTCAAATGGTTTTTTGAAGTCCCAACCCATCTCATGTAGCTTTGATCCGTCTAAGGAGTACCTTAAGTCATGACCAGGTCTACTGCTATGAAAATCCACTAATTTGTATTTTAATTGCATGCCCATCATATCTGCTACCATTTGGGCAAAATCTAGGTTATTTATTTCCTTTTGACCCCTAATGTTATATTTATCGCCATTAGTTGTTTGATTGTTTATTAAAAACAACACGGCGTCAGATATATCTCTAGCGTGAATATAGAACCTGGACCCAGGTTTTGTCTTTGTTTTATCTGTGTGGATTAACACTTCCTCTCCACGTAGTATCTTTTTCATTATCTTAGGTAGAAACTTTTCTGGATGTTGTCTTTCGCCTACAGCATTCATGCAATGTGTGATAACAATTGGAAGTTTATAAGTATTTTCATATGCTATACAAAGTTCTTCTCCCCCAGCTTTTGTTGCTGAATAAGGGTTGCTGGCCTTATATCTATCCCACTCCTTATAATCCACACCTTCTGGTGCTGGTCCAAATACTTCATCTGTGGAGAAGTATACAAATTTTTGTAAACCTTCTACTTTCCTAGCATAATCAAGTATGTTGGCGGTACCTACTACATTATCCATTACAAATTCCATCGGGTATGTAATGGATCTATCTACATGACTACTTGCAGCAAGGTGTGCGATATAGTCGACTTGACCAATAAAATTAATAGTAAGGTCATTTAAAGGTGCCTTGAGGTCGTGCCATACGTCTTTCACCCTAGGTTTAAATTCATCCCATCTGTCTATAGAAGCTATTCTGTTACAGGTTCCGGAAACATCCAACCTATCTAATGTGACTATATCCCAATCTGTGTTTTTTAATATGTGTTCTACAAAATGAGAGCCGATAAAGCCATGTGCTCCCGTAATTAATATTTTCTTTGGCATCGTGGAACCTCCTTGTAAGAAACATTTTACAATGACGTAATTATAACATAGTATAGGATCACGAATATGAAAAAGGTATCTGTTTTAATATCAAATACAAACACTTGTGATGTAATGCGGTTGTGTCTGCAAAACTTAAAGAAGATAAAGAAGGAAGAATATCCGGAATTGGAAGTGATTGTAGTTGACACTTCCTCTAGAGATGACTCTGTAAGTATGGTAGAAAAAGAGTTTTCATGGGTAAATGTAATAGTAGCTCCAAATAACGGTCTTGCTGCTAGTTTAAATATTGCTTTAAAATTAGCTACAGGGGATTACATTTTGTATTTAGGGACAGATGGGTTTCCAAAGGAAGGAACTATCAAAGGTTTGGTTGACTACTTTGAGAATATTGATAATTCTAAAGTTGGGGCTGCTACTGTTAAATTGTTAACAAGAGATGGTAGACAGGATATGGATGGTCATAGGGGACTCATAACTCCTTGGACGGCATTTACACATTTTACAAAATTAGAACTTGTTTTTCCAAAGAGTAAATTATTCGGTGGTTACTTCTTAACTTATAAAGACTTAAATAAAGAGCATGAGATAGATGCTTGTATAACCCACTTTCTTTTTGTAAGGAGGGGCGTTCAAGATCAAGTTGGTAGCTGGGACGAAGATTTTGTAGTTTATGGAGAAGATATAGATATGTGTTATAGAATAAAGGAATTAGGATGGAAGATAATGTACTTGCCTCAGTTTTTAGCAGAACACTGGAAAGGTGTTTCTGTTGGAAGAAAAATAACTTCAGACGTCAAAACCTCCAATGCGGGTATAACTCTCAAAGGTGTTGACTATACAAAAGGTGAGCTTAGGGTTCAGATGAGAATATTGTCTACAGGAGCAATGAAGATTTTTTATGATAAGCATTTGAGAAAAAAGTATCCATTTTTTATTACATGTGTTGTTATGTTTGTGATAAAGTTTATGACCATCTTGAGGATAAAGGCTCAAGAGATAACTAATAAGAAGATGGGTATAAAGTGATATGCCAAATAAGAGTGGAGAATACATTATTGGAATAGATGCTCGTTTCTACGGTGAAGCTGGTCCTGGAAGATATGCTAAGAATATAGTTACACACTTAGAAAAAATAGATCACAAGAATAAATATGTAATCTTCTTGAGAAAAAAAGGATTTGATTTATATAACCCAACTAATCCCAACTTCACTAAAGCTCTTGCGGAATATAACTGGTACTCTTTTGGGGAACAGCTTGGGTTTCTTTTTAAAATATTAAAGTACAAACTTGATTTATTTTATGTGCCTCATTTTAACATTCCAATTTTGTATCCAAAAAAGATAGTTACAGCTATACCGGATTTAATAATGCACTCATTCAGCACGGAAAAGGGAACTACTTTATGGAAGCCCTATTATAAAGTGAAGAAATTTGTTTATAAAATAGTATTTTGGTGGGCGATAGTAAGATCAAAAAAAGTGATAGTTCCAGCAAATACTGTATTGGAAGATTTTCTTAAATATTATCCAAACATATCCAAAGATAAATATGTAATTGCAGAAGAAGGAATAGACCCAGATCTTAAAGGTGTAGATACATCAAATAGCGAGGAAGTATTAGATAAATATGGAATCAAAAAACCATTTATTCTTTATCTTAGTAGTATGTATGAGCATAAAAATGTTCCTAGACTCGTTGAAGCTTTTATAATTCTTATCAACAAGTATGGTTACACTGGTCAGCTAGTTTTAGTAGGTAAAAAAGATAAATTCTCTAAAGAAATAGGGGAGAAAGTATCAAACATGGGTTTAAGCAATAAGATAATTCTTCCTGGTCTTCAAAGCTATGTGGATGATAAAGATGCTTGTTGTTTAAGGAAAGAGTCAAGTATATATATATTTCCTTCCCTTAAGGAAGGGTTTTCGTTAACTCCAATGGAAGCTCAGTATTTTGGAAAACCTTGTGTAATATCAGATATATCTATTCATAAGGAAGTATATGGAGATTCTGTACTTTATTTTAATCCTTTAAGTATTGATGATATAGCTGAGAAAATGAATAAAATACTGCATGATAAGGACTTACAGCAGGAATTAATAGATAAAGGCTATAAACTAACTGAAAAATATAGCTGGGATAAAACTGCAGAAGTTACTTTAACTGTTTTTAACAACATACTGAAAAACACCCAAAGTTTTTAAGGCTGTATTTTCCCACGTAAACTCGGAAGATATATCTTTAGCTTTTTTTATTCTTTCAAGGTCATAATTTCTGCTTATCAAGTTCACTATTCCATCTTTTATACTGTTGCTGTCCTTAGGATTAATGTAGATGGGAATATCTTTTCCAATCTCTTTAAACGCTGGAATGTTTGAAACCATACATGGTGTTTCACATGTCATTGCTTCAAGAAGTGGGAGACCAAATCCTTCTTCAAAAGAGCAATTAACAAAACCAACCGATCCAGAGAAAAGAACTGGTAGGTCTTCATCAGAAACTCTTCCTATGAAATTAACATTATTCTCAACCCCAAACTTTCTTGGTGATTCCAAAGATTCTTCAAAATCCCACCCGTTTTTTCCTGCAATCAGAAGTTTGGTATCTTGAGGTATTTTCTTTTCCTTTAGTGCTAAACTAAATCCTTCTACCATCCCTGGAATGTTTTTTCTTGGTTGTATTGTGGATACAAAAAAAAGATATGGGTTAAGTTCAACATTAAACTTCTTTCTTATTGTTTTTATTTCTTCTTCAGACCTTTTATAGAAATTGTTTCCAACACCTTCATGTACTATTTCAATATCATCTTCTTTTCTCCATTTCCTTCTTAATATTTCATCTTTTGTAGCTTTTGTTGGAACTATTATTTTATCTGAATGTTTTATGGCATACTTAATAGGTCTATCAATCTTTAATCTTAAAAGTGGATTGTTGTATCCGGATGTGAACCGGTATTCTAGTCCATGAATCATGGTAACAAATTTAGTTTTTCTAGTTCTTATCATGGGAATTGTATGAACAGGTGTAAAAAACACATCTACAGGGTTTCTAAGAAGCTTTAAGGCAATTCCTAACTGAGTCCACATAACTGGGCACTTTATTACTTTATAATTGAAATTAGGATTACCTTGTGTCAGCTCACGGAAGTATTCTTCCTTTGGTTTTGTGCTGAAGTAAATAGTATATGTACTGTTCTCATCGATCTTACTTAATGCTTTATATAAGTTAAAAGTATATTTTTCTGGTCCAGCAGGGTTTTCTATTAGTAGCTTTTGGCCATTTAGTCCTATCTTCATTACTTTTACATTATAACCTAAGTTCTTCTTTTAAAAGGTATAATGTCTTTAATGAAAGTAGCTATAGTATGTGATGATTTAATACAATTTGGTGGAGCTGAAAGGATAGTAGAAGCTCTTTCAGATATGTTTCCAGAAGCTCCAATTTATACTAGTGTTGCTTCCAAAAAATGGATTAAAAAATTCAAAGAAAAAGGAAGAGTGATAATAACATCGTTTCTTCAAAAATTTCCTTTAGCAGTAAAAATAAACAGATACTATTCTCCTTTTCTTCTCCATGTCTTAGCATTTGAAAGTTTTGATTTCTCAAATTTCGACCTGGTAATATCTTCTTCATCTAGGTATGCTCACTTCATAATCACAAAACCTTCCACAAAGCATATTTGCTATATGCATTCTCCGGGTAGAATGATTTGGGAGTCTCTTGATTACTTTGAAAATGAAAATTATGGGATATTTAAACCCATTAAGAAATTTGCAAAACCTTTTCTTAAGATGCCTCTTCTTTATTTACGAGTTGTAGATTTTACCGTTTCAAGAAAAGTAGATAAGTTTATTGCAAACTCGGTAACTACTCAAAGAAGAATTAAGAAATATTACGGCAGAGACTCAGAAATAGTTAATCCTTTTGTAGATGCAAGTGAGTTTTATAATTTAAAAGATGACATAAAATCAGGAAACTACTTCTTGGTTTTAACTAGACTTTCTCCTTGGAAAAAGGTGGATATTGCAGTTAAAGCTTGTGAGTCATTCAATTTAAAATTGAAAATCATTGGTGATGGTCCTGATAAGAGAAGACTGCAAAAACTTTGTTCATCTAATAACATAGAATTTCTTGGGTATCTTAGTGATAAAGAAAAAGTAAATGTATTAAGGAGATGCAAGGCTGTAATAATTACACAAAAAGAAGATTTTGGAATAGTTCCTCTTGAAGCAATGCTTTGTGGCAAACCTGTAATAGCCTATAAATCTGGGGGAGTCCTAGAGACTGTAGTAGAAGGTGTTACAGGAATTTTCTTTGAAGAACAAACACCAGAATCGTTAGCGAAAGTGTTAAAAGAATTTAATCCTAGCAAATACAGATCCAAAGATTGCATAGAAAGGGCCTTAAACTTTAGAAAAGAAGTATTCTCTGATAGAATTATGAACATAGTTCTCAACAACTCCAGCAATTTGGAAAACTAAATATGAGTTGTTGTATACTAATAAATGATTATGAAATTTGACTCGTACGAGTTTGGAAAAAGAATAATGGATGTGTTTGGTGCTTTAGTTGGAATTATCTTTTTTTCACCTGTTATGATTCTTGCTGCTTTGTGGGTGAAAGTAGTTTCTCCGTCTGGTGGTGTGTTTGCTGATATTCCAAATAGAGTAGGTAAAGATAAGAAACCCTTTAGATTTCTTAAATTTAGGTCTATGGTTCCTGATGCTCATAATTTTATGTTAAACAACCCAGAATTGTATAAGAAATATGTGGAGAATAATTACAAGATAAACCCTGATGAGGATCCAAGATTTTTACCAGGAGCAAAATTTGTTAGAAAGTATAGTATTGATGAACTCCCTCAATTTTTTAATGTTTTAAAAGGAGATATGAGTATAGTAGGTCCAAGAGCTTATTTTTTTTCTGAGATTCAAGAGCAAGGAGAAAAGTATTCAGAAGTAAAGCCTTTGCTAGATACTGTGTTTAGTGTAAAGCCAGGAATAACAGGATTATGGCAGGTAAGTGGCAGATCAGAAATAGGATTCCCAGACAGGGTTAGGCTTGATGCTACTTATGCTAAGAAAAGATCATTGCTTTATGATTTGCTTTTAATTCTTAAAACGCCGTATGTAGTTATTACAGGAAAGGGAGCTTTCTAATGGCAAATACAAGATTCTGGGGGTCTAAACCTTCCAATAACGGTAAGATAAAAGGTCTTAGTAATGATTCAGCTAACAACAATGGTGGCAATACCAATAGTGTTAATAATATTAATATTAACAGTGTTAGTGACAATTCATTAGCATCTAATAAAGTTGGTTTAAGACCATCACAAGCTATATCAAGTTTATCTAATCCACCTAAAATTAAATTTCCAAAAGTGGAGAATAAAAAAAATATGAAAAATGCTAAAAAAGCTGGGGCTATTGCCTTAGGAATAATTATTTCTCTTCTCTTATTTCTTTACTTATTGGTAGCTAAACCTGCTTTAGCTGTTTATTCAACTGCAAAGGTATTGAAAACTGATTTTGTAAAAGTTAGTGAAGCAATGAAAAACAGGGATCTTGTTGCGTTAAACAATGAGCTTGATAACACGGAAAAAGATTTGAATAACTTAAGAAGTGCAAAAGAAAAGAAATTTGGGTGGGCTAAGAATCTTAAATTATTTAAAGCAAATGAGTTTTATTCAGACTTAGATAGATTTATTAATGCAGGAATATATGCAATAGATGCTTTAAGGGAAACGTCTACAATAATTACCCCTTTTGCATCTGCAGCAGGACTTAAAGTATCCCCTGATCAAGAACTACCTGAAGCAGAAGGGTTAATGGAAGCATTTCAAGGTTGGATTTCTGTAATGCCTCAAGTGGCTGATCAAATGGATGGTGTAATTGAAAAGGTTGCAAAAATAGGAGATGAACTAAAATCTATAAATGTAGATAAATATCCAAAAAAGATTGGAAAGTTTGCAATTAGATCAAATGTTGAATTCTTAAAGAACAACCTAGCAAAGGCAGATGATTACGCTCCGGATATTAAGAAAGCTTTAACAATTATACCTGAGATGCTTGCCGTGGGAACTCCCACTAAAAGATACATGATTATCATGCAAAATGATAAAGAAATAAGACCAACTGGAGGTTTTATGACTAATTATGCAACATTTAAGATCACTAACGGTCTTCTTGATTCAGATTTTACTTCAAAAGATATGTACAGCATTGATTTGGCTTTACAACCTTTAGATGATGCTGGATATGACTTTCCAGATGCTCCTGTTGCTTATATGAAGCTTTTGAAGGTAGAAAGGTGGTTTGTTAGAGATATGAATGCCTCACCAGACTTTGTGACTTCTATGGATCAGTTTATGCAATACTACAATATGGCTGGAAGATATAATCCTTATGAAATAAAACCTATTGATGGGATATTTTCCATTGATACGTTTGTGATACAAGAACTTTTAGATGTTACAGGTCCTGTTACTGTAAATGGCGTAACTTATGCAAAGGACAATGTTGTCTTAGAACTTGAAAAGATTGCTTCTCTTGCTTTAGCTGAGCAAGCAAACAGAAAGAAAGTACTCGGTGATCTAATGCAAGGTATGTTAATAAATGTGTTTGAGTCTGATAGTAGTATTTGGCCAAAATTACTAGAAAAAGGAGCAGATTTAGCGGCTAGAAAGCATATTCAGGTTTATATCTTTGATGCAGAAGCTCAGTCTTTAATAGATAGTTATGGTTTTGGAGGAAGAATAACAGAGCAAGTTGATGGTGATTACTTAGCTGTAATTTCTACTAACCTTGGGGGAGACAAGACAAACTGGTTTACTTCAAAGGAAGTAACTCACACTCTTGAAAAAAGCAATAATAAATGGATGGATACAGTAAAGATAAAATACACATATACTCAACCAAGTGATGATTATATTGCCCTTGTTAAAAGGTTTAGAGATTGGGTAAGAGTTTATGTTCCTATAGGATCAGAGTTGATATCCGTTGAAGGCTCAGAAGATTCTACTCTTAATCTTACTGACCAAGAAAGGAATAAGGTATGGTATAGTGGCTATCTTGAATTAGGCCCTGGCGAATCAAAAGAAATCACTTTCAAGTATTACCTTCCTTCTGATGTTAAGATAGATACAGTCTATAATTTGACCATTCAAAAGCAGGGTGGAACAGATAAAGAAAAGTATATTATTATCTATGGAAATACTAAGAAGGAAATAAACTTGGATAAGGATACAAAAGTTAGCATAGATTTATAACTGCACTTGATTTTGTTTTAGATGATTAATTACCCCGCTTTAAGCGGGGTAATTTGAAAGTTAAATGTAAAGAATGAAAAGGTATAACACTCAAGCAATTGTCTTGAAAAGCATTAAGTATAAGGATAGTGATAAAATATTTACACTTTTAACCAAAGACTATGGAAAGGTTTCTGCTATTGCAAGAGGTGTTAGGAAAATTAATTCAAGAAGATCTGGTAATCTTGATACCTTAAATTTGATTTCAATCAGCTTTTATGAAGACTCTCATGATATGAGAAGTATAGAAGAAGTTAAGACTATTAAGTCCTTTAGAAATCTTAAAAAAGACCTTGAGAAATCTACAAAGGCTTATTATATTGTTGAACTTATCCATAAATCTGTAGAAGAAAATGAGAAAGTGGAAGATATATTTAACTTAGCTTTACAAAGCTTAAAGACTCTTGATGAAAATAAGTATTCAGGAGGTTTAATCATTAACTTTTTTGAGTTGAATCTTATGAAAATTCTTGGATACCAGTTAACTTTAAATAAATGTAGGAAGTGTGAAAGGGTTTTAGATAATAGTTGGAAGAAATACTTTTTCAATGTAGATAATGGAAGCTTTGAATGTGAAGATTGTACAAAATATGGAATTGAAGTATCAAAAGGAGCTGCAATAGAATTTTTAAATGTCTTTAATGGTAAGTTAACTAAAGAGTCCCAAGAAGTGGATAAAGAAATAGACAAAATACTTAAAATTTATATAAGCAGGAAGCTTGAGAGTAAGTTTAAAAGCTTAGAGATTGGTTCAATGATTTGATATACTTCCTTTATGAAAGAAACTGAGAATTTACAACAAAAAGTAGTTGCCTTGTGCAAGAGACGTGGTTTTGTGTTTCCAGGGTCAGAAATATATGGAGGACTTGCTAATACTTATGATTATGGGCCTTTAGGGGTTTTAATGATGCGAAACATTCAAAATCTTTGGTGGGAGAATTTTATTACTAAAAGATCAGATATGTATGGTTTAGACACAGCAATTTTCATGGCTCCTGATGTGTGGGTTGCATCTGGACATACTGCTAATTTTAATGAGGTGTTAATAGATTGCAAGAAATGCAAGAGTCGAACTGGAGCAGAAAAGATGATTGAAGCTTACTTAGAAAGTAAAGGAGATTTTACTAAAGTTGAGGGTTTACCTGTTGAAGAATTGGAAAAAATAATAAATGAGAATAAAATCTCTTGCCCTGAATGTGGAGAGTTTGATTGGACTAAACCTAGGAAGTTTAACAATCTTTTTGAAACTCACATAGGTATTGTTCCTGAAAACAAGTCTTTAACTTACTTAAGAGGTGAGCTTGCTCAAGGGATGTTTGTTAACTTTAAGAATGTTACAGATTCTTTAAGATGTAAAATCCCATTTGGGCTTGGGCAAGTTGGTAAGGTATTTAGAAATGAAATAACCAAGGGTAATTTTATTTTTAGAACCCTTGAATTTACCTTAATGGAATTTGAATACTTTTTTAACCCTAGTAAGCAAAAGTGGAATGATTTATTTGAATACTGGAAAGAAGAGATGAAAAAGTGGATTATATCTCTTGGTATTTCGGAGTCTAAGATTAGATGGAGAATTCACACAGATGAGGAACGAGCACATTATTCGACAAAAACAGAAGATTTAGACTTTGAATTTGCTGTTGGTTTTAAAGAAATGCTTGGAATTGCTTATAGAACCGACTTTGATTTAAAAAACCACATGGAAAAATCCAGCGTAGATTTAAGGTTCACTGATCCAGAAAGTGGAGAAAGATATGTTCCTCATGTGATAGAACCAACATTTGGTTCATCGAGGATATTCTTAGCTCTTCTTACCAATGGGTATACTGAAGAAAAAGATAGGGTATTTTTAAAATTAAATAAATTAGTAGCTCCTTATAGGGTTGCAGTATTTCCGCTTGTTAAGAACAAGGAAGAAATTGTTGAAAGAGCAAGGAAAGTTTATGAAATGATTCAAAATAAAGGATTGTCTGTTGATTGGGATGATAGGGGAAACATTGGAAAAAGATACTTTGCTCAAGATGAAATAGGAACACCTTGTTGTATCACTATTGATTATCAAACGCTTGAAGATAATACAGTTACAATAAGAGATAGGGATACTATGAATCAACAAAGGGTTAAGATTGAAGATATTTTTTCTAAAATCTAAAAATTACTTTAAGCTTTGATATAAAATTTGGGAGTTAATAATTTTCATTAATTAACTCCCGCTTTGTTTTTCTTTTCTAAGAATTGTTCAAATGTAAGAGCTTCCAAACCTCTTTCATTAAGAGTTCTTAGTTGACAAGCTCTAGCATTAACCATAGTTAGTACTTCCCTGGCGCTACTCTCTAAGTAAAACGGGCCCATTATTCCACTTGATATATTTACACCTTTGAGGGTATCTTTAAAGACTTTGCTGTTTATTACTTCCTTAGCAGCTGCCATATCAAAATGGTTTTGTAGGTCTATTACCCAAGGCTTAGCTCCTTCCCAAGGTTTCATCGGGTTAAAGGCTTTTTTTAATTTTCCCATTTCTCTCCTTTTTATTAGTGCAAATAGAAAGTATACAAAATTATTTTCTATATTCAATACTTCGGGTTTTGTTTGTATTGACAATGGATATCAAATGGTGGAATATGGATACATTACGGTGAAAGATGGTGAAATATATGAGAATGTTTCTTGGGGAATATCAACCTAATATTACCGAAGGATCAAGACTAGCTTTGCCCAAGAAACTTCGGGAACAAATACGAGGGGATGAGCTTGTCCTCTCAAAGGGTTTTGAGAAGTGTATTTTTGTTTATGATAAAGAAGATTGGGTAGTTGAAGCAAATAAGCAGGTTGAAAACCCAATAAGTGACTCAAAGACAAGAGATCTTAAGAGGTATATGTATGCAGGAGCAGTTGAATCAACAATAGATGCACAAGGGAGGATAGTTTTACCCAACAGTTTAAGGGAATATGCAGATATTAGTAAAAGAACTTCAGTAATTGGAGCAGGAGATCATATAGAAATATGGGATTTGAATAATTGGAAGGAAAGATTAGAAAAAATTTCACGAGAGATATCTGCTTAGAAAGATGATTTATCATACACCTGTTCTTTTAAAAGAAGCACTAGAAAATCTAAGAGTGAAAAAAGGTGGAAAGTACATAGATGCTACTCTTGGAGATGCAGGGCACACTATAGAAATATTAAAAAAGGGTGGAAGTGTGTTGGGAATTGAAATAAACGAAGGAGCACTTGTAAGAGCAAGGAAAAGAATTGAGGAAGAAAATCTAAGTCAAAACTTTATTGGGATATTAGGGAACTTTAAAAATATAGAAGAAATTGCAAATGATAATGATTTTAACGAAGTAAGTGGAGTTCTTTATGATCTTGGTTATAGTTCTTTTGAATTAGATTACGGAGGGTTTGGTTTAAGTTTTCAGAAAGATGAGCCACTTGATATGAGATTAGATAAAAGCTTAGGAGTAACTGCTGAAGATTTAATAAACTCTCTTAGTGAAAAAGAGCTTTCTAATCTAATTTTTAATTATTCAGATGAAAGAATGGCGAGAAAGTTTGCAAGAGCTATCGTTAAAGCTCGTAATTTGAAGAAGATTCAGACTACACTACAGCTTGCTGAGGTAATAAAGTCTGTTTCTTCCCCAGGTTATGAACGAGGTAGGATTCATCCTGCCACACGAACCTTCCAGGCACTTCGAATCGCAGTAAACGATGAGATAACTAACCTGGAGAAATCACTGCCTCGGGCCGCGCACTTATTGCTGCCTGGTAGTGTGATCGTATTGATCACCTTCCATTCATTGGAAGATAAAGTGGCCAAGGATTTTGGTCGAAGTGCGCGGTCCAGTGTAAAAGAAATATTTGAAAAACCAATAACTGCTTCTTATGAAGAGTTAGAAGCTAACACTAAAAGTAGAAGTGCAAAGCTTAGGGTTTTTGAAAAGATAAAGTAAGTATGTTTAAACAAAAGAAAAATATATTTAAGTTAAGTTTTGTGTTTGCAACTTTTTTATTTTTGTCCTGTGTTGTTTGCAAGCTTTACTTATGTAGTAGCTTGGCTATTAAGAATAGTGAGTTAGAAAATACTATTAATGCTAAAAAACAGCTTGAGAAGGAGATATCCAAGCTCAGTTTTGAAAATTCTACTCTTTCTTCAATAGATGCTGTTGAAAAAAAAGCTAGAGAAATGGGTTTTATTGATATGTCAGAAAGACTTTCATCGATAGATCCAAATGCTCCTGTTCAAGTTGCTGTGCTAAAGCAATAGGTCAATCAATAGGTTTTACCTCGTAAAACGTTCTTGTACAATTAAGGTATGATTTCAAGGAGAAAAAAGAAGTTACCGCTTGAAGATTGGAGGATTAATATCATTTTTGTATGTTTCATTCTCTTCTTTTTCTTGATAATTCTTAGGCTTTTTACCATTCAAATTTTAAATCATGAAAAATATTCGGATTTAGCTCAAGACCAATATTGGGATCAAACAACAATTTCTGCTAAGAGAGGTGATATTTTAAGTTCTGATGGGTATGTCCTTGCAGGAACTCAGACTTATTACTTAATGTTTGGGGAGCCAAAGAAGATAAAAGATCCTTACCAAGTTGCAGATGATCTTGCTAGTATTTTAGTTGATCTAAGGTATAAAGAAACAGAAAAATCTGGAGATTCTGCTCAATGGAAAACTAAAGAAGACGTGAAAAAAGATTATTTTAACTCGATATATAAAGCTCTTTCTTTAGATTTGCTTTGGGTTCCTCTCCAAAAGGAGATTACTCCTGTAGAAAAGGAGATAATTGAAGGGAAAGATATTAAAGGTATTGGCTTTGATGATATGCCAATCAGGTATTACCCGGAAGGTTCTCTTGCTAGCCATGTGCTTGGTTTTGTTGCTAGTAATGATAAAGGAGAAAAGACTGGTTATTATGGCATAGAAGGTGGCTTAAACAATGATTTGAAAGGAAAACCTGGAAAGCTTTTTGAGGAAACAGATGCTGTGGGGTTACCAATTTTAATGGGTAGTTATAAAAAAGTTGAACCCGTACAAGGCAGGAATGTAGTTTTAACAATAAATAGATCTATTCAATACATTGTAGAAAAAAGACTAAAAGAAGCCGTAGAAAAATATGATGCTGTTTCAGGAAGTATTATTGTTATGAACCCTTTTACAGGTGAAGTTTTGGCTATGGCTAACTATCCAACTTACTATCCTTTTGATTTTACTGCTGAAGAAAAAACCAGTGAAGATCAAAGAAGAAAAGATGTAGAAAGAAAAAATTTAACAATATCTGATACCTATGAACCAGGATCTGTAATTAAACCTTTGACTATATCTGCAGCTATTGATCTAGGCATAGTTACTCCAACTACTACATATCAAGATAGTGGTCCTACAAGATACTCTGATTATGTTATAGATAATTGGGATGGCAAGCATTATGGACTGATGAATATAATTGAACTTCTCCAAAAATCAAATAACATTGGAGCAGCTTGGGTTGGTCATCAAGTTGGAAGGGAAGACCTTTATAAATACTTTTCTAACTTTGGATTAGGAGTAAAGACAAATATTGATCTTGAAGGAGAAGATAGTGGAATACTTAGAGACTTTAAAGAATGGACAGATATAGACACAGCAACAGCTTCTTTTGGACAAGGGTTGTCAGCAACACCTCTTCAAGTTCTAAATGCTTTTAACGTCATTGCAAATGGAGGATACCTTCTACAACCTAAAATAATATCCAAATTAATTGATGAAAAAGGATCTGCAGATATCCCAGTAAAAGTTATTAGACAAGTAATGTCTAAGGAAACGTCAAATACTATGATAGATCTTCTGGAAAAGGCTGCAGAAGGGGGAGAAGCTAAGTATTTTATTCTAAAGGATTATAGAGTTTCTGGTAAAACAGGAACAGCTCAGATACCAGAAGGAGGAAAATACTCTCCTGATAGGACAAATGCTACTTTTGTAGGTTTTATGACCGGCTCTAAAGCTTTTTCTATGATAGTAAAGTTTGAAGAACCAGAAACTTCTATATATGCTGCTGAGACGGCAGCACCTGTTTGGATGCAAATTGCTTTGGATTTAGTTAACTTTTTTGGAATACCTCCGGATAAAGTTATTAATCCAGCAACGAAAAATTAATTCATCTATTTTTACTAGATAATCACTACTTTTCAAAGATGCAGAAAGCTGTATCTTTGTATTTAGAAGAAGAGAACTAACAAGAGTTAAGAGTAGGAACAAAGGTAAGGTTGCAACAAAGCTGGGGAAGGAATTCATTTCCTTTAAACCCCAGCTTTTTGTTTTCTTAAGTACTTCTTTAATCTTTATTCATTGTTTACTTATTTACTCCTATTTTGTAGTATTTATTTATGCCTAAGAAAATATTATTTATTGAAGATGATGAAGGTTTTTTTAATATATTCTCTGTTCCACTAAAAATGAAAGGTTATGATATTGTTCATGTTTCTGATGGGTCCCTTGCCGTTGAAAAGGTGATTTCAGAGAAGCCTGATTTGGTTCTTCTTGATATAGTTCTACCAGGGACAAGTGGCTTAGATGTCTTAAAAGAACTAAGGGAAAGGGAAGAGACTAAGTTAACTAAGATAGTGATGCTGACCAATTTTGGAAGTGATGACAACATTGCAAGAGCCATGGAGTACGGAGCAAGTGATTACTTAATGAAGTACAACATTGTCCCTTCTGAACTCCCAAGTAAAATAGCTGGGTTTTTAGGTGAAACACAGGAATCTGTGGTAAAAGTAACTGAGTCTTAAACTGCCCAAATGCAAGTATATATTTTAAATATATTAGTAATAGTAGAGTCTATCCTTTTGCTTATCACTTCTCTTATTCTTTTTTCCAAAACGAGAAATTTAACAAATCTAAAAAAATATGAAGAAGCTTTAATTAATGCACAAGCTGAGCAACAAGCAAAGGAAAATGACTTTTTTCCAATGTTAGTTCATGAACTAAGAGCACCTCTGTCTGTAATTCAAGGTGCAGCAGATCTTCTTATTAAAAGCACAGAAGATTTAAACGCGGAACAAATTCATACTCTTTTAAACCAAATAAAAATATCTTCTTCAAGTTTACTTGAAATGGTTGGAGAGATTTTAGATGTCTCTAAAATGGAAGGTGGAAAATTTCAGATTAATAAAACCTATGGATCCATAGAAGATGTATTAAAAGAACAATGTAGCTACTTTGAACCTGTTGCAAAAGTTAGAAAAGTTACATTATCTTGCCCGAAGTTAGAAGATCTTCCTAGTTTTAGTTTTGACCCAGAAAGGATAAAGCAAGTATTAAATAATTTAATATCAAATGCCATTAAATTTAGCTTAGAAGGCGGCTCCATTGTTATAACATCAAAGAAAGATTATGGTTTTGTTAGAATTGAAGTTGTTGATAATGGCGTTGGGGTGGCTGATAAAGATAAGCCTCTTCTTTTTCAAAAGTTTTTTCAAGCATCAAACCATAAAGATATAAAAGAGAAGGGCACTGGTTTAGGACTTGTCATTGCAAAAGGTATAGTTGAAGCTCATGGTGGAAAAATATGGGTGGAAGACAATAAACCTAAAGGCTCTAAGTTTATATTTACGATTCCTTTAAGGTAGATTTAAACATTTAAATTAGTATTGTTCCTAAATTTTTTCAATGTTACTATTTTTATATGAATAAACAAACTGCTCATATACTTTGGTTTAAGGATATTAGAAAAACAGATATCCCGTTAGTTGGAGGAAAAGGAGCTAATTTAGGTGAAATGGTAAGTATAGGAATACCTGTCCCCGATGGCTTTGTGGTTACTGCTAAAGCTTACTTTGATTTTATTAATTCCACTTCAATTAGGAAAAAAATATTAACAGAGTTAAATGATCTTGATGTAGATGACCAAGATAAGTTAATGAGAGCTTCTGTAAATATTAAAACAGCTATTCTTCAAGCTGAAATGCCTAGGGAGCTATCTGAAGAGATAAAGAAATACTACTTGGAACTTTGCGGGGAAACAGACAAGTTAGTAGCAGTGAGATCATCAGCAACAGCGGAAGATCTTCCTGAAGCTTCCTTTGCAGGTCAACAAGCATCATTTCTTGAAATAAAAGGATGGCAAAATGTAGTTAAACATGTTCAAAAGTGTTGGGCATCTTTATTTGAAGCTAGAGCTATCTTTTACAGGGTGACTAATAAGTTTTCACATATGAAGGTAGGAATTGCAGTTCCTGTGCAGTTAATGGTCCAATCTGATGTATCTGGGATAATGTTTACGGTGAATCCTGTAACCAACAACAGAGATGAAGTGTCTGTGGAGGCAGGATTTGGTCTTGGGGAACCAATTGTGCTTGGAGAGTTTACCCCTGATCAATACATTGTAAACAAAAAAGCAAGGAAGATAGTGTCAAGATTTATAGCTACTCAAACTTGGCAGACCACAATAGCTGGAAAGAAAGTTCCTGTATCTAAGAAGTATCAAAAAGTGCAAAAACTCACTAACAAGCAAATAATAGACCTTACTGAATTTGGTATAAAGTTAGAGGAGCATTATGATCATCCTCAAGATATTGAGTACGGTATAGAAGATGGAAGGATAAGAATAGTTCAAACAAGGCCAGTTACTACCCTTGTTAATAAGACTGCAAATGTTGTAATTAAAGAAAAGGAAGGTACAAAAGCTATTCTTGAAGGTTTAGCAGCTTCGCCAGGAGTAGCATCTGGGAAAGTTAGGATAGTTAAAGAGCCTAAAGAGATAAGCAAGGTAAGAGAAGGAGATATTTTAGTAGCTGAAATGACTAATCCTGATTATGTGCCTGCTATGAAAAGAGCAGTAGCTATTGTTACTGATTTAGGGGGAAGAACTAGCCATGCTGCAATAGTTAGTAGAGAGCTTGGGGTTCCAGCAATTGTTGGGACTTTAAACGCCACTAAAATGCTTTCTAATGGAGAAGTAATAACAGTAGATGGTAGATCAGGGAAAGTTTATGAGGGTGATATCACTAAGGTTGTTGAGGAAACTAGTAAATCAAAGATAGATTTATCAAAAGTTAAAACAGCTACAAAGATATATGTAAATCTTGCTGAGCCAGAACTTGCATCAGAAATGGCAGTAAGAAATACAGATGGTGTTGGACTTTTAAGAGCTGAGTTTATCATGGCAAACATTGGAACACATCCAAAGAAATTCATTAAAGATGGGAAGAAAAAAGAATTTATTATAAAGCTAGCAGAAGGAATTGAAAAATTTGCAGAAGCTTTTAATCCCAGGCCAGTTGTTTACAGATTTAATGATTTTAAGTCAAATGAGTATGCAAATCTCAAGGGTGGCAAAGAGTTTGAGCAAGATGAGCCGAATCCAATGATAGGTTATAGAGGAGTGTCTAGGTATATAAAAGATGCTGACGTATTTGAAATGGAGCTTGAGGCCATAAAAATAGTAAGGAACAAGAAAGGATTAAAAAATCTTTGGGTTATGATGCCTTTTGTTAGAACAGTAGGAGAACTACGAGAGGTTAAAAGAATAGTTTCTGCTTCGGGTTTAAGAAGAGGAGGTACGTTTAAATTTTGGATGATGATCGAAATTCCTTCAAATGTAATTTTACTTGATGAATTTATTGACGAAGGAATAGATGGTGTTTCTATTGGAACAAATGATTTAACAATGTTGACCTTAGGGCTTGATAGGGACAATGAGAAGATTGCTGATATTTACAATGAAATGGACCCTGCTGTTTTATGGTCTTTAGAAAGAATAGTAACTACATGTAAAAAAAGAAAAATAACATGTTCTGTGTGTGGACAAGCCCCATCAGTATTTCCTGAGCTAGTAGAAATGCTTGTTGATTGGGGTGTTACGTCTGTATCAGTAAGCCCTGACGTCATTGAGAAAACAAGAAGTGTTGTATATGAAGCAGAAAAGAAAGTTTTATCTAAAAAAGGTAAAGATAACAAGGATAAGAGGTAGTAACTTGTATGCCTAGGATAGAAAATATTAGATGCCAAAAGATTCTTGATTCAAGAGGAAATTGGACGATAGAAACAAAGGTTGTTTTGGATGATGGTACTGTTGCTGTTCAACCGGTTCCGTCTGGTGCTTCTGTTGGAGAAAATGAAGCAGTGTATATTGATGAAGAAAAAGCGTCTGATTTTGTTTCCACATCAATAAATGATGTTCTTCAAGGAAAGGATCCTAGCAATCAAGTTTTAGTAGATGAAACTTTAATAAAAATGGATGGTACCCACAACAAAAGTAAATTAGGAGCAAATAGCATTTTATCCGTGTCATTGGCAGTAGCCAAGGCTTCTGCTTTGTCTCAAGGTAAAGAACTTTATGAGCATATTAGTGTTCTTTACTCTGGGAAAGAAAAGAATAATGGAGACTTAAGGTTTCCAAGTCCAATCTTTAACATTATAAATGGTGGAAAACATGCTAGGAATAATCTTTCATTTCAAGAGTTTATACTTATTCCAGCCCTTAACATTCCTTTAAATAAAGCTATTGAGATGGGGGCTAGTGTTTATAAAGATTTAAAGCAAATATTATCTAATGAAGACTTTGAGACTGGAGTAGGTGATGAAGGTGGCTTTGAGCCTCATGGCTTATCTTGTGATACTGCCTTGGATTTCCTACAACGGGCAGTAAGTAAACAATATGAAGCTGGAAGAGATTTCTTCTTTGGCGTAGACGTAGCTGCTGGTTCATTTTATGAAGATAATAAATATCATATTAATGAAGAACATCTTGAGCTTTCTTCAAATGAACTAATTGATTACTATATAAAATTATTGTCTAAGTATGAACTTATATATCTTGAGGACCCACTATTTGAAAAAGATGATACTTCTTGGAAGGAAATTTACAAAAAGCTTTCAAGCAAATTAATGATTGTTGGAGATGATCTTGTTGCAACTAATCCTAAAATACTTGAGAAAGTAATTAAAGAAAAAATATTAAATTCAGTGATTGTAAAACCCAATCAAATAGGAACATTAACTGAAACCTTAGAGTTTATAAGAACAGCAAAAAAGGCAAAGTTGAGTGTTATCGTTTCCCACAGAAGTGGAGAAAACCCAAATGATACCTTTATATCAGATCTTGCTGTTGCAGTTAATGCTGATTTTATTAAGTCAGGAGCTCCAGCAAGAGGGGAGAGGGTAGCAAAGTATAACAGGCTTCTTGAGATATTTTACGGATTTTAATTCTTTATCACATACGCTGCGTAGTCTTGTCCTAATGGAGTTTCTATCCTTGCTGTTTCTTCATTGCTTAAATGCTCAAAATGTTTTCTAAACCCTCTTATTGAGTTGCCATGACAAGAAATAGCGATTTTAACTTTTGTTCCTTTAACTTGTTTTATTAAGTCATCGCAAAAGCTAGCTACTCTTTCACACACCATTTCTATGCTTTCTCCACTTGGTGGGGTGTAATCATAGGCTCTTCTTATCTTTTTTAGTTCTTCTGGATCTTTAAGTTGAATTTCAAGTTTGCTCTTACCGGTGAAGTCTCCATAAGATCTTTCTTTTATTCTTTCATCAGTTTCTATTTCAAGGTCTTTTGCAAACTTATTTAAGGACATAGCTATTTTCATCGTTTCTATAGCTCTTAACTGTGGGGATGATATTAACTTGTCAAATTTTATACCTTTTAACTTCTTTGCAAGTACCTTTGCTTGTTTCTCACCTTCTTTGGTTAGTTTTGATTCTCTCCACCCACTAAATATAAAGTCTTTATTGTCCTGAGTTTGTCCATGTCTAAATATGTAAATGGTTGGGTAATCATCAGATTCTTCTTTAGGTAGTTCATCTACCTTTTTGTAATTAAGTAAATCTTTTGCTTCTTGTTCTTTATTACTATTCCCTAAATTATTTTCTCCATTGGTCATTAGTTTTGATCTTTGTTTATAACCCCAGAATAAGAGAGCAAGAATTCCAATCACGATAATTATTTGCATTATTGTTTCTGATTTATTCAAACCATTTACTAAGGACTCAGATGCTGAAAGTCCGGTGTACCCAAGGTATAAAAAGAATAAGCTTCTAATTATTGTTCCAAAGAATGTAGATACAATAAAGTTCTTTTTGTTTAGTTTAATAAATCCACAGGTTATAGATATTGGAGAACTAGGTATTATTGGAATTGATCTTAAAGCGAAAAGCACTAACCAATCTCTTTTTGTTCCATTGAAGTATTTTCCAATCTTTTCAATGTTTTCATGTTTTATTCCAAAGAATTTACCAAATTTAGGAATAAATACATCCTCCAATTTATCAGTAATTATGTATAAAAACCATGCTCCTAAAGTTTTTGATACAGATGCAAGAAGAGCAACCATTAGAATATAGATTAAAGCTTTGTCTTGAGCTCTTGTTATAGATCCTGCGGTAGTTAGTACAAAAGGAGATGGTATTGGAGCTACAACTTCCTCAAGAAAGGAACCAATGACAGTAAATATCTCAAGAGGTACTTTTGTAGCTAAGGCCTCTAAATATGTAAGTATTGGTTGAATTAAGTTAGTCATACTGTAAGCAAGTTTAAGTTTACAGTACCGAGTTTAGTTAGTAAATCTAAATATTGGTAAGAAATAGCAGCTTAAAGTGCTTTACTTAATCCTATAGCCTTGACTGTGTGCTATCGATATGCTAAGATGATCGCAATCTTACGATAGAAAAATAAAAAGGAGGAAAGTATGCCGTTTCCAATTGTATTTGGGATTCCGGAAGGGACATCCAAGGAGACGTTGTCTGAGTTGCGCAAAGGTATTGTGTCATCAATTGTTACTACAATGGAAGTTCCTACTAATTGGGTTCATCCATTATTTGTCAGCGACCTGTTAGGTGAGGAACCTAAGGAAGAAACTGAAGGTTCTAATACCATCTATGTTCGTTTGGACACTGCAATGTTGCATGGAAAGACAGATGCAGATGATCTAGCTGTACTGATAACAAGTGATTTGGCGCACGTGGTTCAGCAAACCTTTGGTGGAAAGTACGAGGTAGAGGTTTTTATCGGGGATCTAAACATCAAGTGGAGAACCCTTTTAAAACCTAACATGAAATCAACCGAAACTTAACATTAGAGTGTACTCTTTAAAAGGGCCTTTGCTAAACACACTGGCCCTTTTCTTATTAGTGATTGTATCTTCTAACAATTCCTGTTACCACACCCTGAACCTTAACTTGATTTGCATCAACAATGATTGGATCCATATTATCGTTGGCAGGTTGAAGTCTTATCTTTCCATTTTTTTCTTTATAAAAACTTTTTAAGGTAGCAAAACCATCATCAATTAAAGCTACAACTATTTGACCGTTTTCTGCAGTTTCTTGTTGTTTTAAAACAACATAATCTCCATCCATTATTCCTTCATTTATCATTGAAGAACCTTTGACTTGAAGAACAAAGCATCTTTTTGATTTAGAAACCATGTCGGGGGATACCATTACTGTAGAAAGAGGATTTTCTATAGCTTCTATTGGCTCTCCAGCTGCAATATATCCAACTAATGGAAGCTCTATTGCACTTAAGTTTGCATTTACAGACACATCAACAATTTCAATTCCTCTTACTGCTCCTTCGTATCTTTTAATAACACCTTTTCTTTCTAATGCTTGAAGATGTTCATGAACAGTTGCAAGAGAAGATAAGTCCATAGAATCTGCTATTTCTTGCAGAGTAGGTGAGTACCCATTAATCTGAATATACTGAGAAATAAAATCTAAAATTTGTTTTTGTTTTTTATAAAGAGTTACGGGGCTCATTTTTACTCCTTTTAGAAGAATAAACTTACGGATTTTCTTCGTATTTATACGATACCGAATCTTATACGAATATGTCAAGAGGTAAAAAATTAGCACCTAGAAAGTTTTTTTATTCTAGGTGCTATGTAAAAACGAAGTGCCTTTTAGCTTTTTTCTTTTACCATGCCAACATCACTTGGTTTCAGATTCTCTCTTAGGTAAATAAAAAGACCCTTATGTACACCTGAATCGATCTGAAAGCATTGAGGGAGTGCAGAAACGTTGCAGTTACAACACCTAATTTTTGCTCCTTTTTCTATGGTGATAGTCCCACCAACTAACGCAGAAAAGTTTTCAGTATTTCTTTCTGCTACATAGGTTGAATCAACCTCCCACTCGTCTAACTTCTTATTCAATCTTTCCTCCTTTTTGTTTTAGCTTAGGGATTTCCTTAGCTCACTCAAATCTGGATAGGTTAAAACTCCTACTGAACCATAAGAAAAGGGACCGCTCTTATAGTACACTGCAACAAGCGGTAGCTCCTCGGAAGGTGAATCCTCAGGAATTACTAACACCACTTTTTTCATAAATGGAGGAAATATTGTTGATCCCCCTACCACCAAAAATTTTTTGGTTACTATCTTCTCCACTAACACCTTCTCCATCATTATTGCCTCCATGTTATTGTAGAATTATATTATAGGTCATTAACGTGTTTGTGTCAAGCAATTATGCAAATAATACCCGAAACTATGTTATTATTTTTCTATGTTTAAAATATCTTCTCCTTTCAAACCAACTGGAGATCAACCACAAGCAATAGAAAAACTAACTAAAAACTTAGAAAAAGAAATTAAAGATCAAGTTTTATTAGGTGTAACCGGTAGTGGTAAGACATTTGTAATGGCAAATGTAGTACAAAATATTCAAAAGCCAACTCTTGTAATCTCTCATAACAAAACTCTTGCAGCACAGCTCTACCAGGAATTTAGAGAGTTCTTTCCGAACAATGCTGTTGAGTACTTTGTTAGTTATTATGATTACTATCAACCAGAAAGTTATATTCCTTCAACTGATACATATATAGAAAAGGATTCTGCAATAAATGAAAAAATAGATAAACTAAGATTATCTACAACAACATCACTCATGACAAGAAAAGATGTAATTGTTGTATCTTCTGTTTCTTGCATTTATAACTTAGGGTCTCCAGCAGAATATAGCAAAGTAGCAATTGAGCTGAGGAAAGGAATGAAGTTAAGACTTAATGATTTGCTTATGAGGTTATCTCAAACACATTATGATAGAGCTGATTACGATTTTAAAAGAGGAACATATAGAGTAACTGGTGATGTTATTGATATTTTTCCAGCTTATCAAGATCAAGCAATAAGACTTGAAATATTTAATGATGTACTTGTAAATGTTTCTTATTTTGATCCCTTAACTGGAAATGAAACTAGGAATACATATGGTGTAGATACTGGGATGATTGTAATTTACCCGGCAAAACACTATATAACTGCTCAAGAGAGATTCAAAGATTCAGTAGAAGATATAAGGAAGGACTTACAGCTTAGGTTAAAGGAATTAAGGGACAATGGAAAGCAGTTAGAAGCATATAGGCTTGGACAAAGAACAAATTATGACTTGGAGATGATGCAAGAGCTTGGATATTGCAAAGGAATTGAAAACTACTCTAGATATTTTGATGGCAGAAATCCAGGAGATGCACCATATACTCTTCTTGATTTCTTTCCTAAAGATTACTTGGTGATAATAGATGAGTCTCACATGACGGTTCCTCAAGTAAGAGGAATGTTCAATGGTGATAGATCAAGAAAGGAAACTCTGATAAACTATGGTTTTAGACTTCCATCCGCTCTTGATAATAGACCTTTAAATTTTAATGAGTTTTTAAGTAGAACAAATAGAAAAGTTTACGTAAGTGCTACGCCAGATGATTGGGAAATAGAAAGATCTAAGGGTGAAATCGTTGAACTTTTGCTTAGACCAACAGGAATTGTTGATCCTAAAGTTACCATTCTTCCCACTAAAGGACAGATTGATGATCTTGTAGAAAGAATAGAAGAAAAGGTATCAAGTAGACAAAGGGTTCTTGTTACCACTCTTACTAAGAGAATGGCAGAAGAGTTGTCCTCTTATCTTAAAGAAAAGAACATAAAAGTTACATATCTTCACTCTGATGTAGACACTCTTGAAAGAACAGATATTTTAGATGATTTAAGAAAGGGAGAATATGATGTTCTTGTTGGAATAAATTTGTTAAGAGAAGGGCTTGATCTTCCTGAAGTGTCTTTAGTTGCAATACTTGATGCAGATAAAGAAGGCTTTTTAAGATCAGAGACATCTTTAATTCAAGTTATGGGTAGAGCTGCAAGACATGTTCAAGGAGAGGTTGTTATGTATGCTGATAATGTTACTGGAAGTATGAAAAGAGCAATTAATGAAGTAGAAAGGAGAAGGGATATACAACTTGAATACAACAAGGAACATGAGATAACACCTCAGCAGATTACTAAGCCAATAAGAGAAAAGTTAATAGATCAACAGTTAGAAGAAGAACTAGAAGGAAAGAAAAAAGACGCATTTATAGATGTAGATTTCAGACAACTTCCACCTTATGAACTGAGGAAAGTAGTGAGAAACTTAGAGAAAGAGATGAAGTATGAAGCTGAAATATTAAATTTTGAAAGGGCTGCTGTTTTAAGAGATAAAATTAGAGATTTGAGGAAGTTATTTAATGATGTTAGTGGTTGTTGACTACACTTTTAATTAGGTGTGTAATTTTAATGTAAGTATTTTGTGAAAGGATAGGCTTATGGAAAAAACCGAACTTTTAAGTGTGAAAGAAATGAGCGAAATTGCTGAAAGATCTGGAGAAAAAAGAGCTGAAAGAATAGGTGAATCTGTAGAAAAAGCGCTTGGAGGTATAAGGGAAAAAGCTTCTTCTATTGGTAAGAAAATTTTAGGGGCACCTGAAGCTATACAAGCTCAAAGCGAAAAGATTGGAGCAAGAGTTTCGGATATTGTTAGAGATACATCTGATAAAGTAATTGATAGGTATAATAACTTTGTTGAAAGAACTACCGAGGCTAGGGATAGTTTTTTGGAAAGATGGAGGAGTAATAAAGAGAAAGCAATGGAAAAATCAGAGGCTCTTTGTGTGAGAGTTACAAAGTTAGGGTTGTCTCCAGTGGCTTGGGTGGAAGAAAAAGTAAGTTTAGTATATGAAATTCCTGCAAAGATTCAAGAAAGAAAAGTTGCTGTTCAAAGTCAAAAGTTAAATGAGGAAAAGCTAAGGTCAGCTAAAACCATAGAGGAGTATGAAGGTTATATTAAGCAGTTGAGAGAAGAAATGAGAAATATAAAAGCTGCAGAGTTAGAAGAGGTAGAAGCGTCAAGTGGAATAAGAAGTGAAATAATAGCTGAAAGGAAAAAACATCAGTTAGAAGTTAAGAAGTATAGGGCTGCTAGAGATTCCTTTAGAAGGATAGGAAGGTTTATTGAAACTTTATAAAAGTAAACTATAATGCGTAGTAATTTAAAGAAAAGGAGAACTAAAACTAAATGGATAAATTATTAGAACTCAAAAAAATGATTGAAGAATCTCCAGTGGATAGTGTCTACAAAGAAAAAGCACTTCAAATTGTTAATGATGCTGTGTCAAGAGGAAGTATTACCGAAGAAGAAAAGACCATGTTAAGGGAAATGATGTCTCTTGGGGAAGATATCTCAGAGTTCTTGGAGAATGAACATGCTAAGGCAGCAGATGCCTTGGGTTCTTATGTTCAAGGTCTTGATCAAACTGAAGTCGAAACATCTAACGACGTTGAGCAGGTGTTAAGTGAAGGTGAAAAGCAGCTGGATGATTTAACTCCATAATGATGATCTTGTTTCGTTTTGTTAGTGTATTTAAACCCTGATTAGTTACTTCAGGGTTTTTGTTTTCGTAACAATAGGACTTATAGTGTTGACAAAATGTTGATTTAGCATTATAATCTACATGTCTTTAAAAGAAAGAGAGTGCTACTAAAGGCTGTGTTCTCGGTCTTTTCTTGTTCTTTGACAATTTGTTGGAAGTCTCAGGCAGTTTGAATTTAAGTAGATTGAATTCAGATTGCCTGCGATTTCCATTGGCGGATGGATAAACGTAGAGTACCGTGCTCATATGGATATATTCCTTCCAAGCACGTAAAAATAAAAGGTCTTGTACCTAAGGAGAAAAGTGAAAAAGAGTTTTGAGTGTACGTGGCTTGTTGGGGTTTTTAGTGTTGTTTTTGGGGAGGGGGTCTTGTTGGAGGCTTTGCTGTGGAGGAAGGGCTTAGACCCGGCGTCAATGATATTGGTTGTGGAGTTGTTTGTTTTAGCAGCATGGTGTTTGTGGAAGGTGTTAAAAGTGGATAAGGGTCTTGTAAAACAGAAGCGGGAGTTTGATGAAGAAAATTTTAGAGCCCTAGAGTCAAGACTGTTCGATGAAGCTCTAGAGGTGTACAAAACGCTGTTCAAAGGGCACAATCCCAACGCACCTGCCAAAAAGCTCCTTTGCACTCTCTGTGTTTCCATGTCTTTGAAGGAAAAACATGGGAATGAAGAGAGCTCAGTGATCTCGTTAGCAAACGAGATTTTACTTGGTATAAGGAATAATTCCTTCCCAGACTCAGATTGTGTGGAAGTAAAAGAAACTGACGATGGGATAGAGTTAAAAGCAGGGTTGTACTCTGTTACTAAAAAATATAATCAATATAGTAACAGTTTGGGTTCAGGTGCACGTATTGTAGTGTATCCTAAACCTAGGTACAAAAAAAGTTAGTAGTATAGCAAAATTGAGCCGCCACTCAATTAAATATTTCGGACCATTGTTGTTTAAAACACCTTGGTCCGTTTTTATTCTTTTATATACCCAAATAAAACCCGTAGACAATCTATTGACTATTCTAGTACAATAGTTAAGTCATGAAAGATGCTTTATCTCACATCATAGTTAGAGGTGCTAGACAGCATAATTTAAAAAACGTTGATTTAGATATTCCTAAAAACAAAATGGTTGTTTTTACTGGCGTATCTGGATCTGGAAAATCTTCCCTTGCAATGGACACTATTTATGCAGAAGGGCAGAGAAGATATGTGGAAAGCTTATCTGCTTATGCAAGGCAATTTCTAGGTGTGATGGACAAACCAGATGTAGAGAAAATAGAAGGTTTGTCTCCAGCTATTGCCATAGACCAAAAAACAACATCCAAAAATCCAAGATCTACAGTAGGAACAATTACAGAAATATATGACTTCTTAAGACTTCTTTTTGCAAGAGTAGGACATCCTCATTGTCCAAACTGTGGTAGGGAGATACAAAGACAATCATCTGAAGAAATAACTCAAAAAGTGATGGAGTTGGTATCACAAGAGGCTGACTTCAAGACAGAAAGGGGAGTAAGATTTTTTATCTTTTCTCCTGTAATTAAAGATAGAAAAGGAGAATATTCAGCTTTATTTGAAAATCTTAAGAAACAAGGAATTATTAGAGCAAGAGTAGATGGTGATATTAGAGAACTTAGCGAGGAATTTCAGTTAATAAAAACAAATAAACATTCCATTGATGGTTTAATTGCCAGATATGTATTAAGTAGTAAGAAAATAAAAGATGAAAAAAGTAGAAAAGAGAACGAAAGCTTAATATTTCAATCTATTGAGACAGCATTAAGACTTAGCAATGGTAGTGTAGTGATAACCATTGTTAAAGATAAAACATTTGACTTCAATGAAAATCCTAAAAATTTTAAAGATCATCTTTTTTCTGAAAATTTTGCATGCCCAGTTTGTAATATATCTCTTCCTGACATAGAACCTAGAACATTCTCGTTTAACTCTCCTCATGGAGCTTGCTTAGGGTGTGATGGAATAGGAACTCAGTTAAGAGTGGCAGAAGAATTGGTTATTAACCCTAGATTATCTGTAAATGAAGGAGGGGTTCTTCCGTGGACTAAGTTGTTTGAACACACCAGTTGGACTGGAAAAGTGGTAGAAGCAGTATCAAAAGAATATGGAATATCTTTAGATACACCAATTGGAGAGCTCAAAAAGGAATATAAAGATATCTTGATGTATGGAGTTAAAGAAAGAAGATTTAAGGTTACTTATATAGGCCAAGATGGTGCAAGAAGAAGTTTTGAAGCACAATATGAAGGGGTAATTCCAAATCTTGCAAGAAGATATAAAGAAACCGAATCAGACTTTATTAGGAGCGAAATAGAAAAGTATATGATCAAGGAATTGTGTCCTGTGTGTAAAGGGGCACGATTAAAAAAAGAGTCTCTTTCTGTTGTTATTAATGAACAGCCTATTACTGAGATTACATCATTGTCTATAATAGATACTCAAGAATGGTGTAAGAAACTTCCTAATCTTTTAACAGATAGAGAAAATAAAATTGCTGGGACTCTTCTAAAAGAAATAAGTTACAGATTGAAGTTTCTTGTTGACGTAGGTCTTGGTTACTTGACGTTAAGTAGAGCATCATCAGAACTGTCTGGAGGAGAAGCTCAAAGGATAAGGTTGGCTTCTCAAATTGGATCAGGATTATCTGGTGTTTTATACGTTCTTGATGAACCGTCTTTAGGGCTTCATCAGAGAGATCAAGGAAAACTAATAAAAACGCTTCATCAGCTAAGAGATCTTGGAAACACAGTTCTTGTAGTTGAACATGATGCAGAAACAATGCTTGAGAGTGACTATATCTTTGATTTTGGTCCAGGAGCTGGAGAACATGGCGGAAAGATAATCGCAGAAGGTACACCAGAAGAGATTATGAAAGATCCCAATTCCTTGACCGGTAAATACTTGTCGAAAAAATTAATTGTAGGAAAGAATGGGACTTATGAACCACTGAAGTTGGATGAACTCTTAGAAGAAGAAACAAACCACAAGATAAAAAAGAAAGTTGACGGAAGATTTTTAACACTAAAGAAAGCTTCAGGAAGGAACTTAAAGAATATTGATTTAAACATTCCTTTGGGAAAGTTTACATGTGTTACAGGAGTTTCAGGGTCTGGTAAATCTACTTTAATAATGGATACTCTTTATCTTGCTTTAAGACAAGAATTTGGCTTGAAAATTGAACAAAAACCTGAGCCTAATGAAGGATTAATGGGAGTTGAAAATATTTCAAATGTTATTGCTATTGATCAAAGTCCCATTGGAAGAACTCCTAAATCCAACCCTGCTACATATACAAAAGTTTTTGATTTCATTAGAGATTTGTATTCACAAACTCAAGATGCAAGATTAAGAGGCTATAAACAAGGAAGATTTAGCTTTAATGTTAAAGGTGGTAGATGTGAAGCTTGTAGCGGAGAAGGACAAATAAAAATTGAAATGCAATTCATGCCGGATGTTTATGTTACTTGTGAAGTATGTGGTGGTAAAAGGTACAATAGAGAAGCTTTAGAAATTGAGTATAAAGGCAAAAATATTGCTGATGTGTTAGATATGACTGTAGAAGAAGGATTGAAGTTTTTTGAACACATTCCTCAGATTAGGAGGAAATTACAAACCTTATATGATGTGGGTCTTGGTTATATAAAACTAGGTCAGCCTGCCCCAACTCTTTCTGGAGGAGAAGCTCAAAGGGTAAAGTTAGCGTTGGAATTATCAAAAAAATCTACAGGTAGTACCCTTTATATATTAGATGAACCTACAACAGGTCTTCACTTTGCAGATTTGGAAAATTTAATTGCAATTTGTAAGAGATTAACTGCAAGAGGAAATACTATTGTTATGATAGAACATAATCTTGATGTCATTAAAAACTGTGATTGGGTTATTGATCTTGGTCCTGATGGAGGAGAAAACGGGGGAATGATTCTTTTTGAAGGAACGCTTAAAGATTTAATGAATTGTAAACAATCATATACATCTCAGGCCTTAAAAGACTCGTAAGAAAAAGAAAGCAGCTTACTTTAGTGAATAAGCTGCTTTATATATTACAAAAATAAATCTTCACAATTGAACTCAATCCTTGGTTTTGAGTTGCACACCATAATAGTTCGTAATTGACTGTTCCACTTGACAAGAACCAACTCATGTGAAGATGTTATCTTATGTACTAGATCCTCAATATTTATTTGCTCCTCAGGTTCTACAGAAAACTCAATTGCTTTTTGAGTACCTCCACAAATGTTAGACATCAACCTTATCTTATTTGAAATTCTCTTATTCATCTTGTTTTGCATGCGTTTTGATAGTAGTGGCTTTTTAGGTCTTTTACCCTTTTCCTCCTGATGCTTTTTCATTTTCCTCTCCCATCTTGCTTGCTTTGTTCTTATTTTAACACTGTAGAAGTCCTTTTATAAAGATTCTAAACCTTGAGAGTATTTGTTACCATTTATATCTTCAAAGTTTATTTCTTTTTGATTTCTTCTAATATATATGGTTGTTGAAGATTTAATTGGGAGTGTTTTGTCATTAAGTTTATATACAAACACATCTCCAATGTTGGTAACTTTTACTTTTGAGTACCCTTTTAAAGTTCTTATTACGTTTAAGTTCAAGATCTTTTTGACTTCAATTTTTGGCTTAAAATCATCTTCTACTATGCTTTGAGAAAGAGCTGATTCTATCAACTTTTCATTATCAGAAAATCTATATGCTCCTGCAGGAAATGGATACTCTGAACTTAATCCTTTAACTACAAAACTAAAATGATTTGTATCCAGCTTTGTAAAATAGTCAATCCCTGATGTTGTGCCCCATGTTGGATCTACTTGGATCCACCCATAATAAGGGTCATAAAATTCTGCCCATGCATGAAGTAAATCTCCACCCTTTAAATTTATAGATACAGGTTTATTGCTTTCTTCTGATGTAAAAGCATAACCATTTACTTCTCTTGCAGGTATACCCATTGCTCTTGCTGTGGCGATAAAAAGATCTGTAAATTCCATGCAAGTCCAACTTCCTTTTTGAGTTAATGCTGCTTCAGCTCCTTTTCTTTCTACTAATCCTTGTTCTGAGGCATTGAAATCATAAGTTAAATTTTGAGTAATAAATTGATAAATTTTTTGTGCATTTTTGATAACATTTAAATTTTCATCCTTTAATTGTTGAGACAGCTTTTGAACATAAGGAGAGTTAACCTCCCAGTACTTTTGTTCTTTTGTATATTTATTAGCTAGATCTTTTGGTATTTCAGAAAAGCTCCTTCCAAAGTCAGGATTAATTTGCTTTCCAAATAACTTTGCAGTTCCCATTACTTCTATCCTTAATTCTTTAAGCGGTGGTGTGATATAAGTAGCAATTACATTTCCATCTTTATCTAGCTTGATGCGAAAAGGTTTAGGATTAATGCTTTTATAACTTACGCTTTGCATGCTAATTATATCCGAAGGTAATGCAATCTCCTTTAACAAAGGCAAAATTGAAGAGTTTTTAAGTTGATACTTAAGTTTAAAATTTAATGGTTGGTATTCCCCAAAAGCAGCACTAATACCGTTTGTTTTGAATATTTCTTTAGTAAAGTAAAAAGTGTTATTGCTTCCTTCTTTTTTTTCTATGACAGGAGTAGGGGATAAGTAAATTTTTGATCCAAATGATATGGGGATCAAAAGTTTAACATCATATTTTGTAGTAGTATCAGGTATTTGTATCTTTGGAACATATATATTCCAGATTTTTCCCGTCTTAGTTGCAATGTTTTTTGTTTTGTAGCTTAACTTAATTTCATTTTGTCTTCCTTCTCCAATTGCATAATTGCTTATTGTTACTGATATTAAAGTTTCGCCATTTTTATCCTCTGTTCTTACTTGAGAGCTTTTATTATTTGTTTCTGCTTCAACATCGTAAATCTCAAGTTGTTTAGTGGCAAATGTATAAGTAGTTGGGATCACATCATTCTTTAGATTGGTGATGGTGGCTGTTTGAACTACATTTGTGTCGCCTGCTTCTTGGATGTTGTATTCAATGTCATAATCAATTAAAAACTGACTTTCTTGGTCTGCGTGAGCTAATTTTATGCTTCTGGTTGTTAAGAGTATAAACAGTACAGCTACCAACTTTAGTTTAGATAGTTTCATCTCTCAAATGCTACAATAGGTTTGTGAATTTCACAAATCTTAAAGAAAAAGCTAGTACCTTGCCTCAAGCCCCTGGCTCCTACGTTTTTAAGGATGAAAAAGGGAAAATAATATATGTAGGGAAAGCAAAAAACTTAAGATCCAGAGTGGGATCTTATTTTAACGTTAAGCTAGATGTTAGCTCAAAAACAGCAGCTCTTGTCAGGCAGATTAACGACATTGAATTTATAGAAGTAGATTCTGAATTTGAAGCCTTAATACTGGAGGCAGAATTAATTAAAAAATACAAACCTAAGTACAACATTATTTTAAAAGATGACAAATCCTATATTTATATTGTGATTAGAGATGAAAAAGTTCTTATTTCGGGAAAATTGGTTTGTCTTCCAAAGGTAATTACCGCAAGAAAAACAGAAATAAAAGATAAAGATATATTTTTTGGACCTTATCCAAGCTCTAGTGTAACTAAAAATATTTTAGGGACAATTAGGAAAGTATTTAAGTATAGAGATTGTTCTCCCTCCAAGTTTTCAAGATATGAAAAACTCGAATCTCCGTGTTTATTTGGGCATATAAACCTGTGCTCTAAACCTTGTGTCTTAAGGAGTAATGAAGATATAAAAGAATATAAAAGTTCAATAAAGAATATTAAGAAGGTACTATCTGGAGAAGCTGTAAAAATGATGTTTAAGATGAAAAAGGAAATGAAAAAATATTCAAAAGTTATGGAGTACGAGAAAGCAGCCTTGTATAGAGATCTTCTTTCTAAATTTTCATACGTGCAAAATACTTTTAGAGATGCAGCAGAGTATATTGACAATCCGTATCTTGTTGAAGATATAAATAAGAAATCAATGGAAGAAGTTGCAGGAATAGTTCCTGTATTAAATGATATTCCAAAAAGGATAGAATGTTTTGACATATCAAATATATCTGGTAAAGAAGCTGTTGGGTCTATGGTTGTATCTACTAATGGGAAAATTGATAAGAAAGAATACAAGAGGTTTAAGATTAAGTTTAAAGAAAAATCTGATGACTTTGGGATGATGTACGAAGTTTTATTTAGAAGGTTAAGTAGAGAAATAACAAACAAAAAATCAAATAAATCTCAATCTTGGGGAGTACCTAGTCTTATTGTTGTTGATGGCGGAAAACCTCAAGTTTCTGCTGCACATCAAGTGATGCAAGATCTTCAACTTAGTGTTCCAGTTGTTGGTCTTGCCAAAAGATATGAAACTTTAGTTTTTAAGCAAGGAAATGACTTTGATGAAAAGGTAATAGATAAATCTAACTTGGGTATGAAGCTCTTAATAAATTTAAGGAACGAATCTCATAGATTTGCTCAGAAGTATCACCATTTGTTGAGACAAAAGTCTCTTAGGGTATAATTTAATCATGAAAAAGATCTTAAGGACTGTACTATTTGTTTTTATGTCTTTATATCTCGTGCAGTTTTTGATAAAGCCCTTTGGTTATGGGGATGAGTACACAAAAACAACAATTCTTGTAGTTTTAGCTTTAACCTTGCTTTATTTATTCTTAAAACCGTTAATATCAGTAGTTTCTCTTCCTACCAAAGGTTTGTCTTATGTTTTTATTGTTTTTATTACAACAGTAATTGTTTTTTATGTTTTAACCACAATTCTTGATGGTTTTACTATTAATGCATCTACACTTCCTGGTTTGACGATTTTTGGGTATGTGTTACCATCTAAAAACTTAGATGGCGTATGGACCATGGTCTTTTCTAGTTTAATGATAAGTATTTTGTATTTATTTTTAGAAAGTCTTTGTAGTAAAAAATGAACTTATTGTCTGTATTAAAAACAATACAAATAATAATATGTATATTGATCATTGTTTTAGTACTTGTTCAATCTAAAACTGCAGGTTTATCCTCAAGTCTTAAAAGTTCCTTTAGTATGTATAGGTCCTTACGAGGAGTTGAAAAAGTAATTTTTGTTGTTACTGTGGTATTAGGAGTTCTTTTAGTAGTTAATTCCCTATCCATAGTAATTTTATCCTAATATGCCTGGGATTATTGTTGAAGGTGGAACTCCTTTAATGGGTTCTGTTCTTGTTTCAGGATCTAAGAATTCTGCTTTGAAGCTTATTCCAGCTGCAATGTTTTCAAATGAAGACATCATTTTGAGCAATGTTCCAAGGATAAAGACGATATTTGATGATTTAGAGGTGATAACAAGTATTGGTGGAAAGGCTGACTGGGTTGGACCTAACACATTGATTCTTAATGGTTCTACCATAAACACTTGTGAAGTACCCCTAGAGATTGGAAGCAAGTATAGGACCACAATGCTTCTTGCTGGACCTTTGCTTTTTAGGTTTGGTAAGGCTTTTATCCCAAAATATAGGTCTGCTACCTTTGTTCATGGGTCTGTAAATAGATTTTTAGACACATGGAAAGCTTTAGGGTTTAAGATTGAAGAAGATGAGGAGTATTACAAGATATTTAGTGAAAACCCAAACAGTGCTAGCATTGTGTTTAGAACCTCTAGCCATATGGCTACTGATAATGCGATCTTATCTTCTGTTTTTATTCAAGGAGAAACTGTAATAACTAATGCTTCTGAGGAATGTGAAATAGATGATCTTGTTGAGATGTTAAATCAGATGGGAGCAAGTGTAGAAAGAATTGAACCAAGGAAGATAAGAATAAACGGAGTAAGTATATTTAAAGGGACTAAGTTTGAGGTTTGTTCTGATAAATCTGAAATTGCAACTTTAGCGTCTGCAGCCATAGTTACTAAAGGTAATATTTCTATAAAAGGTGTAAGAAAAGATGCCATGGTTCAGTTTGTTAATTTCTTGGATAAGATTGGGATGAAGTTTGAATTTTCTGGAGATGAGCTTAGGGTTTGGAGACATGATGAAGATATTAAACCATTGAAACTTGAGATATCTGCTACTCCTGGGTTTGTTCCTGACTGGCAGTCTCTTGCTACATTAATACTTACTCAAGCATCTGGGGAAAGTACGATTCATGACACGGTTTATACTGATAGATTTGGTTATGTAGTTGACTTAAATAGGATGGGAGCAAAGATAGAAGTGTTGAAACCAAGTGAGGAAGGAATTATTCCTGTCATTAGTGATGACTCTTATGATTATGATAAGTTGGGGGAACCTAGCACATTGGCTAAAATTAAAGGACCCACTAAACTAAAGAGTGAAAGATTGAATATAGATAATTTTAAATATGGCGCCGTACTTGTTTTAGCTGCTTTGTGTGCAGAAGGAAAAAGCGAGATAATAGGGGTAGAAAATATTGAAAATTTTTTTGAAGGTTTTGTAAATAAACTTAAATCACTAGGAGCAAAAATATGGGAACAGTAGAGCTATTAATAGATTTTATGTTGCTATTTTTGGCGTGTTTAGTATCGCTTGCTTTGTACCCTTTATGGATTAATTTTGTTTATCGCTTCCAAATGGGAGAAAGTGTAAGACAAGACGGACCAATAACTCATAGAAAGAAAGAAGGAACACCAACTATGGGGGGTCTTGTCTTTATTTTTTCTGTAGCTGTAGTCAGCTTACTCTTTAACAGATCAAGAACTCAAACATTGTTTCCTCTTTTTGTAGCTAGCATGGCAGGGCTTCTGGGTATGTTGGAAGACTTTACTAAAGTTTATAGAAGATCAGGTCTTCCAGGGTTTTTTGAGTATCATTTTGGTAAGATTTTTAAGAATAAAAATGGGGTGAGAACAAGGCTGGGAATTTTTTCAAAAATTTGGGACTCCTTTAAATCTATAGCTGGTTCTGTTGGAAGCTCCGACGATAGTGGTATTTTAACTTATCAGAAATTTATTGTTCAAGGTTTAATTGCAGGTTTTGTATCATACTGGACGTATGCAAAGTTAGGGTGGGATTATATTTGGCTACCTCTTGTTGGTGATGTGCATATTGGTTTGTTTTACCCCATATTTATATTCTTCCTTTTCATAGGTATATTAAATGCAGTGGCTTTTACTGATGGCCTTGACGGCTTGGCAGGCGGCTTGTCTCTTATTTCATTGATTTCTTTTTGGGTTTTATCCAGAATAATTGGTTATAATGCTTTAGCTGGATTTTGTGCTACTTTTGTTGGAGCCTTAATTCCTTTTTTATACTTTAATATATTCCCTGCAAGAATATTTATGGGAAATGTAGGATCTTACGTACTTGGAGCAACTATGGCAATTCTTGCTGTTGTGATGCACAGGGAGTTTGCATTTCTTTTTATGGGTATTGTTTTCTTTATTGATGGTATTTCCAGTCCTTTACAACAACTTGTTTATAAGTATACAAGAAAAAGATTATTTAGGATGGCTCCTCTACATCATCACTTTGAACTTTTAGGATGGCATGAGAGTAAGATAACGCTTAGATTTATACTCTTTGGGGTATTCTTTGCATTTGTTGGTATATTTGTTGCTCTTCTTTAAGAACTAAGTTTAAGAATTAAGACCTAGAAGATGAAAAGAAGTTTTATTCAACTAAAAAAGCCTAAAGGAAAAGATAACTCCTTTATTTTTACAATACTTGCCTTTTTAGGATTTGGGCTTTTTATGATCGCTGACTCTACGGTTATTACCTCAAATACTTTGTATGGAGAACCTTATAGGTTTGTTTTGCTCCAATTAGGTTGGATCATATTAGGTCTTGTGTGTTTTTTTGTTTTTTATAATTTTGATTACAAAAAACTTTCTCGCACTTCATACTTTCTTTTTCTTTTTAATGTTATAGCTTTAATTATTTTAGCGATAGTTGGTTTGTTTCCTTGTTCTATTAATCTTCCTTTTTCTCCATGTGTAAATGGAGCAAATAGATGGTTATATTTAAATCCTCCTCCTCTTCCTGCAATACCATTTCTTGGAGTAATAGGTTTTCAACCTGGAGAGTTAGCTAAACTTACAATTATTCTTTATTTATCTGTTCAACTTAGTAAAAATATAAAAGAAGGAGGAGAGCTTTTTTGGGTTTATATGGTTACAGCAAGTCTTTTAGCTGGCCTTATACTTCTTGAACCAAATATGTCTACTGCTGTTATGGTTTTTGCACTTGGTACAATAGTATATTTTGTGTCAGGTGCTCCAATCAAACCAGTAATCATAACTGTACCTATCATTATTGCCCTTTCTGTTATGGTGATTTTAGTGTCCCCTTATAGGAGATCAAGATTAATGGCTATGTTTTCTGGAAGTGATGACCAAACGTCTAGTTATCATGTGAAACAAGCACTCATGGCCTTAGGATCTGGTGGTGTAATGGGAGTGGGCTTTGGACAGTCAAAACAAAAATATCAGTATCTTCCAGAAGTTGCTTCAGATTCTATATTTGCAATAATTGGGGAAGAATTTGGTTTTGTTGGAACGATTCTTGTAACCATTGCATACCTTTATCTTGTCTATAAAGGATTTGAAATTGCTAAAAATGCTCCGGATCTTTTAGGGAAGTTAATTGCATCAGGAATTAGTTCTTGGTTAGGAATTCAGTTTTTTATAAACGTAGCAGCTATGACCAAAATAATTCCATTAACGGGAGTTCCTATTCCTCTTATATCTTATGGTGGTTCTTCTATGATCTTTAGTTTGATGGGACTTGGCATTTTAGCTAATATAAGTAAAGAGTCTAGTCAATAGTTAAGTTAATAAGGAGGTTTAAATGAAAGTAGTGGTGATAGGCGGGCATCATAGTTCTGCTCTCCCTGTGATTAAAAAGTTAAAAGAAAAAGATCCTAACGTAGAAATATTTTGGATAGGCCATAAGTATTCTATGAAAGGAGACACTAATCCGACTCTTGAGTATAGAGAAATAATTAGTTTGAGAATTCCATTTTTTGATTTAAAAGCTGGGAAACTGTATAAAACTTATGACATTGGAAGGATTTTGAAGATCCCTTTTGGTGTTATTCAAGCTTTTTATTTCTTGTTAAAGATAAAGCCAGATGTAATATTGTCTTTTGGAGGGTATATTGCAGCTCCTGTTGTGTTATCAGGATTTATTCTTGGAATACCTTCTCTTACTCATGAGCAAACTGTGGTTTCTGGGTATGCTAATAAGTTTATATCCTTGCTTGTTAAAAAAGTGATGATATCCTGGAGAGATTCTGCAAAGTATTTCCCTAGAAAAAAAGTAGTTTATACAGGTATTCCTCTTAGAAGTAGTATTTTTGAGATTAAGTCAAACTCTTTTAGTGTAAGTAACAACCTTCCTACTATTTATGTGTCTGCTGGGAAAACGGGTTCTCATATAATAAATAATCTAATAAATAACTCTTTAGGGGATCTTCTTGAGTTTTGTAATATCATTCATCAGACGGGAGATAACTCTGTAAACAATGACTACAATCAGCTAAAACTTAAATATGAAAGCATAAGAAGCAATGTAAAAGGCAAGTATTTCTTGAGAAAGTTTGTATTTGAAGATGAAATTGGGGAAGCTTTTAATAAATCAAGTCTTGTTGTATCAAGATCAGGGGCACATACGGTATCTGAGATATTAGCACTAAAAAAACCTTGTATATTAATACCTATCCCTTGGGTTTCTCATAACGAACAGAATAAAAATGCAGAAATGGTAAAGAATTATGGTTTGGCAGTTATATTAAACCAAGGTACTTTAGATGCAAAAACTTTAATAAATACTATTCAAAATTCTTTAAGTGATATTAATAGCTTTAGGTTAAATGATAATAAGGTCTTGGATTTTCTGAGAGAAGATCCTGCAGAAAAAATTGCTAATGAAGTCATTAAATACTCCAAAAACAAAAGGAAATAGATCTGTTAAAAGATATCCTTTTCAGGTTTCTCCTAATGCTCAAGTAAGTGGAAGTGATTTGGTTTTAAAAAGAATAAACAAAAGAAGGAAAACCTTTAAGAACCCCAAGGCTGTACTTAGAAGCCACCATGGCATGGCTAAAAAAATCTTTGTGTCTTGTTTGCTTGTTGGAGTTTTTGTATTTATTATGTCTAAGTTTAATATCTTAGAATATTTTAAAGTTAATTCTATTAAAGTGTTAGGGTCATCCAAGTTTGTAAATGAAAAAGACATCAAAACCTTGGTTGAAAAAAATTCCTTAGGGCGTTCAATATTTGCTATAAACACTGAAAATTTAAAAGATACATTAAAAAAGAACTTCTTAGGAGCTAAAAACATTGAAGTAGAAAAAGATTATCCAAACACACTTAAAGTTGTTGTTGAAGAAAGAACTCCCATTGCAATTCTTTATAACGATAAAGGTATTTTTTACCTTATTGATTCAGATGGTTATGTTCTTGGAATAGTTGATAAAAATTACTTGGAGCTTCCAAAGATTAGATATGAAGATGATATATCTGTAGGGAACTTTTTAGATAAAGATATCATTCCTGTTAGTGTTGATATACTAAAGTTTGCAGAAAAAGAAGAACTAAATGTTAGTAGTATGAGCTTCTACCCAAAATACACAAAAATATACGTAGGGAGTACTGAAGTATATATTGGATACGATAAAAGTAGAGAAAAATCCATCGAAACTGTTGGAGCCTTAATAAAAAAGCTTAGTGTTGAAGGAAAAGTAGCGAAAAAGATTGATTTACGTTACGACAAAGTAATAGTATTATATGATTAGATTTTAAGCTTATGCCCAAGGAAAAAATTATTACTGGAATTGACATAGGATCTACTAAGATAAGCACTACAGTTGCTTCTGTGTCTGAGAGTAAAATATCTGTAATTGGAGTTTCAGGAAATGTTCCTTCAAAAGGGATTAGTAGAGGAAATGTTGTAGATATAGATAGCGCTGTAGAAGCCATATCTCAAAGCATAGAAAAAGCTGAAAGAATGGCTGGGGTTTCTATTTCCAATGCTTTTGTGACTATAAATGGAAGTCATATGGAAACCTTGAATTCCCATGGCGTTGTTGCTGTATCCCCAAATGAAACATCAGAAATAACTAGAAGTGATGTTGCAAGAGTCATAGAAGCAGCTCAAGCAATTTCCCTTCCTTCAACAAGAGAAATTATTCATGTTATTCCGAGAGATTTTGTAGTTGATTCTCAAGAAGGTATAAAAGATCCAGTTGGTATGTCTGGTGTAAGGCTTGAGGTTGAAACTAATGTCATTCATGGTTCAGCTACAGCAATGAGAAGCATTACAAAGTGTGTTAATCAAGTTGGAGTTGACGTTAATGAACTTGTTTATAGTGCCTTAGCTTCCTCAGAAGCTGTGCTTAACGATACTGAAAAGGAACTTGGAGTTTTGCTTGTTGATATAGGTGGAGGGACAACTTCTGTAATAGCATTTCTAGACGGCAGCCCTATTCATTCTGTTGTTTTGCCAATTGGAGGAAGGCTCGTTACTCAAGATTTAACAATAGGTTTAAGATCTAGGTTTGAAGATGCAGAAAAGATAAAGATTAGATTAAGTAATGAAGCAATGCTTTCCAAGTCTGGAGTAGGAGATGTTGCAGAAGAAGATTTTGATGTATCTGAGTTTAACTTAGATATTGAAAGAATCCCTAGAAGTATGCTTTATAAAATAATGAATGCTAGGCTTGAGGAGATATTTAGGCTTGTAGCGCTTGAGGTAACAAAAGCTGGTCTAAGTGGAAAGCTTCCTGCAGGTATAGTTATCACAGGGGGAGCTGCTTTAACTGCTGGAGTGGAAAGAAGTGCTAAAGTTAATTTAAAAATGCCTGTTAGGATAGGAACACCAAAAGGTGTTACTGGTCTTATTGATGAGATAAAAGGACCTGATGCTTCCGCTGGGGTAGGGTCTATTCTTTACGGTGTCAAACTTTATAGAGGTAGTAATCTATTGTCATTAGATGATAAAAACGGTACTATTAAAAAAAGCATGTCTAAGATATTTGAAAAGTTCAAGTCTTTTCTACCTTAGTAGTTGTCTAATGTTTTGACATATTTATTTAATCTGCCCAAAGAAAAACTAAATGCAAGTAAAACCTGAAGTAGAAAACTTTGCAAAAATAAAGGTTTTAGGTATAGGTGGTGCTGGAGGAAATGTCTTAAATTCTATGATTGAATCCGGCCAGATTACTGGAGTTGAATTTATTGCTATAAATACTGATGCTCAAGATTTATCTAAAAACAAAGCAGTAGTAAAAATTCCAATTGGGCAAGAAATTACACATGGTCTTGGATCTGGTGCCAATCCAGATATTGGAAGACATGCAGCTGAAGAATCAAGTGAGGAAATAAAAAAACACTTAGAAGGTGCAGATATGATATTTATTACTGCAGGAATGGGTGGAGGCACTGGCACAGGAGCTTCCCCAGTTATTGCAAGATTAGCAAAGGATCTTGGGGCGCTAACAATAGGTGTAGTAACAAAACCTTTTCCATTTGAAGGAGCAATGAGAATGAGAAATGCTGAAAATGGCATTACTGAACTTAGAGAAGAAGTTGATGCACTAATTACTATTCCAAATCAAAGATTACTGGAAGTTGCAGATGAAAACATGTCAATTTTGGAAGCATTTAAGCTTTCTGATAGTGTTTTAAATCAAGGGGTTCAAGGAATATCAGATTTGATTGTAATGCCAGGTCTTATAAATGTTGACTTTGCAGATGTTAAAACGATTATGAAAGATGCTGGAACAGCTCTTATGGGCATTGGAATTGGGACTGGAGAAAATAGAGCAGAAGTTGCAGCAAAAGCTGCTATTTCTTCTCCTCTTCTTGAACAATCTGTTGAGGATGCTAAGGGAATACTATTTAACGTTATTGGTGGTCATGACTTAACTATGAAAGAAGTAGATAAGGCTGCAAATATTATTAGAGATATTGCAAATGATGAAGCAAATATTATCTTCGGAACAACTATAGATGAGAGACTTGCAGGACAAGTTAAGATTACTGTGATTGCAACAGGCTTTGATATTAAACATGATGATTTAGGGTATGGTTTTGCAGAACCTAGATTTATTCCGAGAAAAGATGCTACAGCTCCTAATTCCATACAAAAATCTATTGATTTACCAACGAAAGATACATTTAAGCCAGAAGACTTTGACACTAGTGACCCAGATAGTAAGTATGATATTCCAGCCTTCTTAAGGGGAAAATAAAAAGGATTACCTGTAAAAGTTAATCCTTTTTTTGTCTTTTTATTTTTGTTCCAATAACCCTTCCACTTCTCTTTCATCAACATTACTACCTGTAGGGAAAATAATGGCAGTTCCTATATAAGGTATTGAAAAATGTATTGTTCCCTCAAAATAATAAGGGGTTGACCATCTCATGTCTGTGGGGATAAGGCAGTTGCCATTCTTCTCTAGTAGCTTCCATCCGTCCTTTGTTAACTTTGCAGTCCACTTTGTTTTTATTTCTATATTGTTGATGCCTTTTTGAATACTTGCTATTGGTCCTCTAAACACAAACTCTCCTTCTTGGATCTCTAAATCTCGACCAACCAAAACCATTTTTAGCACTTCATCCCAGGTTAACGTTTTCATTTATTTTGCTCTCCTTTTCACTATTATAGGATATATTTGTTTGATACGCAAACTGTTTAGTTTATAAAACTTTGTATGAAGTCATTGCTTTCTTCTCAAAGTTTAGGCATCTATGGGTAAATTTAATGCATATTCCAATCTTGATAGCTTGGTTTTAGTGTAAATTTCTGATTTCATATAGCAACAGGCAGTGATGAATAATTCTTTTCATCATTAAGTTTCAGTTAAGGAAAATATAGGAGAAGTGCCACTACGTATAAATTTCATTCTTAGTGTGCTGTTAGTTTTTTGGTTCAAGAGCTGACACCACATTAAAGAAATATTTATGAGTTCTTACTTATACTTTAATGATGGTATTAATTTAGAAAAAAATAAAAGTATTGAGTTTGCAGAAAACTCAAGGAAAATCCTAGAAAAAAGGTTCTTGAAGAGAGATGACAAAGGAGAAATCGCAGAAACCCCAGAAGGTATGTTTGACAGACTCTCTGAGGTTATTGCTGAACCAGATAAACTCTACAGGAGTGTAGAATTCTCTAAAATTGAATTTTATAATTTACTATCTTCAAGGAAATTTTTTCCTAATGCTCCTACATTCACTGGGGCAGGAACAGCTCTGGGACAGCTAGCAGCTTGCTTTGTTCTTCCTGTGTCAGATGATTTAGGAAGGTATTCAGATAGCATTTTTTCTACTTTAAGAGATGCAGCTTTGATCCAACAGTCTGGTGGTGGAAATGGCTTTTCTTTTTCAAGATTAAGAGCAAAAGGAACAAGAATATCAACAAGTAAGGGTGTTTCATCTGGTCCTATTGGATTTATGAAGGTTTATGATGCTGCTTTTGGGGAGATTGCACAAGGTGGTGTGAGAAGAGGTGCTAACATGGGGGTTTTAAGAGTGGATCATCCTGATGTTAGGGATTTTATTAAGTGTAAGACACAAGAAGGAACCATTTCTAACTTTAATATATCTGTTGCAGCTACCGATGAGTTTATGAGAGCTGTAGAAAATGATATGACTTACAACATTGTTGATCCTAAGACAAAACAAGTCGTAGAGACACCAAGGGCAAGAGAAATATTTGATCTCATGGTTGAGCAGGCATATAAGAATGGTGAACCTGGAATACTTTTTATTGATGCTGCAAACAGGCAAAATCCTGTACCTCATATGTATACATTAGAAGCAACTAATCCTTGTGGTGAACAGTGGCTTGGTCCTTATGAAAGCTGTTGTTTGGGTTCCATTAATTTAGCTCTTCATGTAAGTAAAGAAGGAAAAGTAGATTGGGAAGAACTTCAAAAAACAACAATACTAGGAACTCGTTTACTGGATAATATAGTTACTGCAAATAAGTATATTCCTCAAGTTCCTCAGCTTAAAGAAGCTGCTTTGGGTTGCAGAAGAATTGGTCTTGGAATAATGGGTTTAGCAGATTTGATGTATAGTCTTGGGATAAGATATGGAAGCGAGGAGGCTCAAGAATTTTCTGCTCAAGTGATGGAGTTTATTAAGTTTCACTCTATGAAAGCCTCCATTGAGCTTGCTAGGGAAAGAGGCCCATTCTTGAAGATAAGAGGAAGTATATTTGATCCTGAAAACATTACATGGAAAGTTCCATCTCCTTTAAGACCGTACTCAAGGAGTTGGAACAGGCCTATCTTGCATTGGCAAGAAATACAAGATGGGATAAGAATGTTTGGTATAAGAAATGCTGCAATAAATACAATTGCTCCAACAGGAACAGTTTCTCTTGTAGCTGGGGTGGAAGGTTATGGTTGTGAACCAGTGTTTGCTCTTGCTTACTATATGAATGTTTATCAAGCAGCTGGTCAAGATAAACAAATGACCTTAACATATGTAAGTCCTTCTTTTCAGAAGGCTTTAGACTCGTTAAGTATGGATGAAGGTACGAAGAAGAGGGTAATTGAGGAGGTTTTGCACGAGGGCTCGTGTCAAGGCATAGAAGAACTGCCAGAACACATTAAAAATACTTTTGTTGTAGCATCTGATGTAACTCCTGAGGAACATGTTTTAATGCAAGCTTCACTTCAAGCGTTTATAGATAATTCTATTTCAAAGACATGTAACTTTCCTCAAGATGCAACAAGAGAAGATGTTGCTAAAGTTTATATGATGGGGTGGAAATTAGGTTGTAAAGGTTTAACAGTTTATGTAACTGGAAGCAGACAAGAAGTTGCTTTAGAGACAAAAAGCACAAAAGAATCAAAATCACAGGTAAGTTCCTCTACTCAACAGGAGTCTTCGATGGAGAATAAACTAGCAAAAGAACATGAATCTCTGTTAGATAGTAAAGTGTTAGATGAAGATGTAAATGATAGTTTGTTGAAAAGAGCATATAGATTGGAAGGAGCTACTTATAAGGTTAAAACTCCTCAAGGAAAAGCTTTTATTACAATAAATAAGACACCTGAAGGAAAACCATTTGAAGTATTTATCAATGTCGGAAAAGCAGGAACAGATGTGTCAGCTTTATCAGAAGGCTTAGGAAGACTTGTCTCAGGACTGTTAAGATATCCGGACTCAAGGGATGATACGGTAAAGGAGATCATTACTCAACTAAGCGGCATAGGAGGTTCAAGATCTGTTGGGTTTGGAAAGAATAAGGTGTACTCAATTCCGGATGCAGTTGCTAAGGTTTTAGCTGAGGAGTTTGGTTACAATATTCCTCATACAAATGGAAATGGCTCTGCATCGGATAAAATGTCTTCTCTTGAAGAAGCTGATATGTCTAAATATATAAAGGAATCTGGATTATCTAGCGTTGATGTTTGTCCCGAATGTGGAAATTACTCGTTTGTAAAAGAAGAAGGATGTGCTAAGTGCTATGAGTGTGGTTACTCAGTTTGTTAGTTGACCTGCAAACAGGCTGTAGTATATTTATAATGTTTCTGCCCTTAAGGTATGTTTAAAGTGTATACAAAACAGGGCGACAATGGTTTTACCCTCTTGCCAAAGATAAGTAAAAAAATATCTAAATCAGATTTAGTATTTGAAGTATTGGGTACATTTGATGAACTTGGAGTTTGCTTAGGATTTCTTCATACAGCTAGATTAAATGATGTTAAGAAAGTTTCGATTGAAGTTCAAAAAGATCTTTTAAGCTTAGGTTCTTTGATTATTTCCCAAGGAAAGATATCTGATGCAACAAGAAAAAACTGGGAGAAAAGAGTAAAGGAATTAGAAGAAGTTATTGACTACTTTCAAGCAAAAACAGACTCTATACAAAGCTTTATTCTTCCTGGAGGATGTAGAGAAAGTGCTTTTTTACACTTAAGTAGAGTTACATGTAGGAGATTGGAAAGACTTGTTGTTAGATATATTAAAAAGAAAAAGGATATGGTTTTTGTTGTTAAGTACCTAAATAGATTATCAGATCTTCTTTTTGTTATGGCTAGGTATGTGAACAAAAAACTTGGATTTAAGGATTTAATTTGGGAGAATAAAGCATAGTGAAAAAGTATTACTTTTTAATTACCTTGTTAGCAATTATGTTTGTGTTTCTTATTGCTGTATTAATTGTTGCAGCTAAAAGATCTGATGACTATTTTAATTTACTTGGATCTTTAAACAACATAGTTATTAAGATATAAGTTACTAAATAGATAGTATTAATCTCCTGGTAAAATCAGATATAATGAACTTACTATGGCCTTTGTTGTTCCAGATAAAAGATCTGTTCCTGAACTTGAAGAGGATACTCTAAAGTTTTGGAAAGAAAATAAAATATTTGAAAAATCTGTAGAGAAAAACCCTACAAGTGATTTGTATGTATTTTATGATGGGCCTCCTTTTATATCTGGTTTTCCGCATTATGGTCATATATTAGGTTCTGTTGCAAAGGATATTGTTCCTAGGTACTGGACGATGAAAGGTAAGAGAGTTGAAAGATTATGGGGATGGGATGCTCAAGGATTAACGGTTGAAAATAGAGTTCAAGAAACCTTAGGTATAAAAAATAGGAGGGATATTGAGTTTTATGGTTTAGATAAGTTTACCAAAGCTTGTTATGACTATACATCGAAAATATCGGCAGAATGGGAATGGTATGTAGATAGAATTGGCAGATGGGTAGATTTTAAGAATGCTTATAGAACAACAGATCAAACATACATGGAAAGTGTTATTTGGGCTTTTAAACAACTTTACGATAAGGGATATATTTATGAAGGAACACGAACTTCTTTGTATTGTCCTAAATGTGGGACTCCTGTTTCTGATTTTGAAATTGCCATGGATAACTCATATAGAGATTTGGAAGATCCTTCTGTTATGGTTAAGTTTCCAATTGTTACAAAAGGTAAATTTAAGGGTATAAACATTTTAGCTTGGACAACTACCCCATGGACCCTTCCTTCTAACAGAGCCCTTGTTATTGATGAAAAAGAACAATATGCAATTATTGAGTGTAATAGTGAGAAATATGTTGTTGCTAAACTTAGATTGGGTTTTGTGTTTAAGGATAAAAAATACAGTGTAGTGGAAGAACTTGATGGCAAGGGTTTAATTGGTTTGGAATATGAACCCCCATATAGGATATTTGCTTCAAAGGAAGGAGAATTTAAGGTTTATTCATATGAAGGTATGGTGACTATGGAGGAAGGTACTGGTATTGTACATAGCGCTCCTGGATTTGGGGAGGTTGATACGGAAATGGGTAAACATTACGGATTAACCTTAATGATGACCTTAAATGATGAAGGAGAATTTTTACCTGGTACTGAAAGCAAAAACCCATATGAGGGAATGTTTTATCTTAAGTCCAATGATTTGATCCTTGAAGACTTAGAGAAAAGAAATATTTTGTTTAGAAATGAAAAAGCCATTCATAGGGTTCCATATCATGATAGGTGTAACACTCTTCTAGTTCAGAAAGCTCAAAGTTCTTGGTTTATTAATATTCAAGGTGTCAAGGATAAATTAGTTGAAGCAAATAAGTCTATAAACTGGGTTCCTGAATATATTAAACATGGAATATTTGAAAAGACTATGGAGCAAGCTCCAGATTGGTGTATTTCTAGAAACAGATTCTGGGCAACTCCTATGCCTGTTTGGGAATCTTTAGACGGGGATAGGATTGTTGTTTCTTCAATAAAAGAAATAGAAGAGTTATCAGGTCAAAAAGTTATTGATCTTCATAGACCTTACATAGATAGTATTGTTCTTAAGAAAGATGGAAAAGAGTATAAGAGAAGGTTAGAAGTTTTGGACTCTTGGATGGAAGCTGGTTCTATGCCTTTTGCTCAAATTCATTACCCTTTTGAAAACGAAGAAAAGTTTGAGAAGAACTTTCCTGGTGATTACATTGTTGAGTACAAAGGACAAATAAGAGCATGGTTTCAGAGAATGCATATTATGTCTACACTTTTGTTTGGCTCACGTTGCTTCAATAACTGTATTGTTACCGGGGTAATGGCTGGGTCAGATGGTAGGAAGATGAGTAAGACATATAAAAATTATACTGACCCTAAAGATGTAATAACAAACTATGGTGGGGACGCTTTAAGACTTTATTTGATGGATTCACCTTTAATGTCAGGAGAAAATACTAACTTTAATGAAGCAGAATTAAAGATTAAGTTAAGGAATGTTCTTAATCCTTTATGGAATTCAGTTAAGTACTTTTTGATTTATGCAAATTTTTATAACTGGGATTATAAAAAATCTATAAAGTCAAGAGATATTTTAGATAAATGGATTGTGGCTAGGCTTCATCAAGTAATAAAAGATTTTGATTTAGGTTTACAAGCTTATAATATTACTCCTGCAGTTAGGTCAATAGAAGATTTTGTAGATGATTTGTCTAGGTGGTATATAAGAAGGTCTAGAGATAGGATAACGGAAGGAGATAACGAAGCGCTATCTACCTTATATTATGTTTTAGTAACCTTTGCCAAAGCTTCTGCTCCAGCAGTTCCTTTCGTTTGTGAGAATATTTACAGAAGTTTAGTAACTTCTGTAGATAATTCTGCATTAGAGTCAGTTCACTTATGTGATTATCCTGCGTATGATGAGGAAGTGATTGCAAATTCAAAAGCCATCCTTGACAATATGAATAAAGCAAGAAAAATAACTTCTTCTGCTTTGTCTATTAGAGTCTCTAATTCTATCCCAGTGAGGCAGGTTTTAGATAACTTAGAAGTATCCTCAAGTCTTCTTATACCAAATGAATATTTTTATCTTGTGCTTGACGAAGTGAATGTTAAGAGTATGAATTTTATGGATTCTCTTGATGAGAATGAAGGCTGGGTGAAAGATGACTCTGGTTTAGTAAGTCTTAATACTAAACTTACCCCAGAACTTATGAAAGAAGGATTGTTAAGAGAGTTTATTAGAAAAGTACAAGATTTAAGGAAGGAGTTAGGTTTATCAGTTTCTGATGAGATAGTTGTTACTTATAAAAAAGATAAAGATATGGATGAAGTTGTAAGTAGTTTCTCTGATGAGATCAAGAAAAAAATAGGTGCATTAAGCATTAAACCTGGAGAAGAACTAAAAATAGAGAAAATATAGGGTACTCTGTATCAAGTTATTCATGTTATATTTAACCTATGCAGGATTTAATTGTTTCTTTGAATAAAAATGTTGTAAGGATATCTACTGTAGATAAGGATACCGTGTTGAGAACCACTCTTGTTGATGTGCCAAAAGAAGCAGCAAATGATACAAGAATACTGGATTCTGCGTCTTTTTCTAAGGTTTTAAGTGGCCTTTTACCTCAAATTACTACTATTACAAAGAATAAAATGAGCTTGAATTTTGTGGTTGAACCACAAGATGTTTATTTGAGGTTTGTTACAGTATCCAAGAAAGATGTAGATTTGGATGAACAAATAATTAGTGAATTGAAGGAAAAAGCTAAAGATATTCCCCTCGATGATATATATCTTTCGTATGTTAAGATAGCACCTTTTGTTTATCAATTTGTTGGTATAAAAAAAGGTATTCTTGATAAGTATCTTGAAGTATCCAACCATTTGGGGATTGGCTTAAAGAGTGTTATTCCATGGGTTTTAGCTCTTCCTAAGTATGAGAAAGTTTGTGATCCTGCAATTTTTATATCTAAAGTTGGTAACAGGCAAATAATATCATTATCGGAATTAAATGGTATTTTCTTTTCAGATGTTTACGAAAGTGAAAAGACGGAAAAAGAATTACAAGATTTAGTTAAAGAATTGTCCTTCTATAAAAGATCCAGCCCGATTAAGCATGTTTTTACTATGAATTGTGATTATTTGTCGTTGGGAAGCTATAGTGTTATGGAAGTAGAATACCCTGTGTTTAAGGACAATCTAGAGGTATCACCAGGATATGAACAAAATGTAATAGTTAACTATTTATTAGACACGGATGAAGATTTAGTTAATAGCCAATTAAATCTTCTTAATCTTCTACCTCTTCCTGTAGTAGAAAGCAAAAGTGTTCCTGCAATTGCAACAGGAGCTGTTTTTGCTTCATTGATCTTGCTAGGGGGGTTGTTTGGTGGTTACCTTTATTTAAGGAATAAAAATCAGGCTAATACCAGCCAAATAGCTCAAACCACTCAACAAGAACAGTCTCAAAACACCCAGGTGTTAAGTGAATCTACTCAAAGTACTGAGCAAAACCAAGATAGTGTTAAGCCTAAAAAGGAAGATTTAAAGATTATGGTAGAAAATGGAGCAGGAATATCTGGCCTTGCTTCTAGAACAAAGGATTTCTTAGTTGGATTGGGGTATAACGTTACTGGATACGGCACTTCTTCCATAAGCACAGAAGCCACTATTCTTGAATATAAGAAGGGCAAGTTTGGTACTTATAATGATATAGTTATAGCTGATATTAAGGAAAAACTACCTAATATTGAGGTAAAACAAACCCTTCCTGATGATAAAGAGTATGATCTTCTTATAACTGTAGGATCAAGCTCTAAGATACAGTAATACTACAGCCTTGAATAGGCCGTTGTTTTAGTGTAATATCCTAATGTTTATATGCAAAAATATGTTGTAGTAAAATTAGGTGGAAAGCAGTATTTAGTCCAAGAGGGCGATACTATAAAGTTGGAAAGACAACCAAAACCCTTAAAATTAGATGTATTGCTGTACTCTGAAGATGGTGTCATTGAAGTTGGAGAATCTGAGCTTAAATCTGTGAGCGTTAAAGCTTCTATTGTTGAGGAGAAACTTGACAAAAAGGTAAGAGTTGCAAGGTTTAAGAAAAAATCAAGATATGAAAGAGTAAGAGGTCATAGACAACCTATTAGCATTGTTAGAATAGATAAAATAAGTCGTAGCGTTGCAAAAGGCTCTATAGACAACACTGAAAAGAAAGTTAAAAGAAGTGCTCCTAAAAAGGTAATCACAACTGCAAGAAAGGTTTCTAAAAGTTCAAAGGAGAAAAAGTAATGGCACATAAAAAAGGTGGAGGTTCCAAAGCTACACAAAAAGGTAATGTTTCAGGAAAAAGGCTTGGAGTTAAAGTTTATGGAGGTTGTGTTGTTAAGCCAGGTCAGATAATCATTAGGCAAAGGGGTAGAGAAGTTATCCCTGGGAAAAATGTAGAAATGGGAAAAGATTTTACCTTGTTTTCTACTGTAGATGGTGTGGTTGAGTTTGTATGGGTAACTAAAAGTAGGAAGAAAGTAAATGTAGTGAAGACCAAATTGAAAGCTGAGAAAGAAAAGAGTATAGAAAAGAAAAAGGCTTCCAAATAACTTCTAAACTAAATTTCAAAACAACCCATCGCCAATTAATCTTATTCTGCTTATTGGGTAATATACTACTACTCCCCTTCCCACAATTAATTCTTTTTTGACATATCCCCATTCTCTTGAGTCTGTGCTCTTTGGTCTATTGTCTCCCATCATTACATATGAATCTTTCGGTATTTCATATTCTATGCCTTCTTCTAAAAAACTTTGCCCTTCTGTTTCTACATTACTTAAGTAAGGTTCCTTTAACTCTACATTATCTATAAATACCTTTCCGTTTTGGATTTTAATTGTTTCCCCAGGGAGGCCAATTAGTCTTTTTATTAAAAGTCTTCCTTTTTCTGAAGGGTGTTCAAATATTAATACTTCTCCCCTTTTTACTCCTTTCATTTTAATGGATAGTTTTTCTGCAATGATTTGTTCCTTGTCATGGAATGTTGGGTACATAGAATCTCCTGTCACTTCAAGTAGTTGTCCTACAAAGAAGTATATTATTAAAAATACAGCTGTACATATTATCAATATCTCAAAAAAGTCAAACAATATTTTAAACGTAGATTTAAATAGCTTCATTATTAAATGGTATTTTACATGTTAAAAAATCACAAGTGTAGTGAAAAGTGTAGTAAAATATGCTTACATGCGGGTCCATAGCTCAGTTGGTAGAGCGTTGCATTCACATTGCAAAGGCCTCTGGTTCGATCCCAGGTGGACCCACCACGCAAAGTTTACTTACTTGATGAACTCTGTGTACAAAAGATTCCAAAGCTCAGAATATCCTCCATCATATCCTAGTGCCCATATTCCAACTCCTCCAAGATTCTCATTGTTAATGAGATCATATTTATACTTTAAGGATTCTGCATTTTCAAAGTAAGCAGTTCTTAATTGTCCTGTTTCTGGGCTTATATATGTAAAGTATGGAGCCTTTCCTTCATCATCCCATTTCAGTTCTGATTCCACTTCAATAATTGTTTCCATAACACTTTCATATGATTGAGATTGAGAGAACCCATTTTCATCTGATCCTGGAACTCTCACTGCATATTTGTCTGTGCTTTCTACTAACCAGTTATAGCCGTAGTAAGGAACGCCTAAAATAATTTTATTTGGTGGAACTTTAGCTAAAAAATCTTTAACTGTTTTGGTAACATTATTTTCTCCGTTTCCTTCCATGGGAGAAACCGGACCAATTGTTTCTGATTCTGGTCTATGATAATCATAAGCCATAATGAATATCCCATCAGCGTATCTGCCAAGGTTGTCAAGATCTGAACTTACTCTTGATTGAGTGGCTGAATCTCCAAATGCAGAAACAACTAAGAAAGAATCTCCATAAGTCTTATCTAACTCTTCGTTTAGGAATTTAGTAAATTCTGCAAACTTTTCTGATATTCCATCTTTTGTTCCTTCTGCATGCTCAAAGTTTAAGTTAACATCTTTTATTCCCTTATCATCAAGTTCTTTTTTTAAATTAACCAGGAGGTTATCCCAACACTCTCTACAGTTCAAAAAAGCATCATTTGTTTCATCAATGTGAGAAATAACTGTTAAAGATACTCTAACTCCTTCTTGGTTGCATTTGTTTATTAAGCTCTTTAACTCCTTACTGCTCTTCCAACTTCTAAGTCCAGGTTCATAAATAGCAGATCCATCTTCTCCTGTTGTAGTTTCTGTAAATGTTCCGTCCTTTTCTAAGTACAAGCCAAAATATGCAATATGAGTAAGTTTATCTAGTTGCAAATACTTAATGTTTTCAATACTCCACCAAGGGAGATATCCATATATTATTTTTCTAGGCTTATCATGTTTTTTTAAGAATAGTGAAAAAACACTTGAGTTTGATGCAAACGGTGATATCACTCCACCATTGTTGGTGTTTTTCATTGATAGAATAGCACAGAACAAAAATACTCCAAGTGCAAATATAGCTAATGATATTTTTAATTCCTTTTTCACTAGAAATTAATTTTACATGATAAATGAAGATAGTCCTACTCTTAAAGGTGATAAAATTAAAATAATCATGAAGCCTTTTATACATCACGTGTATCAATACAATAAAAATGTTCCTCTTAAAAGAAAGCTAATTACTCTTTTATTGGTTTTGTTAGGAATAACTCTTGTTGCTCTAGGATTTTATGCTTTGAATAAACAAGTTTTAAAGTCTCAATCTAAAGATGTAACCTTAGATTTTGATTTTAATTTGGAAGACACAAATGAAGCTTCTTGTTCTATTAGTTCTAATATTGAGTATGTGTACTACTCTGGAAGTAATCCTTTATGGAAAGAGAACAATAAATTTGGTTTATATATTTATGCTGAAGACAAGGACTTTTTTGAAATAGCACAAAATCTTGTAAACTCTAATGGTGGTGATTGGGGTTATGTTCTTATTCCTTACAGTGTCAAAGATTACGACACGGGTAAATGGGGAAGAGTTTTCGATCAACTTATTAGTAAACATTTAATTCCAGTTATTCAGTTGTGGGATGTTGATATTAACAATTATAAAAAAGAAACAAGAAAAGCTGCAGAATTTTTGAATAAGTTCATTTGGCCTGTTAAATATAGATATATTAGTGTTTACAACGAGCCTAATGATGATAAATTCTGGTTTGAAAGTGCAAATCCTGAACAATACGCAAAGGTTCTTGATTACACCATAGAAGTATTTAAAGGAGCAAATTCTGATTTTTATATCATGAACGGTGCCTTAAACGTTAGTCTTTCCTCAAATTCTCATGGAGTAGAAGCCTTTGATTTTATGAGAAGAATGGAGAAGGAAGTTCCAGGAATTTTTGAAAAGCTTGATGCTTGGGCATCTCATCCTTATCCTCAGCCAAACTTTTCTGGTGGTCCTAACGATACTGGAAGATGGAGTATACGAGCTTATGAGGATGAACTTAAGTATTTACAAGATAATCTTGGGGTTAAAAAGGAACTTCCCGTTTTTATCACGGAGACAGGTTGGGCTCATGCAGAAGGAGCAAATTATAATGGTTCTTATCTTCCTGTAGCTACAATATCTGAGTACTTTAAAACTGCATTTAATGAAGTTTGGTTGAAAGATGCAAGAGTTAGAGCTGTAATGCCTTTTACTATTAAATATGATGCACCTTTTGATCATTTTTCATGGGTAAATGAAGATAAAGTTCCTTACCTTCATTATGATGTAATTAAAAAGATGAAAAAAGTGGAAGGCAAGCCACCTTCTTTAGTCACAGGTAGTGTGAACCTTCAAAATTGTAATAATTAAGTGTTTTTTAAAGCCATCTTTAGTTTTGGTTGTTTATCCTCTAAAATATCCTTAATGTTTAAATCGGAAACAGCAACAAAAATAGCTAGCAACACAATTTATCAAATAATCGGAAAGGTTGTTAGTATGTCCATAACCATGTTGGCCGTGATGATAATTACACGAACCTACGGTAAAGAAGGCTATGGGGCTTTTTCTTTAATGCAAACGTTTCCTGCGTTATTTTTTGTGATTGTTGATTTTGGAATAAATGCTATTGCAGCTAGAGAATTATCTAAGGATTGGTCAAAGGCTAACAAATACTTAGGTAATATTGTTCTCATAAGATTACTATTCTCTTTTCTTTTGGTTTTACTAATTAGTATTTCTTTATCGTTTTTTCCTTACTCTGCAGATTTAAAGCTGGGGATAAGGTTAAGCTTGCTCTTACTCTGTACCCAATCTTTATTCACAACAGCAAATATCTTCTTTCAGGTAAAATTAAAGTATAGTTACTCAACGATCTCTTATACACTGGGCTATTTCGTAATACTTGCTTTGGTTTTAATCCTTTCCTACTTTAAGGTAGATATTAAGTGGGTTAATTTTTCATATGTTATTGGTGGTATAGTGACATTTTTAATGTGCTTGAAGTTCATTAAAAAGCTGGGATTGGAACTAAGCTTTAGTGTTGATAAGGACTTATGGAAATACCTCATATTATCTTCGTTACCATTGGGCATAATGTTTTGTTTTAGCCAAATTAGTTTTAAACAAGACTCTTTAATGATATCTGTAATGAAACTTCCTACATCTTATGGGCTAAACAACACAGAAAGTGTAGCTATTTATGCATTGGCATATAAAGTATTTGAAGTGCTCTTAGTTATTCCTACATTTTTTATGAATTCTGCTTACCCTGTTCTTGTTAGACATATGATGGAAGGAAAAGAAAAGCTTAAACATACATTTTCTAATGTTATTCTCTTTCTCTTTTGCTCAGGGGCTCTAATTGGTTTATTAGGAGTAGTAGCTTCCCCAATAGCTATAAGGATTATTGGAGGAGAAGGGTTTAATCAATCTGTTTTAGCATTAAGAATATTATCTTCTGGGTTGGTAGTGTTTTATCTTACTCAGCCCATATCTTGGTTGATAGTTACTCTTGGTTATCAATCAAGACTTCCTTTCATATACTTTTTGAGTGCTGTATTTAATGTTGTTGCAAACATTTTATTTATTCCAAAATATTCATTTTATGCTTCTGCTGTTATAACAATTCTCACAGAAATAGTTATCTTGATTCTTTTAGTGTTTACTGCCAAAAAATCTTGGAAAGATAAATATGTTAAATCTTAGTTTTTATCTTACAGTCTTTCTTTTAAGCCTTGGGCAGCTTACTTCTGTTTACAAAAGCGGAGAATCTAATGTTTATTTATTTGATGTTAGCATGTTAGTATTTTCCTTCTTTGGTTTAATTTATTTTCTTTTAGTTAAAAAGTCATTTAAACTCCCAAAATTCTCTCTTTTATTTCTACTTTTTACTCTAGTTGCTTTTTGTTCTCTTATTTTTTCATATCAAAATTTTTCTTTTGAAGAAGTAATTACTAGTTCCTCTTACTTGGTTAGATGGGCAGCATACCTCCTTGGATCAATTGTTGTGTTTAATATGATTGATAAGGGTTTAATAACAAGAGACAAAGTATTGAATACATTTGTTCTTTCTGGAGTACTTTTGTCGATTTTAGGACTTGTTCAGCTTCTTGTTCTTCCGGACTTTAATGTTCTGGATTTGTCTTTAGGTTGGGATCCTCATAAAAATAGACTTGCTTCAACTTTTTTTGATCCTAACTTTACTGGAGCTTACCTTGTAATTTGCTTAATCATTCTTTTTGATAAACTTTCTTTTAAGAGAAATGTAGAAAAAAGAGAATTGTTTATGCTTTTAATTATGTTAATTGCATTGTTTTTAACGTTTTCCAGGAGTGCTTGGGGGATGTCTGCAATAGCCATACTAATTTATGGATTTTTTAGGTCTAAAAATCTTTTGATAGTATCTCTTGTTTTGTTCTTCTTAGCTTACTTTGCAGTCCCTAGAATTCAAACTAGGCTTTCTGGTATTACTGATCCTGCAGATTCTGCAAGTTTAAGACTATTGTCTTGGAAAAACACCATTGAAATCATTAAAGATAATATATTTCTTGGAGTTGGGTTTAATACATTTAGATATGTACAAAAAGATTATGGTTTTTTAACTCCAGAAACCTTAAACATACATTCAGGATCTGGTTCTGATTCCAGCCTTCTTCTTATTTGGGCAACAACTGGAGTTATTGGTCTTTTTGTCTTTTTAATGTCCATGATATTTCCAGCTTATGAAAGTATTGTGAAGAAAAATTCTAGTAAATTAATAATCTTATCTGTAGTCTTTGGATTATTGCTGGAGTCCTTATTTATTAACTCTTTGTTTTATCCGCAAATTATGTTTATCTACTTAAGCCTTTTATTTATCCTTTAACATATTTAACAGTTATTTCTTTCTCAGTTTTATTTCCTGCCGTATCAATAACAACGATCTTTATCTTAACTGTTCCTTCGTCTGTTCCAAGCCAAAAATCAAATGATAAGTCTGGTTTTTGAACTGCAGTTTTTCCATTGATAGTAATTGTTGCTTTTTCATTTACTTTTCCAGTTATTTCTATTCTTTTATTAAGGTTTTTAACAGTATCCCCATCATCAGGCGAATTAATATCTATTTTTGGTGATTCTTTATCATAATTAATTATTAAATATTCTGATGTATCACTTTCGTTTCCTTTACTGTCTATTGCTTTAGCAAAAAGCATGTTCTTTCCTGAAGTTAGTTTAATATCTACGAAGTTAAATACACCATCTGACCCTGTTACAGTTGAACTTTTTTCAGGGCCATTCACATATATTTTGATTGTTGTTCCAGAAAGAGCTTTTCCAGATAAGCTTATTGTTTCAGTGTTTACAGCTTCTGGAGCATTAGTGAATACAGGTGCTGTTGGTTTAGCTGTTGGTTTATAAGCTTCTTCATTTCTATGTTTGGAAAAAAATCCAAAAAAAGAACCTACCTGAGGAGCAAATACAAATATACCAAGTAAGAAGCAAACAGTAATGGCTACGATCCATGTTAATGTGGTCTTTAGTCTACGCTTGAGAGCAGCTTCAGTCATTTTTTCAGGTGGCATTATGGTTATTTTACTTGGCTTCACAAGAAAATAATAACATATAAAAAGATTTGTAGAAAATTAATCTGTATAAACTACTTAAATTCTTCTTTAATAAACTCAAGTAGATCTTTCTTTATTTCTGGTCTTTTGACAGCAAATTTTAAGGTTGTTTTTATAAATCTTAATGGGTCCCCTGTTGTTAGCCATTCTCCTTTAACTGGTTGAGCAATTACTTTTTTTCCTTCATGTGCCATTTTGTTTAGTACATCTGCTACCCAAAGTTCATTTCCTTTTCCTAAGGTAGTGTGCTTAGCCTCTTCTATAACGTCATATGAGAATACAAATCTTCCAAATTGAGCCATTTGAGAAGGAGCTTCTTCTACAGATGGTTTTTCTATTAAGTTGTCAATTTCGTACTTGTAGCTTGCGTTCTTTTTGTATGAAACAACCCCATATAAGTTTACTTCTTCTCTTGGTACTTTTTGAACTGCTAATACTGCTTTTGCTTTTTGTTTTATAAAAACATCTATCATTTGTTTTGTAGCCGGAACTTTACATAATGTTAAGTCATCTCCAAACATATACACAAAGCTTTCACCCTTGTTAATAAACTCTTCTGCTGCAAGCATAGGTGATGCATTTCCATAAGGAAGCTCTGCATTTTGTGTTTTAAGGGTTACCTTACACATTTTAGTTATACTCTTAAGAGTATTTGCTAATTCTTTCTTTCCTGATTTTTGAAGTTTTTTTATTAATTCCTTTTCTTCTTTAAAGTATTCATTAAAAGTGCTAAATCCAGGTCTTGTTATTATTATTACTTCCTTTATTCCAGATAAAGCTAGCTCTTCCACAAGATAATGAATGATGGGCTTATCTATTATTGGGAGCATTTCCTTAGGAATACTTTTTGTTGCCGGCAAAAATCTTGTACCTAAGCCACCTGCTGTTATTACTGCTTTTGTTATTTTTTTGGACATGGTATAAGCATTTTACCATTAAAAATTTCCTTTGTTTTTAAACATAAGGATTTGCTTTAACTAGTTTCAAATTTATTTTAGTTATTTAGCTTCACAATTAATTTTATGTGTGTTAAATGTGTATATGATGAAAAGCAAGAAACCCTCACTTTAGAAATAAGTAAGGGTTTACATTGGGTTAGTTGGCATTGCTATCTGACATGAAAACAAAGCTGGTGTAGTTGTTCCAACTGTCTTCAGGTTCGCCACTGCCTGCATAGAGTCTGAGTTCCCCGTTATCGCATCTTTCAACGATGAGTAAATTTAAATCCCCATCCGAGCTTTTGTAGGGGTTAATGCCAAAAACTAAAGTTCTCCCAACTTTTAAGGCTCTTAGATTATCTCCCTGCAAATAACTTAATGCTGCGCTTACTGGGCACTCGCATAAACCTTGTTTGAAAGCAGACTCATAAATATCTCTCCGTTTGGCGCTTGATTTATACCCTAAATCCTTAACGGAGATGGTTACAAGAGTAACTTCTTGCGGAACATTAACCTTTTGTATCATGTCTTTAGCTCTAAGAGAAGCTACTATACCTGACTTTCTTAGAGAGTAAAGAAGTGAACCTGTACTACAAGCTTTTATCTTAACTCTTGTGGTCTCACTCACATTATCACCTTCCCTTTCTTTTATGAACGTTTACTGGGAGTGTATATAAACTAAATGACAAAGTCAATCATCAAAGATTTACATATTATGTGATTAATTAGCTACAGTAAGTGTCTTATCCTTATCCTATAAGCTTGAATAATTATATTATGGTGTGTATACTACTTCACAAGAATGGGAAGAGAGGAAAAGATGCTTAGAAAGCTATTAGGTTTTCTAAAGACGTATTTGCACTTGTATACACCTGATAATACTAATCGGCTTGATAAGGTTATTAGTGATTTAGTAGGTTGTCAACCCCAGATCTATAAAAAGATATTTGTTATGACTGTAGGTTATTCAAAGTCTGGGAAAACCACGTTGATAAAGCATAATAAGACACTAAGCTCCTTATTTAGGCTGTCAACAACCGACATTCATGATCGATTAAACGCTGAGTTTTCCTTCCTAAGAGATGATAACACTGTAAATGGCAGGGCATACTGGGAAAGACAATATCTTACTAGGATAGTAAGGAAGAAGGTTCTTAGGAAAGTTTTTGCTCAAGGTATAGGAGTAATAAACGACTCGGCAAACCTTAGTAGGTATGAAAGGAAGGAACGATTAAGTATAGCTAAAAAGAATGGTTATAAAACCATAATTGTATGGGTTGTCTGCGATGAGAAGGAATTAATTAAGAAACTTGAGGAGGCCGATGATCTGCTAGCAGAAAGTGGAAAAGAAAAGACTTGGCTGAGGTTGTATCAAGAAGTTCAAAAGAAAAGGTTTAATCCACCATTATGTGTTGAAGCAGATGAGGTAGTAAAGTTTGAGTCAGCAAAAGACGATCCAGAAGCTATACTGCAGTGACATGACTTGTAACAGCAGTATACTGTGAGGTAGTATTTATTAGTAGGTCAGAAGTAGAGTGAATAAAGAGTAGACAGGTTACACTAGAATGTACTGTCTACTTTTTTTGTTCTTGAAATAGTCTTTTGAACCTCCTCGTTGTAGAATAAACTTCAGAAGTAGGCAGGCCAGAGTAGCTCAATGGTAGAGCAAGTGTATCGTAAACACTAGGTTGAGGGTTCGATTCCCCCCTCTGGCTCCAAGAATGACAGGAGTAGTCTAAAGTTACTAAGAAGCTACATAAATTAATATGAGTAGAATTGAAGCTTCACAGAAAATCTTTATTAGTAAATCCAAAATTAAAGGTGCTGGAAAAGGCGTATTTGCTAAAGATGAAATAATTCAAGGTGATATTATTGAAAGGTGTCCTGTAATTGAAGTTTCGTTAAAAGATCCTGCTAATAATGATGAAGGGAAATTGGTTGACTATTTCTTTTACTTTGGAGAAGGCTTAGCTATTGCCTTAGGTTTTGGTTCTCTTTATAATCACTCATACAACCCCAATGCAACCTATAAAATAAATTTGAGTAACAAAACAATAGATTTCATTGCTATTAAAATATTAACTCAAGAGAAGAAATAACTGTTAATTATAATTATGGCAATCTAGCTGATAAATCTACGCCTACAGTTCGGGGTGTGCCAGATTTTAAAGAATAATCCATATACGTTCTCAATTTAATGTTTAGGTGTACTTCGAGAGCATTGGGTCGTATTTGCTTATACATAAATAAGGTAAACACTTTAACAGTCTGTGGTAAATATTTGAAATATTTATATCCAGGGGTATTATTACAGCTAACAAAAATGACTAATACAGAGAAAGATTATTTAAATGATCTTAAAACTAGAGACTCTAAGATATTGTCTGCATTTAAGTTTGCTTTTAATAAACATAAAGGTCAGGTTAGAAAGTCTGGCGAGCCATATATTGAACATTGTATAGGAGTATATAAAATACTTGAAAGTTGGGGTGTAGAAAACCAAGAGTTGTTAATTGCAGCACTTCTACACGATGTGGTAGAGGATACTGATACAGAAACTACACAAATATCAAAAAAGTTTGGTAGAGATGTTGCTTTACTAGTTGAATCGGTTACTCAGCTTAAGATAGGTGAGGAGAAGGATAAAGATATAAATACTCTCAAGAAGATTATTAATGGGCTTTATATTGATCCACGTGTATCTTTATTAAAACTTGCAGACAGATATCACAATCTTTGTACATTACAATATATGCCAACTGAAAAGAGGGAAAGAAAGGCTAAAGAAAGCGTTGAAGTGTATGCAGAGTTGGCAGAATCGTTAGGGTTATGGATAGTAAAAAATGAAATAGAGAACTTATCTTTTAAATATCTAAACTTTGATAAGTTTTCAAAAATTAAAACTGCTGTGGATCATGATGCAAGGATTATGGAAGTAGAAATCTCTAAAACCATCAAGCAACTAAATAAAATATTGTCTGATTATGGGGTAAATTGTAGAATTGAAACCCGACAAAGTGGTTATTATCATGTTTATCAAAAACTTAAGTTTTATTCAATTAAAGGTGTATCTTTCAATGAAGATTATAGGAAGATAAACGATATAATAAGTTATAGGGTGATTGTTTCGTCCTTGGATGATTGCTATAAAGCTTTGTGTGCAATACATAAGTACTATGGTAACTTAGTTGATTATGATAGGTTCGATGAATTTATAGGCACAAATAAGCGAATTAATGGGTATGAGGCAATACAGACAACGATAAACACAGAGCATGGAGCCATAGAGATTGCAGTAGCCACCGAAGATATGGAGAATTTCAACAATTGGGGTTATGTGTTCTGCCTTAAAAATGATATAAAGTCGCCTATATTTAATCTTAAATTAGTGTTTACACCTAATGGTGATCTTGTGTTTCTTCAGGAAAAGGCTAGGGCTATTGATTTTTCTTATAGTATAAATAGAAAATTAGGTGATAACGCCCTTAAGGCTTTAGTAAATAATTCCACTGTTGACCTTGACTATGTTGTACATAATACCGATACAGTGAAAATAATTACTGGAGTTAGGTCCTTAGAGGATGATAATTATCTTTTATCCGTTTGTTTACCGGGTACTAAAAGATTAATTCAAAACAAGATAATTGAAGAAGAGAAATTAGAGTCTATAAAGCAAGGAAAAGAAATTCTTGAAGATCATTTGGCACCTAGAGGAATTATAGATTTAACTGATATTGAAGGTAGCACTAAAGATATGGTCTTTGCACTTGGGTGTGAAAATATAGATGAGATATATTATAGAATTTCAAAGGGCTACTTAAATGTTGATAAGTTGGATAGTTTATTAAATGAATATGGCATAACTAAGAACAAACTTAACTGGTGTACGTTAAGGATTCAAGGGAATGATTCTCCTGGAATACTTAATGTTATTACAGAGTATATTTCAAGAAATAAAGGAAATATTGTTAGGATTGCGTATACAAAAGGTAATGGCGGGGAAGAAATTTATCTTAGAGTAGTTTTTGAGAATTTAGACTTAGATGGATCACTGAAATTAAAAACTATTCTTCAAAAAAAATTTAAGTTGAGAAAAGTCGAGATAGTCTGATACATCTTAGGGGACGTTTGTTCAGAAACCAATGTTCCCTCTCTTTATGTTTAAACTGTCTGAAATAAATGTTAGAAGAGATAAGTTTACTTTACCAAATGGGATGGTTGTTACATCTTTTTATAGACCTTGCACCCCAATTTATCTGGAAATGTCCTTTATTGCGGGTTCAAGATATGACCCTGTTGGGAAGGAAGGTCTAGCCCATTTTCTAGAGCATTTGCTTGTTTCTGGAACTAAAAGATTTCCGTCTAAGGACTTATTGTCTGGTTTTATTGAAGATTTAGGTGGATCTATCAGTGCAAGAACAGGGATAGACACAATAAGTATACGGCTATCTTTGGGGGATGAAGATGATTTAAGGACTGGAATATATCTTCTTTCAGAAATACTATTTAATTCTCTATTTGATAAAGGTACTATTGAGATAGAGCGAAGTGTGATACAACGGGAACTCGAGATGAAAAGGTCAAGTCCAGGTAGAATGTTGCATGATATAAACAGAGAGTTAGTATTCCAAGGAACAAGTATTAGTCGGCCTATCTTAGGAACTACTGAGACGATAAAAAGTATCAATAAAGATGATATTTCAAATTATTTTAGTGATTCAGTATGTGGTAGTAATGGTAGTATTACAGTGTCTGGGGGTGTAGATGCACAAGAACTGGAGCATCTGCTTAAAAATAAATTATTGCTTCCTCGCGGTGAAAGAAGAGAAATTGGTAGTAATTTGCCCATATCAAGGAATAGGATTCGTGATTGTATGTACTTTGATAATAACAGTTTAGAGGTTATGCTTAGCTTTAGAACGGTAGGTATCTTGCACAATGATGCAATATCACTAAGTATCTTGTCAGGTATCCTTGGGGGTGGAAGATCTGGTTCGTTGAAAAAAAAGCTGAGGTATGAATTGGGGATTGCATATTCAGTAAATGTGCTTAGTTTTGCAGGAGTGGACAATGGTTTCTTTAGTATGTCGTGTCCAATATCCAAGGAAAACCTGCAGCAAACATTAGATGTTATATGTGAAGAGTTGAAAAGGATAATCGATAAAGGTCCAACCGATGATGAGTTACGTCTGACTAAGAATAGGATTATTAAATCAATGAAGATACACATGCAAACGTCTCAGAACTGGGTAGAATTACACGATTACAGAGATCTCTTTTGCCCTGATCTAAATTGGACAGTAGAAACCTTGTTAGAAGATATTGAAGTAGTAACTGCGGAAGAAATAAAAAAAGTGGCAAGAAGGTATTTTGCAACAGATGCATGGTATCTTGCTATGGTTGGTCCTGTTAATAATGAATTAACAAGGCAAGTAAATGTTAATCTAGTAAATTCAAATGACTAAAAACTTGTTTTCATGCTCTTGTTAAGAGCAACTTAATCTAAAACAATTATGATTGTAGATAGGGTTTTTCTTCTGAGGTTGAAGTTTAAAAGCCATCAGAGGATACTGAGATAGTAAATGAGTAAGAAAAATATTTTTTATAAACATCCTCGGCTTTA
>JAAZNV010000007.1 GCA_012798115.1 candidate division WWE3 bacterium
CCATTTCCATCTCTGGTTCTTCTATGGTTCCTTTTTTAAGGTAAGGTCTGATATCTAACTTATCTGGTTTAAAGATTGGAGCAGATGCCTTAATTAATACCCAAATATCTTTATCTTTTCCCCTCACAAAAGAAACATTAATTTTTTCTCCTTTGTTTGTAGAATAAACCAACCTTTGGACAATATAACTATCAATAATTTCTCCAACAAGTACTTTCTTACCTTTTTTTATCTTGTATATATCAATAGACTTCTTCCTTATTTTTATTAACAATTCTTCGCCTGATTGAAAATCATTTATATGGAGACTTTTTGTCTTTATTGGTACTTTTGTTTCGTAGGTTGTCCCAGGTTCCTTCAGTAAGGATTTTGTATTTAAATGGCTGCTGCTACCGATGGGGCAGTCAGATTTGCCGTTTTTAGCAAGTTCTAAGTTTTTCAGCGCTAAGGCGTTGATCGGATCTGACTTTAAAACTTCTTTGAATATTCTCTTTGCTTTTGTGAAGTCTTTCTCTTGCATGTAAGCTCTTCCAAGCCTAATTTTTGCATCTGTATTGTTTGGGTACTCCTTCAGAATGGTATTATTTAGTTCTATAGCTTCTTTCCACTTTAACTGCAAAGAGGCTTCAATAGCCTTCTTTGATAATACTGCAAGGCTTAAATGCATAAGTGATAGCATATTAAAAATATTGAGATTGTCAATAAGGTTTTGCTTGTGTTTTATTAGTTCAATTTCTTTGCTAAAGGTGATAATATAGTCATCATGTCAGGACATTCTAAATGGGCTAATATTAAAAGGAAAAAGGAAGTTACAGACGCTAAAAAAAGCAAAGCCTTCTCAAAGATAAGTAAACTCTTGAGTGTTGCTGCTAGAGATGGTGCTGATCCAGATTCTAACCCAAAATTAAGGATGGTAGTTGAAAAAGCAAAAGAAGCAAGAATGCCTAAGGAGAACATTGAAAGGGCTATTGCCAAGGGATCTGGGCAAGGTGGTGGTATAAATTTTGTAGAAACTGTTTATGAAGGTTTTGGACCTAATGGAGAGGCATTTTACGTAAGAGCCTTAACTGATAATATTAATAGAACCGTGTCTGAAGTTAGAGCTATCTTTAGTAGGCACGGAGGCTCTCTCGGGGGTCAAGGAAGCACTGCATATATATTCTCTCCCGATCCAGATAATCCTAGTTATACAGTAGCAATAAATGACTTAGAGCTTGCTAAGAAGCTGGAGAGTTTGCTTGAAGATCTTGATGATCATGATGATGTTCAAGATGTGTATGTAAATTTTGAACTGCCTGAACAATGATAATCTTAGGAATAGATCCAGGAACTGCTAGGATGGGTTATGGGGTTATTAAGGAAGGGAAGGGGAGTAAACTTACGTTAATTGAAAGCGATGTCTTAGTTACTCACCCTGACTTAACTCCAGAAAATAGATTGAAGTTCCTCTTTAATAATCTTAATTCTATAATTAAGAAGCATAAACCTGATGTAATGGTGATTGAAAGGTTATTTTTTAACACAAATGCCAAGACTGCAATTGCTGTAGGTCAAGCTAGGGGCATATGTATGCTTGCTGCGGCAAACAGAAAAGTAAAAGTATGTGATTATACTGCTCTTGAGGCTAAGCTTGTTCTTACTGGATACGGTAGGTCTGATAAAAAAGCAATGCAAGAAGCAGTAAAAAATGTTTTTCACTTAAACTCTCAAGTCAAGTCAGATGATGCAAACGACGCAGTAGCTATGGCTCTTTGTTATGTTAAAAAGAATGGTATAGGAAAATTAAAAGCTGGTGAAAGCCTCAAAAGAAAAAAAAGCAAGAGAAAAGACAAACCAAGTGAAACACCTTCTAAGAAAAAATGAAGATAAGGTTGGAATTAGAAAGAAAACATAAATATCTTATTCAATCTCTTTTATCTTGTGTGTTTATTTATATAACAACTCAGAATGTTGTTTCACTTACAAAATGGCACATTGGAGTATTAATGGTTATTCTAGTAGTTTCTGGGAGTTATGTATCTCATTATCCTAATATTCATAAAGAAAACTTCTTAGTAAGTGTGTTAATGCCACTGGGGGTTTTAAGTGGGGCTTTACTTTCCTTGCATTTTTTTCCGAATCTTAGCTTTATATTTAAGCTTTTAGTAATAGCCTTCTTTGGTTTTGTTTATTACTTAGTGTCTCTTTCAGATAATATCTTTTTAGTAGTACATGATAGGGAGGAAACAATTCCTCTTTATAGAGTGGCTGTTACATGGAGTCAAATACTTCAAGTTGTTGTTGCTATACCTCTCTTTGCAGGTATATTCAAAATTAACACAAATGCCTTTGTTCAATGCTTTTTAGTTTCTTTTTTTTCTTTTCTTTGTGCTTATTACCAACTCTGGATTTACCAATTTGATCAAGATGCAAAAAGAACAGGAGTAGGTGAGATACTATTTCTCTCATTTTCTACGTTTTTCTTCATGTACGTAACTACCTTTGCAGTTTCGTTTTTTCCAACGGAAGCATTTCTAAGGGCCTCTTTTTCGTCTTCAGTACTTCTATTCGCTCTTTCTTATATATCAGGACATTTAAAAAACGAGATATCCCGTAAGATGATTGTGGGGTATTTGGTTATTATCTTAGTGTCTTTAATAACACTTTTAGTTTTTACATCATAATTTTTAAACCAATTATGGTTTTTTTATTTATCTTTTATTTCTTTTACTCATTTAGTTCTAAAAAGACAGGGCAGTAGGCGAAATAGAGAAGTTAGTTGTTGTGTTTTATTCGGTTTATTATCAATACTATAAGATCAAGTGCTAACTCGTAGTCTTATAGTAAAGGAATGAATTACAGCAATGAATATTGTTGTATGGATTTAATGTATGATTGTCATATATCTAACTTATTGGTTGTTGTAAAATTGTCATAGTTAAGTTTTTGTAGAATTGTCATATATCCTTGGAGTGGGGAATGTGGATAACTCAAAGTGCGGGAAAGACCAAATAATTAGATAAAAATCAGGTTCAATGTAAATAGCGCAAGAAATAAATATATAAATTATTTATTTTCTGAGAATTAATTTATTAATTATCATTATAATTAATTCACGAGCGTTAATCCATCCCCTCTAAATGTGTGTGTCATATTTTGGGATTTGTTGTTCTAATGCTTGAACTCCTCTCAATATGTCGTTAAATATACATTATACGACGTATCCAATATCACCAAGTTTGCAACCCTACTTCAATTATTTCACTAAGGGAGTATGTTTTTGTAAAAATTTTATTTTCTCTACTTATTTTTCATAACAAATAAGTTTCTGATTTATATTTCTCTATTATTACTTGTCTATTATTTGGATTTTTTTGATAATTCTCCTTGGTTTGTTTGGAGTTTGAAAAATTTTTATGCTTCTCGACTCTTTTTGCTTAGTTTCATGTTAAATCAAGAAAAAGCACTATCTTTTTTGGTTGTAATTACAATAGAAATAAGGCACGGCGTCCTACAATCAATTCCTGCGAGAGTTTACGTAAAAGATGATTTGGATATCGTCAAGGATGTTAAGCCCCATTCTAGTTTTTACTTTTTTGGCAGCTAAGTGTACACTTTGCGTAATAGTTTGGAAAGCAAAGGAGAAAGAATGACAGCTCTAGCTCAAGTGCCTATAATTTGTGTGAATGCAAAATGTCACAGAGAGTTACCAAGAGGCCATGTATTTTGTGAATACTGTGGAACTCTTCAACCACAGCCAGATGATTTAGGAAACAAGAGATTTTGGAAAGGCGGCGAACAGATTAAGCTTAGAAGAAAATACTGGCAATGGTGTGAGAGATGTAAGAGGATTAGGCGTGTGAAACCTTCTCAGCATAAAAAGTTTTGTTATCGATGTGGCGGACCTCTTTCAACTATTCCTGAGAAAAATTGATCTGCATACTGCACAATGGCCGGATTTTCCTCATCTCCGGCCTTTGCTATTCTTCCGCGTCGTATAATGTATAATGTATTTATGTCTAAACAAAACTTATCTTCAAACTTTGACGATACTCTTCTTAAATATTTAGAATACTGTGAAATAGAAAGAAACCTCTCACAAAATACTATTAAAATGTATCATTTTTATCTTACCGACTTCTCTACTTGGGCAAAGGGATTCCTGAAAAAAGATGCATTTACTTTAAAAGACATAGATGAAGAATTAATTAAGAAATATAGAATAAATTTAAACAGAAGAATTTCTTCTAAATCAAATATGGAGTTTAAGAGGTCTACACAAAAGACATTTTTAGTGGCTTTAAGAGCCTTACTTAAATATTTAGTTGTAGAAGAAGGTTTGGATATTATATCTCCTGAACAGATAATACTTGGAAAAGCAGAAGATAGAGTTCCGAAGGTTTTAAACACTGATCAGCTAAGAAAAATGTTTGAAGTTCAAAATCTTGATAGAAAATCAGGAGTAAGAGACAGAGCTATACTTGAAACGCTTTATAGTACAGGTTTAAGAGTCTCTGAGCTTGTTGCGTTAAATAGGGATGCGATAAACTTAAATACAGGAGAGTTTACCGTTATTGGAAAGGGAAGAAAAGCAAGAATTGTTTATTTGTCCCCAGAAGCAATTAAATGGCTAAAAAAGTATTTAGCAGCAAGAGCAGATCCTTTTATACCTTTGTTTATTAGATATTCAGGAAAGAAGATGCAAGAAAATGACTTTGATGGAGAGTCTTTAAGGCTCACTCCACGAAGTGTTCAAAGATTAGTAAAAAAATATGTTAGAAGATCTGGTCTTTCTGTTGATGCAACGCCTCACACTTTGAGACATACATATGCAACAGGGCTTTTGTCCAAAGGAGCTGACTTAAGAAGCGTACAGGAGCTTCTGGGACACTCAAATGTATCTACAACACAGATATATACTCATGTAACCAATCCTCAGCTTAAAGATGTGCATAGAAAGTTTCATGAAGATGTTGAATCAACTGGAGGGAATATTAAAGTTACTTCCTTAGAATAACTGAAGTTTATTGTTTAAAGAAAAAAGGAAACTAACTTTTAGTTAATTTCCTTTTCCAATTTTGTTTTTCACCTTCATCGTCGGACCACACTGCTCCCCACATCGATCCTAGAAACATCCCAGGGATGAAGCTTAAGATCCATCCCAACATTGTGGGGTGTGATTTTAACTTACATTGGTCTGGGCACGATATTGATACTTCCACATCTTCTCTTTCTCTTGCTGTAGTTTTGCTATTGATTCCAAAACTACTACCTTTTGAGAGTCTCGTATGAATAATATACGAGTTATCTCCTAGAGAAGTTGTTCCTAATGCCGGTATGTTTCCTCCACTAAATGAGATACTGATGGAGGAATTGTCGTTGTTGTGGAAGTCTACGTAAAAGTCTACGAGAGAATCTTCCTCCACGTCTACCTCTCGTAAACCACTTATCGCAAACCCCCGCACCTCTGCTGTTCCGCCATTGGCTGTAACCACTGGCATTACTGGTCCCCCAAGGTACACAACCATCAGCAAAAAATACCAAACTAATGCTCCTATAATGGAGCCAATAATTGTCTTCATTTCTTCTTCTCCTTATTTGTTTTGTCTTCACTAATTATAACAAGTTTTTCGCTTGTTGTCAATATTATAGGTTATACGTGATGTTGGTTTAACGAGCTTAAAGCTTCTTCTGTGTATCTTACAAGGTCCATGTTTATAAAGTGCTTCTAAATGATTTTTAGTTCCATATCCCTCATGTTTATCGGATCTATACGCCAGGTACCTGGTGTGTTCCCTTGCCATAACATTTTCTGGTACCAACCAAAAAGGGATTATTTTTAGTTTAATAATCCCTATTCATTTTATTATTTTTCACTACTAGTTCTTAAGAATTTATATGTGACACAAGTAAAAACAGAGAAAGCTGGTATGGTTAATATGAGCCATCCAAGTAAAGTTGGTTGTACTTTAATGCTACACTCTTCGGATAAACAGCTGATCCAAGCTCTCCCTTCAACAATAGTAACCTTGTCATTTTTCGATGCATTAAAAGATACAGTTACAAACCCAGGAACCCTTGTGTGTTTCGTATTGTTAATTCTAAAAGTAAATGTGGAAAGGTACCTTAAGGAAATAACCTGATTGCCTTGGGAAACTGCTTCAACAATGGGAAGTCCAAACATACCGTTCACCTCGTCAAAGTTCTCCCCCATCTCAACGCTATACTGATTTTCGGAATACCAAAGATATGTAATGGGCTTCCACATTTGTCTGTTAATAATCAGAGACATCATGCCATATAAAAGTATTGCTAATAGAAAACATATGACAATGATGCCTGCATCAACAAATGAAAATTTTTTCATTTTCTCTTCTCCTTTAAGTTTTTGTCCATTTTAAAGTAATAATAGTTGTGTGTCAAATGCTATAAGCTCAGCTCTGCCATATATGGTGAGGTTTAAGGTATGTTTTTACAGGTTTAAAGCTTCTTCTGTGTATCTTACAAGGTCCCTGCTCATAAAGATAATCAAATAGTATTTTCAGTTTGTATCCTTTCTTTACACCTGCTTCGTGTTTGTTATTTCAGAATTTCTATACTAAAATGCCTCTAAGATAAATGAAGAAGGAAGGTGAGAAAAATGTCTTTCGTTGGAAGTTCAAACGAACCTAAGGGTAGTACTGCATATAGGCCTCCAATGTCTAAGAACCAGAAAAACCACTTTATTGTCCGCAGTCTTTTGTGTAGTAGTAGCGGAAATGAAATTAATAGGATTCTTAATGGGGTACTCTTGCGTGGACTAGTAAATGAAACGAGATCACAAAAGAGGAAAGGACACGTAGTAAATAAACGGTGAAAAACTGTGTGATAATTAAGGGGAAACTACAAAAAATTGTTTTTCCCCTTGTTGTTTTCTATTAAGTTTTTTACTGGGTGAAAACTTTTCCTATGGATTTCACACGGTCCATTACTATACAAGGCTTGCAAATGATACCTTGTTCCATATCCTTTATGTTTATCAAATCCATACACCGGGTACTTAGTATGTTCCTCTATCATAACATTGTCTCTGTAAACCTTTGCTACTATTGAAGCTGCTGCTATTGAAATGCTCTTTTTATCCCCGCTTATAATGTTCAGTTGGTCTTCCTTTGTTAGTCTTTTAACTTCAAAAGTGTCTGTAAATACTTTTTCTGGTTTTATCTTTAGTTTTTTTATTGCATTAAAAAAAGCTATTTGTGTAACCTCTGAAATACCTAGCTCGTCTACTTCTTTTGATGGTAGAGATACTATTGAGTAACTAATGGACTCCTTCTTGATAAAATCAGCTAATTTACCACGTTTCCTTGAGTTTATTAGTTTTGAATCGTTTATTTGACTGTAGCACCATTCTTTTGATTCTTTATCTATACATTGGATGTCGTTAATTATATGTGTGAATTCTTCACTTAAAATCTTGTCTAAATCAAGAATTACTGCAGAAACCACAAAAGGTCCTGCCAATGGTCCCCTACCTACTTCATCAATTCCGGCAATATATTTTATGCCGTCGTTGTAAAGTTTTCTTTCAAATTGAGTAATTTCTTGGAAATGCACTTGTGAGATTATTTTACTACACTTTCAGAAACCTTATTATTATGCTAAAATCGTGCAAATCTAAAAAAGGAGAAGTAGCTATGTCTAGGACAGAGTCTTACCACAGTACTATGAAATTGGTGCCGAAGAGGATCTTTGGGCGTGTAGTGTGGTTTTGTATTCCTAAAGGTCACTATATTAGAGTAGTGCCAAATAATAAGGATGATAAACCTGATAAAGACGAATACGTATATTTGAATGATCCAGGAACTATCGTGAAAGGTTGTCCAACTTGGATGGGACGTGTGAGGTTTAGTGGTAGTTTTGGACCTGTGTGTTTCTTTAGAATAACAAGAAAAAGTTTTGGGTTTAAACGTAAAGAATTGTGGATTTTACCCAGTGTCTTTACTAAGGTTGCCTTGGTCAGTGGTTCATTACATACAAATCCTAGTATCAAAAGCCTTTTTCGTAAGCCTTGGTTAAAAAAGCAACCATGGAAGTTGCCGAAGGTGGAAGAGAAGAACTTTTTAATTGACCAACTTATTGGTAGCATTTCTAAAGCCAATCTTATTGGGGAAGTAGCGAGTTACACGTTACCAAATTACGCGATCGTAGTTATTGCACATACTAACCATCAATGCAATGATCACGGAGTGTTTGTTGTTATTTAGGTTAAAAGCTACCTTTACCATTAGAGGTAGCTTTCTTTATTCTTCTTCTGTTTCTATCTCTTCGTCCATCACTGCAACAGATGCAGCTTTGTCTCCTTCATTTAACTTCATTAACCTAACCCCTTGTGTAGCTCTTCCTAGGGATGGTATTTGGTTTGTTGATAATCTAATAATCTTTCCTGATACTGTTGCAATAAGAACATCTGACTTTTTGTCCTTTTCTAATGTTCTTGCTGCTACTAAAGCTCCTGTTTTATCTTTGACTTTATAAGTAAGTATTCCAGATCCTGCTCTTTTTTGTGTTTTGTACTCAGAAACTGGTGTTTTCTTACCGTATCCCATATCTGATACCACTAAAAGCTCAATGTTTCTGCTCTTTTTGGGGATAATTACTGTTCCAACAACAGAGTCTGACTTCTTAGATAACTTGATTCCAGTAACTCCTTTTGCAGATCTCCCCATAGCTCTGACGTCTTTCTCACTAAATCTTATTGATTGCCCCATTGCTGTTGTTAAAAGAACATCGTCGTCTCCTGATGTGGAATCAACAAATACCAAATAATCATCTTTTTCTAATGTTATGGCTATAATCCCTGCAGTTCTAATATTTTCAAAATCTTCCATAGCAGTTTTTTTAACTACACCTTTAGCTGTGGTAAAGAATATGAAGCCTTCTTTACTCTCAAGCTCTTCACTGGTTTTTGTTAAGAATGCTTCCACTCTTTCTTCTTGTTTCATATTCAAAAAGTTAATCAAAGGTGTTCCTTTAGCATTTCTTGTGGTTTCAGGTATTTCCCAAATTCTTAATTTATAGACTTTTCCAGTATTTGTAAAGAAAAACGCCCAGTCATGTGTACTGCATATTTTTATTGTATCTACACTATCTTCTTCTTTTAGCTCTTGTCCTTTTACTCCCTTTCCTCCCCTTCCTTGCTTTTTGTATGCTGTTTCTTTAAGTCTCTTGATGTATCCTCCTTCGGAAATAGTAACAATACATGGTTCTTCCACAACAAGATCCTCTTCACTTAACTCCCCCACTTTTCCTTTTATTACCTTGGTCTTTCTTTCATCTGAGTACTTTTTCTTAACATCATTTAATTCATCTTTAATGAGACCAATAACTCTTTTAGGTGAAGCAAGTAGATTCTTGTAATCTTCTATTGTTGCAAGTACTTCTTTTAGTTCATCTTCAATCTTCTTTCTTTCAAGAGCAGCTAATCTTCTTAATTGCATGTCAAGAATAGCTTGTGATTGCACTTCAGATAGCTTAAACTTTTTCATCAAGCCTTCTTTTGCAGCATCTGCGTCTTTACTTGATTTGATAAGCTTAATTACTTCGTCTAAATTATCTAATGCAATCTTTAATCCTCTAAGTATGTGAGCTCTTTCTTCAGCCTTCTTGAGTAAATAAAGTGTTCTTCTTATTACTACTTGTTGTCTGTGGATGATAAATTCTTCAAGGATATTTTTTAACGTCATTAATTTTGGTTCATTATTTAATAGTGCAACAAAATTAGAGTTGAATGTATTTTGAAGTTGAGTATATTTATACAACTGATTCTTTATTTTGTTAGGAACAGCATCTCTTTTTAGTTCTATAGCAATTCTTAAACCTTCTTTGTTTGATTCATCTCTTAATTCCCCAATTCCAGCAATTTTTCTTTCTTTTATAAGATCAGCAATCTTTGCAATTAATAAAGATTTGTTTACCATGTATGGTATTTCTGTAACAATAAGTTTTACCTTTCCATTTTTTCCTTCCTCTGTATCTACTTTTGCCCTGGTTATAATTTTTCCCCTTCCTGTTGCATACATTTGAACAATTTCTTTGTGGTCATATATTATTCCTCCAGTTGGGAAATCAGGTCCTTGGATAACATTAGTAAGATCCTCAACATTAGCATCAGATGAAAATCCAAGTGACATCACTTGATTTTCATCTCCTTTCTTTGGTGCCGTTCCAATGTTGTTTGCCTTATTGATTAATATATTTATTCCATCAATTATTTCCCCAAGATTATGTGGAGGAATGCTTGTTGCCATTCCCACAGCAATGCCGGAAACTCCATTTAATAACAAATTAGGTAGCAAAGATGGTAAATACAAGGGTTCTTGGTTTTGTAAGTCGTTCATCATGAAGTCAACAGTTTCTTTATCAATATCAGAAAAAAGCTCCTCAGAAATCTTTTCTAACTTACATTCTGTATATCTCATTGCTGCTGGGGGGTCATCATCTATACTTCCAAAGTTACCTTGAGGCTTAACAAGAGGATATCTAAGAGTAAAGTCTTGCCCCATTCTTACTAGAGCATCATAAACAGATGTTTCTCCATGCGGATGATACTTTGCAAGTACCCCACCAACTACGGATGCACATTTATGAAACTTACCGGAAAAACTCATTCCTTGTTCTTGCATTGAATAAATAATTCTTCTTTGAACTGGTTTTAAACCATCTCTAACATCAGGTAACGCCCTTGAAACAATAACACTCATTGCATAGTCCAAATATGAACTTTGCATTTCTGTAGTTATTTCAGTTTTTAGTATATTTGGATTTTCCTTTACTTCTTCTTTTTTAATTATCTCTTTTTCATCCGCCATAGCTTAATAATTTTACCAGTTTTAAATTTACTTTTGAAGAGTTTTTATCAATGGTTTTTCTATGCTATAAGTTCACAGAAGAAATAACCCTAATGGTGTACTAGCATAGGAGTTATTGTTTAGTTGCTTGGCTAAGGCCACCTTTCAAGAAGATCTAAGAAGGATTTTGTTATTACAGAAGTTATTAGTCCTTCGGACCTTTCTATTCTGGAGAGAACAACTTCTTTTATATTTTTAATTTTGCTTTCCCTAAATCCCCTTCTAACCTTCTAATAAGAATGCTTTTTACTTCTTCATCCTTGTGTAAATTATATGGATTCTACTAAAACGCTCATTAATGGTTAGGGCTATAAGCCCTGCAAAGCCTTAACGAATTCTTTTCTTTCAATTAATTTATTCGTCTCCCCTATTCCATCTTCAAACTTTACATTAAAGTTGTCCACTAGAATCTTTCTTATCCACTCGCTTTCGGAATAAACGTAATTCTTTCCTTTGGATATACACGGAGCATTAAAAAACCATTCATTAGGTTCAAGAGTAACTAAAATTTCATTAATTAAATGTTTATAATCAACAACAAACTTTCTGCTATCCCAAAGCTCTACTTGTCCAATTGTTATCTTTTTTCCTAGGTTTGGTAGATCAATAATTTTAATGTCGCGAGTAATTGCTTCCCTAGGATTTTTATAAATAAATTCTTCTTGGCTAATGAAATAATCTTGTATCCAGTCTTTAGGAAGATTAGCAATGAGAGTTAGTTCTTTAAAAGCTTGAGCATCTCTAGGGCTGGTAATAGTAGCTTTAAAATTTAGAGTGTTTGAGACAATTGCTGCATATAAAAGTTTTGCACTTACAGTGCTTATCTTGTCTGCAAATCCTCTTTTCTTGTATTCTTCCCAAATTAATGTGGCACATGCTCCAATTAGTTCAATTTTAGCTTTATTTCCAATTTTTTTGTTCCAATATTCTTCATAGCCTGTATGATGATCATAAATTTCAATGATTTTATCTTCACTAACAAATTCAGGAAATGTGTGAGGATCTGTGGTGTCTACAAGGACATATTTAGTTTCTTCTTTGTTGCTTGGTTCTTTTTCATAGTTTAAACCCCAAGATTTAATTTCATCAGTAACACTACTGTTTAGTGACTCTGGAATGTATGCAATAGCTTCTTTTCCTTCAAGATTTAATAGTTCTGCATAAGAAATAGCACAAGCAACAGAATCAATATCAAGTGTATATTTTGCAAGAGTTACTCCTATCTTTTCCATATTCTTTAGAATACAGGAATATTAATTGATTGTGAATTATTTAGTAATTTATTAAGTTATTATTTTGACTATTTACTAGCTATGGGGTATAGTAACGATACTTGTACTTTAACAATACAAGAATCTATAGCCGACGGGCTAAAAACGTAAAAGGAGCTATCGAGATGAGTACTCGAACTTCCCTTAGTTTTGAAGAGTTAAAAAGACTGCGACAATTGCAGTCAAATGTAATAAATGGAATTCCAGTGGATTTACCTGACGATCTTGTGAAGTACTGGAATTTAAACACTAAGGAGTTGCATTTAAAGCTTGGAGATTTACTTTTCCAACGGTCTCCAAAAAGTAACCTGGTTATTCCATATCCTTACAAAGAGTTTGGCCTATCGATTTTTTATGGTACAACCATCAAAGAATTGGTTAAGGATGGAAATTATGACTGGGCTAGCAGCGATGTAAGCGCTGAAAACTTTGAGGAAGATTTCAAAGAAGATGTAAAAGACACTAAAGTCTTCTTAATAAACTTCAAAAGATCAATCTCTTCCAGGGACGCTATTTCTGAAATGGATAAATATGGTTTGAGACCTGCAGCATTAAAGGAACTTCTTTCTTTTGGGTTTAAGTATCCAGATGAGCAGAAGAAAAATCCGATTGTTGCTCTTGGATCCTGCCATTTTGTTATACAAGGCACTATCTATGCCACTGTTCCTTGAATACCTTTCTTGGAACTGTATTTTATTTAAGCCTTTGAGCTTCTAAGTACCTCGCACCAAGTATTTTTGATTAGTGGCAGAACTACCACTAATCTAGACTTAGGTTTTTCACAACCTTAATCGTGAAATATTAACCTACAAAGATTATATTTGTTCTAGTAATTTATAACCATTTATGTGGTTCAAACTTTTCTTTTGTCTTCTCTACTCTTTTAACTTTAATAATCTTTTTCTTTAGTTTATCTTTTTTAGATAATTCTTCTATCATTCCTATTAAGTATTTGATTCTTGAGCTGACAAGCATTTCTTTCTCAAACCAATAATCATATGCAAAATTTTCTCTTAAATCCTTGTTATCTTCTGCAGCTAATCCTTTTTCAAAGATTATTTCTTCTCTTTCTTTTCTTAGATTAATAATTTCATTTCTTAACTTATCTATTTTAGTTTCTTTCATAGAATACATATGTACCATCTTTGTTGCCCTTGAATCAAGATAGTGGTATACTGCTATTAATTGCAGATCACGTTAGTGTGATCTTAGGGAACCCTGGAAAGGTTCCTTGTTTTTTCACTAGTCAAAAACAATAAAATAAAAAGGAGAGAAATAAATGAAGACTAGTAGTAAAAAAAGTACTGTAGAAGTCGCTGCCACGAGTGGCTCTTATAGATTTATAAGTGGTCAGCGAGAACAGCATACCCTAGAAGGAGACATCCTTTTAGTAAGAGCTGTTGTTGATGGGAAGGGATATAGGTTTAGTGATGCTTATGCTAAAAACAATATCCCTTTAGGAGGTAAGGTAAAAGAAGTAGAAATTAGATTTTCGATTCATCTTTCTCCTTCTTCTATTAATTGCAATGGGGTAACTCCTAAAAGCCTTGTTGCAATGTATGAGGAGTCTTTTAAGGAGAAGGCTCAGCAGATTTGTAGCAGTTGGTTGAAAAGATATGATCTTAAAATGTCGAAAAAACGGGTTTGTAAGCAAGTACCTTGTTCCAACTCCCATTGCTCTTTTGTTGTAGAAGAAAGTTATTAAGTTGATCTTGCACAAAGCCTCGATGTACATGAAAATCGAGGCTTTTTTCTTTACATAATATCAAGATTAGCTTGCTTAGCATGAGTAGTAATAAATCTTTTTCTTGGACCAACTTCTTCCCCCATTAATGTTTCAAAAACCTCATCTGCAACTTCTGCATCTTCAACAGTAATCTTCTTTAACCTTCTTGTTTCTGGATTCATTGTTGTTTCCCAAAGCTCGTTAGGATTCATTTCCCCAAGTCCTTTAAATCTTTGTATTATTGCCTTCTTGCCTTCATTTGTTCCTAAAAAGTCTTCTCTTTCCTTGTCAGTGAACAAGTACTTTTTTTCCTTTCCCCATATAGCTTTGTACAAAGGAGGAAATGCTACATAAACATAGCCTTGTTTAATAAGTTCAGGCATATGCCTATAAAAGAATGTTAAGTAAAGAGAGTTAATATGCATCCCATCTGTGTCAGCATCAGCCATAATTATGAGTTTTCCATATCTAATCTTTGAGATGTCAAACTGATCCCCTATTCCACACCCAATAGCAACAATAATTGTCTTAAACTTGTCAGAATCAACAATCTTGTCTAGTCTAGCTCTTTCAGTATTTAAAATCTTTCCAAAAACAGGTAATATTGCTTGATAATTTCTGCTTCTAGCTTGCTTTGCTGTACCTCCTGCAGAATCTCCTTCTACAAGGAACAATTCAGTTTTTTCTACGTCCTTTTCTGAACAATCTGCAAGCTTACCTGGCAATACTCCTCCACCTTCCAGAGCTGTTTTCCTAATAACAGTATCTCTGGCTGCTTTTGCAGCCATTCTAGCCTTAAATGAAAGGATATTCTTCCCAATAATGTTACTTGCATCCTTAGGATTTTCTGATAGATATTGTTCTAGAGCTTCTTTAACAACGGTTTCAACTGCAATTCTCACATTTGTATTTCCAAGCTTAGCTTTTGTTTGTCCTTCAAATTGAAGTGTTGAAGAGTCAAGAGCAACAGAAATTACTGCAGTTAAACCTTCTCTTAGATCATCTCCAGATAAGTTATCGTCTTTATCCTTTAAAGCTCCAGATTTCCTTGCGTAATCGTTAACACATCTTGTTAAAGCACTTCTAAAACCTGTTAAGTGTGTTCCGCCCTCAATATTTTTCAAGTGGTTAGCAAAGCATATAGTGGTTTCTCTAAATGTATCATTGTACTGCATTGCAACTTCAACTGATACATCTTCGTAGTCTTTTTGAACATAAAATACCTTGTCATTTAAAACGTCATGGTTTTTATTTAAAGCTGTTAAGTATGCTTTTATGCCCCCCTCAAAGTAAAAACTATACTTTCGGTTAATTCTATGATCCAAAAGGTCAAATTTTATTCCAGCTGTAAGATAGGCGTACTCTCTTACTTGATTTACGAAGAATTTATAATCAAAATTAACAGTTTCAAATATGGTTTTGTCTGGTCTAAACTGAACAATGGATCCAGAATTATATTTCCAACTGTCTAAATCAACATTCCATTCAGCTCCTTTCAATTTTGTGGGTTTCTTAAGGTCTAGTTTTTCTGTGGGCCTTACTGGATGACCTCCTTTTTCATACTCTTGTATCATTGCTGTATCTTCCCTCTTTGATATTACTCTCATCCACTCTGATAGTGCGTTAACAACAGATGCTCCAACCCCGTGAAGACCACTTGATACCTTGTATCCACCACCCCCAAACTTTCCCCCGGCATGTAATTTGGTGAAGGCAAGCTCCATAGCACTAACACCATATCCTTTTTTAATGTCAGATGGTATTCCTCTTCCATTATCATATACAGTAACGGAGCCATCTTTATTAAATTCAACCTTAATATGGTCAGCAAAACCTCCAATGGCTTCGTCCATTGCATTATTAACTATTTCAGTAACAAGATGATGTAATCCATCTTGTCCAGTAGATCCAATGTACATTCCAGGTCTTTTTCTTACAGGCTCAAGACCTTCAAGGACTTGAATTTGTTCTGCTCCATATTCACTTGGCTTTTTGGGTTTGTTTACCATAATTCTTAGGCTAACTAATTCATTTAAAAACTAAATAGCTCATATATTTTACTGGCAGGAAGGTCTTTTAACAAGGGTTTTTAGTCCTTTCAAACGTTATAAAAAGCTTATCACTAAAGCCTCTAAGGACAGCCTTTGATTGACATTTGTATCTTCTAAATCTTTTCTTATTTTAATAATTCTCTTAATATTCAATAAATTATTCTCATCTTTAGGGTTTTTTAACATTAATTCCCTCGCTTCATCTATCCAGCATTCTAAAAGTTCAATAACAGTTTCTCTTTCTTCTTTAGAAAACTCCCCTGCCCAGTCAAGTCTCTTGCCTAAATTCATCTTTAATATTTTATTGAACGAGTTTACGCTTTCCTTAGCAGGACACACCTCTTCTTTTTTAATGGCTGTCATTCTACATCTTGAAACAATGGTATCAAGAAGGGAATTTCTAGTTTTGGAAGAAAGGATTATCAAAGCATATAAAGGTGGCTCTTCTAAAGTTTTGAGCAATGAATTTTGTGCTTGAATTGTTAGCTTCTCTGCATCAAGGATAATCAAGAACTTCTTGGGATATGAAAAAGGTTTCTCATCTAAAAATCTAGATCCTTCTCTTGCTTGAGAAATACTGATAGATTTACTGTCTTCTTCTCTTTCAATTATTTTTATATCTGGTTTTTCACTTAAATCTTTTATCTTCTCAAATGTTTTATTTACTTCTTTGTTAACAATCTCCACTATCTTTTCTTCCCTTTGATTTTTATTACCACCAAATATTAATACTGACCCATTCATACTTAGATTATAACGCAACAACTTTTATGTTATCCAATAAGAAAGACCCCTTATCTTTGGGTAAGGGGTTCATCGTTTTATTTATGTGTGGCTCTTTGCAAGTCTTTCTTAATTCTTGGATTGCTTGTGTTGCATATTACAACTTTTCTGTCTTTCGGCTTCTTATAGAATTTTGGCTTTCCGCATTTTTCACAAAAAATGTTGTTTTGAAAGAAATTTTGTGGGTTTTTATGCCCACAATTTGAGCATTTCCATCTGTCTTCTGACACATTCTCTCCTTGTTTTATAGTTTCAGCATTGTACTTCTTGGAGAGATATTTTTCAACTGCTGAATTTAGCATTGAACTTGGATTGTATTGTTGTTAACATAATATAAGTAAGAAAACTGCCTATGATTAAACTTGATAGTACAAAAACAGTTGCGGATGTTTTATACGAAAAGAAGCTAATAAGCTCTGATCAACTTTCAGCTATTAAATTTGAAAGTGTAAACACAGGTAAGAGCATTGAAGCTATTATAAAAGATAGAGGTTATGTAAGTAGTGAAGACTTTGCAGAAGCATTTGGAGAAGTTTATGGAATAGAATTTGTTAATTTAACACCAGGTCAGATAGAACCCTCTCTTTTAGATATTGTTCCACTTGATGTTGCAAGAAAGTACAGAGTTGCTCCGTTTAAAGTAGAAGAAAATAAAATATCTTTAGCAATGGTTGATCCTTTAGACCTTCAAACTATTGACTTCATTGAAAGAAAGACAGGAAAGAAGGTTATTCCATATATTACAACTGAAAAGATAATAGATAGAGTTTTAGAAGAACAAAAAGGAAAGGAACTTGGTGAAGAAATAACAGCAGCAATGGCAGAGATATCTCAAACTACCTTGAAGATAGAAGAATCTCATGCTGAGTTAACAGATGCAACGATAAGAGATGCACCTATTGCAAGGGTTGTTGGAATGATACTTGAAACTGCAGTTAAGTCAGGAGCTTCTGATATACACATTGAGCCTGAGGAAAATGAATGTAGATTAAGGTATAGAGTTGATGGGATATTATCAGAAAAAAGAACGCTTCCTAAGGAAATGACTGATTCTGTTGTAGCTAGGATAAAAATACTTTCAGGAATGAAAATTGATGAAAAGAGACTTCCACAAGATGGAAGATTTAAGGTTCAAGTTGGAAAAACAGAAACAGACCTTAGAGTCTCTACTTTACCTACTGTATACGGTGAAAAAGTAGTTATTAGACTTCTTAAAGAAGAAGGGACTGTCTATACATACAGAGATCTTGGCATGAGAGGATTGGTTCTTAAGAGATTTGAGGAAATGACTTTAAAGCCAAATGGAATGATTCTTGTAACAGGGCCTACATCATCCGGAAAGACTGTTACTCTTGCTTCAGCTTTAAGCAGGTTAAATACAGTAAGAGTAAATATTATTACTCTTGAAGATCCTGTTGAAATTAGGGTCCCTGGAGTTAATCAAGTGCAAGTGAATCCACAAGCTGGCTTAACATTTGCAACAGGTTTAAGGTCTTTCTTAAGACAAGATCCTAACATCATTATGGTAGGAGAGGTCAGGGATGGTGAAACAGCTGAACTTGCTGTTCATGCTGCTCTTACTGGACATCTTGTTTTGTCTACGCTTCATACAAATTCAGCTTCAGGTGCTATTCCTAGACTTTTAGATATGGGTGTTGAAGACTTTTTCCTTGTCTCTACAGTAATTGGTATTTTAGCTCAAAGGCTTGTTGGAAAAGTTTGTGAGTACTGTAAAGAAGAATATGAACCACCAAAGGAAATACTTGATGATTTAACAAAAGTATTAGACGAACTTTCCTCAAATAATGTAGTTATGACCAAGGATCCTGAGACAGCAAAACTTGTGAAAACATTAAAAGCTAAAAAGGCATTAACGTTGTACAGAGGAAAAGGATGTCCTAAATGTGAAAATAGAGGCCATAAAGGAAGAATTGGAATATTTGAGCTCCTTCAAATGTCAGATAAGATTGGTGAAGCAACCTTAGAAAAATTTCCAGCAGGAAAAATTGAACAAATTGCTAAAGGAGAAGGAACCATAACTTTATTGCAAGATGGTATTTTAAGAGCTCTTGAAGGAACCACGTCTCTTGAAGAAGTCATGAGGGTTACTAAATAGCTGATGAAAGTGTTTTAGAAGTAGGATAATTTAGTTATTAATTAGAAATTAAGAAGGAAATAAGAAATGAAGCTAAATGCAACACAATTACTAGAGAAAGTAATAGATCAGAAGGCTTCTGATTTACATCTTTCTGTTGGTTCCAGACCTTTTTTAAGAATAAATACTATCCTTAGACCAGTTGGAGAGTATTCATCAATGACAACTGATGATGTTGAGTATGTTTTATCTCAAATTTTGGATGCAAAGCAAAGGGAGCTTTTGGAAATAAACAAAGAAATAGATTTTTCTATTTCTTTAGGACAAAAGGCTAGGTTTAGAGTTAATGCTTTCTTTCAGAAGGGTTATCCTTCAATTTCCTTAAGACATATTCCAATAGATATTCCATCGTTTGAACAACTACATTTACCTCCTAATTTGGAAGCTTTGTGCAATTTAAAACAAGGATTATTTTTGGTTGTGGGTCCTGCAGGTCATGGTAAGTCTACGACAATTGCTTCTATGATTGAAAAGATAAATACCACAAGGTCAGAACATATAATTACCATTGAAGATCCTATTGAATATCTTTTTGTAAACAAAGAATCTTTAATTGAACAAAGGGAAATGTTTTTAGATACGCATTCTTGGGATGTAGCTTTAAGATCTGTATTAAGGCAGGATCCTAATGTTGTCTTTATTGGTGAGATGAGAGATACAGAAACAATTAGATCTGCCCTGCAGATTGCAGAAACTGGTCACTTAGTATTTACTACTTTACATACTAATTCTGCATCTCAAACAATAGATAGAGTAATATCTTCTTTTTCATCTGAAAGACAAAATGAAATTAAAACACAGCTTTCTCAAGTTATAGAGGTAGTAGTTTCAGAAAGGCTCATTCCTTCTGCTCAGTATGGTGTAGTACCTGCATTTGAAATAATGGTAAATAACGATGCAATTGCTAACTTAATTAGAGAAGGAAAAGTTCATATGATTGACAATGTAATAAATACGTCAGCTCAATCTGGGATGATTAGTTTGGAGAAAAGCATTGCTGATTTAATAAATGCAAAATTAATAACATTTGAAGATGGTATAAAGTACTGCACAAGACCTGTAGAGTTAAAAAGATTGGTTGATAGAGGTTAAGCATGCCAATATTTTCATACACTGCTAAAAATTTATATGGGAAAACAATTGCTGGGACTGTTGATGCCAGATCACAAGAAATAGCTGTTAGCTTGTTAAAAAATCAAAATCTTGTTGTTATTAATCTTGAGGAAAAAAAGGAAGATATATTTGAAAAATTCCTTGATTTTAGAGGTGTTCCTCAAGGAGAAGTTGTAACATTTACAAGACAGCTTTCTACAATGATATCTGCAGGTCTTCCTATTGCAAGGGCACTTGATGTGCTTGCAAATCAATCTACAAATAAAAACTTTAAAAAAATTATTCTTGAAGTATTAAGATCAGTTGAAGGTGGTGTCTCGTTGTCTATGGCTTTAGGTATGCATCCTAAGGTATTTCCTACTACCTATATATCTCTCGTTAGAGCTGGAGAGTCTTCTGGAAAGCTGGATACTATTCTTAAGAGATTGGCAGATAATATGGAAGCAGAAAGAGATTTAAATTCTAAGTTTAAATCGGCTATGATCTACCCTATTATTATTTTAATTGCAATGGTTGGTGTTTTTATTATTCTTATGGTTTTTGTTATTCCAAAGCTTTCTGAAATGTACAAAAATATGAATATAGAGCTTCCTGCTGCAACTCAATTTATGATTTCTGCATCTAACTTTATGGCTAAATATGTTTATTTTGTTCTCATACTAGTAGTTGGTGTTGTTCTTGGTATAAGATCATTTGTTCAATCAAGTAAAGGAAAAGATTTTATGTCAAGGATAATAGTAAAAATACCAATATTTGGAAAAATTACTCTTCAAAAAGACTATGCAAGATTTAGCAGGACTTTATCTTTGCTTATTAATTCTGCAGTTCCAATAGTTGAGGCGTTAAATATAGTTTCAACAGTTATGTCCAGCCAAACCTTGAAAAGTGCTGTGTTAGACGCAGCTAATCAAGTTGAAAAAGGTAACTCTTTATCTAACTATTTTAAAAGTACATCTAAATTTCCGTCTATCTTAGGTCAAATGGCTGGAGTTGGAGAAGAAACAGGAAAAATGGATGAAGTGCTAGAAAGAGTTGCAATATACTATGAAGGAGAAGTTGATAATTTAGTAAAAGGCTTATCATCTGCACTTGAACCAGTTATACTTGTTATGTTAGGTGTAATGGTAGGGTTTTTAATTATTTCTATCATTACTCCAATATATAAACTTACTAGTGCTATTTGAGTTAAAAGAACAAAGGAGGTGACGGTAAATGAAAAGAGAAAAAGGTTTTACATTAGTTGAGCTTTTGGTAGTTATTGCTATTATTGCTGTTCTTGCAGGTGCTGTTCTTTTAGCAATAAATCCTGCGTCCATGCTTCAGAAATCAAGAGACTCAAAAAGACTTTCGGATTTGGAAACACTTTCAAAAGCTATGACACTTGCAATGACAGATAGTGAACTTACTCTTGGTGTTGCAGGTCCTGTAACTAGTGCTTCACCCAGTACACAAGCAGTTAATGGTACAGGATGGGTAAGATTTACAGTTCCTACAGGAAAGTCAGGTCTTGCAAAATGGATTCCAGCATTGCCAGTTGACCCACTAAATACTGCTCCAAATGTTTACACATTCCAATCAACAGCCACTGGATTTGAGATATCAACACTCTTAGAAAGTCCAGATAATGCAACTAAGATGTCAACAGATGGTGGAAACAGCAATACGACTTATGAAGTTGGAACAGATTTAACAATCATTACTCACTAATATTAGTTATTAGTTGATTTGTAACTTAATATAGAAGAACCCGCTTTTGGAGCGGGTTCTTTTGTAACAACATTATATTATAAATCTTAAATTTTCTTCCCTAGTATTTGATTTCTTAACTCTTCTCTATCTTTTTCTTCAGCAATAGTTATTCCCATTGTCTTTAATTTAAATTTAGTGTTTTTATCAATACTTAAACTATCACCAAATATCTTAAATATTTCACTAGAATTGTCGTCTGAGGCAATTCTATTTATTGATACCTTTTGGCATTTAGGACATATGTGAACAATCATTACTTCTCCTATTTGTTCACTACCATATTTATCTACCCCAACACTTTTAAATGTTATTGCAATGGGTTTCATCCCTGTTTCGCAACTTGAAAGTCTATCTCCTGCTCTTGTTAGATCCACATGTCTACTCCATAAGCACGATGGACAGTGATTTCTATTTAGTGTTCCCATCTGCTTGTTTACAGGAACCCACTTTTTACAGTTAATACACTGAAATCCTCTTGCTGATTCTTCACTCATGCCTTTATTATATATCCTTTCTTTTTTCGTTGTTTTGTCTGATGTACAATAGTGCTATGCAGGCAGTAATTGTCTTTTATTTGCTTTTATTTATAGCAGGAACTTTCTTTGGCTCTTTTTTAAACTTAGTTTCAGATCGTTTAATACGTGGGGATAAACTAGTATTTAGTAGGTCTAAATGTAACTTCTGCAAGAAAACGTTAAGTGCTAGAAATTTAGTACCAATTATTTCATTTATATTTCAAGGAGGAAAATGCTCTTTCTGCAGAAAAAGACTTTCTTTTTATTATCCGTTTTCGGAAGTTTTAACAGGATTATTTTTTGTATTTGCAGGATATCTTTCTAATTTCTTAGAAATCTCTAGTTCATTCAACTTTTTGATTTTTCTCTATTACGCAATATTATTTTGTTTTTTTGTTGTAATGTTTTTAACTGATTTAAAGTTTTGCTTAATTCCGGATTCAATAGTTATCCCTGCAATAATATTTGTCTTTATTTCAAACATTATAGTTAGAGCTTATGATCTTTTTAGTTTGCATCAAAGCTTATCTATGGATGAGTTTGGAACTTATTTAATAAGAGCAGGTTATTGGAATAATCAACTTCTATATAGTGCAAAAGACCTTGGATATATAGTTTTTAGTTCTTTGCTTATATCATTATTTTTCCTTTTCTTGGTTTGGATTACAAAAGGAAAAGGTATGGGCTTGGGAGATGTAAAACTTGGATTTTTAATCGGTCTTGTAAATGGTTTTCCACTTAATATTGTTGCAATATTTTTGGGTTTTATCATTGGTGCTATTTATAGTCTCGTTTTAATGGCCTTGGGGAGAAAATCTATAAAAGATACAGTGGCGTTTGGACCTTTTTTGGTCATTGCAAGTTTAATTACTTTAGCGTACGGAAGTAATCTGTTGAACTGGTATATCAGCCTTTTTTAATCCTGTTTTTTGTATTTTTCCTTTTGGAAGAGATATCCAAAAAGTACTTCCTTTTCCTAATCCTTCTGATGTTGCCCAAACTCTTCCTCCCATTCCTTCGACGTATAGTTTAACAATGTAAAGTCCAAGACCAGTTCCTCCTGTGTCTGAAGCTATTGTATACGAGTTGTCTATTCTTCCAAATTTGTGAAAAAGTTTAGGAAGGTCTGCAGGATTTACTCCAGATCCTGTGTCTTTAATCCAAATAACTACTTTTTCTTCTTCATTTTCTATTCCAACAGTAATACCACCAGTATCTGTAAATTTAACGGCATTATCTATTAAGTTCATAATCACATCTCTAGTTTTTTCTTTATCAATATCCACGAAAGTGTCTATACAATCTTCATCAAATTTTATATATATCCCTTTGTTTCTTATTTTTATTTCAAAGCTTATAAGTATCTCTTTAATTAACTCACAAATGTTAACTTGTTCTATCTTAAATAAGACTTTGTCTTGTTCAAACCTTGATATGTTTAACATATCATTGATTAAATCTATCATTCTTTGAGTTCCTTTTATTGCTTTTTGAAGATAATCAGTTTGTTTTGCATTTAATCGTCCGTTTTTTTGTTGTTCTAGCATCCAAAGATAGCTTTTAACTATTGTCATTGGAGTTCTTAGTTCATGAGAAGCTACAGTTAAGAATTCGTCTTTCATTTTGTTTAATACCGTTAAGTTTTCATAAGCTTCATTTAATTCATTCTTAGCTTCTTTTAAGTTCTTATAAAGTCTAGAGTTTTCCAAGGCTATTCCTGCGTTTTCAGAAAACTTTCTTAGCATTTCTCGTTCAAAGTCACTAAGTTGGTTTGCTGTTTTGGACATAGAAACTATTAACACCCCAATGGTTTTGTCTCTAACTGTAAGAGGCGTGGCCACATTTAGCTTGGTTTTTAAAAGTATTTGAAGCTCTTTGGCATCATCAAAAGTTATTGCTGGGCCTAAAAGATCGTATAAGTTTGGAGTGACATACTGTCTTTGATCTTTTATTGCTCTTATGCTTAAGTTATCTTCATAACCTAATGCAATAGATGAGCTTCTGAGAGACTCTTTTAGCTTTTTAAGTGTATCTTGGTCCTTTATTGTTTGAGATATTGCTGTTTTTACTAGCTTTTGTTTTTGTTCATCGACAAGCCAAAGAATAGCTAGTTCATATCCTAAAGCCATTGGGATTGTATCTGCTATCTTTTGAGACATTTCATCAAAGTCATTTGTTCCAAGGATTATTTCAATGAGTTTATAAGTGGCATCAAGTGCTCTATTTTTATCAACTAGAGCTAAAAGTTCACCTTCTTTTAGTTGGACAGTTTGTGTGTTTTCCATGGCAGTGTTAATCTATTTGATTAAATTATATACGTAAGTAAATAATTTATCAGTAAGGAAAAGTTGTGGTTTTCTACGTAGAAATTAATTGAGTGTAAGTGTTAAGAAGGGAAACCTTCTATAACTTGCTCAAGGGATTTTTGTTAAAAATAGATTTTCCTCGTTGTATCGTTTATTTAGAATTTATTGCGTTTAGTTTTCAACGTCAACCTATTTACTATTAATATAGTGATTTAATAACGTGTTGTTGCAAAAAGTTGAGAGTTTTGGTGGGAAGGGTGGGGTTCGAACCCACGAAGGCATAAGCCAACGGTTTTACAGACCGCTCCATTTGACCACTTTGGTACCTTCCCAAGGATTTATAGAGAGAATTAGAACAAGTATAGCACAAATGAAAATACCGGAACTTGTTTGTTCTTTGAAGAGAAATTTTTATGATTTCATCTTAAGAACGATGCACAAGATCCGGTATTATACACAATGCGCTGAGTGAGATTCGAACCCACGAAGGCATAAGCCAACGGTTTTACAGACCGCTCCGATAGTCCACTCCGGCATCAGCGCTTGCCTTTACTAAGGGTATTATACCACCCACATACCTTGTAAAGGTGTATCTGGTGCCTATACAGAAGAGCTTTAGTAGCTTACGTTATCTAAGCGTTCAGCTTCTCCTTATAACGCGAGAAATTAAAGTTATGGGCATCAGGTATTTCTGATAGCTGTAGGCCAATCAGGGATTTTTCAATCTCGTCCAACATAGCTACTGAAGTTTTTCTTACTTTTCCTTCCGAGTTAATGTAGAATCCTTTCAAGCCATATCTCTCAGCAAAATACTTGTTTTTTCGAACGTTTTCCATTGGAACTAAAGGCTCTTTAGTAAATTGTGAAAAAGCCAATCTACCAATTGTAAGTGCAGCTATGTCAATTTCTTCCTCCAAAGATGGTTGTGTGGACAAAGGTCTAAACTCGACCACCGCCTTATCTTCTATAAACTTTATTCTTGCATCACGCCAAAATAAACCAATGCCTATCTGCAGGGCGCAGGATTCATTGTTAAGAATGAACGGGTACGAACTAACCTCATTGAGATAATCTTTAATGGACTTAAAGTAGTTCTCTGGCAGTCCGATTCTTAGCGTTTTGCCACTTTGTACGTCCTCTTGGGTTCTTGTGTCGTGTGATTTCCTCCAGGCTTCAAATCTTACATCTTCCCAACCTGTGTCCTTACCGTCTAAAAATCTAGCATTGCCGGCTAAGGATGTAGATATGGGACTAATCATGAATAATCTGTTTAGCTTGTCTAGAGCATCGGTTATACCATTACACTCTAGAGAGAATTGAAAGGCATTTAATAAACCGACCACTGCAGCATCGCCAACAAATGCTCCGTTTATAAAGTTCATATTATGACGAGTACGATTCTCATTATGAAAATTAGGCACAATCATGTACTTCTCGGTTTTTGTTCTTTCAACTTTTCTTGTATTTGCCCATGGAATTGTGCCTCCTCTCCCGAGTTTAAATCCATACTTTCCAGCCTCATTTATTAATTGTGATTCCAGTTCCCTTAGTTGTTTGTGCCAACTATCAAACCCCCCTTGGTGTAGGTTTACAGGCTTTGGGTGAACTTCTATACACGAAGCTCCGAGTTCTGAACCAAAGTCCTTTCCGAGTTTTTCAATAATCTTCTTTTTCTCCTCATCTTTAGCAAGTATCTTTTCCCCACAAACTTCTTTGTAAATGTAAAGTTCTTGCTCTGCTCCCGCCATACTAACTTTGTGACACGTGTTACCCCTAGGGATTCTACTAAGTTGATCTTCTGCAGCCTTTTTAAACGCACTTAACATACTCATTTTACTCTCCTTTATCTTTATGTTTTTAAGGTTCTTCTAGCTAATTTATCCTTCTTAGTCCTTCTCCTTTATCATTTTTCCTATTGTAAAAATCCTATCCCCAGTAGACACAAACTGATTGTTCTTCAAAACCATTAGCACACCGCTTTCATGAGCTGTCACCCTACTCTTTTTGAAGGTGTTAATATCTATGATACTTCCTATGACATCGCCTTTTTTGACCTTTTCCATTAAAGATTTCTTGGATATAAAAATCCCAGAGATATCTGAATCTATTTCACTGTGTTCTACAAAAATAGGTGTTCTCTTGTTTCTTTCCAACTTCATATTTGTAATTTTGGCCTCGTTTAGCACTCTTATGGTTCCATCTACTGCTCTACGAATTTGTTCTGGGGTAATCTCATAATGTTGCGGGAGTTCTATCGCAATATTTGGTACTCCTTCAAATGAGATTTTTGGGCCCAATGCTGTAACAAATTTAAGTTCGTTCTTACTCTGTACATTCATTTGCCATACAATGTCTGGGTTGAAAATTTTAACAAAGTTGAGAGTTCTGTTCCTTGTTTTTCTGCTCCCGCAGTTCATAAAAATACTAGTAATTACTGTAGGATCGGAAAAGGTATGAAAATCCAAAACAACATCCATTTTTTTTGCAATATCAAATATCGCGGATGCAATTCTATCCGTGAGTTCTTTGTTTCTATCCCCAGGGAATTTTCTGTTTAGATCATAGCCATCAATGGGAGTAACTCTAGATCCCAAAGCGTGTGCTAGAGGGTTTGCGGAGGGGATAATCCAAAGTTCACCTGATATCTCTTTAATTTGTTCCAAAACTTTGTTAATAATCAATAGACCTGTATATTCATCGCCATGCATTCCGCATAAAATTAATGCCTTTGAACCTCTTGTTCTGCCTAAAATTTTAACTAAGGGAATATTTATCTCTATGGCTCCGGACTGACCTATTTTTATCCTACTAAATTTTTTTTGCATTTTGTAATCTCCTATAACAAAAATGTCCTCAAGCTCTTATCAGATTTAAATCTGATAACAACCTAAGGACGTTCTTAATAAGCGTGGTACCACCTTAGTTTATCCAATCGTCACCGATTGAATCTCTTTAACTGCTCCGCTTGTGCGACACAGCCTATCGCTTTTACGGGCGAACCCGTTCCTAATTTTCTTAGGACAGCTCCGGAAGTGTAATTCGCTTTTCACTATACGCTAGGTTTTCAGCGACCACCTGGTTTCTAATGTCACTAGTCTAAAGCTACTTATTCTTCCATCAAAGCTTTATAGGGAGCAATATATACAATTTTAGTAGGATTGTCAACAAGGGTGCAATTAGTTAAGTAGCTTAATATTTATTGTTCTATAACTTTTTATACATAAACAAAAAACCAGAAGAAACGTGCTGTGAACAATCTCTTCTGGTTGTTAGTACTAAACTGATTCTTTCCTGTCATTGTTGTTGAATATTTTATAAAGTACCAAACTCAGACCTATTAACACAAGGGAAAAAATCATACTCGCATTGACAGGTATCTTCATTAAAGGTAGTAGTATGATCTGGGAAGTGGGAATTGCTGAGGTTCCAATTAACCAAAGCGGATCACTGCTTTTGCCATGCTTGTTGGCATTGATTGTGCTAAGTCTAGTTCCTTTAACAAAAGCCCAGAATCCTACACCGTTACTGATGGCACCTACTATTATAAGGTACCAAATGACTTTTAGATCTGGAAGGATTAAGGATGACCTTGCTAAAACCAGTGGGGTGACTAGAACAGCAGTTACAACCTCGATCACAAAAGTCAAGACCCAGTCATCATAGTTTACATTTCCTGTTAGATAGCAGAACAAAGCTTGTGTGAAAGCAGCTATCAAACCGTATGTAATCACTAGATTATGTACTGCATCTGTAGATTTGGTGCCAACAACATATACCACAACCGAAACTACGGCCAAAAGTACTGGTAAGATAAACTTAAAGCTTTTCCTATTAAGGTATACACTTTTTCTCCCCAGTAATACAGCTGAGATTACCATGAAAAATATTGGCCATGTGTAGTTTAATATGGTGGTAAAGGCCGCACCAATCAGTTTAATAGATTGGAAGTAAGTTACTGAGTATATGAATGGCCAAATGAGACCAAGACCAATCATTTTAAGATAATCTTTCCAATCATATTTTCTGAATTTGGACCAGCCTCCTTGGATAGTTATTAGTATTGTGATTGCAATTACTGCTATCCAGTTAACATAGAACGTGGTTATATCTCCGTCCAAGTTTCCCAATTGCGCCAACCCAGGCACAATCCCCCACGTTACTATTACTACAATCAATAACCATGCATAACCAGGCTCCTTGCTAGAAGATTTCTTCGTATTCACTTTACACCTCTTTTGAATTAGGATTTTGTTGTTTAGCTTGATTTGCCCTAGAAAATCATTTAACTCCCAACAGCACCTCCTTTTATCTTCTTTTATTACCATGTTTGATTTCTTAATCAATTTTTACCTTGTTTTGTTGCACATCTCCTTGCTTGAGTAGTAGTGGTTGAATAGTGTATTTCGATCATTTTCTGCCTTTATTTACTTAAGTTATATTCTGTTATCAAAGGGCTACTACTCTTTACTTTCAAGCAATTATATATAGGTTGTATAAAAAGTCAAATACAAACGTCAATTAAAAATACTTAATTTGCATGATTGAAATTATTTTTATGTATAATAACTTTAATAAAAAGTGAGAAGATCTCGTTCACTCTATAAGATGATAAATGTTAACGATTATAAAATTAAGATCATTGATTTAAACACTCTAAAGCGTCGTGGAGTAATAAAAAAAGTTATAGGAACGCTCCCCAGGGAGGGTTTGACGGTAGGTTTAGATGTATGGGCAAGAAAGTCTCCAAAGGAATCATTTCTAGGACTTATTGGTATATGTAAAACGCTTACAGATAAGCCACTAAAAGTATTTGTAGATGATTTATGTGCAAGAATGGATACAGGAAGAACTGTTGCAGAGCAGAAATACTATAATAATCTCTATAAGAAGTTTTTTATAAACCAAGGCTGCGAAGTTTATTTTAGCAGCGATGTTCTTAGTGAAAAGCAAATGGCCAGACGTATCTATAATTTTAGTACTAGATTAACGTTTAATGATTTCGTTCAATGCCTTCCGCTTGAAAAACGTGTGAACATTGAAAAGTTGTCGATTAAAGAGTGCGGTCACTTGATACTTCAACTTATGTTCTTGGATTGTATAAAGGACATTTGTGATGTGGCGATGTTCGGAGCTTTCAGTGAAGCAGTGGTGTATATGCACAGGCAAACATCAAATAATCCACTAAGTTGTGTTATTGTTCCTAAAGTGCCTAACAATTTGACAGACATAAAAGAACTCTTAGCTTCTTTAGAAAACAAGTTTACCCGAAAATAATTTTTGTAGCCGTTGGCTCATGTATATAGAAGTATCTAAGCAATTTTCTTTGATTGTTAGTAATCTCTCTCTTGTCTATATTAGAGTATATATAGGTTTTACACTTGCGTATAAACCTTAGACGCTGTTTGGAAAGTTTTAGCCCATCGTATACAAAACCGCCAAGTAGCATTACACTGTGGTAATCTGTTAAAACGAAGTCATTATTGTGTCCAATGTGGCATCTCCAAATTAGCTTGTAACCTAGATTTAGCTTGTGTTCGACTATTGGAAATATGTAAAGTTTCTTGTAGCCAGAAAAGTCATCATATTCCTTAACTTTGGATAAAGATTTATATCTAAACTCGTTGATTAATATTGGCGTTAAGCAAAGTGATTTTGTAAATGTTGATAGAAACATAATTTTAATGGAAAACTTATACTTGAAGAAGAGTGTGTCTGTTTGTACACAGCTAGCATCGTAAGATTCGCACACGTTATTGTAGGCTTCCTTTAATTTGATAAATGGGGTGTCTCCAATATTTATATGTTTTTCCTTATCGTCAACAATAATGAAAAAATCCACATCACTAGCATTCACTTTCTCTCGAAAACTTTGGTAGTTATTTGCACGTAGACAAAGAGCTAGGGAACCACCTAGTAATAAGCTGTAAGAATTACACCCAAAATTTTCATCACAAATGTTTTTTATGTAGTTAATTTCCTTGACTAATCTAACCGAGTAAGTCTTAAGGTTTTTCAAGTTCAAATTTTTATCTGTCTCTATTATCCTGTCCAAGAAAAACATTCGTGTGGCAATTATATTACCTACATTATTGATGTCAAAATAATTGGGTTAACTAATATTAATCCCATGTAATATACCTTTAACAAGGTTACCCCTTAAGGTAAGCAGGAACAAATAGACCCAGAAAGTTTCTAATTTCTGGGTCCAAACGTTAAAAATAAATATCTAGAATCTTTTACTTTCTGTTTATCCTTAGAAAGTTGGATTTTCCGAACTTTATCAAACAGCTTTGATTTATCTCCTCTTTTGGATCTGTCACTTTTCCTTCATTTACCTTCACCGCTCCTCCCTTAACCCTTCGGCTAACTTCACTTTTTGATGGAAGGCTACCAGATTCTACTAAGATTTCATCCAAAGGCATTTTCTTTACGATATCAAACTCAGGGATTGAACTCAGATCTTCATTTTTATTGCCCATAAATACACTTTTTGATTGTTTTTGAGCTTTTTTGGCTTCCTCTTCTCCGTGCACAACTTTAGTGACTTCATACGCCAACGTTTTTTGAGCTTCTCTTGGATCCCCGCTCATTATTTCATTGATCTGTTCCATTGGAAGAAACGTATAGATTCCGAAGAGAGTTCTTACCATTCTGTCATCTATCTTTTCTATATACTGGTAGAAATCAAATGGAGATGTTTTGTTGGGATCTAACCACAAAGGTCCTTTTTCAGTTTTTCCCATCTTTTCGCCACTTGGAGTGGTAAGAAGAGAGAAAGTAACTGCTTGTGCACATGCTTTGTTTCCATAGTGAGCTTTAATTAGATTAACGCCTTGGATTATGTTTCCCCATTGATCACTCCCACCAACTTGGATTTTGCAACCATATTTGTCATAAAGTATGAGAAAGTCCCAAGATTGTACAGTGGTATATAGAAATTCTAATAGAGATAAGCCTTCTCCAACTTTAAGTCTGCGATCAAAGGTTTCCATCTTTACCATCTCGTTAACAGAGAAGTAACGTGCCACATCCATCATGTAGTCGTCAAGAAAACTCATTTTCGTTATCCAATCGGCATTATTCACCATAATAGCCTTTTTCGGATCGTCAAATGATAGCAATCCCATTCTCTGAACTTGGCGTTTTATGCACCTTCCATTTTCCTCAACCTTTTCTTCAGTTAGAAGTACTCTGGAAGATTTCTTTCCGCTTGGATCTCCTATCCTCCCAGTAGCACCACCCAAAAGGAAGATCACTCTGTTTTTGGCTTCCTGCATATGATGAAGTGCCATAACACCCATAAAGTGTCCTAAGTGTAGACTGTCAGCGGAAGGATCAAAACCATCATATATTGTGGTCCCTTCTCCTAACAGCTTCCTAACGGCATCCTCATCAGAAACTTGGTACTTCTCTTGACTTCCATCAGTAGTTCTTGCTATAAAGCCCCGTTGTTTTAATAGGTCATATACGTTCATTTTTACTCCTTTCTACCATTTTACTATTTTGTTATAAAAGTTCTAGTACTTATTTTTCTTCGTTTTGTTGAATACTATATAAATTTAATTGTCTTGTCAAATTAACTAAACGTTATACTTTACATGCACTACAGGTTGTCAGGTAAGCACACTAAACAGGCCTTATCAATTACACACTAATACTATCGTGTAAGATCGTAAGTCACCTGGGTTTATTTGCTAGAACTTTTCTTTACTGTAGGTGTAATGCTTTGTATACTAACGTTAAGAAGAAAAAAAACAACGTATTTCTTTATAAGGATGGAAACTGCTAGTGAGAGTACTTGTGGTTGTAGGCGGTTATGTTTTATGAGTAATCTCTTTAGGAAGAAAAAAGAAAATTTTAAATGTGAAAACTGTGGACATGAAGTAAAAGGAAATGGATATACTAACCACTGCCCTATTTGCTTATATAGCAAACACGTAGATATATTTCCTGGGGATAGATTAGAAAAGTGTAAAGGTTTAATGAAGCCAATTAGTGTTGATAAAAAAGATGGAGAGTATGTTCTTATACACAAATGTATAAAATGTGGTGTGGAAAAAAGAAATAAAGTATCTAAAGAAGATAACTTTGAAGAAATAATAAAATTAAGTTAGGATCTTAATATTATTCTTGTATGCTGATATCAGATAAAAAGCCTTTAATTTCTTCATCTGAGACGTATTTGTTTTCTAAGTAATCAATTGTCTCAGAATAATCTATGTCTTGGTAGTATGAAAGTTGCTCTCTGAATAGTTTTTCATTAAACTCTTGACCAAATATTTCCTTTGCTCTTGTTGTAATGTCAGAAAATTTATTTTCTTTAAAAACAAAGAATAAATCAACGTAGTCCTTCCATTTTGCTCTTTTTCCTAAGGCAAAAGCTTTCATTGCGGAAAGAGTACTTAGATTTGGTAGTTTAATTATATTTTCAAATGTCTCAGAGTAGTCTATTTCAAACGGATATGTGAGAAAAGTAAGTTTCACATTATTTACAACAATAGTTAATTCCTCTGTATTTTCTACTAGTGTGTTTTGGATTTGGTATGATTGCCTAATTTTGTTTCTAACTTTATCGTGATCAAAGCTCTTGTCTATGAAAAGGTCATAATCTATAGATCTTCTATGCCCAATTTGTAATGCAATAGCAGTGCCTCCCACTAAACCAAACTCACTAGAAAATGTTTGTAGTAAGGGCAAAAGTTTAATTTGTTCCTCATTTAAAACTTCTTTATGCATTCTTGTTTAAGTATAAAGTAAAATAATTTATTGTTTGAGGTTTTAAGTTTGTTCTCTTTTTACTTGAAATTTCCTTAAATAGTTTATTTATTTCCTTTATGCCAAGTAGTTTTTTAATATATTGAAAGTCTTCCCAGTTGCCGTAGTTAAATATACTTTCAGCAATAACCTGATATGACAAATTATCATAGTTTGATGTACCCCATGCCAAATATGGCCTGGATTTAATATAGCTTCTTGCCTCATTAAGTAAAGGATCAATCATACCCATATTATAGCTCATTACTTGTTGTATTTATAATACAGTGTTATAAATTAATATAGTATGCAAGAAGAAAATAAAAAAATAAAAAATAATATATTAATAATAGAAGATGAACATGATATTAGATCTATATACGTAGAAGTATTAAATTCTGCTGGATACAATGTAGATGAAGCTGGAGATGGTGAATCAGGAATGAATAAGATTAAAAATACAGATTGGAATCTTCTTCTTTTAGATATAATGCTTCCTGGAAGAGATGGTTTGAAGATTCTTAAAGACTTAAAAGAAAATCCTCAGTTTAAAAAAGGTCCTGTTATTGCTTTAACTAATTTGAATAGTGAAAATATTATTCAGGAAGCTTTTAGTTCTGGAGCAGATGGTTATTTAATAAAATCAGAAGTTACACCAGATAAGGTTATAGAAGAAGTTGGAAAAGTATTAGGTAAAGAATAGTTCTCTACTCTGCATTAATAATGCTCTAATGTAAATCCCTGGAATATGTGTTGATTTATTTTTGTCTTTTGTGTTACCATTTTCTCTCGCGCGAGAAAAGAACCGAGACTTTAAACTTTTGGTTTATTGTCTCGGTCTTTACGGTTGAAGCTCTCTAAGTGTCAGCAAATTGCTGTTATAGAGCTTCTGTACTTGTTCGTTGGATAGTGGAACAATGTTCGTTATCCACCAACCCCTCAGTTCCTTTGGAAGCTCGATTGTTTCATTAAGAAGGACCGTTTCCTCACGGGTATCCACTACTTCTTCACTGAATACACTCAACTTCCTCTTGGCATCGTTACTAAGGTAAGCACTATCAAGAATGGCTACAGCATATCTCCCTTCTCTGTTGGGTGTATGGCCACTTTCAGCGATTATCATGTACATTCCTGATTGCTCCTGAGGTTTGCCTAGTGGAAAGTCCTCTGTGTTGAATTGTACGTAGAAGCATAAGGAACCATCAGTACTGTAGGTGACATACCAATGGTTCATACTACCCTCAAAACATTCTACTACACGTAAATCTAATCCAAGCGTCTTTGTTACTGCATAGAACACACGTGCATTGTCAGTTAGATTTTCTTCTTGTACAGAGGCCACTACTGGAACGACAGGAGAAGGTTGTGCAACTGGTGTGCTAGTACTAGTAGGTTGCACCGTTGGTGTTGGTGAAATTGTTGCAGTGGAAGTAGCAGTTGCAACCAACGCTTGTTCAGTCTTAGCATCTGCCGTTTTGCTGCTACATGCTGAAGCAACTGTCGCCAACAACACAAGCAAAACCAATAGCCGTTTCATTCTATCTCCTTTCCTTGTATTTTTCCTGTAATCATTATAACACTTCTCTTCTTCCATTTCAACTACTATAAGCCCCAGTGTTTTTAAAGGTAAGTGTAATTGAAATGTGATAACATAAATCTATATGGCTCTGCCTATTTCCAATAGGAAATTAAAAATCAAGTATTTAGCAATTCCAATGGGCATTATCTTTTGTTTGTTTACAGTGTATTGGTTTTTCCCTGTGTTAGTTGGTACATGGAGCTTTATAACTGGATACTTTAATAGGTCTAAAGATACTATTAGTATAGTAAATGATACAACTACTGAAATTGAAAGTATATATTCCAATATAAAGATGGAAGACTTCACACCAAGTGAGGACACTTTATCATCTCCTGAAATATGGAATCCTAGTTTAGTTGACTTTTATTCTTTTATTGATTCCTACTTTAGATCCATTAATAGGGATGGTTTTTGGGGCAATTGGAACTACAACAACTCCTATGTCTTTGGAGACGTGCTATCTTTTGATAAGGAAAATAACACTGTCAAAGTCTTTATTTCTCTACCTGATAATCAACCTTTCTCTAAAAAGGTACAAGATATTCTTGTTAAATGTACTAAAGAAACATCTTCAATTATTTCTAGCAATAACTTAATAGCAAAAGAACAAAACGTTGATTTATTTGATGTTATGATCCCTGGAAAGGATTCAATATATTTTTATTGTTTAGACAAAGATTGTAGTTCTATGGGAGCATCTTGTATTCTTGTAAGATATGAAGAAGTTAAGTGATTTAAGCTTAAATAAAAAATTGTTAAGAGTTGTTATTGCTTTAGTTTCTTTGTTTGTCTTTTGTTTGTTTTTAAAAACTAAAGCTGCTTGTGATTGCAAAGGTCCTGCTTACTCTGATTCTGAGTGGTGGCAGTGTAGTTCTAATATGTGTTGTAAAGGTCAAGGTTGTCCATCTTGGGTGTGTAGGTATGAAACTACATGTGTTTGGTCTGGAATAGAATATGATACTTGCTGGGATTATGTTTGTACTTGTTCTAGGTACAGAGTGATTGGTGGGGTAAGGGAGTGTGTTTCTCAAACATGTAAATGGAAATCTCGTAATTGCAATGCTCATTCAGTTTGTTATAAAACAGAAACTACACCTGTATATTGCAACGGTTCTTGTTATATATGCCCTACGGATTGCAATAAGATAGATGGAGGATGGTCATCATGGAGTACCTGTTCTGCAGTATGTGGAGGAGGAACTCAAACAAGAACATGTACTAATCCTTCCCCATCATGTGGAGGATCATCATGTTCTGGAGCATCATCTCAAGCTTGTAATACTCAAGCATGTGATGTTCTACCCATTGGTGCTCATGATTCTTCAAATTGCAGTTGTTCCGGTCAAGTTACAGCAAGTGGATGGGCTTGTGATCAAAACAACTGGTCATCTGATCTACAAGTAGATTTCTATAGAGATGGAACATCATCAACAGGAATATCCATTGGATCAGCTACAGCAGGTACTTCAAGACCAGACTTAGGAAGTGGCTGTGGTGGAGATATAAACCATGGATTTAAATTTACTTCATCTCCTCAACCTACCGGTCCCCATACAATTTATGCTTATGCTATAGATGTACCACTTGGTACTAGTAAACTGCTTAGTAACTCTCCAAAGTCAATTACTTGTGGATTAACATACACACTAAAGATAAACATTAAAGATGCAGAAAGTGGATGTTCTTCTCTTGGATCAGGAATTGAAGGAGCTAAAGTTTATGTATATAAATCAATTGGAGGAATAGCAGGAGATCCGCTAACAGGATCTCCAGCTACATCTGACTCAAATGGAGTTGCAACATTTGAAAATGTTTCAGTTTCAGATAAAAGCTTTATCATTTCAGTATCTAAATCAACAGGAGGATCAAATCCAATATATTACCAACTAACCTGTCCAACACTATCACTATACAAGATAACTTTAAATCCTTCTCCTACTGCTTGTTCTACTCAAACTATCAATCTTGGAATAAAACAAATTAAGAAAGATCCATGGTTAACAGTAATAGATGGAGATATCTTTTCATCAAATGTATCTGTTGTTGTTCCTCAAGGAGAAGGATCAGGTGATTTTTCCTTATCTCTTGTAAACTCCAGAGAAGAAGGATCATCAGGTATAGGAGGATATATATTTACCAAGGGATATATATCAACAAATGATAACTCTTTGTATGAGCCTAGTCTTGGAGGAAAGATCTTTGATATATCCCAAAGATCAAGCTTAAATCATGATGATATATCTTTAATGAACCTATCAAAAAGAAACTTTTCTCCACCTTTACATGATATGGTTGTAGAAACATCAAACATATCATCATTTGAAGCAGGAAAAGTATACAAGATATCAGTTTTGGATTTTAACAATAAAATCTCATCTTCTCCAGTTGTCTATACAATATCTTCATCATCTGAAGAAGAGTTATCTTCAAAAGGAGTATCAACTGCAATACTATACATAACAAGTGATAATAATGATACTGATATAGTCTTTAAAAACTCATATACATCATCAAATAACAACTCAAGGTTAATAATAGTTACAGATTTAAATGTTGTAGTATCATCAAATGTTGGATTTTCTAACATATCAACATACACCATAAACTCTTTACCATTAATTCAAGCTGCAATAATATCATCAAAAGATATATCTTTTGAATCCAAAGGCACTTCTCCTGCATCAGATATTCCTATCATGGTAACAGGACCTTTGATTACCTCATCAAATATATTACGAGGAAGAAACATTGGATCATTAAATGGGTATTATCCTTCCTTAGCAGTATCTTTTTATCCTAAGTATCTTTATGATATTGCAGTTATAGAAAGATACATGTCAAAAACATATGATATAAGATCATATACAGGTATTTCTTCTTATGATCTTCAATTTGATTATCAACCTTAGGTCTGTATGAATATATAGTAGTGTATACATAGTATGAACAGTTGTAGTTTGATATAGATCAAAACAAAGTTTAATATTAAATTAAATCAAACAAATTAAACACAATGAAAATTGAGAACATAAGAACAAAACAAAAAGGACAAACCTTACTATTTGTTATAGTAGCTGTAACAATAGCAATGGCAGTAGGGGTATCAGTATCAACTAGAACGCTAGATTTAACAAGAAGAGTATCAAGAACAGACACATCCGCACGAGTACTAGCAGCATCAGAAGGTGGCATAGAAAGACTTTTAACTCAATCAGAAGCTTTCTTAGACAGCTTAGAAACTACAAATCCTGACTGTGCACAAGCAGGTGGAGAACCTTATACAGATGGGAAGTGTATCATTTCATTTTCTTCTTCTCCTGAAGATAAGATTACCTCAGTAGCCATAATCGATGCAGAAAAATTTAAATTAAATGGACCTGATTATTACTGGTTTGATTTAGATCCAGGGTACATAAAGGAAGTAAATCTAGAAGGATACACAAGTAGTAAAATTGAAGTATGTTGGGATAACAAAGATGCTGCATTGTATTTCTTTTCTTATAACAAATCATCTAAAATAAAAAAGGGTGGTTTTTACTCTGAAGAATTTCCAAATAAAGAAGTTGTATCTGGATTGGTACAAAAGACTAAAACTAGAACTGAACACGATGCTTGTGGAGACATTGACTTAGTATCTAATCCTTATGGATTAAGATTAAAAACGTTCTTTGCTTCTGCAAAAATTTATGTTTATCCTACTGGAGGAGCAACAGGCAGTTTTCCTTATCAAGGTTATAAACTAATGTCAAAAGGAGAACTTTCTATTGAAAATGATGTTACTGACTCAAAAACAGTAAATGTTTATAGATCTCATCTTTATGCACCTTCTGTTTTTGATTACGCTTTATATACAAGTGGAAACTTAGATTAGCTAAATGCTTACCTACCCTGCTCTTTTATTAATGAGAATTGTTTTTCTTGACTTTAAGTGATTGCCAAATCATACTTGTAGTACGGCAACAAAGTAACTTAGCTGCCATAATTTAGAAATTATAAAAGTTATATTGTTGTAAGGAGGTGACCTGTAGATGAAAAAGTTAAATAAAAATAATGGTTCGGAAACAGGTTTTACGCTTATTGAACTTCTTATAGTCATAGTCATCATTGGTATATTAGCAGGAGTACTTATTGCAGTTGTTAATCCATATAGACAACAAAACAGAGCTAGAAATGCAACGATAAAAGCATCTTTAACCAAGGTTGCTTTTGGCATAAACACAGCAAGAGCTTCTCTTGGTAGACTTCCATCCAGTAGTGAACTAGCAGTAGAGCTTGACAATGTTACTCCTAATGCAGATTGCACTGGTGCTGATGAATTAGATTGTAGGTTTACTTTAAGTGGGACAAGTTTACCTAGTACTTGTGATGCAGGTTTAATTGCAGGAGATACAGAAACAGGATCAAAATGCAGTATGGCAATTTCTACGACCAATGCAGGTAGTTTAGTAAACGGAGCCTTTAGAATTACTGCTAAACAATTTAAGATTAATCCAGCAGATGTTGGTGCAGTATTTGTTTTTGATTCAACAAGAGGCTTATGGTCTTGCCCGTCTGATGTTAATTATTCAACAGTTGATTTAGCATCTAGCTGCACAGAAGTAACGGAATAACAACTTATGAATAAAAAGAATGGATTCACATTGATAGAAATGATGATAGTTGTGGTTGTAATTTCTATACTTAGTGGTGTTGTTGTGTCTGTATTAAACCAAGGAAAACAAAGGGATAGAGCTAAAGACTCAGTAAGTCTTGCAAATTTAGAAAAGGTAGTTTCAGCCATTGAATCTTACTTTTATTCGGAAGGAACCTATCCAACAATTGAAAGTACTGATAATGGAAATCCGTTAAACAACAGTTCGAACATAGTTCTTGATCAATACGTACAAATATGGCCAGAAGGATTTGTCTACATTTATGATAATTCATCAAATCAATTTGCTGTTTATGTAAAAAGAATCTCTAATGATAATTACTATAAATTTTCTTCAACAAGTGGTGAAATACAAGAGTGTTATGGCAGCACGCTTGAGATTCAAGAAAGAGTTTCTGCTTGTGATGTAGTTACTAATTAATATTTATAACATATAATTAAAATATGAAACACTTCATGAGGGCAAATAAACAAATTAAAAAACAAAAAGGTTTTACGCTAATAGAATTGATGTTGGTTGTGCTAATAATTGGGATTCTAAGTGGAGTTACTTTAAGTGTAATAAATATAAAAGGCATTCAGTCAAAGTCCAGAGATGCAAGAAGAGTTGGAGATTTGAAGAAAATGCAAACTGCTCTTGAGCTTTATTACTCAGATTACCGTGGTTATCCTATGAAAAGCACGTGGGAGAACGTTAATGATTCCTTATCAGTTTTATCTTTGGCTATTGTTCCAAGTTATATAAGCAAAATGCCTCTTGATCCGTTGGAAGGAAAAGCTACTCCTGATAGCAACTGTTATGGGGGTGTTTCTGCACATGGTTACTATTATATCACTCCGGATTGCGTTGGAACTGGTTGCCTTGCAGGAAGATATATATTAGGGGCTGTTGTGGAAATTGAAACTAGTGCATCTGACAACCTTTGTTCCCAACTTACAAATTGTCTTCAAGGATATATCTCAAATTGCAATTGTGGGGGAAATTACTGTTATGCCGTTGAAAATCCACTCTAAGTTAGCAAATAAACCTTTATGTTCACCCCCTACTTCTGCAGGATTTACAATTATTGAGGTTGTAATTGTTACTGGTTTAATAATATTACTAGCTTCTCTTTTAATTATTAATGTTGACCCCGTTGGAAGCAAAAAGAAGTCAAGAGATGAAAAGAGAATGTCAGATGTTTCAACTATAGATAGAGCTATAAGCGAGTTTGTAGCAGATAAAAAAAGATACCCAGATCAATCTAACATATTAAGACAAAGTACTATTCTTCCTGCAGGATCTTCCCAGCTTACTAGCTCAAAATCAGGATGGATTCAAGAAGACTTATCTTCTTACTCCTCTCTTCTTCCAATAGATCCTTTAAATGATGATTTATACCATTATTACTATATTCACAATCTTAATAGTTATGAAGTAAATGCAAAGTTAGAAATACTCACTACTGAAATGATAAATGATGGTGGTAACGATGATTCTTTTTACGAAATTGGTAACAACTTAAACTTAATTTCACCATAATTTTTGTGATAATATAAACTCATATGACTCTGCCCACAAAAAACTCAGCATTTACTCTAATTGAACTTCTTCTTGTTGTTACAATCATATCTATCATTTCAGTAGGGGTGATTCCTGCATTTACTTCCTATATTAGAAATCAAAACTTGAAACAAGCTCAAGAGCAAATAAAGAGTGATTTAAGAAGTACTCAAAACAAAGCATTAACTGGTTCCTTATCAGATCAGTTTATTGGCAGTGCCTTAATGAAATTCTGGGGAATAAAATTTACCAATAATAGTTCAACTTATGATTTTTTTATATCTTCTGTTGATGATTCTTGTCCTATAAACTATGTTCAAGGACAGTATCAAGGAAATGGAAAATTATCTAATAATTTAAGAATACAAAATTTTAATGAAGGTCAATCTGGTTGTTTATTCTTTAATGTTCAAGATGGGGGTATTTCTTCGCCAGGGTTTGGGAGTGCTGGTTCTGTAGTTGTTGGATATTCTGTTTCAGAAGTCAAAAACGTTTTTTTCAACAGTTCAGGTTTGATTTATTCAACTAATGATTAAATTAAATGACTAAGATAAAGTAGATTAAATAATTATGATGAGCATAAGAAAAAAAGAAAAAAGAAAAGAAAGGAACCAAGATGGAATTGCTTTAGTAGAAGTTATTGCATCTATTGGAATAGCTGTTGTAGTCATTACATCTCTTGTTTCTTTGTCTATATCTACCTTAAGGACATCGTTGAAGAGTAAACTCTTGCTAGAAGGATCAAAAATAGCAAATAGAGAATTAGAATTAGTAAGGGCATATAGAGACAACAGCATTTCATGGGAGCAGTTTATATCTGATATAAGATTATGTGATACTGGTTGTTCTATGTTTACTGATGGTTCAGGTATAACTCCTCAAGCAACAGTTGAAAACGCTGACACAACAGAAGCTTTGGCTAGATCCTTTACAGCAACTACTCCTGAAGGCTTCCAACTTACGCCTGGCGTCGACAATATAGCTAGAATTTCTGTTTCTGTAACATGGACTGTAGGGGGAGAAATAAAAGGAACATACCTTTATACTGATTTAACCAACTGGAGATCTGAATAATGACAAAAAAAAGTGGTTATGAAAGTCAAAAGGGCTTTACACTTATAGAACTTCTTCTGGTAATTGCTCTCTTAGCAATATCAATTGGGGTTACTAACGATATTCTTATATCTTTAATTAGAAGTAATAATAAAACTCAAGTAATGAATGAAATTGAGCAACAATCTAACTTTGTATCCTTAAAGGTCGAGAAAGAGCTGAGGAATGCTAGAGCAATAAACAACCCTGTTTCTGGAAGTAGCGGGACAATTCTTAGCTTTTCAACAAGAAATGGAGACACTATTGAGTATGAAGTCTTGTCTGGAGTAATTTATAGAAAACTAAACTCTGGTAATGCAATAGCTGTAACGTCAAGCGCTAGCCCTGGGGGTGTTATTGTATCTTGCAGTAATGGGGTAGATTCTTGTTTTTCTACATTTGGAGTTAATCCTCAAATAGTGAGTATAAATATGGATTTCACTCAAGCTCAACCTAGTGCAGGTAGATCTTATACTGGAAAAGTTGGAATAAAAAGTACGATTGTTGTTAGAAACACTTACTAATATGTTAGTTGAATAAATTGCTTTGGTTTTAGCAAAGACATGAATGATAAGAAAGAAATGTATGAGAAAAGAAAAGAAAAGGGTCAAACGCTTGTAGCAATACTTGTTCTTATGGTTTTAGCTCTTACTGTTGGTGTTGTAGTTTCTAATAGGTTTATCAAAAGCTTAAAGGATATATCTCAATCTGATAATTCTTCTAAAGCACTTGCTGTTGCAGAAGCTGCTGTTGAAAGAATACTTCTTTTGCCCAATGAAACTCTTGAAGGGTATATTAATTTTGGTAATTGTAGCTCTGATTGTGTACTGGAGATAACAGGAGTTCTTGGCCAAAAAGTAAGAGCAGATGTTTCTTTAAGTTTTATTGGTGCAAGTAACGAACCTTTTCAGCTGAAAGGAAAAGAAGGAGAAGTATCTCAAGTATCTTTAAGTGGATATACATCCGGAAGTACTTTAAGTGTTTGCTGGGATGATGATGCTTCTATATACGCTTCATATATTTATGAACAAAGTGGTGTAATTAAATCAAATGTTTATGCTTATAATGCAATAGGGTATAGTGGTTTTGACAATGGTTTTACTGAAGCAACCTCATCTCAAGGACATCAAAATTGTTTTAATGTTATTGCATCAAATACTCCTAAACTTTTGAGAATAAAGCCGTTTCTGTCAGATCCAGTTATTTATGTTATTCCTTCTGGTGGACAAAATCTTCCAAGCCAAGGTGTATTAATTACATCTACAGGAAGAGCAGGAAGTGCTATTAAAACAGTAAAAGTGTTGAAATCTATGTCTTCTGCTCCTGAATATTTTGATTTTGTAATTTATCAGAAGTCTTATACAGACCCATTGTCTAATAGGACTAACTAATGTAACATTTCATTATGCCCGTGATAGGTTTAAATATTGGAAAGAGGAGTTTTAGAGCAGTAGAGCTTGAAAGTAGAAAAGACAAGCTTGTATTGAATACTTTTGGCACCTTTATCAATCCTAAGATTACAACAGATCCTAGTTCTTCGGAAGATGTAAAAATAGTTTCATCTGCTCTTGAACAGTTTGTTTCGGAAACAGGGTTTAGTACATCAGACGTTGTTCTTAGCATAGATGAAACTCATGTATTCATGAGGATTATTAAACTTCCTATTATGAGTGATAAAGAATTAAAAAGTTCTATTAAATATGAAGCTGAGCAATATATTCCTCTGCCCCTTGACCAGGTTAATCTTTCTTACCAAAAGATTGATCAAGATATCACTGAAAAGGGAAAAATGAGTGTTCAAATTGTTGCAGCCAGAAAGGATATTGTAAATAAATACGTAGATATACTTAGAAAGGCTAAACTCGTTCCAAGAGCCATAGAACCTGAAACAATAGCCTTAGGAAGAGCTCTTGGTGATTCTCTTAATGCTCCGTCTGGCACAATGATTTTAGAAATGGGATATGGAAGTACCTTAATTATTGTTTGTTATGGCGGCTTTGTTAGATTTACAAGAGCTATTCCAATTGGGGGTGATGTAATTACCAAAACTTTAATGCAAAGTCTTAGTTTAGATCATGAACAAGCTGAAGAGTATAAAAAGGCCTATGGTCTTGATGATTTTCAAGGAGAAGGAAAAGTTGCTCAGGTAGTAAAACCAATAATTGATAATTTAATACTTGAAGTTCAAAGAGCAGCTGTTTTCTTCACAAATCATAATCCATCTGCTAACATAAAAAGAGTTATCTTAAGCGGAGGTACTGCCCTGATGCCTAATCTTTTATCTTATGTTGCTAATAAACTTGATTTAGAAGTAATACTTGCTAATCCTTTGAATAATATTGAGATATCTCCTAAGATAGAAAAACAAAAACAACTTCTTATTGATGAAGCTCCAAGTTATGCTTCTGCAATTGGTTTAGCTTTAAGGAGGGTTTAAATGGTTAGTAGCGATATTAATCTTATTCCACAAGAAGAAATAATTGTTCAAAAGAAAACAAAAGCTGTGAAAGCAAGCACTTACGTTGCTCTAGGCGCCCTTGTATTGTCAGCACTTGTATCTTTGTACCTTTTCTTGGCTGCTAAGAGCATAAAAACCCAAATTGCTCAAATAGATGTAGATATAAACTCACTAAGAAGCCAAATTTCTAATCTCAGCCAAGTGGAAATATCTGCTAGAAACTTGGATAAGAAATTTAATATTCTACAAACACTTTTTAAAGAAAGACCAAGATACTCCCTTCTTTTAGAAGAAATAAAAAACAGAAATCCAGAAGGGCTTTTAGTTGAAAGCATGGATGTTAAATCCGGTCAAGCTACCTTATCTGGTGTTGCTGGAGATTATATTGCTATTGCTAGCTTTATTAATAATTTAGTGGATAAGAATTTTGAGGGTGGCAATCCTCCTCTTAAGGATGTATTCACTTCAGTCACATTAAATTCCGTTAATCTTGAAAAATCCACCAACCAAGTAAAGTTTTTTATTGTAGTTAATTTTGATGAAGGTAAACTTAAGCAATGAACCCCGAAGAAAAGAAAGAAGAAAAAAGTACGAAAGGACTTAATATAGATACAGAAAAGATTAAAAAAACACTTCTTAACTTTGTTGTTCCTTTGGTAGCTTCTGTAATTACTTTATTTCTTTTTGTTCTTGTAATATACCCATCTTTGAAAAAGCTGCCTGATCTTAAGTTGGAGCTATCTAGAAAAGTTAATATGAAGCAAACTTTGAATACAAAGCTTCAGAGATTAAACAGGTTAGTAGATTTTAAAGTTGTTGTTGATGAAGATTCAGCTTTAGTAAATAGAGTTCTTGTTTCGGAAGAAGAAGTTCCAAGACTTTTAGATCAAGTAAATCAAATAGCTACAAACTCAGGTATGTCCGTAACAAGACTTAGTTACTCATATGGAAGCATTGGAGCATCCGATAAAACACAAAAGATTCCTTACAGCGTTGTATCTGTTTCTCTAGGAGCAGATGCTAATTATGATCAGATTATTTTGCTTATGCAGTCAATTGAAAAGGCTGCAAGGTTCGTATCGGTTCCAAATTTTAGATATTCTGCTGGAACTTCATCCACAGGAGATAGAAAGTTAACTTCAAGTTTTTCAATTGATTCTCCTTATCTTTTTGTTCAATCAAGTGCTGTAACTGATGAACCCATTGATCTTGATATATCAAGTCAAAAGTTCATTGATTTTATTAACAATATAAAAGAACTTACATATTATGAGTTTGTTAATCCAAATATTGAAGTAGTGAAAGAAGAAGTAGAAGAAACTAAAGAAGAAACAACTACTATTGAGACACAAGAAAGTAGTAGTGAACCATCAAATTAAGTAAGCTTACTTTTTCTTAGATTGCTCTTTTCTCCACTTTTTTATTTCTTTATGATTTCCACTTAACAAAACATTTGGGACTTGCAACCCTTCAAAGTTTTCTGGTTTTGTATATTGGGGGTACTCAACTTGATTGTTATTTCCTAGGGAAAATGATTCTATCTTGGAAGCTTCTTCTTTTTCTAAAACTCCAGGTAGTATTCTAGTTACGCTTTCCATGATTGCGAGTGCAGGAATCTCTCCTCCGCTTAAAATATAATTTCCAATGGATATGACATCAGTAGATATATAGTCTTCCACTCTAGCATCTATCCCTTCATATCTACCACATATTAGTGTAACTTGTGTACATTTTGATAGTTCTCTAACTTTTTCTTGGTTGTATATACTTCCTCTTGGGGAAAGAACAACTATCCTATGTCCTTTCGGCAGGTTCTTTTTGGTAGGATCTTGTATGTATTTTTTCATTACATCCTCCTTATATATTGTTGTTAATGCCTTGAATATTGGTTCTATCATGAGAACCATTCCCACTCCGCCACCATATGTTTTATCATCAACAGAACCATATTTATTCACGGAAAAATCTCTTAAATTGATTAATTTATATTCAGCAATTTTTTCTTCAAATGCTTTTTTAAATGGAAGGTTCTTTAAACTTTCTTCGAAAATTTGAGGAAAGAGTGTAATTACGTTAAACTTTATCATTTAACTTCTTCAAGAATTACTTGAATTCTAATGTTATCTTTAATAGCTTTAGCTTTGGCTAAGTTTCTTAGTGCTTTTATTGTTTTACCTTCTTTACCAATTACTACACCCATATCTTCTTCGGAAACATGAATGGAATATGTGTAAAAATCATCATCTTTTATTTCCGTTACTGCAACCTCATTAGGTTTAGATGTTATTTCCTTGATTAAGTATTCTAAGAATTCTTTCATGTGATTATTTTACTTGTTTTCTTCCTTCTTTTCTTCTTTTTGTTCGTTTGCTTCTTCTTTTGACTGGTCTTCAGCTTTCTCTTCCTTTGTTGTGTTGTCTTTCGTTGCATTTCGTGCTTCTTGATCTTCTTTAGAAGCTTTTACTTTCTTTGGTTCGTACTTTTTATACTCATACTTCCCTTCAACTAGCTTTTTAACTGCTTCAGTTATTAAAGCTCCTGTTTTTGACCACTTTTCAAACTTTTCTTTGTTATAAACAAATTCTTGAGGAGAAGTTGTTGGGTTATAACTTCCAATAATATCAACAAATCTCCCGTTTCTTTTGTCACGAGTATTACTCACAACTATCTTGTAAGTTGGCAAATTTTTTCTACCTGTTCTTGCTAATCTAATTGTTACTGACATAACTGGTTGATTCTATCAGAAGGTGTTTTAATTGTCTATTCCTTGTTTTAAGTAAGTACGTAATTACTTTAAAGTATGAATCTTATTTAAAGCTTTTTCTGCAGCATCTTGCTCAGCCTTCTGCTTGCTTTTACCTTCTCCTTCTCCCCATAGCTCCTTATCAAGATAAACTCCTACTTTAAAGGTTTTTTCATGATCAGGACCCCAAGAATCCAGAATTTTATACAATGGTGTAATACCATATCTATCTTGAGCTGATTCTTGAAATAAAGACTTAGCATCTTTATACTCTTCTTTGCTTATCACATCTCCCATCTTATATAAAAGCTCTCTTTCTACAAATTCTTTGCACACATCTAATCCTTTTTCTGTATATAAAGCTCCTAGAACAGCCTCAAATGTGTTAGCTAATATATATTCTCTATCTCTTCCTCCTGTTGCTTCTTCACCATTTGATAGTAACAGCATATTTCCATAGCCTAGTCTTCTTGCTTCTGATGCAATGGAAGGTGTGCAAACAACGGAAGATCTAAAGTTAGTAAGCTCTCCTTCTGGTGATTCTTTATAATGATTATATAAATACTCAGAAGACAAAAGTTGTAACACAGCGTCTCCAAGGAATTCTAGTCTTTCATTAGATTCATTTTTGTACTCTGGGTGTTCATTTAAGTACGATCTATGAGTAAATGCTGTTTTAAACAAATCTTCATTGTTAAGATCTACTTTTAGTATTTCTTTTACTTTATTAAAATCAAATGCCATTTCTTTCTGGGATAAAATCGAAGGATTCTTAATAAAAAGAATACCTCGATTTTTTCTCAGCCTAAATTACTACAGTATATTACTGTATGTGCTCTTCTAAAGCATCTACTAAATCTTGTACGGTTATAAAGTTATCAGAGTCTTCAATAAGGTCGACATGAAATATTTCTTCTAGCTCTTCTAGTATTTCTATTAGCTCCATTTCCCCAATGTTTAGGTCATCTTCAAAATATGACTCAGCATTTATTTCAGACGGCTCCAACCCTGTCTTTTCTGCAATTACTTTTTTAACTTTAGGATAATAATCACTCATTTTATTTTTCCTTTTCTTCTTTTAAAATATTTTCCATTTCCTTAGGCAAGTATTTTTCTACCACTGCTCCTAACACTCCATTTATGAACTTGTGAGATGTATCGTTCCCAAACTCCTTTGCAATTTCTACAGCTTCATCTATTGCTACCTTTGCTGGTGTTTTCTTACCAAATAGTATCTCAAATATAGCAATTCTTAGTATTACTAAATCAATTTTGGCTATTTTGTCAATAGGCCACTCTGGAGCACATTCTTCTATTATCTTATCTATTTCTATAGAATGTTTCTTGACTCCTTCTACTATTATTTTAGTAAGTTCATCATCATATTCTATCCCTTCAGATTCTAGTATCTCTGTTGATGTTGAAACACACTTATCAGTATCTGTTTCTGTAAAAAGCCATGAAAATATAGAAGATAAAGCAAGTTTGCGAGATGTATGCCTAGGATCTGTATCTGATTTCATTTTCTTGTTTAAATTTCAATAAATTCCTCAACATGAGGTCTTTTATAACCAGTTTTTATCTTCACTGCTCTTACAGCAGCTCTTTTGTAGTGAGAGTTTCTTTTTCTTCTTACTCTTCCTTTTGATGATCTTCTTTTTGGTACTGCCATATATTTTAATAATAATTATTTCCTAATATTTTACCAACTATTTGAACGGAGTGAAATATACATATGAATAACTGAGAAGTCAACAAAAAACCGTCAAGGGGTGATAATCTTGACGGTTTATTTGTGATTTACCTGAAGGCTGCTTGAATCTCAGGGATCACTTGATTTGTGTAAATTTTCCGCACCTCAGCATCATCATGGCTTCTTTTCATGACGTTTGCAATGATGCCAATGATAGGAGCTGTTCTCATAATTGACACCTTTCCGTTACCTTCTAAGTGAAAGTGTGGAACAACAGCTCTTCTTGATACACCATTTTCACTTACTTCAGCAACGAGGCTTCCCCTTTGATCTTTGGAAATATTCACACTACACATGCTTGCTCTCCTTTTATTAGTATTGGTTCGTTGTTTATACCACAAATTAAGTTTGTTTGGCAAGCGTTTTAGCGCTGTGTTATAAGGTAAGAAGGGTAAAATAACTCTTTCCAAACTTTCTTTCATCTGCAACTTTTAGATTAGTGCTTATTGTTAGATTCTTTAAATTAAGATTATCTCCATGAAAAAAGACAACTATTCCATCTTTGTTTAATATATTTTCTAAGTTGCTTACTAGATACTTGTGTGTTGTGTCTTTGTAGAAAGGATCAATAAATACAACGTCGTAATTTCTTGGTGCGTTTACTAAAAACTTAAGAACATCTTTTCTTATAACTTCTGCCCTTTCAATGAATCCACAATTAACTAAATTTTCTTCTATTACTTGAGTACTTTTAGGGTTGCTATCTACAAAATCGCACCAGTCTGCTCCTCTACTTAATGCTTCAATACCAAGGTTTCCACTCCCGGCATATAAATCAAGGCATGTTGCATTATTAATCTTTCCTCCAAGAATGGAAAATAAAGAAGATTTTGCTATTTCTTGCACTGCTCTAAAATCCTCAATGTCAGGGGATTTAAGCCTTTTGTTTTTTGCAATTCCTGTGGTTACCCTAATTTCTTTTTTCATACTAATTTGAGGTTATATACTTACCTTTTCTTTGTGTCAATTTATTTTCAAGTTTAGGGTATTTTTTAAGCTTTTGGTAATATTTTTGAGCTTCAGTTTTTGCTTCTTGAAGCATATTTAAATCATTCAAGTTTGCAATCCTTAACTTTTTAAAACCATGTTGAGATGCTCCAAAGATGTCTCCTTGTCCTCTCATTTTTAAGTCTATTTCTGCAAGCTCTATACCATTATTTAGTTCCTCAAGGTATTTAAGTCTTTTATATGAGTTTCTGGAGTTATTGCTCATAAAAGCAAAACAAAAGCCTTCTTTGTCTGATCTTCCTACCCTTCCTCTTAATTGGTGAAGGCTAGCAAGACCATATCTGTCAGCGCTTTCAATAACAATTACTGTAGCATTGGGAACATCCACTCCTACTTCAATTACAGGAGTTGATATTAATACTTTAATTTTGCTGTTTTTAAAATCATTGATAGCTTTTTCTTTTTCCTTTGACTTCATCTTTCCATGTAAAAGGCCTACAGATACTCCTTTAAATATGTTATTCCTTAAGAATTCATATTCAGCTTGAGCTGCCTTGACATTTGCAAGGCTAGAACTTTCTGATTCTTCTATTAATGGACAGACAATAAATGTTTGTTCTCCCCTATCTTTAATCCATCTATAAGCTTGTTCTCTCATTTTCTCTGGAATAACCTTTGTATTTATTTTTCTTTGTTCAAATGGAAAGTCTTTTAAGACAGATATAGCTAAATCTCCATAAAGAGTTAAAGCTAATGTTCTTGGTATTGGAGTTGCTGTCATGGTAAGAAGATGTGGTCTAATACTTCCGTTTACTAGTTCTGTTATTTTTCCTCTTTGTTCAACTCCAAATCTATGTTGTTCATCGATGATAATCAATCCGATGTCGTTATATGCATCTTTTGGAAAAAGAAGAGCATGTGTTCCAACTAATACATCCCATTCTCCACCTTTCCCTTTCTTACTTCCTGTTTCGATTTCTACCTTTACATTTGTTCCTTTTAAGATCTTATTGAATGTATCAAAATGTTGATTAGCTAATATCTCAGTAGGAGCCATATACAATGTTTTTAAACCATTTAGGTAACAAACATAAGAAGCAAGTATTGCAAGAATTGTTTTTCCTGTACCAACATCTCCTTCTAGAAGTCTGTTCATGGGCATTGGTTTTTGAATATCATCTAGTATCTCTTCAAGAGCTTCACTTTGAGATTTAGTAAGCTTAAATGGTAAGGAGTTAATTAACTTATTTAATTCTTCATAATACCCTTTTAATTTATGCCCTTTTGATTTTTCTAGCCATTCACTTTTTCTTTTTTCCACATTTAACAATTCAATAAAAAGTTCCTCAAATTCAAACCTTTTGTAGTTTTCTTTAGCTTGTTCTTCACTATCTGGAAAGTGTACTCTTTCTAATGCTTCTTTTACTTCCTTAAAATTCTTTTCCTTCAATAGCTCTTTGGGTAGAAACTCTTCAATATTGGTTTCTGAGTTAAAAAGAAACTTTATTTTAGTTCTTAACCACTTGGAAGATACTCCTGATGTTTCTGGGTATATAGGAACAAGCCTTCCTGTGTTTATATTTTCTATTCTTTGTTTTTCCTCATCATATACAGCTTCTATTTCTGGACTAATGAAACATAATTTCTTATCAAATATTGTTACTTTTCCACTTATTAAGTAATTTTTACCAACGTTTAATGTATCTTTTATATAATGTTGGTTAAACCAAATGAGATTTAGTTCTCCTGTGTAATCCAATATTATTGCTTTTGTTATTCTTTTTCTTCCTCTTGTGTATATATTTTCTATTGACCCTAGTATTGCTTTTACTGAAATTATGTCCCCTTCCTTTAGATCTTTAATGTTTTTGAACTTAGAATAATCATTGTATCTAAAAGGTAAGTGGTATAAGAGGTCCTCTATGGTGTATATGTCAAGATTTTCTAACAGTTTCTTATACTTTGGACCTATTTTAGGTACTGCTGAAATTGGAGATTCTACATTAATCATGTTATTATTCTACCAATTTTGGGGTTTTCTTATAACCAAAAGGTAGTTTGAGAACTAAATACCTTGATGTACCAAGGCAGGTCAAAACAAATCAAAAGGAGGGTATGTGCTTTTAGGAACTGTTTTAGGAGGTTCTGCGCTTTATGACCAGAGGTTTGCTCGTTATTGTGATGAGTTGGCTGAAATGTCAGTTTATGCTAATGATAAAAAGTACTGGAAAGACTTAAAAGGTCTCGTTAACTCTCTTCTTTTTAGATCCCTTGAACATATAAAAGAAGCATTTAAAGAGTTTAATGAAAGTACTTCTGGTCAAGAGTCTATTGAGCCCAAGGAAAAAGAAAACTTCTTTTACCACAGTGCTTTAAATTGCTATGTAGTAAGATTGCCGGACTACTCAATGAATAAGAAGTTTATTGAATTTTGTTTGGATGGAAATGCTGAAAAAAGAACAACGTGGTTAGTATAAGAGGAGGATTAAATGGCAAAGAGTGCTAGTATCACTTTTATTGCAGAAAGTGAAAGTAAAGTGTTAAATCTCTTGAAAAAGCACTTTACCAATTCATGTAGGGTTGAAAAAATTGTCAAAGGAGGAGAGATAAAAAATGGTGGAAAAAAAGGTGTATTTACCTTTTTTTCACCTCCAGAAGAAGCAGAAGATCTTATATCCTTTCTTGATAATGAAGATAGTCATGGAAAAACTATTAATATCACAAATTATGATGACTCTGCTTCCAAAAGCTCCATTTGGTACGAGGTAGTGGTTCTATAGCATCAACAGACCGCATTCTTAATAAGAAACTGCGGTCTTTTGTTTTTAATTATATTGATTATATGATTATAAAAGATAAGGTAGTATTGAAGTTAAGATTAAAATGACTGTTGCAAATATTATTACTGCTTTAACTATATTATCTTTTTTAAACACTCTCCTTACTGATTTTCTTAAGGATTTTTTCTTTTCTTTTAGAGTCATTACTCAACCTCAAAAAACTTTCTTTTTCCAAATTTAACAATTGTTCCTTTAGTAAAGTCTATTAGGATATATGGATCTGTTATCTTGTTTCCATTTACTTCTACCCCGCCTTGTTCAATTACTCTTTTTATTTCGCTTGATGATAAGTCTGGATTGTAGACTTTCATAAAGTTAATAAGAGATGCAGGTGTATCAAGTTTAAGTTTGAGAATGTCAACTTTTATAGTGGCATCTTGTGATATATCTTTCTTTTGAATTGTTCTTTCAAAAAATTCCTCAGCTTTTCTTGCTTCCTTTTCACCTTTTATCATTTTTGTAATTTCAAAAGCCATAAGCTTCTTGTACTTCATTGGATTATCGTCTGCCTTTATTCTTTCTTGTATGTTCCATATTTCTTCAAGAGAAACATCAGTTAAAAGTCTTAAGCCTTTTAATATTAATTCATCTGGATAAGACATTGCTTTTCCATATATATCTTCAGCTTTGTCACTTAAATTTATTCCGTTTCCTTTTGTCTTGCTCATGGTAGCAGTATCTGGAGCTTCCATAAGTTCATGTCCTCTAACAAATTTTTCTTTATTTCTCATTACTCTTGCTAGGTTTCTACCCATTAACATATTAAATATTTGGTCATTTCCTCCAATTTCAAGATCAACATTCATAAAAACAGAATCATAGCCTTGCATCAATGGATATATAAACTCTTGAAGTCCAACAGGAGTATTGCTTTTTAATTTTCTTTGGTACAAATCTCTTTCAAGCATTTGTTGTACTGTAGTTTTAGACATAAGTTCAATGATTTCTTTAAGATTAAGTTTAGATAACCATTCTGAATTTCTTTTGAATTGTGCTGGATTTTCTCCTTCAAAATCAATTAACTGTGCTGCTTGTTTCTTCCACCCATCCATATTTTTTAATATTTCTTCTTCACTCATTATCTTCCTGTCCTTTCCAATCTCTGGATCCCCGCAAATAGCTGTAAAATCACCAACTAAAAATATTACCTCATGTCCTAGTTGTTGAAGTATTCTCAATCCTCTTATTCCCATTGCATGTCCTATGTGGAGGTATGGACCAGATGGATCAAAGCCTTGGTAAGCTCTAATTCTTTCACCTGACATTAACTTTTCTCTTAGTGCATCTACTGATGGAACTATGGTTTCAACACCCCTAGTTAAGAATTTTTCTATCAACCTTTCGTCTTTTAGAACTTTAGGCATGATATGAGTATATCAAGATAAATAAATGTTTAATAGATACAAAAATGTCCCTACGATTATGATTTAAATCGAGGGACACAAGTTTTAATTCTTTTTAAGAAGAATGTATTCGTTCTTCTTTAATCCTTCTTTTAATACTTGAGACACAGTAAAGATTCCACAGCTTTCATAAAAACCTTTAAGCTTCTTAGACTTCTTTTTTAAGATGACTTCTTGATTGACTTCCAGTCTTGAAGTCATAAATACTTGAACTTTTTTCTTACTAAAAAATGATGCACAACCTGACCATATTGTGTGTCCATTCAAATCTTCAATTTTTGCTTCTATTTTCACAGAAGGAGTGTTTGGCATATCTGATCTATATGGTTGTTCGCTCTTTTTGAATCTTCGTGCTCTGTTACTCATTTATTCTCTCCTTTAATAAGTAATTTGTCATAGCATTGTACTATAAGGTGGTGCATTAATCAAGTTGTTAGTAAAGCATAATGTGTCAGTTTGATATAATAAGTTAATGTCAAAATTTTCTAATCAAGGATATACTTCCTTTCAAAGGTTAAAGAAAGATAGGTCTGTATTTGGAGTAGCAAAGAAAATTTTTCTTTTTATCAAGTCTGTAATAGTTAAAATAGCGTCAAAAATAGTGTCTATTCTGCCTGAGCCTAAAACAATGTCCCCTATTCAAAGGAAAAAGAGGTTGTATAGGTTAACATACGCCTCCTCAGTTGTTTTAACTGTCATAGTTGCTGGTTTGCTTATGTTAATAGTTGTCTTTGCGATCTTCTCTAGAGACCTTCCTAACCCAAACCAGCTTCTTGAAAGAAGTTTTGAGTTATCAACAAGATTTTATGATAAAAATGGAGAGCTTTTATATGAAGTGTATGGTGATAAAAACAGAACATTAGTAAAGCTTGAAAATGTGTCCTCTTATGTTGTCCAAGCTACATTATCTGCAGAAGATTCTGAGTTTTATCTTCATAAAGGTTACTCAATAAGAGGAATAATGAGAGCATTAAAAAACACATTCTTTGGAGGTAGCCTTCAAGGAGGTTCTACTTTAACTCAACAAGCAATTAAAAATACTCTTTTAACTCAAGAAAGAACAGTAGTTAGAAAGATAAAAGAATTAATTTTATCTCTTCAACTAGAAGGAAGATACACTAAAGATGAAATACTTCAAATGTATCTAAATGAAAGCCCTTATGGAGGTTTAAATTATGGAATTTATTCTGCTTCCAAAGCTTACTTTAACAAAGAACCAAAAGATTTAACTATGGCTGAATCAGCTTATCTTGCTGGTCTTACTCAAAGTCCTACTTATTACTCTCAGTTTGGATCAAGTCCAGAAGCTGGGATAGAAAGAAAAAACTATGTTTTATACTTGATGAAAGAAAGAGGATGGGTTGAAAAAGATGGAAAAAGACATTACATAACAGAAGAACAATATGAACAAGCTAAAAGTGAAAACTTAAAGTTTGATACTGCAAGAGTTCCAATTGAAGCTCCTCATTTTGTTTATTATGTTAGGCAGTATCTTACTAATATTTTAGGTCAAGAAGCAGTTGAAATGGGAGGTTTGAAAGTGAAAACAACTCTTGATTTAAACGTGCAAAGATTAGCTCAAGAAATTGTTACTGATGAGCTTGATGCATCAGAAAATTTAAATGTTTATAACGGGGGGATGATTGTCCTTGATCCAAAAACCGGAGGAATACTAGCCATGGTTGGGTCAAAAGGCTACAATCTTGATCCTGAACCAGAAAACTGTATTTCTGGGGGAACTGGAGAAAATAGTTGTAAGTTTGATCCTTACGTTAATGTTACTCTTGTTAGTAGACAACCAGGATCTGCAATAAAGCCTATAACTTATGCTACTATGCTTTCTCAAGGTTACACTGCTGCTTATCCGCTTCTTGATGTTCCAACAAAGTTTGAAGGATCTGCTCCTGATGAGCCTTATGTTCCAGAAAACTATGATGGGAAGTTCAGAGGAATTGTTTCCTTAAGAAAGGCATTAGGAAATTCTTTAAACATTCCAGCTGTTAAGGCATTAAAGATAGTAGGAATTGGAAATATGATAGATCAAGCAGAAAAGATGGGAATAACTACATTTAAAGATAGATCAAGATATGGTCTTGCATTAACTTTAGGAGGGGGGGAGACGAAACTTTTAGAGTTAACAGGAGCGTTTAGTGTATTTGCTGCAGAAGGAATTTATAGGGAACCTACTCCTATCATTGAGGTTACCGATCAACAAGGAAATGTTGTTTATAAACCATCGCAAGTGGAAAAGAGAGCCTTAAGTGAAGAAGTTGCATTTTTAATATCAGATATTTTATCTGATGATGGTGCAAGGTCCGATGTGTTTGGGGCAGGAAGCCTTTTAAATATTCCTGGAAAGCAGGTGGCAGTAAAAACAGGAACCACGGATGATAAAAGGGATAACTATGCAATAGGTTATACCCCATCTGTTGTTGCTGGAGTGTGGGTTGGAAATAGCAATAACGAAAAGATGAATCCATATATTGCATCCGGTATCTCTGGAGCATCTCCAATTTGGAATAAATTCATGACAGAGTATTTAAAAGACAAGAAAAATGAAAAATTTGAAACTCCAAAAACCGTTAAGAAAATAGAAGTGGATAAAATCACTGGTGGTCTTCCCTATAAAGACAATGAAAAAAGGTCTGAGTGGTTTGCAGAAAATACAGAACCAACTGCAGTGTCTGATTGGTACCAAAGGATTCAAATATGCAAAATTGATGGAAGGATAGCTAATGAAGGTTGTAAAGATGCAGATAAGACAGAAACAAAAGATTTTATTAGAGTTAAAGCAGAGTATCCTTATTGGCAGAGTGCTGTGGATTCTTGGATTAAAGATAATTACAACAATGATAAAAAGTACTTTCCTCCTCTTATGACATCCAAACTTGAATTTGATGGAGATGAAGTTAAAAATAAAAGTGATGTAAATGTAGAAATTGTTGGTGTTGATGATGAGGATTCTGTTTATCTTAACTTTAGGTTAAACGCTGAAGTTTCTTGTTATTATGACGTAGAAAAAGTTACTTTTTATATGGACGGAGAAAAGATTGGAGAAGATAGTAAATCTCCATATGGCTATAACCTTGAGCTTAAATCAAGCGATATTGGGACTCATACATTTAAAGTTACTGCTAGAGATGAAAAGGATAATAAAGGAGAATATGAAGTAAAGCTGAATGTTGTTGGTTATGCTAATTAAAGCTTTTTCTTGGCACTTTTTCCTATAACTGATATATTTGTATATAGTCTATGAACGATTCCCTAAATTTAGAAAATATTAAGAAAGAACTAGAAGAAAAGCTTAGAAAAGTTTCAAGTGAACAAGATTTGCTTAATATTCAAATTGAATACTTTGGCAAGAAAGGAATATTAAGACAACTATTCTCAAAAGTGTTGGAAGTTCCTGTTGAACAAAGAAAAGATCTTGGTGAAAAGATAAATAATTTAAAAAAAGAAGCAGAAAGAGTAACCTCTGAAAGAAGAGCTAAGATAACGGGTGTAGAAGCAGTTGAAAATACAGATTTATATGACTCTTTACCTGGCAGAAAACCTGAAATTGGACACATACATATTATTTCTCAAGCAATAAATGAAATTGTTGATATATTTAAGCCTCTTGGTTTTACAAGAGTAAGGTATCCAGAGGTTGAATGGGAATACTATGCCTTTGAAGCTTTAAATATGCCACTTACTCATCCTGCAAGAGATGAGTGGGAAACATTCTTTATTAATGCTGCTCCTGATAAAAAATATGGAAGAATGGTAGTTACTCCTCATACTTCAAGTGGGCAAGTAAGAGAGATGTTGAAAGGAAATCTTCCAATAAGAATGTTAAATATTTCAAGATGCGGAAGAAGGCAAATTGATATCAGTCATGTTCCAAGCTTTTATCAATTTGAAGGTCTTGTTGTTGATAAGGAAATAAGCACAACTCATTTAAAAGGAGTTCTTGATTACTTTGCTTCTAACTTCTTTGGAGAAGATAGAAAAACAAGACTTAGGCCATATCACTTTAGATTTACAGAACCAAGTTTTGAGGTAGATATAGATTGTGGAATATGTCATGGAAAAGGTTGTAAACTTTGCAAGGAAGGGTGGCTTGAACTTGGTGGTGCAGGTATGGTTCATCCAAATGTGCTTAAAGCTGGAGGAATTGATTCTAAAGAATATACAGGTTTTGCATTTGGGTGGGGCGTGGAGAGAACGTATATGATGAAATCAGGGACAAAGATTGACGACATTAGGTACTTGTTTGGAAATGATTTGAGATTTCTGGAGCAATTTTAATATGAATGTATTAATACCCTACTCTTGGATAAAAGATTATATTAAAACAAATGCTAAAGCAGAAAATGTTGCAAAAGCACTGTCTTTACATGCTTTTAGCGTTGAAAAGATAAATAAAATAAAAGGAGATGATGTGTTTGAAGTGGAAGTTACTCCAAACCGTGGGGATGCACTGTCTGTTTTAGGAGTAGCTAGAGAATTAAAGGCTGTTCTTCCAAGAAGTGGCTTTAAGTGTGAATGGATGCAAAAGGATGTTAAAATTCCTCAGTTTGAGGATAAAGATAAGCTTGATGTTATTATTAAGGATAAAAGTCTTGTTCCTAGGTTTTGTGCTGTTGTTCTTGAAAATGTTAAAGTTGGCAAATCCCCTAAAGTTATTGAAGAAAGATTAGAAAAAGTAGGAATTAGAGCACTTGGAAATGTTATTGATGTTACAAACTATATGATGATGGACAAAGGGCAACCAATGCATGCTTTTGATTATGATAAGATTCTAGGGCATAAAATGATTGTTAGAGAATCTAAACATGATGAAGTGATAACAACATTAGATGGTGTAGAAAGAAAGCTTCCAAGTGGGGTTATTGTTATTGAAGATGGAGAAGGAAGACTTATTGATTTGTGTGGAATCATGGGTGCAAAAAACAGCGAAGTTGATGAAAATACCAATAAGGTGCTTCTTTTTGTTCAAGTATATGACCCAGTAAGGATAAGAAGAGCATCTATGAGTTTAGGGCATAGAACTGATGCAGCTTTAAGGTTTGAAAAAGGCATTGATTATGAAGGAGTTTTATCTTCTTTATTTGAAGCTTCTGAGATGATTTGTGGATTATCTGGTTCCAATGTTTCTTCTAACTTAATTGATATTGTTAATGAAGAAAGAAAACTAAAGAGTGTTGCTGTTGACTATGAGAAGATAAATAGAATAGCAGGAGTGGAGATTAGCAAGGAAGTTGTTAATCAAACTTTAAGTGATTTAGGTTTTGAAAGTAAGGGTGAGTCTGTGGTTGTTCCATCATGGAGGTATGATGATGTAAGTATCACAGAAGACTTAGCAGAAGAAGTCATTAGACTTTATGGTTATTATAATCTGCCAGGAAAGCTTTTAACTGGAGAAGTTCCACTTGTTCATAAGGATTTAAGCTTTCATTGGGAAGATGTAGCAAGATTATTCTTAAAACATGATGGATTTTTTGAGTGTTATTCATACTCTGCTACATCTAAAAAAAATGTGTCTAAAGATGCCTTAGAAATAATAAACCCTTTAAATGAGGATCTTTTATTCTTAAAGACTTCTCTTCTTCCCCAGCTCTTGGAAGTTATTGATGGCAATAAGGGGTACTCAGATAAAATCAAGCTATTTGAACTTGCTAGTGTTTATCATTCAAAAGAGGGAGATCTTCCAAACCAACCTTTAATGCTTGGTTTGGTTACTAAAGGCATAAATAAGGTTGACCTGAAAGGCATAGTGGAAGCTTTATTTGATGAAATGGGTGTTAGTAGTTATCCTTCTTTTAATGTTATTAATCATGGTGGAGGAAGGCTTGGAGTGGAAATCAATTTTGAGGAGTTAATTAAATTGTCCTCTAAAGTTAAGACCTATACCCCACTTACTAGTTTTAATTCAATAAAAGAAGATTTAACATTTGAAGTTCCAGAAGGTATTACTTATCAGCAAGTAGAAAGAATTATTTTATGTTCTAGCGAAAGAATTAGTAAGCTTGAATTTAAGGATATATATAAGAATGCACTTACCTTTTCCATTGAATATTTAGATAAAGAAAAGCAAATTTCATCGGAAGATACTCAAGAAATTAGAAAAAATATATTTAAAAGCTTAGAGAATATTGGTGTTAGATTAAGATAATTATGCATAGTTTGAAGGACTTTGGTGTAACCAAACAAGTAAAGTATCTGGAAAACGGCTCAAAGCTTGTTTTGTTGTATAAGAAAAACACTCCTGTTTCTGCTTTTGTGGTGTTTCTTGCAGGTTCAAGAAATGATCCAAAAGGAAAAGAAGGTCTTGCTCATTTTGTAGAACATATTGTCTCTAAAAAGACTAAGAAATTTAAAAATGAAACTGAGTCTGGTTTGTATTTAGAAAAACTTGGAGCATATATTAATGCTTTTACGTGGATAGATATGTTGGGTTTTTGGATTAGTATTGGTTTAAATAAGGATTTTCCTGATGCAGTTACTTATCTTAAAGAACTAATAAAAGAATCCACGTTTGACGAAAAAGATGTCAACACGGAAAGAGGAGTTATCCTAAGGGAAATAGGAGATTATAAGGCTGATCCTAGTAGGTTCGTTTATGATATTACTTCAAGTTTGCTGCTTCAAAATACAGATGCTGGTAGATTTGTTGTTGGTACAAAGGAATCTGTTAACAATATTAGTATAAAAGACCTCAAGGGCTTCTATAAGAATATGCTAAGACCTGATAAGATGGTTGTTGTCTTATGTGGGGATATAAAGGTTGATGGTGCTGTTGAAGAGTTTAATAAAAAGTTTTCGTTGAAGTATGAAAAGAAGCCTGAAATTGATTTAAAAGAAGATTTACCGGTTATTAGAAAAAAATTTATTGCGGTGGAAAAGTACAAGGGCATAGAACAAATTAACTTGGGTTTTGGTTTTAGAACTTGTTCTTTCTCAAATGAAGACACTATTACACTTGATGTTATAAGATCAATACTTGCTGATGGTTTTTCATCATCTTTGTTTAAAGAACTAAGAACTAAGTATGGGTTAGTATACTCAGTTTATATGGATAATGCCTTCTTTTCCGATGCTGGATATAGTGTAGTATTTGCTTCTACCACTAAATCTAATTTGAATAAAGTGCTAGATATCATCACCTTAGAGTTTAGTAGGTTATATAACGGAAATGTTTCTCTTGAAGAAGTTAAGTTAGCAAAAGATAAGATAATTAAATCAAAATATAGACAAATGCAATCATCTGATTCTTGGGTTAATACTCAATTCATGGAAGAATTGTTTAACCCTAGAAATCCTTCTGACCTTGCTTCTTGGATGAATAAAGTAAGCAAAGTTACTAAACTTGATGTTGTTGAAGTAAGTAGAAAGTATTTTGGTAAGGGTAAATGGTATTTAGGTTTGTGTGGTGATATCGAAGAAAAAGATATCAAAGTTAATTATTAAGTTATTCTGTATATCCTTCTGCTTGTAACCTAAACCCTTCTGCATACTTTCCATTTAACTTCATTAGCTCTTCGTGAGATCCCTCTTCAACTATTTGTCCTTCGTCTAAGACTACAATCCTATCAGCGTTTCTAACAGTAGAAAACCTATGTGAAATTATTATTACGGTTTTTCCTTCAAAGAAATCATAGATTTTGCTAAATATATTATATTCAGAGACAGCATCAATTGAGGCTGTTGGCTCATCAAATATTACAAGGGGACTGTTTCTATAGAAAAATCTTGCAATAGCAATCTTCTGCCATTGTCCAGTGCTAGGTCTTATACCCCCTTTATATCTTTCGCTTAATATTTGGTCGAATTTATTTGGAAACTCTTGTATAAATTCCATAGCATCTGCAGTTTGGGCTGCAGTTCTCATAGCAATCTCATCTATTTCATTATCTGGTCTACCTATGCATATATTTTCTTTCACGCTGAGGTAGTCGTATCTATTAAACTCCTGGAACAATGTTCCGATATTTTGATATAAGAAAGCAGAGTTGATGTTGTTAATGTTTACATTGTTGAATAAAAGTTCGCCTTTTGTAACTGGATAAAATCTAGCAATGAGTTTCACTAATGTAGTTTTCCCCGCACCATTATGCCCTACTATTGCTATCTCTTCGCCTGATTTAATTTTTAAGTTAAGATCCTTTATCACGAACTTGTTAGTATTCGGATACTTAAAGCTTACGTTTTTGAATTCTATTTCTGGTCCTGCTTGTAACTGTGGTATATTAATTGTTCCTTCTTTGAAAGTTGATTCCATCGTAAATAGAACGTAAGTATCTTTTATTTGTAGGGCAAACTCGGATAAGTCATTAAAATCATAAGCCGTTCTTGAGAGTGCTGAATCAAATGTTTGTATCATTCCCATAAAAAAGGAAACTTTTCCTATTGTTAATTGTCCTATTAAGAATTTACTAAAGAGTCTTGCATAACCAAATATAATAGCAGCATCCTTTGATATACCTATTATACTCATTATAGAATCAGAAGTGTCGTTTATTTTTAAACTAATGTTGTTATACCACTCCCTAAATGTCTTAAACTTCAAATCTAAAAAACTAAATGCACCCGTAGAAACTATTTCTTGTAAATCTGGGGGAGACGTTAAGTCAGCAGCAGCATTTCCAGATATTCTCATTTTATCAGTTGTTTCATACCAGAGTTTATAAGATTTTCTTCTATAAGATCTGTCAATTAAGAGGTGAGGGATGGTAATTAAAATTACAATAATTGCTACTTCGGGAATTATTGACATTAAGATAAATAAAGTACTAATTACTTTAACAAAATCTCCAACTAAATCTATACTATCAAAGACATACGGTATAATACTTTCCAAGGAGTCGCTTGCTCTGTGTATTTTGTTGTTTACCTCTGGTTGTTCGATAGTTTGTATTCCTAAAGACTTTATTTTAGTGTAAAGTTGTCTTCTAATAAAAATTCTACTGTTTACTCTCATATGTCTATGTGATCTGTTTGATAAAACACCAATAATTGAAGAATATATAAAATATCCAAATAATAACCCAAGATATGGATACAAATCTTTAATTGATGCTCCTTCTTTTTGAACTGTGTTAATTAATATGTCTAGAGATCTAGCAAAGATTAATGTATAAAAAACATCATTAAATCTTCTGAGTATCGATAACAATAGATAAAGTACAGAGTGAAAAGGAGAACTTTTGTATAAAAGACCAAATCCCCATTTTGATATCTTTAAGGCTTCAAAGAAACTTACCTTGGTATATTCATTTGATTGATTATTAGAAGAACTGGCTTCACTTTCTGGCATAATATATAAATATTACTTCTAAAATTGTGGAAATTAAACAATATCTAAATGGCTACTTAAAGAAATTTCTTAACCTTTTCTACCACTTCTTTAAATCCTTTTGGGTCGTTTATAGCCATTTCAGCTAGCATTTTTCTATTGAGATCTATCTTTGCTTTCTTTAATCCTGCCATAAATCTACTGTACATAATATCATGTTTTGATAACGCAGCATTTATCCTTACTATCCAAAGTTTTTTCATATCTCTTTTCTTGTTCTTCCTGCCTTCAAAAGCATGTTCTCCAGCTCTAAGAACTGCCTCATGAGCTCTTTTTTGGAGTTTGCTTCTTGTTCCTCTATAACCTTTTGCTAAGTTTAATATCTTTTTATGTCTTCTGCGGGTTCTAACACCGCTACCTTTTGATCTTGGCATATTAAATTCCTCTAGAATGCTTTGCTAGTAGCTTTCTAAACTTTCTCTGGTGTCCAGAATTAGTTTGTTCTCTAAGTTTTGATTTTCTAGCCTTTCTATCAACGGTAGTTTTTACTTTTAAGTGTCCCATACCAACAAGTTTTTTCATTAGCTTACCTTTTTTTGTTACTTTTATTCTTTTTAATAATGTTTTTCTTGTTTTAAGTTTTGGCATCTTACTTTCCTGTAAACATAACCCAAACAATGTTTCCCATTTTCTTAGGCTCACTTTCTAATTTTGCTACATCAGATAATTCTTTTTCAACCTTTTTTATTTGGTTAATAGCAACCTCAGGAAACATTGCTTCTCTACCCTTCATAACTACAGTAATTTTAACTTTATTTCCTTCTTGTATAAACCCCCTAGCTCTTGTAACAAATCTATTTATATCCCCTTCTCCTGTAGTTGGCCCCATTCTAAACTCCTTGATCTCAGTCTTTCTACTTTTAGCTTTAGCAGCACTTTCCTTTTTTCTTTCTTCGTACAAGAACTTGCTAAATTCTACCATTTTTGCTACTGGAGGATTAGCGTTTGGTACTACCAAAACCAAATCAAGCTCTTTTTCCCTTGCTAACTTTAAAGCTTCTCCTATCGGCAACACACCTATGTTTTCACCTTTTTCAGAAATAACTCTAATTTTATCGTTTTTTATTTGCTCGTTTTTGATGTACCAGTTTGGTATACGAAATTCCTCCTCAAACCTTGATAACTTACCATAAATTAAGGGACTTGGTCAAATACATTTCTTCAACCTTAAGAACAACCTCTTCCAGTGGTTTAGAACCAAGATTTTCTTCGGTTCTAAGTCTAACACTAACTTCATTCTTTTCAACTTCTTTATCCCCGACAATAAGCATATAAGGGATCTTTTTCACTTGAGCATCTCTTATCTTAGATTGCATAGTTTCTGCCTTGTCATTTACTTCTACTCTTATATGTTTAGCCTTTAAGGCTTCCTTTACTCTTTGTGCATATTTTTCATGTTTATCACCAATAGGAATAATTTCTACTTGTATTGGACATAACCACACAGGAAGATTTCCAGAAAAATGCTCCATCAAAAAACCAATAAATCTTTCATTAGATCCAAGAGGAGCTCTGTGTTGAACAATAACTGGTTTTTCTTTTCCATCTTTATCTATGTAAGTAAGACCAAATCTTTCTGGGCTATACAAATCTATTTGATTTGTTGATATTCCGTACTCCGTACCTATTGCAGACTTAATTTTAAAGTCCATTTTTGGCCCATAATGAGCTGCTCCTTCGTTTACTACAGTATATTTGATTCCAGACTTATCCAATGCTTCCCTTGTTATTTTCTCAGCTTTCTGCCACATTTCTTCATTTCCATGGTATTTATTCATCTTTGTTGGATCCCTGAGGTTTAGTTCAATGTGATAATTATTCAGTCCTAGCATGTCGTAGTAATATTTATGAAGATTAACTATCTCAACAAATACATCAATAGCTTGCTCTTTTGAACAATAAACATGAGCATCATTTTGACAAAATATTCTTGGTCGAAGTATTCCGTTTATTGCTCCTCTGTTTTCATATCTTGCTACAGTTCCGTATTCAGCAATCTTAAGTGGGAGCTCCTTGTATGTTCTAGGTTTTGATTTAAATACCATATGATGAAAAGGACAATTCATTGGTTTTATGAAATATTCATCTTCCTGCTCACCAGGAACTGTTACTTTATACATTTCATCCTCAAAGTAAGGAACATGGCCAGATAACTCAAATATTTTCCTTTTAGCCATAAAAGGACTGGATACTCTAACATAACCCCATTTTTCTTCTGTTTCCTTACCCCATCTTTCAAGTTCTTCTCTAATTATCATTCCATTTGGAAGCCATATTGGAAGTCCAGGTCCAACCTCTTCAAATAGCGCAAATACTTCAAGGTTCTTATTTATATTCCTATGATCTCTTTTCTTTTGTTCTTCAAGGATATTTAAATACTCATCAAGACCTTCTTTGGAATCAAAGGCTGTAGCATATATTCTTGTTAGCATCTTGTTTTGTTCTGATCCTCTCCAATATGCACCAGCCACACTTAATAGCTTAAATGCTTTTACATCACTTGTTCTTGCTACATGGTTTCCTGCACATAAGTCTATGTCGTAGTATTTACTTCCTTTTTCCCCTATTTCACATACGGTTGCCTTCTCTTTGTTTTTTTCTAAATCTTCTATCATTTCCCATTTATATGGATTGTCTTGAAATATTTCTTTTAGTTCTTTGTATGATGCTTCTCTAACTACAATTGCTAAGTTAGCATCAACAATGTCTTGCATTTTTTGTTCTATACTTAAGAAATCTTCTTCTGTTATCTTTCCGTTGTAGTCAAAATCTCCATAAAACCCACTTTCAATAGGAGGCCCCATTACTTTTTTTGCTCCTTGAAATAAATCTTCTACTGCCATGTGCATTATATGTTCAGCACTATGTCTTAAAGCAAATAATGGGTCATTTTTTATTTTTTCTATTACTTTTTGTTTTTTCATATTTACCTACCTTCAATTATAACTGAAATTTATTTATGTAAAAGGAAATTAAGGATATAAGGATAGACTAAAGTATGTCCCCCGAAGGGGTTGTAATTGTAGCTCTAAAAATAGATTTAAGTATAAGTCCCATCTGTTTCTTTTTACTTCAATATGAAGTTACTGTCAATGGGATATAATCACATTATGATCTTAAATGTATACAAGGAAAAAGGCTGGACTAGTTTTGATGTTGTAGCTAAGGTAAGGGGGTTGCTTGGTAAAAAAAGGAAAGTGGGACATACTGGAACCTTAGATCCTTTGGCAGAAGGTGTATTGATTGTTCTTACAGATGAAGATACAAGAAGACAAAATGAGTTTATGAATTTAAGAAAAGAATACAAAGCTGTTATAGCTTTTGGGTTAGCCACCCCGTCTTATGACTTAGAATTTTTACCAGTCGTTAGTGATGAACAATTAAGTTTGGATGAGGTTTTAAGGTTGTTGAAGGATACGTTACCAAAATATATTGGAGAGCTAAATCAAGTGGTTCCTAGTTACTCTGCTGTAAAAGTTAACGGAAAAAGATTGTACAAGGAAGCAAGAAAAGGAAATATTAATAAAAAAGATCTTCCCGTTAAGAGAGTTAGTATTTATGATCTACATATCTTAAATAGTAGTAATGAGAAAATTAAAACTAATGAAGGTATTGTAAATTTTCCTGCGGTAACAATAAAGATAGTGTGTTCTTCTGGGACATATGTTAGGTCACTCGCTAATGATTTAGGAGAAGAATTAAAAGTTAAAGCTGTGTTGGTTAGCTTAATTAGAACAAAAGTTGGTAATTTTAATGTTTCTGATTCCAAAAAAATCACCGAGTTAAAAATATAGCTCGGTGAATTAACTTACTTAATACTTATTCATTTGTGTTCTGCGTTCATTGCTTCTTCTTTTGTAGCATGAATAGTTCCATCTGGATGATTTGCTGGGCTGTATATTGTATAAAGTTTTAAGTCTTCTGTTTCTGATGTGTTTATTACATTATGTTCTGTTCCTGCTGGGACAACTATTGCAAAGCCCTCTGAGAAGTTATACTCAACCCCATTCATAACCACTTTTCCTTGTCCTTTATCAATTCTAAAGAATTGATCTACACTTGGGTGCACTTCCATACCAATATCTTCCATTGGTTTTAGGCTCATAACAACAAGTTGACTATGTTCATTTGTTGCTAAGACCTTTCTAAAATTTGTATTTTCTAATGTTATCTTTTCTATGTTGTCTACAAATAATGACATACAATTCCTTTCTTAATTAAATAATTACGTAACTAATATTAATTAAATTATTATTCCTTGCAACAATCAACTGCTTTCTTAATTATTTGTCCTAACTTATCAAATACACTGCCCCCTGCTTTAATTTTGGGGTTTTGTTCTTCTGATACATATTGCACATCGTTGTTCTCTTCTACTTTAATATCACTTGTTTTTACTAGATCTAAGTTTAATCCCCAAAACAAATTATAAAGCTCATATGATTTTTTAAATAACTCTTTTGCTTCTTCTTTGTCTCCTTTTCCTAAAGATTTAGTGCCCACTTCCATAAGTCTCATTGAAGCTGAAAGTAAGTGTTTGCTAATACACCAAACTTCTCCATCTGGGTTTTTAATGATCTTTTTTAGCAGTTCCTTTCTCATTTCTCTAACTTTATTTAATATATCAAGATATTGTGAGTCATTTGTTTTACCTGCAGTAAAAAACAAGTGTTCTTCTATTGAGATTAAGTTCATTATGGCTATAGATAAGTCTTCTCCAGATGATAAATCTAGCTTTTCTCCTTTTTCCAGCTTTTTAATATTATTTATTAGTTTTTGAATTTCTTCTTGTTCGTTCATACTTAAAGTTTATCAGGTTAGTAAGTAAAAGGTAAAACTTGCTAAGGTTAAAAAAAGTACAGGTAAAATTACCTTTTGATAATAAATATATACTTCTCCATGATTAGTTTTTCTTAAACTTTTATCCAAGTAGATAGATATAATAAAGGTGATTAATCCAGCAACTATTCCTAAAACAATCTTATCCACCCCCCAAAGTGTGTTTGTTGGGTTACCTATTATTTTTTTAATATACATAGGAATTATTGTTAGTAACAAGAAAGACACTGTTGATAAAGCTTCTGGATATGGTATTTTCCATTTCTTCTTTTGAATTATGTCTGCAAACCAAAATGCTGAAGCAATAACTAACCCCCCAATCCAAACTCCTGTTATTGTGTCATCAATTCCTAGGTATCTGCTTACTCCAAGTCCTGCCCCTACTGCAACAATACATATTGGACAAACTGCAAAGGATTTAATTGTTGTTAAAGTAATCGTTGAAAAGAATATTATTAATGATAATAGTAAATTCATATTATTGAGTTGGTGTTGAGGATGACTCTATTACCTCTAAACCTGCTTTTTCAGATAACAACCTTTTAATGTCAGGTTCTCCTATTAAACATTTTCCTTCAAAGTAAACAAAAGGAACACCTATATCTGATGATTTAATATTACACTTCTCTGCCACTTTAGAAAGAACTATGGAATTTGATTGGTTGTTATAAACTTCTTTTTTAACGATGATAATCTTTTCTTCTATCTTATTATTGTCAATAAAATCTTCAAGGTCTTTACATCTAGGACATGTATTTCCATAGAAGTACACAACGTTTTTGGATGAAAGTACTTCGTCAAGGGATTTGGTTAGCCCTTTTGTTCTATTGCTTTCAAGAACGATAATTCCAAGAAGGATTCCAATAGTTAAAAGTATAAATAATGTTATTGTTTTTTTGTTCATAGTTGTAACTATAAATATTTACCCTATTTCTTGGAATAAATCAACATGAGTTTGGTGGGCGGTACAGGAATCGAACCTATGACCTCCACAATGTCAATGTGGCGCTCTAACCAACTGAGCTAACCGCCCTTAAGATAAGCCCTTAAGATAAAAGTTAGATTACTTCTTCTTTGGGTCCATTACCTTGTCTATTATCCCATACTTGATGGATTCATTTGCATCCATCCAATAATCTCTGTCTATATCAGTCTTAACCTTATCTAGTTTCTGTCCAGTTTCTTTTGCAATGGTTTCTGCATATTGATCTCTAAGCTTTAACATATGCTTTGCTGTTATTTCAACATCGCTTGCTTGACCTTCTATTCCTCCAATTACTTGGTGGATCATAGTATGAGATCCAGGAAGAGCATACCTTTTACCTTTTGTTCCAGCAGATAATATTAAAGCCCCTGCAGATGCAGCAAGTCCTACATTTATCGTTACTACATTATTCTTAATGTGCTTAATAGTATCGTACATGGCTACTCCTGCATATACTTCCCCTCCAGGTGAGTTAATATAAACACTAATATCCTTGTCTGGATTTTGGCTCTCTAAAAAAAGCATTTGAGCAATAAATGTATTTGCTACCCCCATATCAATAGGTCCAGTAACAAAAACGATAAAATCTTTTAACAACCTGGAATAAATATCATAAGATCTTTCCATTCCGTTTTGGTCTTTTTCTATAACTATTGGCACTAAGGTGTTATTTATGCTCATGGTGTTTTTCTCCTTCAGTTTCTTCAATTAACTTATTTATAAGCTTATTCTTTTGAATAATAGTTTTAATGTAAAGCTTTTGCATAGGGTCATTCAAACTTTCACCAATATTATTATCCCCTACTGCATTTATCATATCATCAATTTCTTTATCAGTAACCTCAATACTTTCTTCCTTGATTAAATGAGATAATACAAATTCTGCTTTAATGTTCCTTTTTGACATTTCATCATAGTCTTTTCTTAACGATTCAGCAGTTTTGTTTTGAGCTTTAAGATAGTTTTCTACAGACAAATTTATGGATCTTAATTGGTCCATGAGTCTTGCCATTACCCTGTCTGTTTCTTCTTCAATTAACATATCTGCTATTTCAACATCACTTTCTTTAAGAAGCACATCTATTACTTCATTTGCTCCCATATGAACATGAGATTCTTCTATTTTTTCGCCTTTTTTAAGCTTTTCTAACTTCTCTTTATCATTCTTTTCTGTTTTATCTTTGTAATAGTCTTTTAATGCTTTTTTATAATCTTTTATCTTTACTTCTGGCCTTACAGCAAAAACAGCTGAAAACTCAAAGTCTTTTTCTAAATCAAATTCTTTTATTTCCACCTTAGGATTTGATACTGGCATTAGCAAATTTTCTTTTAATGCTTGTGGGTAGTATGTTTGAAGTAAATCGTTTATTGCATCTCCATAAAGACTTGATACCCCAAGTTTGTCTTTTACCATTTCTTTAGGTGCTGCTCCTTTTCTAAAGCCTTCTATCTCAGTGTTTTTAACTGCTTCAGTGAGGATTTTTTCATATGATTCCTTTACTTTTTCTTTTTCTAAAGTAACTGTTAATTTTATAGTAGATTTTGGTTGTTTTTCTATTTGTGTTTTCATAGCTTAGTTATTTTATCACACCTGATCCTATACAAAGATCACCTAAGTAAAAAACAGCAAACTGACCTGGTGTTACTGAAGTTTGTAGTGATTTAAAAAGTAGATTATAACTTCCATCTTTCTTATAAATCAAAGTAGCTTTAGAAGCTTTAGCTTGATATCTAATTTTTACATTAACATCTAACTTTTTTTTGTATAACTTATTATTTGAGAGACAAACATTAATTAATTCAACTTTCTTGGTTTGTAAGTCGCTTAAATTTTTTGAAACAACCAAAACATTCCTTTTAATATCTTTAAAAGCTACAAAATAAGGACCTCCTGAAAGACCAATACCTTTTCTTTGACCTATTGTGTAATGCTGAAGACCTATATGAGCTCCTAATATCTTTCCCTTTGTATCTATAATATTTCCTTTCTTTCCTCCTACTTCCTTTTCTAAAAAGTTACTCATTGAATCCTCAGATACAAAGCAAAAATCTTGTGATTGAGCTAGTTTCAAGTAAAAATCTAAGTTTTCTTCTTCAGCTATTCTATAAACTTCTTCCTTGGTAAAGTCTTCAAGAGGAAACATTATTCTTTCTAAATATTCTTGAGGTAATAAGCTTAAGTAGTAGGTCTGATCCTTCTTTTTATCCTTTGGCAGTGAAATAAAATAACTTTTATACTTTTTACTAAACACTGTTTTTGCATAGTGCCCTGTTGCTACATATTTTATTCCTTGAGAATTTGCATAGTTTATTAGTTCTTTGAACTTTGTTTCTTTATTACATATCATACAAGGGTTAGGAGTTTGGGATCTTCTTAAAGTATCTATAAAGTAGCTAATAACTGTGTCTTGAAATTGTTTTGAAATATCTAAGGTTACATGTTTACAGCCATATTTCTTGCAAATCTTTTTAGCAGTTAAGATTGATTCAGTACTACAGCATATATTTTCCTTTTGTTTGTTGGATTTATCTTGCCATACACAGTATTTAAGAGAAACTCCAATAGGATTCCAACCATTTTTCTTTAAGAGGATAAGAGCTATTGATGAATCTACTCCTCCAGACATACCAACCACAATCTTCTTTCCGTTTCCTTTGGTTATTCCTTTTGGTTTTCCATCCATTCTTCATACCTTTCTTCAAGCTCTTCGTTGTGTCTAACAATAGATTCGTGTTTCTTTTCTAAATCCTTTGGTGTTGGTTTGTTTGATTTCTTAAGGTAATCGTATATAGCTTCAGCTAAAGCTTCTGTTGCAAGTACAGAACAATGTATTTTTATAGGAGGAAGACCATCTAGGGATTCAATGATTTCATCATTCGTGACTTTTAAAGCTTCCTCTATTGTTTTGCCTTTTACCATTTCTGTGATTGCACTACTTGTTGCAATGGCTGCTACACATCCAAACGTTTGAAACTTAACGTTGGTAATCACTTCTTTTCCTTTGATGTTTTCTACTTTGATGTATAAATACATCATATCTCCACAAGCAAGGTTTCCTACTTTACCTATGCCATCAGCATTTTTTATTTTGCCTAGGTTTCTTGGTTTATGAAAATATTTTAATACTTTATCTGTGTACATAATTAGCTTATATTATCTAGCAATTTTTTAAATTCATAGGACTAATTACTCTCAACTTTTTTACTGCTTTAGGAAGTATTTCTAATAAGTACTCAATGTCTTTGTCTTTAGTAAACCTTCCTAAACTTATTCTTATTGTTCCTTGAGCTTCTTTTTTTTCTATTCCACATGCAAGAAGAACGTGAGAAGACTCGAGTTTTGGGGATGAGCATGCAGATGCTGTTGATACTTCTATTCCTTTGTCATCCAGCTCCATCATTAATGCTTCCCCTTCTATAAAGTCAAACCTTAAATTAATGTTATTTGATAATCTTTTGACAGGGTGTCCATTTAAGTATGATTGTGGTATTTTCTTAAGTATTGTTTTTATTACCTTATTTCTAAGTTTGATCAGTCTTTTATCTTCTGTTTTCATTTCTTTAATACAAATATCAAGAGCTTTAGCAAATCCAACAATGGCTGGGACGTTTACTGTTGAAGATCTTTTTCCTCTTTCATGTCCTCCACCATGAATTAGTGGTTCTATATTTACTCCATTTCTAACATATAAAAGAGCTGCTCCTTTGGGTCCATATATTTTATGAGAAGATGCTGTAAGTAAATCTACGTTTAGTTTTTCTACGTCAAGGTTCATTTTTCCAAAGCTTTGTGAAGCGTCTGTATGAAGTAATATGCCTCTTTCTTTGCATAATCTGCCAATTTCTTCTATTGGCTCTATTGTTCCAATTTCATTGTTTGAATGCATTACTGATACAAGAATAGTGTCTTTATTCATTAACTTTTTTAATTCGTTAATATTTACTACCCCATCCTTATTAACAGATATGTACTTTATTTCAAAACCTTGAGATTCTAGCCATTTTGCACTGTTTAATACGCAATCATGCTCTATAGAAGATACTATTATTCTTTTTCCCTTAGCTTTATTTGCAAAGGCTATTCCTTTTAAGGCCCAGTTGTTACTTTCTGTGGCAGAAGATGTGAAGTAAATTTCATTTGGTGAGCATTTTAAGTACTTAGACATTATATTTCTAGATTTTTCTAGTGCTTTATTTGCTTCTACACCCATAGAATGAATAGAAGATGAGTTTCCATAATTTTTGTTAAAGTATGGTAGCATGCATGTAATTACAGCCTTATCTACGGGAGTTGTAGCTGCATAGTCTAAATATATTCTTTTAGAAGTCTTTTTTGTTTTCATATCGAGGATATTGTATCACAGTATGAAGCTTTTGAGATTTATTAGCTGCCTTGATTAGGTTAGAAGATCTTTTATTTCTTTTGTTTTTATATTACCTACTGCGTAGAGGTACATATTATCTTTTGTGAGGTACTTTTGAGCAACTTTGTTTATTGTTTTTGTATCTATATTACTAACATCATTTAAGAAGTCGTTAAAGTAATAATTATCGCTTTTTATTAATAATTGCCTATAAAAATGACCCCCGACCCATGATTGTGCGGTTTGCGTTGAAATAATGCTTGAGTTGATTATTTTATTTTTGATAACAAAAAGGTCCTCATCCTTTACTCCATTTTGAAGCAGATCATTAAGTGTTTCTGTTATTATGTTTATTACTTGATTTAGATTTTCCTTCTTTGTTGTTGCTTCAATAGACAGGTAACCTGAATCTGAAAAGTAGTTGCTTTTTGCAAGAACTGAATACAGCAAGTTGTTTTGGTATCTAAGCGTATTTTTTAATAGGGATGCTCTTCCCTCGCCTAGATACGTAGTCAATAATTTGAGAGCTAGTACATCTTTTGACCCTAAATTGCATGTTGGGAACGCAAGGGAGCAGTGTACTAGTTTTTGACCTGGAACTTCGGTTGATCCATATCTTACTGTTTGGTAGCTACTGACTTTGTAAGAGTTACTTATGTACTCTTTGCACGGAACGCTGCTGTCAAAAGATCTTATAAGTTCTTCAATATCACAATCTCCACAGGAGATTATAGTTGTGTTGTTGGGTGTAACCTCCTTAAGATGCTTATCAATATCCCTTTTACTTATAGATTCGACAGACTTCTTATATCCTGATACGTTTCTGGCGAGTGGATTATCTCCATAAATTAAAGATCTTATTCCATTGGCTAGCAGTCTTTTTTTATTATCCATTCTTTCTGATATTTCATCCTGAACTACCTTTTTCTCACGTTCTATTTTTTCTTCTGATAGCGTAGGTTTTTCAAGTATTTGATGTGTAATTTCTCCTACTAGTGGTATATGTTCTTTTTTTGCAATTAGAAAATTGAAACATGTGTATTCGGTTGCAGTAGTTGCAGAGTAGGAACCACCAATATTATATATTGCTAATGACAGCTCTCTTTTGCTAGGAAATTTTTCTGTTCCACTTAATACTATGTGCTCTACAAAATGAGCTAATCCCTCTTTTCCTTCTGGATCAAATCTAGAGCCACTTCTTGAGCACACTTTAATAGAAATTGGGGAGTTACTTCTTTTGAAATGAACAAACTTTATCATACCCTTTTCATTCCTATTTTGAAGTGTGACTTGAAAGTCTTGTAGTGTTATAAGTTTTTTCATTGCTATCACAAGTATATTACTAAATCGGTATCAATATAAGTTAATTATTTCTGTAAAAAGCAAAGTGCGTTTGTCAAAGAGATACTCACTATTTGCTAAAATGTATGGATATCTTTTTAGGGTGCAAACTATTTGATATTGTACCAACCATAAGGAAATCTGCTTAATGAAACAGGTGTACTGTTATCTCCGTCTTTGCAGTGGTTTATTGGTCTTATCATTATATTCTGCCAGCTTTGGACATTTGCTAGAAACTCATGTCCATCATTTGATGTTTTGGATATCTTCCAAGGATAATTTCCTGTTCCATCATCTATTTTAATATCCACTTTGTCTGCTTCATATTGTGTCCAAGTTAAATTAATTCCACTTACTCCGTTTTCTATAGCAGAAGTCAAAAGTATCCATGTTGTTTCTGGTGGTTTGATCCAATGACATCTTGAGTCTTCGTGAATCTCTTCACTTGAGCTGTCTTGTCCATACACTTGAATTCTGTTGTTAACTGGGTCCATAACATAAAGTCTTCCTTCAGCATCCATTGCCATATGATAAGGTCCATGGTTAAATTCTTCATTATCACTACCAAATGTTCCAAAATACCCATCAGTAGGACCTCTTGACCCCATTTCTGCTAAATAAGTTCCACTGCTACTAAACTTTTGAATTCTAAAATTGTCTCTGTCTGATACGTATATGTACCCGTTGCTATCAGCTATTATCCCTAGAGGATTATTTAATTCCCCTGCATCACTTCCACTTGAACCAAAATGAGAAACATACTCTCCTTCTAAGCTGAACTTTTGAACTCTATTGTTTAAACTATCGGTAACAAAAACGTTTCCGCTTGTATCTACAAAGACATCCATTGGTTTATTTAATTCTCCGTCGTTAGAACCGCTAGTTCCCCAGCTTCTAATAAATGTTCCTTCTTTGTCAAAAACTTGTACCCTATCATTATTTGTATCTGCTATGTAGATAATGTTATCAAAATCTATATGAATTCCGTTTGGCGTATCAAACTGTTCTTCTTCAGCACCATAAGTACCCCATTGTTTTATGAAAGTGCCGTTTGAACTAAACTTTTGAATTCTATTGTTTGCTCTATCAACTACATAAACGTTACCATCATTATCTGTATCAACATCAGCTGGCTCATCAAACTCTCCCTCACCAGATCCATAAGATCCCCATTTAGCTACATAATCACCATTGCTTTCCACTTTTTCAATTCTATTATTGTTTGTATCTGCTACGTAGATGTATAAACTTCCATCTTTAGTCACCCCTACACCTGCTGGATAATTGAAACGACCATCTTCATCACTTGCTCCATACCCCTTACTTGCAAATTCATAATTAAATCCATTAAAAGCTTCAAAACGGTTATTTATACTGTCTATAACTATTATGTCTGCTCCACTCCAAGCTAATCCTCTTGGTTCATTGAAAAGACCATTACCGTCTCCAAAGCTACCAAAGTTATTAACATAATTACCTGTGGAAGATTCAAACTCTACTATCCTATTATTTCCTAAGTCGGAGACAAATAGTTGTCCCTCATCATTTACCTTTATACTATCTGGATCACTTAACGATCCTACTTCCCCGCCAAGATTACCTTCTCCTATTGTTTGAAGATGTGTTCCATCACTATCAAACTTTTGAATTCTATTATTACCACTATCAACAATGTAAATATTTCCAGAAGAATCTATATCAATTCCTCGTGGAAGATTAAGTTCACTTTCCCCACTTCCTTGTGTTCCAAATTGGTCTTGATAACTACCATCTGAATCAAACTTTAGAACCCTGCTGTTATTTGTATCTACTACCCAAACGTTATCGTTCTCGTCTATTGCAATTCCTGTAGGGCCATTAAAATTAGTGTTTCCTGATCCAAGAGAACCCCATTTTGTAATAAAAGTTTCTCCATTTGAAGAAAACTTTTGAACCCTGTTGTTTCCTGTGTCCGTGACATACACTTCACCTGCACTGTTAATTGCAATGTCTGTTGGGGAATCAAAAGCTCCATCTCCTGTTCCTAATCCTCCCCATGCTGATTCTACTACCCCGTCAAGTATCATCTGAATGGAGTTATTTCCTGTATCTACTACATAAATATGTCCATCAGAACTAACTTCAATGCCTTTTGGTAGATAAAAGTTTTGGAGGATTTCTGGAATAGTGCGTAAAAAAGGCAATGGGTCATTTGCACTTGCAAGGGCTTTGTTTTGAAGGAAAGGTAAAAACAACAAAGAAACTACCAAGAGCTTAGAAAGATCAGAAACAATGTTTTTTCCTTTTTGGCTAAGCATTTGTAAACTAATTAACTAGCATATTAATGATATTCCAGCTTTAAGAAGTATGTCAATGTCCTGGGTTTTTAACAGTGAAAAGATATGATGGAGCACTCCAGTTATGAAGTACTCTATTCTCTAAGACATTGCTACAGTACAAAAGTAGTAATCCCTGCAGTTCGATGTTCATTTACTTCTTGAATGTTTGTTGTTTTCTTGGTGGCTTGAGATTTAATAATCCTTGTTGTATTATTCGGGTATTCTAATACGGATCAACGTATAAAAAGGAGAGAAAATGAAAAGGAAGGCAATAATGGGTTTGTCACTGCTGGTAGCTTTTATAATGTCGTGTACAACGCCCAAATCTGTTGTGGAGCTGGCTGTTCCAACGCCAATTCCGACACCACCTGTAGATCTTCCTATATGGCAGGAAGGTGTGTACATAAAGGATGATAGCGAAGTTGCACAAACTGATGCATTTGAGATTCATTTGATAACTATTTATGAAGATTTACCATTTTACGATGGTACTGTTCCTTTTGAGTTTGAAGCTTGGGAATTACCTTTGAATCCACCCTATAACCCGCTAAAGATGTTGTACATATTTGATAACTTTATAACATTCTTTTCCTACGATGATCCAACTTCTGGTATCGCAAGTAGAGCTAGGACTTATGATAAAGCGAACGGGTTGTTGGCCGAGGCACAGCTTGAAGAAATCTTAGGAGACGGAACAGTTGTAATTTTGGAAGTGCACTACAACAAGGATGGTGAGATAATTTTTTGGTGTAGGAGCAGGATAGCCCCCATTTTAGGGTTTAAAGAGGAAGAGTTTGATTCTCACGGTGTGAAAGAACAGGATTACTATTTTGTTTGGCCAGCTTACTAAAAGAGATAAACGCAAAAGGCTTAAGGGCATCCAACTACTAATGTTGTATGCCCTTTAATTTAGTCCGTCTAAATGATTTCCTATCTTAGGTAGAAGGATGCTGATCTTCTGAACGGAAATCAATTATGGTCTTGGCAAACTCAACAATGTCATCTATTACGACGTTTACTTTACCTGCTACGACTTGCCACCTTTTGTTACGAAAAACCCAGAACTTACTTACCTTCAAGTCATCGGCAAGAAGTGCTTCTCGTTCTTCTTGTACTGCTTCTTCAAAAGGTTTTTCGTTTTGAAGGATAAACCCCGCCATTTGAATGGCTATCCTTCTAGTGCATGTAATGTTTTCCCTACCACTGCGTAATTTACACTGATTGACGTTTGGACAGATAACCCTAGGTCTTGATAGAAAGTCTTCGGGGGTTTGCATTGTTTTATCGGTAAAGTCAATATCGCAGGGACTCCCTTCATTAATCAATCTTATTGCTCTCATGCTACTCTCCTTATCTTTAGATATGTGTGAATTTTGCACTATTGTATCATAATCTACAAACACACTTGTTTTAGTGGTAGGCCTTTTGCTGCTGTTTGGGTGCAGTGTTTGTCAATGATAAAAGTTGCTATGTGGCTGTTTTCTCTAGGATACGTATGGTGGAGCACTCTGGTCGTTAAGTATTCTACTCTTTAGGGTAGAAATGAGACAAATGAGACAGTATGGCTCTGAACTGTCGATGTTAGAATAATAATAGTGCAGGTTGACGTTGGGTGGTATACTCCATTCAAAATAAATCGTGTGAAAGGAGTAGATCATGTATATTGTTTTTGAGGGTATCATTGGTGCAGGTAAAACCACTCAGTGTTTTAGATTGTCTCATTGGTTAGAGGATAAATTCCCAAAACTCCATGTGTTATGTACCCGCGAACCGGGTGGGGATGAGATAGCGGAGTCAATCAGAGGGACTGTCCAAGGAACTCCATTTAAAGAACAGATGGATGCAACGTGTGAAGCTTATCTATATGCTGCTGCCAGGGCACAGAGTCTAAGGACGGTTGTTAAACCTCGTTTGGATTCCGGTTGGATTATCATTGCGGATAGAAGTTTTATTACTTCCCTGGTTTACCAGGGATATAATCGGGGAGTTGGAATTGACACGATTCTAGACATAAACAAAGTTGCGGTTAGTGGTATACTTCCGGATCTGGTTTTGTTCCTTGACGCCAATGTACCAACTGCCTTGGGTCGTGCTCACGACAAAGCGGGAGACAAATGGGAGAATCTTGGTGAGGATTTCTTTGTGAAGGCCAGAGAAGGATATATAAAAGTTTCTCATCTTTCCAACCTTTTTGGTAAGTGGGTAGGAATAGATGGAAATGGCACTGAGGATGAGGTATTCCAAAGAATCTTACAGGAAGTTACGCCTTTCATACATTCCAACGAGGGTGAGTAGTATAAGTAAAACATTTGAAAACCCCGAACTTTTCTATAGAGGAGTCTCGGGGTATTTTGTTCCTCATAACCATAAGTTTACGAGGTGAAATCTATGTTAGTTTTCGATCCTAATGTAAGATGTAGTTCACTAATTAAAACAGGTGACTACATAGAGTCCTATCTTAAAGATACGGTTAATGTAAAGAGGTATATGGATTCAAGATACCCTGAAGGTATGGTTAGTGATAGGTTGTGTGATCATATTGTGAGATTAAGATTAATGGCTTTACATCTTCCCATGCCTTCTGAAGATAGAAAGCAAATCGATCGCATGATTATTGTGCATGATTTGCCGGAAATTGTTGTTGGTGATGTAACAGCAATAATAAAAAAAGAAAGGAGTTTAAGTACAGATGATGAAGTAGCTGTTGCAGAAAAAATGCTAAACGAGAGGGACTTTGCGTTATATAGCCAGTTTTCTCAAGCTGAAGACTATCTACTGGGCAACTCATTAGTAGCCTCGTGCGATAATGCTATTATTGCCAAAGTGTTAGATTCTCTTGAGGGTAGTATGTATTTTCACTACGCAATATCCAAATGGGCTAAAGCAGGTCAAATGCAACTCCCACCAGGTTGCTCTATGGAATACTTCTTTGGAGTTGTCTTGGATGGATTTAAATGCAAGACGACAATCAAGCAAGAAACTGGAAACTTAGTTAATGAACTGCTACTTTCTGCCTATAAGTACATTGAAAATCTGTGGGTTGGTTACGAACAAATAACCCCCGATGTGATTAAGAAAAGATTAAGTATGTATAAATAAGGAGAGTGAACGAAATGAAAATAATTCAACCTAAGGTATTTTTGATCGCCGAGCCGCATATTATGCGAGGTGAACTAGGCGAGTTTTTGAAACTTGTAGGTGCTCCGGAATGGCATACAGATGCTTCCTCAGACGCTGAGGAACTTTCGGAACTAATGGGTCGTGTGTGTTACCGAAGCTTTGCTCCCGGATTGAACCCGAATGTTACAAAAATTCGTGAGGGTAATGCACCTTATCTTGCAAACATAATTGAGCAGGAACACGGTTCAATTTTTGAACACTCACAACTTAGTTTCGTCTTTGCAAATATTTCAAGAGTGTTTACACACGAACTTGTTCGGCACCGTGTAGGTGTTGGAATCTCACAGGAAAGCCTGCGATATGTTCGTCTTGATAGTCTATCAGCGAGTATTCCAACGATAATCCAGGAAACTCCGGAAGCAATGACGATCTTCACAAGGACTTTTGAGTATCTTGAAAAACAACAGCGTGAACTTTCACAGGTCTTTAAGCTGGATAACCCGGAAACATCTTTTCACCAAAAGAAAAGAGCCACTTCGGCTATGCGAAGAATTGCGCCCATTGGTCTTGCTACATGCATTGGTTGGAGCGCCAACTTTCGAACTCTGCGTTGGGTATTGGAAAACAGAACACAACCAGCAGCCGAAGAAGAAATGCGCATAGTGTTTGGACAAGTTGGGGAGATTGTCACCAAGAGATACCCTAGCATCTTCTCTGATTTTACAGTTGAAAAAGTTGAAGGATTTGATTGGTATAAACCAGCTCACAGAAAAATTTAGTTATAATGCCCGGATATTAAATAAAATCCGGGCATTTCTTTTTGATAATTATCTAGCACAAACTTTATGGAGACGTTATTGGTACGATTAACAACCTCTATACTTACCTACTCTACAAGTTACTGGGTTGCGCAGTTGGGGTTAAGTTGGAACTGTTATAAACTCTAGCTATACCAGCAAATAATTCCACCCAGGTTTCCATGACTTTGTTTTTCTCCAATCTTGATTGAATGCTTCCTCCCAAGTTTTTCCTTTAAGAATAACCTCGAGTGCTAATTGAGGTGCCCTGTGTGCTACTATTGCCACATTTTTTCCATCGTACTTTTTCTCTAACTCATTAAGGAATATCTCCATCCTCAATTTAACATCCTCGTAGCTTTCACCATTGGGAAATCTTTCTGTAATACATTTTTCCTGAATAGGTTCTACAATTCTGGAGGGCATTCCGTTGTAATCTCCGTAATTACATTCTCTCAACAACCACTCTTTAATAATTGGTACTCGATCTTTAAATGTTATTTCCGCTGATTTTACTGCTCTTTTGAGGTCAGAACAAAAGACTACATCAAACTTCTTGTCTTTTATTTGCTTCCTCAAATCTATCGATTGTCTTACCCCTTTTTGTGATAACTCCGCATCCGACCACCCAGAGGAAACGTCATTTAGATTATCATTAGTAGTTCCATGTACAAAATATGTAATGTTTACTGACATAGAGTAATTATACCTTGGTTCTAGATTGGTTGAAAAAGTACACAGGTTGAGAACTATTTTACACTCTAAGTTATTTAGAGAAAATCCAACTCACTTCCAAAGTGACTTAGAGCCTCTTTTAGGTGAATTTAGCCACTCTGCGTACATTATATCGTAGAACCAGTCATCAACGAATTTAACCTCTTCTTCTGCTAATGCTTTCCAATCTTGTTCTGGGTTCTTTTTCTCAGCCGTGTATACTGCAAGCTCCTTGAGTTTTTGCAACCTTTCCCCTTCCTGAAGGTTATATTTAATTGACGCCGTTACCCTGCCTATATTTTTTAGCTCCATCCATCTGTGCTGGTATGCTAGCTTAAGGGCATGCGCCTTCCCACCGGCAAAGGCTTTTTCTAAATTATCTCTTGTAATAAGTCCTGCAGCATAATCTAGAGTCATTTGTGATTTTCCAAGCTCCTCTAAAGACAGACATGCTAGAAAAAAAGCTCTCGCGAATCGTTCGTTTTCAGCTAATAATTTAGCCTCTAAAAGCAGATCTAGGGCGTTATTACGTGCCCTATTTGCTATACTCTCATAGTTTAGTTTAGTGCTCATGTAGTCATTATAATCTCTAAGATATAAAATGAGATAAACAAGACAGTAAAAGATTAAAATTAATGTAGTCACGGTGGTTAAATTTATTTTTGCAAATTAATAATAGTGGTAATATTTGCCTATGGAATCCACCGCTAGTACTATGCTTACGGATGCTATAATATCTGGAGCTATTCAAGCGGTTTACTTTGTAGCAACAAAACTTTGGTATCTATGGGTATCTGCTATCATTATTATATTCTTCGATATTAAATACTCAACTCAGCCGCGTAAACGTAAAATTGTACGATTAATAGTATTGGCCCTTCTGTTCGTTTATTGCTTTATCATTATCTATGTTCCATATATCCAGCGCCACTATTTTGTTAAATGAAGTTTCATCAAGCTGTCAAAGGATATTTGAGGCACAGAGGTCACTTAGGTGCCCTGTATGGTGGGCGAGAGAGGACTCGAACCTCCACCCTTTCGGATACGGTCCTAAGCCGTACGCGTATGCCAATTCCGCCACTCGCCCTAGGTTATTTGATTATATTAAAAAGAGGCTCATATTACGAGCCTCTTCTTGTTAACTAGCAAATTGAACTTCAGATCCTGCTTGCCTGAAGCTATCAATCTTATTAATAAAGAAAGTAACTCCATTTCTCCAGTTAATATAGTTTGGAGGTGTATAAATAGGAGCTATCTTCTCAGGAGTATCAAGTCCTTTCTCAAGGTAGTTTTCTTTTATACCTTTTGCTACTGTCTCAATAGCTTCATCATAAGATTTAAAGTAAATTGCATTATTTCCATATATACCCCATCCAAATGGATTATATGAACCTTCAATTAATTTCTTTCCGCAAGAAGACTCCATACAAGAAATAGCAGGTAATAGTTTATAATCAAGGCTATACTTATCTGCTACGTCAACAAATGTTTCAGCATTGGCTTTTAATGGAGATTTAAATTCATCAAAAAACTTCTCCAAAGCTTCTATTCTATCTTTTCTACTTCTTTCTATTTGTCTATCTAGAACTTCTATAGAAACCTCATTTTGCTTGCTTTTAGCAGCAACATTGGATGTTGCAGTTGCAAGATAAACAAGGATAAATGGTAGTATATTAACTTGTAGTATTAGACCTTTCTTAGTCATACAAGGGTAAATACTAACATAAAATTAATGTTTTATCAACTGCTATAGGATGAGAGAAGAATGAGGTTTGATTAAATTACAGTAAGGTAAACACCTGCAATTATCAAAATTGAAGCAACAATCTTTTTTAAAGGATCTTTCTTTTCATTCATAAAAATATAGGAAAGCAGTACATTTAGAAATATTCCTACTGCTTGAAGAGGTACTATGGTGGTAATTTTACCTAATTGAAAAGATCTTAAAGAAAAAATAATTAAAAGTCCCCAACTTAAGCTCATTAACCAACAGTATTTTTTGTTGCTAAGTTTATACTCAGTCAAAAGTTCTGAGGGTTTAATTCTTTCAGCAGCTAGAATAAACATTGAAGGAACTATTAAAGTAATAGCTATATAGATAGGAAGGTTAAACTGAGGTGATATTCCAATATCTATAGATACTGCAATTGCATAGGCTATAGTTGATAGTATTCCCATTACAATATACTTGTTTATTTCAAATTTATTTCCTTTGTACAAGACAATGAAGTTACTAAGAAGTATTAAAACTCCTCCAACCATTTTTAATGGTGAAATAGACTCATGAAAAACAAGAAGCCCTATTATTATTAGAAAGACGCTTGAAAGTTCCCCAATTATAGATATCAACGATACTTCAATATGTTTTCTTGAGGTGGTTTGAAGTCTATCGTTTATTGCATAGAAAATGCAAGACACCAAGAGTAGTATTACCGTTCTTAGACTAATTGAAAAATTGTATTTAAACAAAGGAGATATAAGTAACAATATAAGCCCAGCCATCATCTGTAGCATTGCCGTAACAGCCCCATCATTTTTTGCATTCCTTACAGCTAGTTTATAAAAAGGAGCAAATATAACTACACATAGCAAATAAGCAACTACATTAAATTGCCAAGTGTTTACCAGATTAAACATAGTTTATTTAATTGCTTTCTGGACTTTTGTAATTTTTTATAATATCTGCAAAATGATTTACTCCTTCACACCATGATCCATCAGATGGTGGTGTATATGTCTTCATTATCTCACATGTGTTTGTTATACCTTTTGAAAAAAACTTAGTTGAAAGATACTTTGATACAGTTTCTATGCCTCTTGCCCAGTTGTCAAATGAAAATGTTATATCTCCATACACTGCCCACCCCCATGCATTATATGTTTCCATCCCATTTACCTTGGGAGTGTTTTTTCCACAGCTTGATTCTTGAAAAGCAATGGAAGCTACTAACCACCATGGTATATTGTTTTTATCTGCTTCATACACAAATACATCTCCCATTCCTTCAAGAGGACAATTAAACATTTTAAACACTTCATTTATCTTTTGAGCTCTTGAATCTTTTGAATAAATTGTTGTTGTTGATTGTGAAAGAACAAGAGGTCTAGATGAATAAATAGCATATTTTGTTGTGTCTTGTGGCTTAGCCTTTTGAGGAGTAACCATTAAGGTTATTAAGAAAGAAAATATAAAAACTACAGAAACAGAAGCCCATACTGTAGTTACATTTTTGCTTATTGTATTAGGTTTTATTCTTGACTTAACTTTTGAGATTAAACTTTCTTTAGTTAGAGTGATTACACTTGTAGATTGTATTTCAATAAGTGAGGTTAAAGTATCTTTTTTACGATTAGTCTTTTCCAACCATTCTTTTTTAGGTTCTTTTAGTTTTAGCTTCTTGCCATTTTTATAGAAACATTTTCTAGAAATACTTGATTCCATATTGTTAGGTTACATTACCATATGTATTAAAAATTATTCAAGATGACAAATGTACACACTGCGAATGAATAAATTAACCGCCTTTGGTAAAGAAAGGCAGCTACTTGTTTTTACTTGTACATATGCATATTTATACCAATTTCTTTTATCTTTTGACACAATGTATCAGATAAGTTTAAAAGTTACAAAGGTTTAAAGCAGAAATACGTTAACTGATTGGTCTAAATATTTTTTATTAACCTGCGTTAGCAGATGGTATTTATAGTTCCCAGCACCTACTGCGTTTTTAGCAACTGGTACACCACCTACAAGACTTTATCCTGTTATATTAAGCAATTGTGGAAAGGAGTATACATTTGGTCTGATTCCTGACCCTTTTTCTTCTAGATTTATAACAATACTGGTTAACTTTCTTAAAATATCTTTTGCAGTACTATCATTAATTTTAGTTTGTCTAATGAACTGAGATGTATTGAAATATGGATAAGAGAATATAAAGTCTAGAACTTTAATGTTATATTTTGAATTAGTTAGCCGGGCAATCTCTTCTTTTTTCTGGTTGTATAGTAAGTGGATACCTTTGGCTTTCTCAATATTAATTTGTGATTGTTCAATTACTGCACGTAAAAAGTAAGCAATCCAGCTATTCCAATCTCCTTTTTGAGAAATGTTAAGTAATTTTAGATAATATTCATCTCTGTTCCTTTCAAAGAAGGAACTAAGATAAAACATTGGAGTTGAGAGTACCTTCTTGTAGTATAAGAACAATGGCATTATTATTCTTCCCACTCTACCATTGCCATCCCAAAACGGATGAATAATTTCAAATTGAGCATGGATAATTGCTAGTTGAACCAATGGATCTTTTTCCTCTATGTGTATATATGACTCAAAATTAGAAAAATACTTAGGTACTTCCTTCGCTTCAGGAGGAATAAATTTAGCCTCTTGAATTGTGGTACCTGCTTTGCCTATATAAACTCGCCCAGATCTAAACTCACCTAATATACCTGTGTTGGACCTCACATCGGATAGTAGTATTTTATGAATTTCTTTTATAAGTCGAGCACTTAATGGTATTTCATCTAGTTTAGATGTTGCATACATTAAAGCCTTACGGTAGTTTAGTACTTCTTTTATATCTTCCCTCTTCTCTTCGAACTTCTTAGGATTTGCTTCATACTCCAATACCTCTTCTAAGGATGCTTGTGTTCCTTCAATCTTTGACGAAACAACAGCCTCTTGAGTAGTTAACGGAGATAACAACACTTTGGGGTTTGGGATTCCCTGGAGTAGTCCATCAAACTCTGCTATTCTAGCTCTAGCATTTCCAATAAGAGGTATAAATTCTACCCAATTCAAATCTTTAAGCGGAAGATTTTCTGGCATGAAAGCTTGCATATGCCAATTGTATCATTTTCGGATTTGACAAGGATATAAACCTCTTGGTCGAATCTGGAAAGCGATTGGCATATCATCCTTACCGTGCTACTTTGTTAGTTGCATTTTGTTTAAGAATTCGTTGAAATCATGCTTTGGCAAGACTTTCTCTACTTGATCTAAAAACCCTGATAAGTCACTGTTTAGGTAATACTCTAAGAAAGTGTCTATTCCTAATGTGTCTACCACTTTTGCTAGTTCTGCTGTTTCAGTACTATATGCTGTCATTATTGAATAAACAGAGCTTTTGCTCTCCAAAGTACTTACAATGTTTCTAACAATAGCAGAAACCTTAGGTTTTATTTCCTTGGAGTTTACAGGCCCTATATCTTTTAAGAATGGGGTAGCAATTTCTGTTAAGAGTGTAGCAGCTACTTCATCGATGTTTTTAGGTATAACATTAATATATAAATCTAAATCCTTTTCTTTTTCTTCCTTAATACTAAAACCATGAGCTAAGTACTCCTTTTCTTCTCCCATTTCGTCTAGCATTCTAATCGTCCTTCCTTTGGTAATAGCATGCATGATCTCATGGGTAAGAAAACCACCAGACTTAATATTTACTTGGTTTTCTATAACATTTGTTTCCTTGTTTGTTATTCCCTCGTTGCTATACTCAAGTACTATTGTTGAGGGCTGTTCTTGTTTGTTTAAGATTGTTACTGCTGCTATATTTGATTCAATAGGGTTAACCACCCCATGGTGTTTTAGATATCAGGGAAGCTACTGCCATCTAGAACAAGAACTTTTATGTTCTTCTGGTTAGGTGAAAGTTTAATATCAAATATATTTTCTATTGTGTTAATCTTCTTGTCACTTTCTTCTTGTACTTTTTCTATTGCTAATGTTAAGTTGTTCTTACATCTTTCATAGATGTTCCAGGCATAGAGCGGATCTATGCTAATCTTCTTGGTCTCTTCTTTTATTATTGTGTTATAGATATGCCTATTGTTCATCCTATCAAATGTGATTATCTCGTCTGAAAGTATATAAGAAAACAAGTCTTTATCCTCAAAGCCACATCTTGATATTCTAAGTAGTTTATCCGTGCAAGTAGCTATATTTGGCCATAGTAAAGATTCTTCTTTATCTTTCTTAAAATCTTCAAATCTTTCACTAAATTTCTTATAATCTGCTCTAGATTCCTTCTTTATTACTTCAGTATTCCTTCCAATAGGAAAGCTGTCAAAGCTATAAAGATCATTAGAAATTGGTAATTTTTCTGAGTTGCTTATTCCTTTCACAATAACAATTATAGGTGTGTATCTTTTTACTACAATAAGTAGATTGTTTAAGAGATGATGTTTATGGTCGGGGTGACAGGACTTGAACCTGCGACCTCACGGTCCCAAACCGTGCGCTCTAGCCAACTGAGCTACACCCCGTATTTTAGTATTCTACTATAAAAACAACTTAAAAGAAGTTGATCCACTCATTTAAGATAATATCAAATGGATTTGACTCATATTCATCTCTAACATTATGCATAAGATCAATGACATGTACTTTTACTGTATAAGTGCATAATTGATCTTTAGAACAAATTGGAGTTATGCTGTCCTTCTTGCTAATATTTCTGGAAAACTCTGAAATTACAAAAACATCATTATCAATGAAGTAAGCTCTATCAAAATAACAATTTGCTCTTACTGAACAATCAAGAATTCTTGCATCAATAATCTTATCTTCTTTTAGCCCATATAATCTTACTTGATTTGAAAGGATGTCTTCCCTATCTATGTTTCTATAATCTACAAAAATTTTTTCGCTTGGAGAAAATGCTACTTTTTTAATATCTTTATGAGCATTAATAACACTTTCAAATTCTTCTTTTTTTCCTATCTCGTCAATAGAACTTACTGTCATCCATGTAGTATTATAGATTTCGTTAGATTCTTTTAGTTTAAATTCATCTGCTTCTATATTTAATCCCTTGTTCTTTAAATTAGTAATCCATCTTTGAAACATCCTGTCATTTTCAACATCAGTAGGAAGTTTTGATTTATCAACTGCTTTTTCTTGCTTTATATTAGAAAAAACTCCAATTGCTATGGATGTGAATATTAAAACTATAATTAAAACATCAATATGTTTCTTCATACAGTAATAATACCTCATTGATAGTAAGTGTTTAAATTCCAAGTTATAATTTAGGTACAATATCAATGAATAGAATGCTTGAACACATAGAAAGAAAACTACCTTTAGCAGAGCTTGTGTCCTTGCTTTTGTTTCTTGTTTTTGTTCCCTTAATACAAAAAGTAAATTTTATGCAAAATGATGATTGGAATAGAACCACCAGCGTAATTAGGTTCTTACATGGAGATTTTTCTTTAATTCAAAAAACAGCAACTACTTTTTACACTCAAGGAATTTTAGGGTGTTTGTTTTCACTTGTCTTTGGATGGAAGAAGCTTCCTTTTTTAACCTTATTATTTTCCGTCTTAAATTTTTACTTATTAATGAAGATACTGCTGAATCATTCTAATCTAAGTAAAATAAAATCTTGTATCTTGTCTCTTCTTTTATTTTTTACTCCTCTTCATATGTATTCATCAATTGGATTTATGACAGAAAACTATACCTTATTTTTTATTCTCTTTTCTATTTACTTCTTTTTATCCTATGAAAAACGTTCAAAAGCAAAAGATTTTGTGCTGTTTAATTTAGGGGGTCTTTTAGCATTTTTTTCCAAGCAAAACGGAATAATCATTCAAGTAGCATCTATCCCATACTTTTTACTTAAAAAGAAATACAAGGAAGCTTTAATGCAATCTTTCTTTATTCTTTCTGTGTTTAGTTGCTATTATTTTTTATTTCCAAGAACAGATGAGATGAAAGATAAGGATTTTCTTTTTGAGAATATATTAAATGTTCAATATTCTTATTCCTTGGTTTATGGAATATTAGTTGTTGTATCTTCCTTTGTACTTCCTGTTCTCTTTAATTTTGTGTTAAGTGCTTATTTAAGCAAGAAAAAAGATATTAAGTTAATTTTGATACTAATAGCTTCTTCTGTTCTTTGCTTCATTTTCTTAAATAAGTGGTTTATTCCTGGAAAAATATCATGGGAAGAATACCCTTATTTTGAAAATACGTTTGAAAGAACAGGGTTTTTTCCAAGATCAATTTCTGGTACTAAGTACCAATTCAGATGGAATTATGATTTATATAAGTACTGGGATGCAGTTTCTAAAATACTTTTAAGTTTGACCATTCCTTGTTTGTTCCTATATAAAAAGAAGATTATAAATATTTATTCAATATCTATAGTAGGATATGCCATTTTAATGATTTTTGTTAAAACGTTTTTTGATAGGTACCTTTTGCCTCTTATTCCTTTGTTTATTCTTTTCTTTTTATATATCAACCCTCAACTGTTCTTTGCTGCTAGTTTGTCTAGCAAGGTTTTTAAGATGTTTTCTTTTACTACTACACTAACTAGCGTTCTTTTTGTTTTATTTACTGCATTTCTTTCAATGCAAATGTCTATAGATTTTGTATTAACTAACAATTATGTATGGGAAAGGAGTGAAAACTTAGTAAATAGCGGAACCTCTCCAAGTAGCATTAAGGCAACAATGGCTTGGGAAAAACTTCATGGTTTATCTAGCAAGCCCAAGTATTTGTTTTCTTTTGATGATTATGTTAAAAATCCAGGATTAAGGAACTCATATTCTCTGATAGAAAAAAAGGAAATTGATTATCCTGCAAATATATTTATAGATTCTGCAATTTACTTGTATCAAGAAAAGTAGTTTTGCATATGTGGCGGGGGTATTATGTACGTTGTTGCGAACCTTTTTATTCTAGGCCAAAGTCTTTCTTACGCTGACTAACATCCATTTTATTTAATTCTTCACTGTATAATGCTAGTACATCAATTAGAGTTGCATAACTTTGTCCTATGATTTCGTCTCTCGATTTCCCTGGAAAGTCATAACCTATGATCTTAAGATTATTGTATGAGAACTCTTTGTATAAGTCTTTATCTTTTACAAAGTCCATAAATGCTTTGGAAATAGTACCTATATCAGCTTGAAGAAGGAAGTGCATAGAAATCCAAATAACTTTGCTTTTTCTAATCAAGTCGCAGTAAACAATTATTTCATCATTTTTACTTAGATTTTCTCTGGCAAACTCAAGATTTTGGTTCGTAGTTATAGATTTTTCTTCTAATATATAATTTGTGAATCCAGGTTGTATACTAAGCAAATAGTCTTTTGCTGTGGAAGCCTCTGATTTGTCATGAACTCTTGGATTTGTAAAGCCCCCACATAGTATAACTTTCTCGATATTCTTATCTTTTATCTCTGTCGCTAAGAAATCAAAGTAGCCTTTGTAATCTGATCTTTCAGGAGAAAATAAACCATAAAGTAGTATAACTGCCGTTTTCATAAGACTATTATACCTAAAATAATTAGAAGTCTAAATTTCTTGGAGAGCAATAAAAAGAACGACCGTCCCAATTGGTGCCCGAGGCGGGAGTCGAACCCGCATGTCCATAAGGACACAACATTTTAAGTGTTGCGTGTATGCCATTCCACCACTCGGGCTTATTGTTTATTTCTTCCTATATTTCTACCCCTATGATTAGGTTTCAGACTATGACAATTTGGACACAAGACTCTTAAGTTTTCAATTCTATTATCTCTATGGTCCCCGTTTATATGATCTAGTTCTAATGGAAGTCTACCATCAGAAGACATTTTCTTCCAACCACACTCCTCACAATACATAGGTTTCAAGCCTGCAGAAAATAAGCGCTTCTTAAGTTTAAACGATTGATAATCACTTCCTTTAGTTAGTATATCTTCTAGAGGAATTCTTGGGATTACTTCCAATTTTCTGCCTTTACTCCAAAGCTTTCCTGTAAAGTGAGATTTATCTATATTGTAGGTTTTTATATACTTTTCAATTTGCTTGTAATTTCCACCTGCCGGTTTAAGCCCAAGGGTTTTGATTACACAACGAATGCTCTTACATTTTTTAACTGCATGCTTTAGTTTTTCTACATCCCAGGACTTTCTAGACATAGAAACTTCATTTATGGCGCACCTGGAGGGAATTGAACCCCCGACCTTTTCCTTAGAAGGGAACTGCTCTATCCGCTGAGCTACAGGTGCAAATATTCTCTATTGTATCTAATTTTATATAATTTTCCATCTTTTGTTTAAGAATTACACTTATATTTATTGTTTACCTTTTGCTATCAATTTTATAATCTACACTACCTATGGCAGAAGAACTTTTATGAAAAATATAATGACTCACTATTTGCTTTGATTTCTTATACCTTATAGTTTGACAAGATTAAAATATTGTGTTATAGTGCTCCTACTTAGTCTCCAACCAGCCTAAAAAAGGCTAATCCAAAGGTGAAGAGATAAGTAGGGGTAGTTTAGTCTTGTCGCCCCGAATCTTAAAGGAGAAAGCCATGAACTGGCCTTAAGCCTTTATAATAATAAAAAATAAAAGACTAAAAAAACCGGATCAAAAAGACCTGTTTCTACTGTAAGTTAAACTTACGCAGGTCAAAAATGTCGAAAGTTATTAAACCCGAGATAAAAGTAGATTATTTCGGGTTGTTTTTTTTGTTACACTTTCCTACTTTCTAGACCTTAAAATCTTTCCTATTTCTTGCTGAGGCATTTTGATTTTTCTTGGAACGATTGCCAATGCAAACACTGCAGATGCAAATAAAATAATTCCTGTTGATATAAAAGACCAGCCATATCCCCATTCTTTAACAATAAACCCTAGAAGAACTGGACCTATTGTATAAGCTAAGTTTCCAGAGAACTGTCCAATACTAACAAGGTCGTGTCCTGTTTCATCTAACCTTGTTACGTAATCTTCAAATACAGCAAATAGCAGTATGTTAGCTATGTCTATAAAAACAGAAGTTAATAAAACTAAACCTAAGATAACAAAAATATTATTTGAAACTCCAATTAGAGTTAAAGTAACTCCAGCTAAAATGCCTGCAATAAAAGAAGTTCTCTTCTTTCCTAATGGTTTAAATATGTATGGAATAATCCATCCTACAAACATAGTAGGAAGACAATATAAAACTAGGAACAAATTCCCCCACTTACTTTGTTGTCTTAATTGCTCTGCATATAAGACACCTGTTGTCCAAAAAGCTACATCAAGAAGAGTAGTAGTAAATCCATAAATTACGAGAACCCATACTCTTTTTGTTAATACTTTTAAGATATTTAGTTCTTTCCAGAAGCTTCTAGGTTTTTCTCCGTTTGTTGCTTCTTTGGCATGTTGTCTTCCATACAACCCAATGAAGAAAAAGAACAATAATATGGAAGCTGTAGTTAGTATTAAAGAAGCATAAAGAGGAAGTTCAGTGTTTTTAGTAAGTAAAAAAACAGTAACAGCAGGACCTAGCATATAAGAAGCTGATTGAAATATGGTCATGATAGCCCAAGCTTCTGTATTTTTTTGAACAGGTAAAAACTTATGAACAAAATCAAATTTAGAATAACTTCTAAGTTCATAATAAACAGACCATACAACCATGGCAAATACAAATGGTGCTAAATCTCTTGGTAAGTATAGAAAAATCAAAGGAAATGCTATTGCAAATATCAACATCCAGATCATGAAGAATACATAATTCTTTTTATTGAAAAATTGAGCAACTATGAAATCAAAAAACATTCCAAAAAGAGAAGAAGTAGATAAAACTAGTCCAACAAGAAGAGTGTCGTGTAATTTTTCTTCAACTATAACGGGAGCCATGTAAGACATAATTCCATCGTGAAGAGAAACAAGAAAAATGATAAAAGAAAATATAAAAAGTGGAATATACGCTTTAAACCTTGGAGCAGGTACTTTCATGGAATAATGATATCAGTTTCGGAAGGGATAAAAAAGATTAGTTATTAAATCTTTTGATTTGTTTTGCTTAGTTTTATATACACAAGAATCCCTAGCATAACATTTATCTTATTATGCTAGGGACTGTGTTTTTAATTCTCACAAAGATTTATACGCCTTTTCAAGAGCCTTAGCCTTGACTCCACTGTCTGAAGCTTCCAAATAAATCCTTGCGTACTCTTCGGAGGAATTTTCCATACTTAAGAATTTCTCGAGAATTTTGTTTCTCATTTCGTCCCAAACTGGAATTTTCTCATCATAAATATCCATGTATTCCCGGAGAGATTTTGTATTATCCACAAAGTTTAATGTTACATCAATGATTTCATCGTGGAGCTCCCTTTCAGCTAGACATCTGGCGTAAAGTTCTATTCCTTTTTGGAAGGAATCAACTGTGTTTAAAGCTTTATTAAGAACCTTGTACTTGAGTTCATGCATACCCAGAGTTTTGTCGCAGATATCCATATACTCTTCAAAGGAATCTGCCATAATAAAAGCTTTTTCTAGAACTTTAACCATAATTTCACTGCAGGGTAAAGTTTCTTCATTGCAAACTTTTATGTATTCATGGAGCAAGCTTTTGTCGTTCATAAAACTAAGTGTTTTATTAATGACCTTATTGTAAAGATCTTCTCCATACTCATATGGGTCCTCAACATGGATTTTTATGCATTCCTGGAATGATTTAGCCCTACTTAAAGTTTTCTTAAGAGCTTCAACTGCAACAGCACTCATATATGGAGCTTCTAACCAGATCTCCATACATTCCTGGAATGATTTAGCCTTCCTAAGAAGGCTTTGTATTTTCTTAAGAGCTTTTTTTTCGAGTTCACTTTCTTCTGTTCTTTCAAAGAAAATTAGTGTGCACTCTCTGACAGAATTTGTTTTGCGAAGCAAATAAGTAAGAACCTCCACACTCATTTCATACTTTGTAATTTCACTTCCCATCTTTATCTCCTTTTCTTGTCTATATTATAGGTTGGATTGTAGCATACTTAGTTGTGAGGTACAAACCTTGTAATTTATCTGTTGGTTTGTTTAGGAAGTGGAGCTTTAGTGTATCTGGAGCGACGGACCGGATTTGAACCGGCGACCTTCTCCTTGGAAGGGAGACGTTCTAGCCAACTGAACTACCGTCGCATGTTTAGAACAATCCTAGCATTAATCTAAATCAGAATCGAATTCTTCTTCAAAATTAGATTTAGATGTATCCTCTATTCCAAAATCATCAAGTCCATTTTCAAGTTCTGAAACATAATCAATGTCATTAAACTTAGATTTAACTTCTTTTTTCATCCCCAATGCTACTTTTACATCTTCTGGTAAATCTTCTTCTAACTCTTCTACTTCTTCATGCCCTTGGTTTTTCTTAATAACTTTTTCTTTCTTTATTTTATTTTCTTTCTTCTTGTTTTCTTTTTTCATAATTATTTAATTTAAATTAATCAAACATTTTTAAATAATACATAAGTGTAATACAATACTTTTATGATAGATTCAAGTACCATTTTTGATGTGATAGTTTTAGGTAGCGGACCTGCTGGTTCAACAGCAGCTCTTTATACGTCAAGGGCATTCTTAAAAACACTTGTAGTAGCAGGAAATCCTGCTGGCGGCCAATTAACTACAACCACAAAAGTTGAAAACTTTCCTGGGTTTCCTGATGGAATATCAGGATCGGAACTAATTGCTAACATTAGAACTCAAATAGAAAAGCATGGGGCCTTTTTTATGGAAGAAAATGCAGTTAAGGTTTCTGGATCATTTAAAGATATGTTTAAAGTGGAAACAGATTCAGGAAATGTTTATAAAGGAAGAATGCTAATTATTGCAACAGGCGCTTCTGCAAGATGGTTAGGTCTTGAAAGTGAACAAAGACTAATTGGAAAAGGAGTATCTGCTTGTGCAACATGCGATGGATTTTTCTTTAAGGATAAAGTAATTGCAGTGGTTGGCGGTGGAGATGCAGCTATGGAAGAATCCACATATCTTTCTAAATTTGCATCAAAAATCTATATTCTTGTTAGAGGAGATAAAGGAAAGCTTAGAGCAAGTAAGTTTATGCAGAAAAAAGCGTTTGAAAACCCAAAAATAGAATTTTTATTTAACACAGAAGTTAAGGAGGTGTTAGGAAGAGATTTTGTAGAAGGAGTTAAAGTAATAAATAACAAGAATGAGGAAGAAAAAATAATTAGTGATGTAAAAGGACTTTTTGTTGCAATTGGCCACACCCCAAACACCAAGTTCTTAGATGGTTTTGTGGAACTTGATGAAAAAGGGTATATTAAATCACATGAAGACAACAAAACATCTGTAGAAGGTGTTTACGTTGCAGGAGATGTGCATGATTTTAGGTACAAACAAGCAATTACTGCTTCAGGGTTTGGTTGTGCAGCAGCAATTGAAGCTGTAAGGTTTTTATCTGATAATAAACCAGTTAGTTAAATCCTGGTAGCTTTGGTTGCTCTGTCTCTTCAAGCCTTTTCCCTTCGTCAATGTCTGGTTGTGTTACTATGGCATGAGGGTTGGTTATGTAATAATACTCGAGTTTTAAATTTTCTTCGTCCAAAAATGGGTAGCCTACTCTTATAAAATACTTAGGTTCATCACCAAACACTTTGTTCATTGTTTTATTTACTTTTTCTTTAGGTTCTCCCTTTTGTAATAATTGCTCTTCTACCCATTCCTTTGTTGCCATGTGAAAATGTCTTTGCTGATTATTTATTTCTTCCTTCCAAATTAGTTTTGATGTTTCAACAACGTCTTTTACTTCTGCAAAAGCAGGAGCATCCTCTACTGGTACTATTATTTCTTCTGTGGGGACTCCTTCTACTGTTTTTTTGACTCTATTAGAAATAATTTGACTGATTTTAAACTTTAAATCTGCTACTTTTCTTCTTTCCTCCTCTCCTTCCGATGATGTTTCTAAAGTATTTATCCTCATGCCTATATTATACTTTATTATGTGATGGTGTGGCTTACTAGTTGTATCTTATGTAAAATAAGTACATATGAAAAGTTTAATGAAAGATGTAAAAAAACTAGACTTTCTTTTTAAAGTAGGGTTAGTGCTTTGTGTCTTTCTCTCATCTTCTTATCTTAAGTATAGGGTTTTAGATGAGGCTGGTGGTGATTTTTCTACGTATAAAAAAGCAGTAAGGGACTTTATTGCAGGGAAAAACATTTATAAAGACACTGTTGAATCTTATGAACCTGGATCTAACGAAGAGCATGGTTATGCTTATTTTCCGACCATGCTTTATATCTATACTCCTTTATATAAGTTAAGTCTTGCAACACACTACCCTCTTCAAAGAGTATGGAAAGCATCTGTTTTTATAGCTGATATTGGTGTGGGATTAATGATATTGAAGATTTTATGGAAGAAAAATTATTGGGCATCTTTAGCTGGAGTGGCTTTTTGGTGGTTGAATCCCTTTTTAATAATTAGAAAATCAGGAGTTTATACTGAACCATTTGGAGTGTTTTTTATACTTCTTGCTCTTTATTATCTTGAAAAAGATGATGTGAAGTCAGGAATATTTTATGCTATTTCCTTTTCTTTTAAATCTTTTCCCATAATTCTCTTACCACTGTTTTTAATAAAATCTAAAAATAAGCTTAAGTTTTTGCTTGGTGCAGCAGCTTTTGCGTTAATTATAAGCATTCCTTTCATGAGAAGCGTACAAGATTTTATTTGGTATTTGCAAGGAGCTTTCTTTGTACATGGTGCTAGAGAACCACAAGGAAGGCCACTTCTTTTCTTTATAACTTACTATACATCAGTTCCCTTGTTTTCTCTTGCTATAGCTAATATTTATAGATATGCTTGCATAATACTTGGTTGGATCTCCACGTCTTATTTAATCCTTAAAAAGAAAATACAAGACAAATATATTTTAAGTATGATTTCTTTTATTATTTTTTACCTGTTTACTCCAGTACTAACAAGAACGTATATGCTTTGGTTCATACCAATCTACACGATTGGAATGTTTAACGTGTTTGAGAGGAAAAAAGAAGGGTTTGCTGGGAAAAACAAGATATATTTCTTCCTTTCTTTAATTGCTTTTTATGTATTTTATGCATGGTATTTATCGTTATGGTCAAAGGGTTTAAGAATAAAAGGTAATGTAGTTTCTTTATGAACAAAAAAGAAGTTTTTTTGATAAAGGCAAAGAAAGTTTTTAATTGGATACTAAGATCAGATTTAATTATTATAGTCATTCTTATTCTTGCATCTTCTTATCTTAGATTTAAGAATCTTGGCTACTCAGATTACATTGGAGATGAACATAAAGCTTTTATTGAGTTGTCCAAGGGTCAAACTTTAACTGACTTTTTTTTATCTAGGAGAAAGGGTCCTATGCAATTTGTTGTTTCGCATATTCCATATCTTCTTACTCACAACTTTAGAAATGAACTAGCTGAAAGAATACCTTTCTCCATCATCTCTGTTTTATCTGTTGTTGTCTTTTATCTTATGGTAAAGAGAATAACAAAAAACTGGATATCTGCATTTATTGCATCGTTAATATATTTGTGCAATGGTTTTATTGTAGGGTTTGGAAGAATAGCTCAGTACCAGAACTTAAACCTCTTATTTTCTTTCCTAGCAATATATTTCTATAGCTATCTTTTAGATGAGAAAAAACATCTTATTAGATTCACTCTAATAGGTACTTTGTTTTGGTGTTTATCTTTTTTTTCTCATTGGGATGCTATATTCATATTACCCATTGTACTTTGGATGTTTATTAAGTTCTTACTTGATAAGTCCTTTGGTAAGGGTTACAAAATTAGAATACTAATATATAACTTTCTTTTAGGCTGCTTAATTCTTCTCCCTTTCATGATTCCTTATTGTTTTCATCAAAAAAGCTCTGATGAAAACCTTGGTTACTTGTTTAGAAGATTGGGTATGGGCTACTCAAACAACCATCTTTATGAGATGTACATTGATCTTTACAGTCCTTTTGTGTCTTTATGGTTTTTAATTATATGTGGTGTGCTTGGAGTTTTATTTTTAAAAGAAAGTTACATGTTTGTAATATGGTTCTTATTTGGGTATGGCGTATTTGAGATATTTGTTAGAAAGCCTGGTACACATATATATAATTTTTTAATCCCTGTTTTTATCTTGTGTGGTATTGGAATAAGCCACTTAATAAAATCAGTTCCAAAATTCCTGAAGCTTCTTGTATGTTTATTATCCTTGCTTTTAATTACATTTCTTTATTATCAGTCTTATGTACTCTTTGTTGACCATGCTAAGGAATACCCTTGGGAGCAAAAATATGTATTAAGTATAGATTTGAAATGCAAAAAGGGTAATAAGTTATGTAACAAGATACAGCCTTATACAATGCTTCTTACTAAGAGGTACTATTACGACTATGAGGGACAAAAGTTGCCTTTGTTTGGGTTTCCACACAAAAGGTTTTGGAATGAAGTAAATGACTTTATTCAAGAACAAAATAGCATAAATAATGAAGATCTTGGGTATTCATCAAATGAAGATAAAACAGTCAGTGAGTGGTACATACAAGGAGGATACAGGACATCAGGCGATTTTTACTTTATAGGTGTAAGAAAACCAGGAAACTTTGTTGAGGAAATGAATCCGCCTTACTCAGGATCTAAGGTTTTAGTTAAAGAATTTAAATCTGAAACTGGTGTAAATCAAACAAAGGTATTCAGAGTAAGCACCGTGAAAAGTAGATAAGGCAACTAATCAGCTTTTAATCCAAGTATCTTTTACTTCATTTTCATTTATGTTTTCACCTACAATGGTAATTTTGGGGTTTTGAGAAAAAATTTCTTTTGAAATATTCTTAATATCACTTAAGCAACATTTGCTTATCATATTTATTTCATACTTGTAGTTTTGATCCTTTCTTCCATGACTTAATAAGTCTGAATAATACTCTGCTCTTACAGAAACCTTTTCCATCTCAAAGCTTAAGTTAGATAACACCCTTCTCTTAGAGCTTTCTATGCTTCTTAAGCTTATTAGTGATGAAAAGTTTATTGTATTTCTTTTTATTTCGCCCAAAATTATATTTAAGTCTTTCTTTTCACATAAGAAGTAAATACTAAACAATCCATAACTTCCTGATGAAAAGGATACACATCTTATGGTGTATGTTGCCCTTAACTGTTCTTTTATCAACTTATTTAAAAGCATATCTAAAGTATTTGAAATGATAAAAGAAGAGTATTTCTTGTTATCTGAAGTCCTAAACCCGTAAAAATCTATCTTGACTGCTATTTGACTAGTTCCTTTAAACTTATAACTTTTTACAGTAAGCTTACTCAACGTTTTGTGTTCTAAGTGTTTTGCTACGTTACCAGCTTGATAATCTCCAAATAACTTTTTAATATAAGGAGCAACGTTTCTTATTGTTACATTTCCACTTAATACTAAAGTAAAGTTATTTGGGTGATAATATAGATCTCTAAAATCTAAGACATCTTTGATCCTTAAATTATTTAAATTCCGTTCTCCTCCGATGTTTAATATTGACATCCTATCTTTTGGAAAAGAAGCAGCACAAGAAAACCTTCCTAGTATTCTTTCTGGGCTGTTTTTTATCCTTTTTATTTCTTGAAGTGATATCTGTTTTAACTTGTTGAAGTCGTCAAGATTGATAGCTTCCTTGGTGAAAACTTTGGATAAAAACTCTAATCCATCAATTACATTTTCTTTAGGTATCTTGATCATGAATAAAACATCATCTCTACTTGTTACTCCAATGATTTTCCCTCCATTTGATGTTATTTTATTTCCATAGTTACTAGATACATAAAAATGTTCTAATATATGAGCTGAGCCAACCTGCAACTTGTTTTCTAAGTTACTGCCTGCTTTTCCCTTTAAATGAATGGTAACAGTATTAAAGCTTTTATCTTGGATAAAACAAACCTTTAAACCGTTTTTTAGATTAATATGGTTGACATTCATTTGATCTAGATTTAACTTATACTTATCTTAAGTATGATTTCAAAATATGAAAAATACATTAAATCCTTTTCTTTTGTTTTACTTCTGTTAGTTATGTTTAAATACTCTCTGGCATCCACCTTGCAGCTTCAAAAAATAGGAGCTCTTGATTTGGGAGGTAAAACATATCCTGAATGGTGGTATACAGGAACAAACCCAGTTTTATATGGTGTTTCAGTTGCAGATTCAAAAGTTGATATCAAAATAGGAGAAAATTCTTATTCAACTACCTCAAATGATTCTGGTGCGTGGAGCTATCCTACAGTTCTTGATAAGGGAGATTATAAAATAACTATTTCTCAAGGAGTAGAAACCTTATCTTTTACTCTTCATCTAGGTCAAAACGTTCCAGAAAATGTTGGAAGCACAAATGCAGAATCCACTCAGTCAGCAACAAACGTTCCAACCACAGGGTTTAATCAGTATGTAGCTTTGTCCTTTGGCTTTGGTGTAATACTTCTTGCAACTTATTTTTATTTTTCTACGGATTCAAAGAAAAAATCAGTATTTGAGAATAGAATGATAAAAGAAGATTAGTTTACTCTTACCCCTTATTCACTTTTAGCTTTGATTATATCAAGTGCAGTTTTATGTAAATCTTCTGGTGTAGGTTTAGAGTAGTTTGAGTTTAAGATTCCTTTTATAGAACTATCTTCTTTTAATGGGAACATTTTAACATGTAAATGGTTCACTTCTAATCCTTCGAAAATAACAGCTATTCTTTTTACCTTGAAGGTTTTTTCTAGCATTTTTGCTACCACTTTTGAAGCTTTCATTATTTCTCCCATGTCTTCATTTTCATCATTAAAAATATATGAGCTTGTGTGCTTTTTTGGAATCAACAAAGTCATTCCAGAAGTAACTGGGTTAATATCTAAAAAAGCTACAAAATCATTGTTTTCCCAAACTATTTCTGCAGGGACTTCTCTATTTGCAATTTTGCAAAAAATACAATCGCTCATACTTAAATATTACCAAATATTAAATACAAATTTTCTTTATCAGAAATGAACTTATCTATTAACTTAAGGCCTTTTTCTTCATATGTTTTTATTACTTTATCTAATTCTTTGTTTGAATATTGATGACAATACCTTTTTATGTCTTTTCTCTCTTTCCATCTTAAGAAATAATCTCCTGGTTTATCCTTAAATCTCCAAAAAGTTAAAATGAGTACTCCCTTTTTGTCTAAAAGATTGGATAGTTTATTAAACCATGTGAATCTAAGTGATTGACTTGGAATATGGTGAGTCAAGCCAAATGCAGCAATAATATTGTACTTCTCTTTGATGTTGTTTAAGTCTTGAATAACATCGCCCTTTACAAATGAAGCGTTCTTGGTTTTGTTTGCCCTTCTTTTTATGAAGTCGTTATTTGTATCTATGCCTACGTACTCAATATTCATATTCTTGTTGTTTATAAAGTCATAGAATCTTCCGTTTCCACATCCTAAATCTAGTACCTTTATCTTTTTATCATTACTCCCAAGCGCCTCAAATGCTTTTTCCACTGCCCTATCCCATCCTTTCCATGGCTTTTGTCTAGATCTTGAAAATTCTTCAGATATTGATTGGTAAAAACTTTCATTTAGCTTTAAAATATCCTTAATTTTCTTTAGGTTCATATGAAAACAAAAAACAATAACTCAACTGATAAAGATATTTTACTTCAAATAATAAGGGAAATCTTGTCTTTAAAGGATCCTAGTGAACAAGATATATCAAAAGTAATATGTAGACATCCTTCTACTGGATCAAAAACATTTTCTAAGTCACAGATTATTAGTCTTTTTGGAATCTATAAGACAGAGATGGGTTTGAGTGAAAACGATAAAAAACGTTTCTTGTCTTTAGTAAGAATGAAGAAAGTTAGAACACTATCTGGGGTCACGCCTGTGACTGTACTAACAAAACCATATGCGTGTCCTGGAGATTGTATTTACTGCCCTAATGATTCTAGGATGCCAAAAAGCTACATTGTTTCAGAACCTGGTGCTCAAAGAGCATACTTGAATAAATTTGATCCCTACCTTCAGGTCTACAACAGGCTTGTTGCTTATAAAAACATTGGTCATCCTACTGATAAGGTTGAGTTAATTGTTCTTGGAGGAACGTGGTCCTTTTATACAGAAGAATATCAAATTTGGTTTATAAAAAGATGTTTTGATGCTATGAATGACTTTACTCCAGATTCTATTAAATGTGTCTCTAAAATATCACAGGATACTCAAAGTTCTTGGGAGCTACTGGTGCATACACAAAAAAAGAATGAAATATCTAAAACTAGATGTGTAGGTTTGGTTGTGGAAACAAGACCAGATTATATTACGGAAAAGGAAATAGTTAGGTTGAGGAAGCTGGGAGTTACAAAAGTACAAATTGGAGTTCAGAGTTTAAATAATAAAGTACTAAAGATAAACAATAGAGGACACAACGTAGAATCTACTGCAAACGCATTTAAACTCTTAAGAATGGGAGGATTCAAAATACACGCTCATTGGATGCCTAACCTCTTGGGATCTACCCCAAGAAAAGATATTAAAGATTTTAAGAAATTATTTACTGATGGAAGATTTAAACCAGACGAACTAAAGATATACCCTTGTTCATTAATCAAAAACACCAAGCTTTTTGATTATTACACCAGAAGGGAATGGAAACCATATACTGAAAAGCAAGTACTTGATGTTTTAACAAAATGTTTTCTTCTAACACCTAGATACTGCAGGATAACTAGAGTAATAAGAGACATATCCTCAGAAGATATCTTTGTTGGAAATAAAAAGAGTAATTTTAGACAAGTTGTTGAAAGAAAATTGAAAGAAAGCTGTAGGAAGATAAGAGAAATTAGATTTAGAGAAATTAAAGATGAAAAGGTACTGCTTGATGACTTAAGTTTAAAAGTAACTTGTTATAAAACTAAATTTTCTACGGAATACTTCTTAGAATATGTAACTAGTGAAGATAAAATAGCAGGATTCTTAAGGCTTTCACTTCCGAAAAGCAGCAATCATTTTATTGAAGAAATAAGCAAATGTGCAATGATTAGAGAAATTCATATTTATGGTCAAACTTTAGGCATCGGCACCGAGGAGAAAGGAAAAGCTCAGCATTCTGGTTTAGGAAGGAAATTAATACAAAAAGCAGTAGAGATATCTAGAAGGAAAAAGTATACAAAGCTCTCAGTAATTTCGTCTGTTGGTACAAGGTCTTACTATAGAAGTAATGGGTTTAAAGATGGGGAACTATATCAATACTTATATTTATAATCTAAATTTTAGTGAAAACTAGTGTTATTCTTCCATGATTTCAACGGACTCGATTTTAACTGGGTTTATTGGTTTAGATAACTCCTTTGAACTACTATAATCAACAGGATCATTTGCTATTTTATCTACGACATCCATTCCTTTAACAACTTTTCCAAAGATTACGTAGCTTTTTGGAAGATCTACTTTTTGGTGCATAATAAAAAACTGACTTCCATTTGTATCTGGTCCATAATTTGCCATAGCAACAACTCCTCTTTCATATTCATCTTCTATTGGCTCATCCTTAAATGTATACCCTGGTCCTCCTGTACCATCTCCTTTGGGGTCTCCTCCTTGGATCATAAATCCTTTGATTACCCTATGAAATATTGTGTTGTTGTAAAAACCTAGTTTTGAAAGATATACAAAATTTGTGGCAGTGACTGGAGTATCTATGGCATTTATTTTAATTTCTATGTCTCCATAAGTGGTTTTTAATATTGCTTTGTAGTCTTTAGTTACATCAATCCTTGTAGTAGGAGGAGATAGATTGCTTTTATCCCTAGATTCCATAACAAGCTCTTTTGAACTTTTGTATGGAACACCACCAAAGTTTTTGTCATTTAATACAATAACAACAATAAATATTAGTACTGGTATAAAAATTAAGATAAGTATAAGTTTTGACTTCACTTAATTCCTTCTAAACTTAGTTTCTTAGCAAAGTATTCAACTGTAATTTCTAGGCCCTTATCAACATTAAATGAAGGTTTCCAGTTGAGCTTTTCCTCAGCTAAAGAGATATCTGGCTTTCTTTTTTTAGGATCATCTTCTGGAAGTTTTTTGAATTCAATTTTAGATTTAGATGATGTCATTTTTATTATCTTTTCAGCAAGTTCTAATATGCTATACTCGCCTGGATTACCAAGATTTACTGGGCCCGTAAAGTTTTCAGTATTCATCATTTTATGTATTCCTTTTATTAAATCTGAGACGTAACAAAAAGATCTAGTTTGTGTTCCATCTCCATATATTGTTATTGGTTCATCTTTTAATGCTTGAACTATGAAGTTTGAGATTACTCTTCCATCGTTTTCATACATCCTAGGTCCATAAGTGTTAAATATTCTCACTATTTTTATATCTAAATTGTGTTGCCTTTTGTAATCAAAGAATAAGGTTTCGGCTACTCTCTTTCCTTCATCATAACAAGCTCTTGGTCCAATTGTGTTCACATTTCCTCTATATGTTTCTTTTTGAGGATGTTCAAGTGGATCCCCATAGACTTCCGATGTAGAAGCTTGGAGTATCCTTGCTTTATGTTTTTTTGCTATTCCTAACATATTTATCACCCCTAAAGTGTTTGCTTTTATTGTCCTAACAGGGTTTAACTGATAATGAATGGGTGATGCAGGACAAGCTAAATTATATATTTGATCAATAATTAAGTTATCTAAATATATAGGGTTGATAATATCATGGTTAATAAACTCAAAGTTTTTGTTTCCAATTAAATTTTCAATGTTATCTTTATTGCCGGTAAAAAGATTATCTATACAAATAACATGATCTCCTTTCTCCACAAGAAAATCACAAAGATGACTGCCTAAAAACCCTGCTCCTCCTGTTACCACTATTGTCTTCATTTATTCTTCCCCATTAATTTTTTAATTTTTGAAATTTCTTTAAGAGCAGCTTCTTCTCCTGCTTTTACTATCCCCTTTTCTTGTATGAAATTAGTAAACCACTTCATGCCAAGATCAGAGTTCAAGGGGGCAGTTATTATTGGACCTATTGATATATCTGATTCTTTATCACTGTAGTAGGCCAATCTATTAAGTAAGGTTCTGTAGGAAACAAGAAGAATTTCTGGTTTTGTTAGTCTTCTTCCATTTTTTGGAATTTCTTTGATTGGAAAAGAATTATAAAATAAATTTACTCCAATAACTATGTCAGCCCCCATCTTTTTAACTGCTTCTGTAGGTACTGCTTCAACCATCCCACCATCTAGTAAGTATTTATCTTTATATGCAGGAACTTCAAAAAGCAATGGTACAGATGAACTAGCTCTTATTGCACTAGATAATCTACCTTTATCTATATAAACTGGAGTTCCATTAACTAAATCTGTTGCAACAGCACAAAAGGGTATCTTCAAATCTTCAATGTCGACTCTTCCTGCTATGTCTTCAATAAACTTTATTATTTTGTCTCCTTTTAATACTCCTGTTTTTAATGTTGGGTCAGAAAAAACTGTAAACAAATCCTTTTTATTAAATTTATTGATAATATCTTCAATTTTATGTATGTCTCCCAAAGCTGCATATATTCCTCCGATTAGAGCTCCTGCACTACTTCCAGCTATATAGTCAATTGGAATATTATTCTCAACTAAGGTTTTAATAACACCAATATGTGCTATTCCTTTCCACCCGCCGCTACCTAAGGCAAGTCCTATTTTCTTTCTTTTATTATTACTCAACATATCATTTATTAATAATAAATATTGATATTAACTGGCTAATTTATAATTATACAAGGAAATGGTAAACAAACATATTATTGTTGATCTATTATATAAAATAATATAGTGCTAATATTTATCAACAATGTATATTTCCATAGATATAGGAAAATCAAGTACAAGAGTAGCTTCAACTCAAAACCTAGTAGATATACATAAAATAATAAAATTTTCCACAGATCAAAACTTAGAAGAACAAAAAAAGCTTTTAGCTGATGCAATTTATAATGTTAGAGACAATCAGGATATTAAGTTAATTGTGTTGGGTGTAACTGGTGTAGTTGATAAGGTCAATAAAAAATTTATTAAGAGTCCAAACTTTCCAGCTTTAGATGGACTAAACTTTAATTTTTTACTTCCTGAAGTTTTAAGACATATTCCTATATATGTTGAAAATGATGCTGCACTTGGAGCTTTAGGAGAAGCTTATTTTGGATCAGGAAAGAGTAAATCTCTTGTTGCTTATTTAACTTTAAGTAGTGGTGTTGGAGGAGCCTTGATTTTAAAAGGAAAGAAAGGTTACAACATTATTAGTTCTGAGCCCGGCCATCATATAATATGTGAACTTGATAATTTGGTAGATAAGAGTGGTCTTTCTGGTACATTTGAATCTTATTGCTCGGGGTCTATGTTTGAAACAAGGTATGGAGTAAAACCTCAAAGAGATATTAATCAAGAAATATGGAAGACGTATGCAAGACATTTATCTACAGGAATAATAAATATTACTGCCTTGTGGAGACCTGAAGTAATAATATTAGGCGGTGGGTTGTCTAATTATAATTTTGATATTTTTTATCCCTATCTTAGTGAAGAATTAAAGAAACAATCATTCTTTGTTATTCCAGGAATTAAAAAAGCACTGCTTGAGGATAACTCTGGAGTATACGGAGGATTTGTCTTACTGGATATTTTATCAGAAAAGAATTTATAATAAACTTAAACTAAGTTACTTAGGTAAACAAATATGAAATTTTGCATAATCTATAAATATTCTTCATCTAAAGATAAGTCTCAACTTGGAAAGGAGCTTGAACAATTATCTTCGATACTAAATGATCTTAGTCATACCACATTTATTTTTGATAGGGATGTTAAGAACTGGCAAAACATTGATATACCAAGAGAAGAATCATCAAAGATGGTTTTTACAACAATCAAAGAATGCGACGGGGTTATAGCTTATGTTAGTCATAACGAATTAAGTGAAGGAATGGCTATGGAAGCTGGTTATGCAAAAGCATTGGACAAGAAAATACTTCTTGCATTAAAAAAGAATACTGATTCTCCAAGAGTAAGGAGTATAAGTGATGAACACTTTGAGTTTGAAGATATGGAAGATCTGAAAGAAAAGTTACCTTCTTACTTAAATAAAGCCTTTGCGGTATCCCAATAAAAAGAGTTTCCTTGAAGCTTTTCAAAGTACCACCACTCTACCCCCCATAAATATAAATCTTTAAATCCAGATTTTTGTGCATAACTAATGGTTGATAAAAAGTCATTCTTGCTCATTGTTTTATCTCTTTCTTCGTCTGAAAGTTCAGAGTTAATGCCTGGCCCCCATGGTTCCCCTTGAAGTTCTGTAATTATTATTTTATCCATTGGGACTCCTACCAAGTTTGCCTTTATTTTATATGTCCAATGGCTTAGTGGATATTGAAAATATATAAACTTGCCAAAAAATACTCCCCAAAAGTCATACCAAATCTTCCTATACATTGATATACCAAGATAATCACCCATTTTGTATGTTGGTTTCCATAAACCTCCTTCCCCGCTGTCTTGAACAAGAATAGGTCTTGAATCTAAACTTTTGGTTAACTCAACCTCTTTTATTACCGTTTCCTTCTTGATTTCAGGAGAATCACAAACACCAAAAGGCCAAAACGGTTCATTTTCTACTTGCCACATCTTAATTGATTTGTAGTCTTTAAATGTATTTACAGTTTCTTTAATATATTCAAGTAAAGCTTGGTCTCTTAAGTTATTGCTAGGTAGTTCCTTCCACCATATAGGTTCAAAACATTCTGGATATCTAGGGACTTTTCTTCCAATCGAAAGAATAACATTCAAATTCCTCTTTTCTGCTTCGTCAAGTTGAAACTTGATATTTGAATAGTCGTAATTGTCTTTTACTTCTTCAATTTCATCCCAGTATGCGACAAGCCTTAAGTTTTTTGTTCCTAAGTCATCTAATGTTTTAATATAGACCTCCTTCCAGTTTAATCCTATTTGTTCTGCGTATTTATCACTGAATGTAACTCCATAATTTATATTGCTTTGGACTTTTGGTCTTAGTGTTATAAACAGTACTATTGGTGCAAAGATTAAGGTGAGTAGAATGATAAAAACAACTCTAATAATTTTTAAAGAAAATAACCTTCTTATTAAGCTCCCTGCTTTATCAAGTTGTTTTTTAATAGAAAGTTTATGGTTAAACATTTGGTTGATAATTTATTTTATAACTTCATTATTATTGCAGACTTCAGCATAGTAATAAAAGGATTTTCTTGGTTTTCTTTCCAGTGTTTTTCTATCTATTGCTACAAGACCAAATTTAGGCCAATACCCTTCATGCCATTCAAAATTATCAATCAAGGACCAATAAAAGTAACCTTTAAGAGGTGTTCCTTGCTGTATGGCTGATAAGCATGCAACCAGCATGGACTTGATAAAAACTTTTCTTAATCTATCCTCTGAGTCTGCAAGGCCATTTTCAGTAATATATATAGGCATCTTGTATTTTTTTAAATGTATTAATACTTCTTTTAATCCTTCAGGATTAATCCACCAGTTTAGATTGCTAACCATGCCTGCTGGATGTATTGCCTTTAATCCCTTGATTTGATTGGTAAAGTAGTAATTTAAACCTATAACATCTAGTTGTTTTTTAATAGGTTTGAGAAAGAAATCACAATTTAAGTAAAACATGAATTTTGCAACAAGCGTATCTAAGAAGCGAGGTTTTTCACCGTAAGCTTCATACCAAACAATGTTTTTAACTATACCTACAGTGTAATTATCCACTGACTTGATTGCTTTATAAGCTTTCTTGTGCGTTCTTATGAAATTTATTTGACATATTAAAGACTTAATAGGATCTATTTTGTTTGGAGGCCACTTTCCTATTGTATAGCACATTAATGCGTATACTTGAGGTTCATTTATAGTAAAAAATGTATCTATAAGAGGTCCTAGTTCCTTAGCGCAAACTTTTGCATATCTAGCAAAATACCAAGGAGCTTTAGGATTAATCCAGCCTCCTTTCTTAAAAAACCACAATGGGTTAGTAAAATGATGAAGGGTAACAAAAGTTTTTAATCCTCTTTGTTTGGCAGAAGATAATACTCTTTTATAATGATCCAGCTCTTTTTGGTCAAACTTCCCTGGTTGAGGTTCTATTCTTGCCCATTCTATTGATATTCTTACTCCATTGTTATTTAGTTGTTTACACAAGTCAAAGTCTTCATCATATTTGTTATAGGAATCACATGCTATCCCAGAAGGTTCTAGTGGATATTTTTGTCCTCTTTTTTTATTTAATTCCCACTGCCACCATTCACAATTACTATTGCCTCCTTCAGTTTGATATGCAGATGTAGCTGTTCCCCAAATAAAATCAGATGGAAATTTCATTTTGAGTAGTATAACTATTTACTATATTTTTAATCTCATCAAATCTGGATGGAAGGGTATCTTTTAAAAATATTTCCTTTTCTTTACCATCTTTCATATTTAATAGTTCCTGCCATAAGGATCTTCCAGCAAGGAATCCTTGACATCCATTTTTAGAAGCAATTTCTAATTGATCACAAAACATGCTATAGTCAGTTCCTTTTGTTAGTAAAATCCAAGGTGTGTCTCCAAGTAATTTAGTAACACTAATACATTGTTGTTCACTTCCAGGGAATTCTATTTTAAACACATCTGGCTTTACGCCTTCTTTTAAAAACTCTTTAATAGAGTTGTATACTCTGTCTTCCAAGTTAGAGTTGTATGTAACTATTTCTAAAAATACTGGTAAACCATTTTCATGGGAGTCTTGCACTATCTTTTTTGCGGTTTCTATTTGCATATTTGAAGACTTGGAATTTGGACAGAAGTAAACAAGAAGCTTAACAGCTGAAGCCCCTAGGTCTTTTAATTGTTCTACTGTCTTTTTTACTACTGTTATTCTTTCCCCATCTTCATTTCTATAGCCTGTATCTTCTATTGGTAAAAGATATGGTGTAGTAATTGGTGGAGTAATAGATTTATAAGCAGGAAGTCCATAATCCTCATCTATAAGACAAGCACTAAATTTGTCCCTTAGTGATTCAAGTATTTGTTTTTTGTACTCAATAGCTCTTTCTTTTGACGCTAAGTTAGGATTTTCTGGATTCATTAATTTTTTAAATCCATCTCTATGATCAAGAGCAAGCATTAAGTATTTGCAATTAGGCAGTGGTCTTGAACCCATACCTATATTTTATATTTGTTTAGGTATTTTTTAAATACTTTGCAGTAGGAACTTAAAACTAATATAATCTTAAATATGTACTTTACACACAGTTTAGCTGGAGCTATTGCAGTAAAACCAATAATTGAAAAGGTAGAAAAAAACTTCACGGAAAAAGAAAAAGTTGTGTTATGGTTTATAGGTATTACAGCTTCTGTTCTTCCTGATTTTGACCTTTTGTATATGTTCCTTTCAAAATCAGAAAGTCACAGATACTTTGCTACTCACGGAATTGCTTTATATCTTATTATATTTGTCGTTACTTATTTGTTGAGATTTATTCAAGAAAAGAAAGAATTTGGAAGAAAGTTCTTTAAAGTTGCTCCATTTATATTTTTAGCAGGGGTGTTAACACATTTTATTCTTGATGCTTTAGTTGGCGGTATAGCATTCTTTTCTCCTTTTTCACATAGAATAATAGGATTTGATATGAACATAAGAAAAGAAGGAGTTAATTGGTTATCTGAATATTTAAAATCTAAATATATGTACTTGGAATTTTTAGTAACCTCCATTTTCTTATATGTGTTCAAAGAAAAGAAATCCATAGTTCCTAGAATATTTTCGTTATTCTACTTTATAGTTGCACTTGTTTCTTTTATTCTTATAAGTACTTTAATGTCTTAGGTATGTAGTTTCTTATAAAAGTAATCAAAATAAAGGGATGCCATAAGTGTTGCATGAAGAAAGCAGAAAAGATAATGATTTTAAGAAAAATATTTTCTGCACTTGACTAAGGGTGTAAAATTTCATACATATGATAAACAAATTATCTTTTAGATACCATAACTGGCATACTTCTGCGTAAGCGGGTTTGCAGTTGGTGTCAATGAAGATACATACTTGATTAAACCCGCATAAAGCGGGTTATTTTTATTATGAAAGAAGGAAATGAACTATTAAATAAATTTAAAGAAAACTTAAGCGAGCTTATTAGGTATAGAAGTATCTCTACTGATAGTAGTTCTAAAAATGACATTGATAAGACATCAACTGCATTGGCTAGTATGTTTAAAAAGAATGGTTTTAAGACAAAAGTTCTCTATGGAAAAACCACAAACCCGTACGTTTTTGCAGAATACAAGATAGGTTCAAGCAAAAAGACAGTACTCATATATGGCCATTATGATGTAATGCCTTCTGGTGATGAGAATAGTTGGAAGTCAAAACCATTTGAATTGACAGAAAGGTCAGGAAGACTATTTGGCAGAGGTAGTGTTGATAATAAAGGACAGCTACTTATTCACTTAACTGCAATTTCAGATTTAATTAAGAGTAAGAAGATTTGTTGTAATGTTAAGTTTCTTGTTGAAGGAAATGAAGAAACAGGAAATATTGAAATAGCTGATCTCATTAAGAGGAATAAAGAATTATTATCTTGTGATTATGTTTTAATATCTGATGGAGAGTTATGCGGCAACAAGCCAACAATTGAAGCCGGCTTTAGAGGTGGTGGAAACGTCAAAATAACTTACACTACTGCTAAATGTGATGTTCACTCTGGTCTATATGGTGGAGCTATACCAAACCCAGCTCATGAATTAAGTATTTTAATATCAAAGTTTTATGACAAAAACAACAAAGTAGCAATTCCTGGTTTTTACGAAGGGGCGGATAAAATATCTCTTGAGGAAATAAGAAATAATAAGAGCTTGAAATTTAGCTTATCTAAGTTAAATGACTTAACAGGAATAAAAATCTTGAAAACTGAAAAAGGAATTGATTACTTTACTCAAGTAGGCTTAAGGCCTATGTTAACTGTTAGTGGACTTAAATCTGGTTATATAGGCGAAGGTTTTAATAACATTGTTCCTTGTTCTGCAGAAGCAAGGGTAAACTTCAGACTTGTTTCTTCACAAGATCCTAAAAATATTATCAGCAGTTTCTTGAAGTTTGTTAAGAAAAACACTCCATCTTACGTTAAGTATAAAGTTGAAGTAGATAATACTTTTAGTGCAATAAAATTAAATATTAAATCAAAATTAGTTATTGAATTAAAAAGTATTCTTGAAGAGGTTTATGAAAGTAAGGCTGTTTTTGTATTTGTTGGGGGGAGCGTTCCGGTTGTAAATTTCTTTAGAGACATATTAAATGTTGAAGTTGTATCAATACCTTTTGGAAATGAAGATTGCAATATGCATGGTTTAAACGAAAACTTTGATTTAAAGTTAGTGGAAAAAGCATTAAAAGTTTCAAAGGATATATTTAGTAAATAACAATGAACAAATTAACATATACATATTATTGGCATTTTTGGAGACCTAGTTTTCGGCGGGATGTATCCTTTGTGATTTAGTTTTATATTAATAATTAAGAAGGATATAACCCGCTAAGAGCGGGATTTTTTATATTAAAGAATAGAAAGGACGAGAAAAATGTGTAACTATGTGAATGGAGAATGTACTTGTTTGTATGTATGGAAAGTAGAGTATCTTACTGAAAGCGGAAAGAGGATGATAAATGAAGGTATTTACTCATCAAGATTGGATGGTAGTCATAAGGATGAAGACATTTTAAACTATGTTTATAACAAGGTTTTGGATTTAAGTAAGGAGACTGGAGATCTTGTTAAAAGCTTCTTAAAATGTGATTACCATGTTGTTACTGGGGGATACAACTAAAATAGATGCTGAGAGACAGTGTTTCTTTGCCTCTCAGCATCTTGCAATGATATACTTTGACCAGGTCGTTTATCTTACCGGCGTAGCTCAAGGGTAGAGTAGCGGTCTCCAAAACCGTTGGTTAGAGGTTCGATTCCTCTCGCCGGTGCCAGGCTTTTATTATAATTAAATAATTAAGGTATAAGAATATATGAATGAAAAAACCAAAAGAGTATTAACAGGAATTAGACCTACAGGTCCATTACACCTTGGTCATTATGCTGGTGCCTTGAAGCAATGGATTCCTCTTCAAAAGGATTGTGAGTGTTTTTTTATGATAGCTGATATACAAGCATTAACTACTCATGTTGACAATCCAAAGTTAATAGAAGATTCAGTAAGAGAGGTTACCCTTGATTTTTTGGCTGTTGGGCTTGATCCTAAGAAGTCAAACGTTCACTTTGTTCTTCAAAGTGCTATTCCAGAGCTAACTGAACTTACTGTTTACTTAAGTATGGTAACTCCATTTACATGGATGCAAAGCAATCCAACAATTCAGACTGAAATGAAGCAACTTGGAAAGGAAATATCTACTGGTTTTATGTGTTACCCTGTAAGCCAAGCTGCAGATATTTCTTTTGTTTCTCCAGATCCAAATGAATCGAGTGAACCAACTCTTGTTCCAGTTGGAGAAGATCAAGTTCCACATATTAGAGATAATAACAGTATAATATCTGCTTTTAATAGAAAATACTCTCCTACTTTTGTAGAGTGTGAGGCTCTTCTTGGAGATGTGAAAAGACTAGTTGGTACTGATGGCCAATCTAAAATGTCTAAATCGTTAAATAATGCTATTTACTTAAAAGATGATGAGGGAACAATTGAAAAGAAGATAAGGAGTATGTTTACAGATCCTAATAGAATCCACCCAAATGATCCAGGAACTGTAGAAGGCAACCCAGTTTTCATCTACCACGATGCATTCAATAATAATAAAGAAGAAGTTAAAGATTTAAAGGAAAGGTACATAAAAGGAACTGTAGGAGACGTTGAAGTTAAAGAAAAGTTAAATGTTGCAATCCAAGAATTTCTAGGGCCAATAAGGGAAAAGAGGAAAGAATATGAAAAAGAAGATGTTAAGAAGATATTAGAAGAAGGAACAGTTTATGCTAGAGCTATTGCACTAAAAACACTAGAAAGAACAAGGAAAGCAATGCACCTAAATTACCCAAGCATTTAAAAATATCTTCTTAACACATTTAGTGGGTTATAACTACTTATTTAAACAGCTTAGAAAACCATCCAAGTAAACTAAACTTTCCTAACTCATTTGTTATCTTATCCTGAAGAGTTACATTTTGGTTGTTTAAAGAATCAATTAACCCTTGAATGTCTTGTTTTTCAGCAAAACCAACCACTTGATCTTTTAACTGAAGAAGAGTTCTTACTCTTTCCTGATTTTGCTCCATTTCCTGTTGCATTGTTCTAAGAGCATCATAATTAGTTCCAAAAAGAAACTTTAGCAACTTGTTTTTGTTTTCTATATTGTTTATTTGTTTCTTAATTTCTTCTTGTGATTGGTTTTGTGTTCTTGCTATTTCTCTTACTTGGTCTCCAATACCTCCAGAAAGATTTGTGCTGTTTAGTAAGTTTTGAACGTATTTAGCAACACTGCTTGCATGTTCACTTAAGTTGCTATTTGTTCCTCCTTTTTCTTCATCTTCTGTTTGTTGCTGAGTATGTACTTGAATCTGTTGATTATCTCCTTTGTCTGACACATCACTTTCTGAGCTACTGTTGTCTTGCTCTTGTTTTGAACTGCTGGAAACGTTTTGCTGACCTTGGGAGTTACTTCCTTTTGCAAAAGTACAGGTAGAGAGCAAGGAAGCTAAAATTATTAATGAAAGTATTTTGATTCTCATCATTGTACCTCCTTTTAAATAAACATAAGTGTGGTATTTATTATACGATTCTATGAAAAAGTTTATCAACTACTAAAAGTATTACTTGGTAGGAGATTGCTTTAATGTGTAAGAAGTATTATCTAGTTTTTCTAAAAATTTATGAAGAGAAAATCTAGAAAACAGTGCAAAGATTATCATTGCAAAAACAAGACTTCTTGCTCCCAATAACTCTATAATTGAAGCCGATAGAGTTAATGGAATGATTGATGCAAGAGTAACAATAAACCAGATATTACCAAATATTCTTCCTAGCATATTTTTTGGAGCAGCTTCTTGAAGATAGGTTTGTACAGGTATAAATATTCCCATGAAGGCAAGACCAAAGATGATAGAAGAAACAGGGATAAGAGCAAGTCTTATCCAAGAATTAACAAAACCTATTGCTGTTAGAGAAACTAAACTTACAACTACTAGAATAAGAGAGTTTTCAACGAGGGTTTTCTTTCTAAGCGTTTTTCCCAAAAGTTTGGGAAATACTAATACTCCTAGTATAGTACCAAGAAGAACTGGGGTAACAATAAGAATAGCAGCATCTTCTATTTTGGTGTTTAATACTTGCTTTGCAATAGCAGGTACATTTAATGCAAATATCGTGGAGCAAACATCAATAGCAGATATGAATATTAAGGGATAAAGAATATTCTTATTATTTTTAATAAATTTGTAGCCATTGATAACTTCTTTTAGAAAGTCTAACAATGTATTTTCTATATCTACTTTCTTTCTTAAATCAAAGCTTGGGAGTGTTAAAACACTAAAAAATGCAATAAGTGCAATAAATGCACAAACTAGTAAGCTAGTTTCAAACCCTAAGAATTTGTTTAAAAATCCAGCTGCTGCATACCCAACAAAAGTACTCACTTGTTTTGTTAAATAAAACACACCATTTGCTTCAGCAAGTTCTGAATTTTTGAATAAGCAAGGGACATAAGCAGATTCTGCAGGAAGATAAAATTGATTTAAAAGGGAATAAACAAAGACTACTGTATAAATAAGCATGTACTTATCTGCTACTGGTACAAAAAGGAGGATGGTAATAGCCTGAAAAAGATTAGTAAAAATAAGGAGTGTCTTTCTATTTACCATATCTACTATTGTCGAAGCAAAAGGTCCAATAAGAATCACAGGAATACTGTAAGCAAACCAAAGGAGCGTAATAGCATATGCTGAGTTTGTTTCTGCATATATTTTAAGGATTAATAGGTAGTTGATAATGCATTGAGCTAGCAAAGATGTTATTTGAGATGTAAGAAGCTTTAAAAAGTCTTTGTTTTTAAGAGTTGATTTAGCAAGCATTGTTGAGAAGTATTTTATCATTTTTTATTAATTTACGTCATTTTAATGTTAAATTTATCTATGATATCAAGGTCTTTAGGTAAGGTTAGCACCTTCAAGTTCTTTTATTGTCTCAACTACTTGATTGTAGTTTTGACACTTCATTAGCTCTTGTCTAAGTTCATTTGATCCCTTAAATTCTCTAACATAAACCTTAAAAAATTTCTTTAAAGCATTAAAGTTTTTAGTATTTTTCCACGTTTCTTCATAGAGTTTAGTATGTTTAAGTAAAAGGTTAATTAAATCTTCTTTTGAATGTTTGACAACATCATCTTTTTTGAATACCCATGGGTTGGAGAGTATTCCCCTTCCTATCATTACTCCATCTACTTTATATCCATTGTACTTACCTAGTGCTTCTTTGTAGCTTTTAACATCTCCATTACCAATTATGATTGTCCTTGGTGATAGTTTATTTCTTAAACTTGCTACTTTTTTAATTTCATTCCACATTGTTTTTCCATCTGATTTATTTGCTATGCGACCATGTATTGTTAAAGCATTAAGATTTTGTTCCAAAAGAAATGACGTCCATTCTTCAGTAATTATTTTGCTATAGCCTATTCTTGTTTTAACACTTATGGGAATATCTTTAGCACCTTCTTTCGTAGCTTTTATTAATTCCTTTGCAAGATTAGGATTTTTAATCAAGGCTGCACCTGATCCGTTTTTAACAACTGATCTTTCTGGACACCCCATGTTTATATCTATTCCATCAAACCCCATTTTGCTTATTTCTTGAGCTGCTTTAAAAAACATATCAGGATTTGTGCCCCATATTTGAGCTACTATTGGACGTTGCTTTTTGCTAAAGCACAAGTCTTTTGTTGCTTTTTCTTTTCCGAAAGAGCAAATTGCATTAGTATTTACAAATTCAGTAAATAGAACATCTGGTTTGGCAATTTCAGATATTATTTCTCTAAATACAAAATCTGTTACATCATACATTGGGGCAAGAACTAAAAATGGCTTTTTAAGATTATTCCAAAAATTTCTCACAACGGATTATATTTATAATTAGTGTTTAATTGCAAATTTAACTTAAGATTAAAGGATGAACTCTAATATGACAAATACAATATAAAGTAAAACTAGGACTAAGGCTTCCTTTCGTTCAAATTTTTTATCTCTTGAGAAAAGCAAGAAAAGCCCAGCACCTAAAGGAAGTACAAGTAAGTTGTACTTAGTGCCTTGAGTTATCTTTATGCTTCCACCGTTTGCAAAAACAAGTAATCCAAGAATAAGAGTATTTAATGTTGCTGATCCTAAATAATCTCCAAGAGCAATATTTCTGCTTTTATGCATGTACGATCTTATTAATATTGTTATCTCAGGAATACTTGTGCCTATTGATAATGCTAATAGCCCTATGATGAAAGGAGAAACGTTTAGTTGTTCTGCCAATAGTATCATGTTGCTTACTATGATTTTGCTGGAGATAATAGTAATAACGGATCCTAATAACAACTTTAATATTTCCTTTAGTATACTTAAAGGCTTATGAGAAATGGATTGCTCAAGATTGTTCATTATTGTCTCCTTGTTAGATACAGTAAAGAGAAGATACGTATAAGCTATAACCATTAACAGTGCATCATATAAACTAAGGTTTCCATCAAGAATAAGCATTACTGGTAAAGATGCTACTAAGTATGCAGTAGGAAAGTTAATATAATCTGATTTTGTATTAACAACTATTCCCTTACTGCACATTACTTGTATTGGTATTACAAGAAGGGTCACTATAGTAGAAGCTCCAAGTAAGTTTCCAACTGATATTCCGGGTGTTTCGTTTATAGTTGAAAAAAGTGCAACTGATATCTCACTTAGTGATGTAACAAGTCCTAGTATGAAAAATGAAGCAATAAAAGAAGATATGTGAATCTTTTTTGATAGTCTTTCAATTGAAGATATGGATATTCCAGTACCAATCCACAGTGTAATAAAGGAAGCAAGCAAGTAAAGTAACATACTAAACATATTATTAAGTATACTAGAAAATATTAAGCACTATCTTTTGTTTATTCTCTTGGGGTTGTGCCATATATTATCACTTTTGTTCCTGGGTTTTCTTCTGTTGCTGTGATACTACTTATGTTTTGAGGAAGAATAGGATTTGCCCAATAGAACAGTTTTTCTGCATCCTCAATTCTCATATTCACACAGCCATGACTCATTGGGTGTCCAAAGTTATCATGCCAGTAAGCACCGTGTATGCCGTAATCCTTATAGAAAAACATTGTATATGGAACGTTTGGAAGGTAATAGTAAGTTCCAAGATCCTTTGATCCTCCAGTCATTAATGTATATTTAAGTTTTGACCAAACTTTAAACTCTCCTGTTGGTGTTTGACTCCACTTTCCTGTGGAGACATCGAAACTCATTTTTTTATCATTACCTTCATACGCAAAAAGTTTTTGAGAACTTAAATCTACTTCAATTCTTTTATCTTTTTTAGATTTAGATCCTAAAACATTTGATTCTATAGAAGTATCTAGATTTGCAGAGTTATCCTCATAGCTTAGAATTACTGTTCTTTCTTCTGGTACTGTGTATTTTTTACCATTAAATACAGCTGTTTTCTTTGTATCATCATAAGCTCCATTATTTGGTTTAGAAGAAATTTTAAGAATGGCAAAGAGTGTTAAAGTTGCAATTAAAGGAACAATGTACAAAAAGTTGAAAGTCTTTAACCTTTTCATATATGAGAAAATAATACCACTTTGTTTTGCATGTGGCATAAGTTTATGCATCTACAATTGGTTGAATATCCTATAAGTTTATGGTAAGATACCAGCGAATAAAAAGGAGAGAAAATGCTTAAGCTTAAGAAAGAGTTATTTCTGTTGCTTTTAATTCTTTTAACTGGCTGTTCCAGCTTAAAGGTCAAAGCTTCAGAATTAAGTGGTACTAGTACCTTTAAAACTAATATAAAAGAGAACAACAACGGGAAAACAGGCTATGTTACATTTTGGTTTGATGATGGCTATAAATCTACATTTGATAATGCTTTTCCTTTGCTTAAAGAGCAAGGGTGGCCTGGTGTAGTAGCAGTAGTGAGTAGTATTGATGATGTAAGTTCAAATTTCTCAGACGTGGATGAGCCTATGAGCTTAGATGATATTAAGATCTTAAATGATAACGGATGGGAGATTTCTAGTCATTCTAGCTATCACTTAAGGCCAAGTGAAATAACAAATCCAGAAGTTGCAGAAGAAGAAGTTTTAAATTCTAAGAAAGCTCTAGAGCTATTGGGCTTTGAGATTGAAACTTATACTCTACCCTATGGAGAAAGCGGTCTTGATTTTTATCAATCATTAGTGATGAATAATTATCATAAGTGGAGGACTTTAAGTGAAGGAGTAAACACTGTTCCTTCAGGAAGAAAGCTATACTCCTACTCTTTTCCAAAAGATATAAATTGGGAAAATATTGATAAGATTATAGACCAAACTAAGGAAATGGGAGGATGGCTAATAATAACTTTGCATGCAACTACAGACAATCCAACATCATCATGGAGTCATACAACATCACAATTAGAAGAATTAATCAAAGTAGTGGATGAATCTGGATTGAGAGTAATTACCCCAAATCAAATGGAAGATAAGCTGTTGATTCCATCGGAATTTAACGAAAGTTTGGTTATGCTAAAGATTAATGACATAGATGTTAGTTCCCCATTGTTGTTAGTAGAACAAAGCCTTAAATCTGATTCAAAAGATTGGGGGGATTTCTCAAGTCATCTACTAGGTCCCATGTGGCTTCCCGTAAGAGCAGTTGGTGAAAAGGGTTTGACATTGATTGTTGGTCATAGACAATGGGGCCCAGAGCCAAAGGTTTTTGCAAATCTGGACAAACTTCAAATTGGTAATGAGGTGGTAATAAGTGTGAATAATGAAGATAAGTATGTTTTTACTGTATCTAGCGCTCAAGTAATTAATCCTGAGGATTTATGGAGCTTTTATGGTAGTAAAGACGAAGAATGTATTAAGAGCAACAAGTCTTGTCTTAGTTTAATTACTTGTACACCTTATGGCACTACCAAACAACGTTTAATTGTAACAGCAACCTTGAATGAGTAACAATGATAAGGAGATGAAGTGAATGAGAAATCATCTAAATGTTGCAGTGTTGATACCTGCTCATAATGAGCAGAAGTGTATTGAAGCTTGCCTGAAATCTGTGTTTGATCAAACTTATAGACCAGTACAGATCATTGTGGTAAATGATGCTTCTACTGATGATACGCATGGTGTTGTTACATCATTAACACAAGCATATCCGCATTTGTGCCTGGTAGATAATAAATCAGGCCATCCGCTTTTTAGGAGTGGTGCATTAAATATGGGTCTATGCAATATTGATCCGAGTGTTGATATTGTTATGGCTTTAGATGCAGATTCCTTCATATCAAATGACTGCATTGAACAAGTAGTAAAATCCTTTATTAGTGATGATAAACTTGGAGGTGTTTGTTCAATAGCAGGGTTAATAGAACCTGATCTTAGAAGCCTAAAGGGAGTTAAGAAGGTTATTAGTTGGTTGCTATGGGAGATTCAAAAGATTGAATATGGAGGTTTTGATGCTGAAAGGACAGCAACTTATGATAATGTGTTAATACTTCATGGATTATGTAGTGCCTTTAGAATCGAAGCAATAAATAACACGGGTGGCTACTCCAATGATCAGCTTCTAGAGGATTATGATCTCACCTTAAAGATCAAAGAGTTAGGATGGAAAGCTAAGTTTAATCCTAAAATTCATGCTTTCACTAAACCACCATTAACGTTTAAAGGTCTTTTGAAACAACGATTTAGATGGATGAGAGGTGGTGTTGATATTCTTGTGAAGCATGGGGTAAATAAGTATACATGGTCGGATTTTTTCAATCATGTAGTATTTATAGCACTGTTGGTAGGAGTAATCCTTATAGTTGCTCCAACAAGTAGTAAAGGTACCTGGGAGTTTACTCTTAACTTTCATCCAATTGCAATCGCCCTAGCAGCAGTTGGGTATTTAACGTCGATCTATAAATTGAAGTTTGTCAGGGATATTAAATTTGCTGATGTTTTAATAAGGCTATTAATAATCCCTGAGCTTCTTATGTCTATCATTTACTTTGCTTTACAGATAAGTGCTTATGTTGCAAGCATTGCAAAGATAAAGAAAACGTGGTAGACAAGTGTTAGAAAAAAAAGAAAGAAGGAGAAATGTACAAGAATGTGATTACTACTGGAGGGGGATGGACAGGAGCAGTAATGCTTAGTTTTCTGGCTAAGCAATATGTTCTTGGAGTTTTATTAATCTTGCTTGGAATTATAGTTGTGGGATTTATAAAACTTCGAAAGGGAGAAAAGTCTCTCAAAAACTAATTGCAAACCACCTTAAGGGTATTAACCTAAGAGGTGGTTCTTTTTTACATGTGTTTAGATAAAAATCTAGCTAGGGTTGTTTGTTTTGAATAAAAATTATATTTTGTGTTTAAAAATGTTAATTTGTGAGTTAGGATCAAGCGAAAAAGGAAGGCAACTTATTGATAAACATAAGTTGCCTTTAGTTATTTTATTAAGTCCGTCATCTTTTGTATGTTGTCAGCGTAACTGTATCCAACATACATAGGACCATAGTGAAGCAATCCTTCTCTTACGCTTCCGTATTTATTAATTAAACCTGCCAACATTTTAGATCCATATTCCACGTTGAAGTTTGGATCCTTTAATTCCTCCATGGTAGGTCGATTAACAAAACATGGTCCGTTAGGACATTGAAAAGAAGCAGCAATGCCATCACGTGGCATAACTTGCATAAGCCCAATAGCACCATCACTAGATACTGCGTTTTGATCTCCCCCACTTTCCCAGAATATTAAAACTGCCAACATTGTTGGATCCAGCTTATAATTATTTGCAGCTCTTGAGATCAAACTGCAGTAAGTTAGTACCTTATTCCATTTTTCTTGGTAGTCCTCTCTACCCCATTGATAATAAGGTACTAAACATTCTTCTCCGGATGAACTTGAGGATGAGTTATCTGGACTTATTGTAAAGGGCTTGCTAAACTGCTTTTTGCGCCTCCATATCCCCTAAGGAGAATGATGATATTTCCTTCCTCATCTTCAAGGATAAGGTTTGCAAATGAAGCAACACCATCTTCCTTTGAGTAGCAAGCTGGTATTTTTTCAGAGGTGTTAGTAATGATCTCTGAATACTCTCCAATCGTTATACCCTTTACAATGTACACATATGAATCCATCTCATGGATCTTGTAAATCCCTGGCTCAACATTTTTAAGGGAGCTTCCTTCTGGCACAGAGCATGATCCTTGGGATAGAACTTCATGTGCAGATAGCCCTGCAAGCGCAATTACTACTGCCAATGCCAAGATCAAAAACTTAACAACACGACCTTTCTTCTCTTTCTTTTCATCCATTTCTTCTCTCCTTATTTATTGGATTTGTTGGTATTTTACCATAGCGCTATCTTATAGTCAAAGGTAGATAGCACTATAATATAGTTATTTATTGTTATGACTAATGTTATGCAGACATACTTTTAAATCTTATTGTATATAGTGTTATGGTATAATGCCCTTAAAGAAAAGAAAGGAGAAACATGTTCTTAATTATAGAAATTGTGTTAACGGTTCTTTTATGTAACCGTTTGCATAGAATAGGTAGAAGATGGTTGTTAGGACTTATTCCAATGACATATGTGTTTGTTCATGGGAAAATCGTTGCAGATCATCTTGTAAGCGGTCAGATAACAAAAGCACCAGTTCTGCCTGAAATCGTGGTTATAATTGTCCTGATTTTTATGATACTTTTTATAAAACCATCACATCATAGATTCAGGAAAAAAGAAGATTAAGGCTGTCATTTATATTAAGCAAATTGACAGCCTTTAATTTTAATTAGTAATGAAAGCGAATTAAACCCTTGCTTGGGTAATGTTATTACTTTTATTTAAAGCTTTTTTTCTAAGGTTAATCATCACTACACTTGTAGTGTTGATAAGTAATATATAAAATGGGAAAACAAGACTTCCATATGTATAGTGTTTTATAGATAAGATATTAAAGGTACTAGCAACAACATCTGACATATAAAATTTCCATTCTTCTGTTTCAGGAAATTTCCAGGTTTTTACTAAAGTTGGTAAAAAAGCAGTAAGATCAGTAATTATAGACATGGTAAGACCAAGTACTGGATTATTGGTTGTTTTCCATATTGTTAGAGAAAGGATAGTCATAAAAAACACTACAACATCCATTCTTTCCGTTCCTCCTATTCCTTTCTTCAAAGAAAGAACAAACAGAATAAAAGTACTTAAAAGCATTGGTACTGCCATGAAGATTGAGTTTCTGTCATGTTGTGCTAAGAGTGTTCCAACAAATAACGAAGATATTAAGAAAAGAAGAAACCTTGTCATTCTTTGAGGACGAAAGCTTCCTTTAATTATGGAGTAGATACCAATGATTGGGGTAATAAAAGAGGTAATTGTTGACAATACCAAGAATAAATCTTTAAAAACCATAAAGGTAATATATCATGTTTACATTATTTCTTAAATTATCTATTAAGTATGCTTGTTTGTACCTTTTGATATAATTTTAGTATGGTAATTGATTCTAAAAGCACTTCTCTTTTATTGCAGGCTCAAAAGTACGAAATCTCTGAATACTATATCTATAAAAGGTTAGCCAAGACAGCTAAAGGTGAAAATAGCAATGTGCTTGTAAGTTTAGCAGAAAGCTCATTAAAGCATTATCAGTTTTGGGAGGGAGTAACAGGTAAAAAGATTTCTCCAAGTAAGAAAAGAATTTGGTTCTATACAAGTGTTGCAAAGATTCTAGGGTTAACTTTCGGTGTAAAGATGTTAGAACAATCAGAGGAAAAGATTAGAAAGTTTTACCAGCAAGTTACTCAGAGTAACAAAGATTGGACGTGGATTATTGAAGAAGAAAGGAAACATGAAGAATATGTTTCTACTTTAATCAATGAAGAGTTTTTAAATTATGTGAGTTCAATTGTACTTGGAGCCAGTGATGCTTTAGTGGAATTAACAGGAACTTTAGCTGGATTAACTTTTGCTCTCCAGAATAATCAACTAATTGGAGCAACAGGGTTAATAACTGGTTTATCAGCTTCTTTATCTATGGCTTCGTCTGAATATTTATCAACTAAAAGCAGCGAGTCAAAGAGCAAAAATCCTTTAAAAGCTGCTCTTTACACAGGCTTAACTTATGTTTTGACTGTTTCTTTCTTAATCCTTCCTTACTTTGTTTCTCGAAATTATTTATTTTCCTTAGCCCTTACTTTATTGAATGCTGCTATTGTCATTTTATTCTTTGCGTTTTATCTTTCTATTACTAAAGGAATATCGTTCAAACAAAGGCTTGCAGAGAATCTCTTTTTAAGTTTTGGGGTAGCTTTCTTAAGTTTTATCGTTGGCGTTTTAGTTAAGAAATTTCTTAATTTAGAAGTATAGATAATTTAAGACATCTTATCCATTGAAGAACTATACTTGATAATTTTGCCATTGTTTTCTATTTTCCTGGAGATTGTTTCTATGTTTTAGTAGGACAAATAAAATAGATAATGTCCTTCTCGTAATGTGCCTGCTGCTCATTAGAACAAATCTTATGCATTCTCACCTAGACTTAACACCTACTTTTCAAAATAGAATGTTTTAATTACTTTTCTTTTGCTAGTATCGCCATCTGGTGCCATATCCACTAAGGAAAAAGAGTTAATTAACACGGTTTGATTCGCATTCAATCTACTATCTTTCTGTACCGTTGAATGTGGTTGGTATCCTTGTCCTATAAAGCTAGTGTTATCATAATTAGCTCCATTTATATCTAGAACGTCTTTCAATCCCTTGTGGAGATTGAGAATTTCTTTATTTATTTTAAGCTTTGAAACTAAGATATCTTTTTGTATTCCAAACATAGCCTCATCTTCTACTAGTACTTCAAAGGCAGAGCAAGTTTTCACAAAAGAATCTAAGGATTTTACCAATTTATACTCCAAGGTAGGTGTGTTATGGTTACCTAACAAAGTAATGTGAAGAGGCCAGTTACTTGCAGGAAATTCCAGTTGAGATGGTTTGTGAATAAAATGAACTATTACGTATTTATGCATGCAGTAATTATAACACTCGCGTTTAGCACAAGAAGGCGTGCATATGCCATTATATCAATATAAATTTTAGCTAGCTGCAGTTATATAAAACAGGTGATTAATAAAAAAGAGACAAACTTATAATGGTCTGTCTCTTGTGGCACTACTGTTACTTAATTAACCAATAATGTTGTACCTCCGAATTTTGTAATATAGATCATCACGGACAATGGGACTTTTAGACCCATCTTTATTTGTCCTTACTTCATTGACGCGAGAACGTGCAACCACGTCAGGAAGTACCTGGAATTCCACTTTGGTTCCAACTTCAAAGTCAAAGTGCCCATCTATGCCCACAGGCCAAATTATTCCTCTTTCATCCTCCACCTTAAGTATTGTTACTTCGTGGCATTGAATGCCTTTATGTGCTTTTTCTGCACTACGAACAATGCCTGTGTGCTTTACTCGAGGTAGGATGAACAAACTAAACAAAAGAAATAGAACATAGGACAACACAAATAGCGCTGTAAAAAAAATCAGGATTTCCATTACAACCTCTCTCTTTACTTTTCAGAAATTTTAGAGCGATCATAACACTAATAAAGAAGATCGTCAAGCACTATAAGCCTTAAAATATTGCTTTGCTCTTAGAACTACATCGATAACAGAATCTAGCTTGAGGCTTAGGAATTAGTGAAAAATTACTATTCGAAATTTGCTGTGCGAGAAAAACAAATGAATACACTTCAAGTTTTTAGCGCTTAGATTATTAATACTATAAAAACTTCTAAAAACGAGAAATGGGATTATAATCATATTATAAATATCTGGATAGATAAAAGCATCGAAATGGCGAATCAAATAGTACAAAGATTTCATTTTTTGAGTTTTTACTCTTTTTTCAAAAGATTGCTTGATGTAGTTGGATCTCTATTAGGTATAGTCTTGGGGTTTCCAGTATTATTTTTCACTTATATTCTAATAATTTTAGATTCAAAGGGACCTGCGGTGTTCAAACAAACTAGATTGGGCAAGGATAATAAATTATTTGAAATGTACAAGTTTAGGACGATGGTTATCAATGCAGAAGAAATTTTGAAAAATGATCCAAATTTGTTAAGGGAATATCAAAGTAACAGTTATAAAATTAAGAATGATCCAAGGGTTACACGTGTTGGCAACTTTTTAAGAAAATCAAGTTTAGATGAGTTGCCTCAGCTTTTTAATATTCTTAAGGGGGAGATGTCCATTGTAGGTCCAAGAGCCTACAAACCAGACGAACTTGCGACTCAACTAAAAAAACATCCTGAGTTAAGATCTTTAGCAGAGCCCGTAATTAAAACTAAGCCAGGATTAACTGGTTTATGGCAGACTAGTGGAAGATCAAATATTGGATTTGAGGAGCGTATTAAACTAGATAATAGATATGCCATATCACAGAATCTTTTCTTCGACCTGTGGCTTATTCTAAAAACCATTCCTGCAGTTTTGAAATCACGAGGTGCTTATTAAACTTGAATGTTATCAAGAGATATTTGTGCCCCGTAGGACATAGATAAGATGTACCGTGTACTGTTAAGCTTACTAGTACTTCTCTTGCTTGTATACCTCACCTTTATCTTTCATTTCTTTTCTTTCTATCCAGATCTTTGCGGCTTCATCTTCAAGGAACCCCTTTTTAATTTCAGGTACCTCGCCAAAGTGCTTCGGATATTTCTGGCTAAGACTTACATCAGTTAATATTGGATATTTACTGTAACCACCCATGTCCGTGGAATATAGGGCGAATACGACTCTACTGATTCTGTATTCTCTTATTAGTAGGGAGCACATTGGACAAGGTTCCATTGTTGTATAAAGTGTGCACTCTGAAAGATTTGTACTATTGAGTTTTTTCGTGGTCTGTAACATAGTTAAAACTTCAGCATGCTGAGTAAAATCTTTATTTGTTAAAGCATAATTTTCACTCTCAGCAACTATTTCGTTCTTGTGTACAATTACACATCCAATAGGCATGTCTAATCTTTCAAAAGATTTTCTTGATAGCTCTATTGCTCTTGTCATGTATTTGTCATCTTGCATATAATAATCATATCGCAAAACAGAGATGTTTTCTGACTGAGATTTAAGGACGAAGTTCTAACATTTTGTGAGGAGTTGCACAGATATTTTAGGCAGATTTCTTTAGTATAGTTTCCAATTAGCAAAATCTTTAGAAACTCCTAATACAACCTCAAGTTTGTATGGAATACACTCGGGTTCAAGAAAGTATGCGGTTACTCTTAAATGTCCTTCTAGTATGACTATATCGTCTTCAAGCGATTTACAAACCAGAATTATAGGCGGAAACTCTCCTCCAGATTTAATGTATTTTGAAGCGTTAATAAAGTTATTGTTACTAACATTAAAAATTTCTAAACCATTTTTTATATTCCTAGCAGCAATTACTGGTAATCTTGTCTCTGAAGAAAGTTTGTTCCAGTAATCATAATTTATATACTTTACTTTTTCTAACTCACTTTTGGTTATCAAGTATCTATGCCAAGTAATTTTTTCTGGAAAATTATCAAATAGGTGTTTATTTATTCCGTAACCTCTATATTTTTCTAATAACCTTCTCCTATATACGTTTTGTGTCTCTTTCGACAAATCTGGGTTAGTAATTATATTTTCGTTCTGGTTGTCTTTTTGTATCTGGTCAGTAATTTGTTTGCCAAATCTATTTGAGTAAAGTTCGGATTTTAGGAATAACAATATTAATTCGTTTTCTGAGATCTCTTTAATTATTTCCACAGAAATATTTTACACTAACTTAGTTTTTAAGATTAAGAATATTGCTATGATAACAAAATCCATGGCTGAGCATAAGGGACGAAGTTGTAACATTTTGTTGGAGTTTATGGAAATACTTTGTTACTATTTCAGGTGTAAGCGTACGAGATATCGTCTGATATAATAAACGTATGCTAAGTGAATCAGACAAAAACCTGGTAGAAGAGGCTAAAAAATTTTTTGGTAAGCGAGAAGTTAAAGGGGGTACGATAGGCCACGCTGGATGTGCTTTGATATCAGAAAGCGACCAAATTTTCACAGGAAGCAGCTTACATCTATATTGTGGTATTGGTTTCTGTGGCGAACACACTGCAATCTCTCAAATGCTTTCTCAAACAAAAGATACCTTTGTAAAAACAATTGTTTCTTGGGGTAAAGATGGAATTCTTCCACCTTGTGGTAGATGTAGAGAACTCTTAAACCTTATTGATGAAAGAAATCTTAATACCGAAGTTATTATCAGCAACGATAAAAAAGTTAAACTAAGTGACCTCCTCCCATATGCTTGGAAGTAAATAGAGATAACTCAGTCTATCTTACTATGACAGCAAAAACCTTGGCTGGAGGTTTAGGTGAGTAGGCTGAGAAACATAGGTTACACATTGGATACAATGTTAACTTATGAATAATTCTTGGTACGAACCTAACCATAGACCTACTTTAGAGTATTTTTACTTCATGCCACGTGACAAAACACGGTTAAATTTATGGACA